>JAAVEM010000015.1 GCA_014801235.1 Bacteroides sp. | reverse complement strand
GTCATCTCGCGAGTAAAAGACCAGGACGGAAATATCATCATTCCAAATTCCGGCACCACATTGCAGCTGCAAGACAAACTGATCATAGTCATGTCGGCTCAGGATCATCCCAAATTCGTAGCCGTCATCGGTCCTGAAATCGAAATGGACTGGGAGGCAACACCAAGCCCCGTGGTGTCAAGACGCATCCTCGTGACCAACAGCCACTACAACGGCGTGTCCATCGGCTCATTGCGCCTCCGTGCCGGATACAACCTCAACGCAACCCGCGTGAACCGTGCCGGCGTGGATCTTCTCGCTTCCCCAGGACTCCGACTCCAAGTCGGCGACCGCATCACTGTGGTAGGACAGGAAGCTGACACAAAACGTCTCGGCGAAAAACTCGGTAACTCCATGAAGCGCCTCAACGAGCCCAACATGGTGACCCTCTTTGTCGGTATTTTCCTCGGAATCCTTGTAGGATCAATTCCAATCGCATTCCCCGGAGTAAGCGTGCCGATGAAACTCGGACTTGCCGGCGGACCGCTTGTGGTAGCTATCCTCATCAGCCGCTTCGGCTATAAAATCAAGCTAGTCACCTACACCTCCTCGTCAGCATCACTCCTCATGCGAGAAATCGGAATATGCCTCTTCCTTGCATCAGTAGGAATCGCTTCAGGAGCAGGGTTTGCCAAAACAGTCTTCAACATCACCGGTATGTGGTGGGTAATATGGGGATTCATCATCACCGTGGTGCCCCTGCTTATTGCAGGATGCATCGGACGAATGGCTTGGAAGCTAAACATTCTCAGCATCATGGGACTCTTTGGCGGCGGAATGACCGACCCCCCTGCGCTTGCCTACGCCAACAACAGCACCGGCAGCGACGCCCCCGCAGTGGCATACTCAACCGTCTACCCTCTCACCATGTTCCTGCGCGTCGTCGCAGCCCAGATCCTCGTCCTCTGCTTCGCCTAACCGCACCCATTCACCTCATCATAACAAGAGGCTGTCTAACAATCAAAGTTAGACAGCCTCTATATTATTGTATTAATGAATTTTATACCCTATAAAATTCATTCGGTCCATCATCTTCGTAATCGTAGATAATCAATTTTTTCCCTTCTAAAGAAAATCGATAAGTTTCCTCATATTCCTCATCATCTTCTTCATCATAAATTTTTATCGTGATGAACGAGCCAGAAATAGAATAAGATCCCTTCGCCTCGTAGGAAGACGGCTCTTTGGATTCAGAACTCCAATCTTTCACCTCAAAAGTTCCATCTGACTTAAAGTGATACTGGCAATACCAAAATTCATCGCCAGATTCTTTAAGCGACAATCTCCAAGTTCCAACAATGCCAGAATCTGCTGGTTCATCGTCATCATCGCTACAGCCGGTAAAAGCCATTGCCATAATGACACACAGAGCTACAGCAACCAGCGACTGCAGATGTAAAAGTTTGTGTTTCATTGTAAAACAATATTTTTGTGCTTCACAATCCCGATAAAGCGGTTAATTATTGGGTATAGAAAAAGTGTGGGATTGTATTCTGCATATCCCTTTTAGTAGGCTTCTCGCATTGCCTTAGATAGTGGATAGACAGCAAACCCACACCGAGAAGCTATATAGATACCCCATGGGGGTAGGTATATGCTACCGATGCAGGCGTTACCTGGACTTATCTTACTATCTGTTAGCGAATTTTGCGAGAATTTACTAAAAGAAGATAATTCAAATAACACCTTTTCAGATGTATGAGCCAACTCTTCGGCCCTATGTTCAATGGCAAAATTAATAATAAATTTTTAAAGTATTACCCTAACTTCAAAAATTTAATTGCTATTTCTGTTTTTCAATTAAAGATAAGCGGAACGAATTCCTGTCATCTATACGGTTATATGTCTAAAAACAGGAGCCTCGTTAAAAACGGGGCTCCTGACTTTATTACATTATAGGCTTTCGCCAGATATGCGTGTGTGCGTTATGCAAACTCTTTGAGCTTGGCTTCAAGATCGGCAGCCGACTGCACTCCGGCAGCTCTCCATTTCACTTCGCCGTCCTTGAAGATGATAAGAGTAGGAACAGATTGAACACGATATTCAGCCGACAATTCCTGATTCTTGTCAACATCAATTTTAACGATAGTGGCGGCATCGCCTATTGAAGCTTTTACTTGTTCGAGTATAGGATGCATCATTTTACATGGTCCACACCATGTAGCGTAGAAGTCGACCAATGTGGGCTTGCTACTTTTAATCATGTCAGTAAATTCACTCATAGTATCAAATATTTTTATTTTATATCTATATAACATTATAATCCGCCATAGTGTTCATTGCAAAATTTTAGCAAGTTTCAAAACTTCTTTGTATCTTTGCATCGAAAAGTATCACAAGTTACTATATGGCCCGATTAAGTTTAAAAGGCATGGGAGTGGCGCTGATCACCCCCTTTAAATCAGACAAGACTATAGATTTTGACGCATTTGCGCGCTTGCTTGAATATCAGATTAAGAACGGTGTCGATTACATGGTCGTTCTTGGCACAACCGCCGAAACTCCCACTCTGACCGCTGATGAACGAAAGCAAGTGAGAGAGTTTGTTGCAGAACGTGTAGCCGGCAGGGTTCCATTAGTGCTTGGGATAGGCGGAAACAACACGATGGGAGTGATCGACGAGATTCAGCACACCGATTTAACCCCATTCAGCGCCATCCTCTCGGTAGTGCCCTACTACAACAAGCCTTCACAGGAGGGAATCTACCAGCATTACAAGGCAATCGTGGAGTCCTCGCCCCTCCCCATTATACTTTACAATGTTCCCGGACGAACCGGAGTGAACATGACTGCCGAAACGACGTTGAAGCTCGCCAAAGAGTTTCCTAACATCATAGGAGTCAAAGAAGCGTCGGGCAACATATCGCAGATGGACGACATCATCAAGAATAAGCCTGAGGATTTCATGGTGATTTCGGGCGATGACGGCATTACATTCCCTCTCATCACACTGGGAGCCGTAGGTGTCATCTCCGTGATAGGCAACGCCTTCCCCCGTGAATTTTCAAGAATGGTGAGACTCGCTCTGCACGGCGATTACAACCGCGCGCTGCTCATCCATCACCGCTTCACTGAATTGTTCAGCCTGCTATTTGTCGACGGAAATCCGGCGGGAGTAAAGTGCTTGCTTCACGCTATGGGATTCATTGAAAACGAGTTGCGCTTGCCATTGGTTCCCACACGCATCACCACCTACGAAAAGATTCGCCACGTGCTCGAAAGCCTCGGCTAATAAGCCAAAACGCTTTTTGATTTTACATTTTCATCTATTGCCGATATGATTCAATCAGAATAATCGGCAATAGACCATGTATTATTTCGCTACAATACACTCTGTCACAGAGTCGTCATCAATAGACAACGAACTTGCTGCGTTTAGAGCAGCAATGCGACATTGTAGACGATGAACGCCACTGTCCACGCCACCAAAGTATTATAGACGACCGAGAAAGCTCCATATTTCCAACTACCGGTTTCTTTGACAATAGCCACCACGGTAGCCATGCAGGGACAATAGAGAAGCACGAAAACCATAAGAGCCAATGCTGAAGCCGGAGTGAAATCAGTGTGTCCCGTCACCGGGTTGGGAGTGGTGAGCCTTGCAGATAGCGAAGCCTCGTCAATCTCCTCGTTGCCGGAATACAACACTCCAAGCGTAGAAACTACAATCTCTTTAGCCGGAACTCCCGCCAATGCAGCCACCGTGGCGCGCCAGTGGAATCCGAGAGGCTCCATGACCGGATTCACCGCCTTGCCAATCATTTCAAGGTAGGAATCACGGGAAGTGTCAATGTCAGAATCATTATATGCCGAGACTTCATATTGAGGAGTGGACGACAACTCGTCGCGCAACGGGAAATAATTGAGCGCCCACACTATAATACTGGCGAAAAGGATGATGCCACCCATCTTTTTGAGATACTGCTCCCCCTTGCCCCACATGTGGCGCAAAGACGATTTCAACGTCGGAAGTCGATAAGGGGGCAACTCCATGACAAACGGGGTTTCATCTGCCTTAAACCAGAATCGCCTAAGAAGGCGCGCCGTGACAACTGCCACCAGCACCCCGAGCATGTATAGTCCAAGGAACACAAGGCTCGCATTCTTGCTGAAAAATGTTCCTACAAGCAAGACATATATGGGAAGTCGCGCCGAACAGGACATGAACGGATTGATCAGCACAGTGATGATGCGGCTACTGCGGCTCTCGATGGCACGCGCCGACATAATCGCGGGCACATTGCATCCAAATCCCATCACGAGAGGGATGAACGACTTTCCGTGAAGCCCTATTTTGTGCATGATTTTATCCATTATGAAAGCCGCGCGAGCCATATAGCCCGAATCTTCCATGAATGAAATGAAAAAATACAGAATCAGGATGTTAGGCAAAAACACGATAACTCCGCCCACACCGCCTATTATGCCGTCGGCAATCAAGTCTTTAAGCGGTCCGTCGGGCATCAGCATGTTCACAGCTTCGGATATCTTGGCGACAAGCCACTCGATCCACCCCATGGGATAAGAGCCTATTTCAAACGTGCACCAGAAGATAAAAAGCATTATCAAGAGGAACAGCGGAAATCCAAAAAGCTTGTTCGTGACGAAAGCGTCGATGATGCGGGTTGTTTTAGCGTCATCTCGCTCCTTTTTACGGTGAAAAGTCTCGGCAAGCGCTCCGGCTATGAACCCATACTTCTCATTGGCTATCAGAGAGGTTATATCTTCGTTAGTGTCACGCTCAATGCGAGCCACTTCCTCATCACGGGCTATGTTAAGTTTCTTATAGTCCGACGAATCCTTCAGTATGCGTTGCGCCTCGTCGTCATGCTCAAGCATCTTTATAGCCAGATATCGGGGCGAGAAATGCACTCCGACCGAACCGTCAGCCTTAATCAAATCCTTAATGCGGCTCACTCCAGTCTCAATCTCCTGTCCGAGGTTCACATGGATGTGACGCACCGCTTTGTCGCGCCCTTCATAGACGCGTATCACTGTTTCAAAAAGCTGATTTATGCCCTCTCCCGTGCGCGACACGGTGGGTACAATCGGAACTCCGATCATTTCCCCAAGCAGCTTATAGTCGATTGTGCTGCCTGAGCGTTCAAGCTCGTCATACATATTCAAGGCTATCACCATCGACCGGTCCATGTCGATAAGTTCAGTCGTGAGATACAAATTACGCTCAAGATTTGATGCCACCACCACATTGATGATTACATCAGGCATCTCATTTCGCAGATAGCGACGCACATATAATTCCTCGGGAGAATAGCAGGAAAGCGAGTATGTGCCGGGGAGATCCACGATATTGAAATCATATCCACCGTAACTGAATTTGCCCTCTTTGGCGTCGACGGTGACACCGCTGTAATTGCCCACATGCTCCTTTGCGCCTGAAGCGGCATTGAAAAGCGAGGTTTTTCCGCAATTAGGATTTCCGATCAAAGCAACATTGATTGTCCTCGACTTTCCTTTGTAGCTTTCGACAACAGGCATATCATCGGAAATAGTGTTGACATGAGTGAATGCAGGCAGATTGTCTTCCTGAGGCAACGGCAAGATTTCAACCATCTCAGCCTCGCTGCGACGCAGCGAAAGTTCGTAACCCATGATACTATACTTGATCGGGTCCTTCAACGGCGCGTTCAATATCGACGTAATGACCTGACCCTTTACAAAGCCCATCTCAATCATTCGTTTCCTAAAAGCGCCATGACCAAGAATTTTAACCACAATTCCGGATTCTCCGGTTTTCAGTTCGGCAAGCCTCATAATGCGTATTATTAATCTGAGTTAATCCTAATTGTAAAAATCAATGCAAATATCACAAATTCCCGTGAGATTTGAATGACAATGCCCGGCTTTTATTTAAACTCAGTATAAATAATAACAGTTTTTAACAATTGCGCCGCCGATTCTGCAAGCGTGTTTCATCCAATCATGATATCATGAAACGACGGCTTGAAGGCTCAAAGCTGACACATCCCCTGTCGAAATAGCGATTTAAAGAACCGTTGGCAGCAAGCTGCGCGGTATCCCCGACCGTGACGCCCAGAGTTTTATCCATCAGAACGAGTTTATCGGCAATCTGAAGGGCGATTTCAAGATCATGAGTGGAAAGAAAAACGGTTTTTTCTTTAACTGCGGCAAGCGATTTCAACAGTTTCATAATCTCAGCCTTACTTGGATAATCGAGAAACGCGGTCGGCTCGTCAAGAATAATGACTGACGTTTCCTGAGCAATCGCCTTTGCAATCATTGCTTTCTGTCGCTCGCCATCAGACAAAGACACCACATTCCGAGGAGCAAGATCAGAGATGCCTACCAATTTCAAGGCTTCGTCAACAATCTTTTTATCAGCCGCCGACAAAGTGCCCCAAAAATCGGCATAGGGACTTCGCCCAAGCCCGACCAATTCCGCCACGGTCATGTTTTCGGCATTCACGCGCTCGGTCAACACCACGCCTATAGTCTTCGCCATCTCGATATTCGAATATGACGACAAGTCCCTGNCCCCTATCAAAATTTCGCCCGACAGGGGCGGCAGAAACCCCGACAATGTTTTCATGAGCGTCGACTTTCCNGCTCCGTTAGGACCTATCAGACAGACCAATTCGCCCGAATTCAAACTAAATGAAATATTTTCTTCTACAACTCTGTCACCTTTATTTGACCGATAACCGATTGACAGGGATTTAGCCGATACTGAAACTGCCATTTCAATCAAGTATTAATCTTTAGCGCAAAAATAAGACTTTTCAGCCATTACTCCTCAAAAATAAACAGGGAATGACAAAATAACCGCCGGTTGACTTGCGCAAGTGTCATCGTTTCAATATATTTGCCATTACATAATCTTAAACCCATGAAACGATGACCAAGCTCAAATCGATTCTGTNCGCAGCTCTTATTCTGTCTCCATTCATAGGAATGTGCGACGAGCCGTTCAACGGGCTTCTGCTCAATACCGACGGAGATCCGGTTAAGAACGCGCGAGTATATGTGACCTCACCTGAAAGATATGCCCGNANCGATAAAAACGGAAAATTCGGGCTCACCAACGTGACTGCAACCGACACGCTGAAAATAATCACTAAGAAACGTANAGATCCCTATCTCATTCCNGTNGACGGGAGCAAAGGGCTCAAAATATATCTTGCCGACGAGGGAGGATTCAAAAAATCGACCGACGACGAAATGGTTGCNACCGGATACAACTGGGTGAAACGGCGCGAATCAACAGGCGCCAGCTCAGGAATAAGCGGCGAAGAGCTGCGCCGAACCGGCAAACATGACTTNCTATCAGCATTACAGGGNAAGGTCGCCGGGCTTTACATATCGGGCAGAAATGTCAATATCCGAGGCACCAAAAGCATCAANATGTCNTCNACGCCGCTATTNGTNGTNGACGGNTTGATNGTCGACTCNTTTGACGGAGTAAGCATTTACGACATCGACCATGTAGAGGTTCTCAAGGATGCTCCCCTCTATGGAGTGAACGGAGCAAACGGAGCCATACTTGTTTATACCATAGGATATTCCAAGNGGTAAANGGCNCCNCTGCCGTGTCGGCTCATGNCACTTTATTTGGTCATGTGGCTGAAAGTTATTAANTTTGCAACGATTTATATAGAATATTATGAGTTACAACTTATTGAAAGGCAAGCGCGGCATTATCTTTGGAGCGCTTAACGACAAGAGTATCGCATGGAAAGTGGCTGAGAAAGCAGTCGAAGAGGGCGCAACTATCACTCTTTCCAACACTCCCGTTGCAGTCAGAATGGGAGAGGTGAGCCAACTCGGTGAAAAGCTGAACGCTGAAGTTATTCCTGCCGACGCAACCAATGTAGAGGATCTTGAAATGGTNTTNGCNAANTCAATGGAGATTCTCGGTGGAAAAATCGACTTCGTACTTCACTCAATCGGAATGTCGCCGAATGTTCGCAAAAAACGCCTTTATGACGATATCGACTACGATTTACTGAACAAGACTCTGGATATCTCAGCCGTGTCATTCCACAAAATGATTCAGGCAGCNAAGAAGCTGGATGCGATAAACGACTATGGCAGCATCGTGGCATTGAGCTATATCGCAGCTCAGAGAACGATGTTCGGGTACAATGACATGGCTGATGCGAAAGCATTGCTTGAGTCAATCGCGCGCAGCTTCGGATATATCTATGGTAGAGAGAAACATGTGAGAATCAACACCATTTCACAGTCTCCCACCCCCACCACCGCAGGAAGCGGAGTGAAGGGCATGGACTCGCTGATGGACTTTGCCAACCGNATGTCACCCCTNGGAAATGCAACAGCCGACGAATGCGCCAACTATTGTATTGTGATGTTTAGCGACCTTACCAGGAAAGTCACAATGCAGAATCTCTATCATGACGGCGGNTTCTCAAGCATGGGTATGAGCTTGAGAGCTATGGACCAGTATGAAAAGAGCTTCGACCAGTATCGCAATCCCGACGGAACAATCCAGTACGGTTAATTATAGCGAGCATTTTATAACGAAAAAACAGAAAGACGTGCAATTATGCGGCATAAACAACCGCATAATTGCACGTCTTAAGCATATAATTATCCTTCCGGAGCTCAGACAACAGTAGACCAAAGCTGACAAAACGACATTTCAAGTCACCTAATAGCTTTACTCCACACAAGAAGCGAGGCTGCATCAATTGATACAGCCTCGCTTGTATTTTTCTGTTATAATTGATTCTAATTACATGTTTTCGTCAAAGGTCATTTCGTCGAAGCCGGCGGCATCAAACTCGTCGTCGTTGTACTCGTCGCTACCATAAAAGTCTTCATCGAAATCATCGCCACCTCCGCGCACAACGGGAGCGCTTTTTGCCTCAAACTCGTCAATGTCCATGATTTGAGCGGGAGGAACTCCCATCGATGCGACACAAACAGGATCTTTCAAGGTCTGCCCCGGAATACTCTTTTTCAGTTCAATGAAGAAACAACGGTCAGTCATGTAGTCAAACACGAAAATCATGCGATCGCCGTCATCGAGGAAATCGCTGAGAACCGTTTCATCCATAAGATATATTTCTTCATCAGAATCTGACCCCATATCCTCAAGGGTTATCTCATGCCCTTTTTCCCAGTTTTCGTCACACAGGAAGAAAGAACACATCTGATTCTTGTCATATCCTACTGAATCGCAAATTGCATTGCGCAGGTCAAGAAAAGTGGCATCAGCATCAATATTAATCTCACGTCTGAAATTATCCACTTCATCGGACACTAGTCGAAAATTGAATATCATAACTGTATATTTTTATCATTAAGAGAATAGTCTAAATGGCTCATTCTTTTACACTGCGAAGATAATAAATTTCCGATACACACAAATAAAAAGCGGCAATTTTATGCCTTAAAATTTTACCCCCGTAGATTTAAGCATATTTCGGATCGAGCGAAGAGTGTATTTCTTCGAAACTCTTGTCCATTAGAACCGACAAATCATGAGTGCCGTCGATAGCCTCAATCGGTTTATGGATGGTGAGGGTGATATGTCCGTAAAGAGGGATTTTCTTAAAACGGGGCATAATGTCGAAAGCTCCGTTAATCGTGATTGGAACCACGGGCAAGCCGAATTCAACGGCAAGTCTATAGGCTCCGCGTTTAAATGGACGCATCTTGCCATTCCATGTGCGCGCGCCTTCAGGAAACACAACCAGCGACATTCCGCCCTGAAGCTGCTTTTCAGCCTTTTCAAGAGTTTCACGCGTGGATGCCGGGGTGGAATTGTCAACCATTATATGTCCCGACACTTTGCATGAATAGCCTACTAACGGTATCTTTTCCAAAGCCTTTTTCATCATCCAGCGGAATTGATGATTGAGATAGCCGTAAATAGAAAATATGTCATAGGCACCCTGATGATTCGCCACAAAGACATAGGAAGTTTTAGGATCAATATTTTCCCTGCCGACAACAGTAACCCTCACAAGGGTGAGCACGCAGAATAAGCGTGCCCACCAATGAGGGAAAAAATATCCTGCCCAACGTCCCATACCGATCATACTGAACACTATCGTTATAGAAGCAGTCAAGATTGTGGCAACCAACAATAGCGGAGCCATTATCAAGAGCTGATATATGCGATACAGGAACAGTTTCACGGAAATAATATTAATAAGCAAACATCGGATAGTTCTCCATCATAGCGTTGACCTTAGCACGGACATCAGCTATGACCTCAGGATTATCATGATTAGAGAGAACGGTGTCGATAAGCTCAACAATTTCAATCATCATGTCTTCCTTAGCACCGCGAGTGGTGATTGCCGGAGTACCGAGACGAATACCCGAAGTCTGGAACGGGCTACGGGTGTCAAACGGCACCATATTCTTATTTGCCGTTATATCGGCTTCAACAAGCGCTTTCTCAGCAACCTTTCCGGTCAAATCAGGGAACTTGGTGCGAAGGTCGACGAGGATACAGTGATTGTCGGTTCCGCCCGATACAATCTTGTAACCTTTTTCAATCAATGCCTTAGCCATTGCAGCGGCATTTTTCTGAACCTGAAGCTGATATTCCTTGAATGAGGGATCAAGAGCTTCGCCAAACGCAACAGCCTTAGCCGCAATCACGTGTTCAAGCGGACCGCCCTGAACACCCGGGAAGACTGCCGAGTCAAGCAGAGCTGACATCTTGCGTATTTCTCCCTTCGGGTTGGTTTTTCCCCAAGGATTGTCGAAATCCTTGCCCATGAGAATGATACCGCCACGGGGACCACGCAGAGTCTTGTGGGTGGTAGAGGTGACGATGTGAGCATATTTCACAGGGTTGTCAAGCAATCCTGCCGCGATGAGACCGGCGGGATGAGCCATGTCAATCATCAAGATAGCGCCGATTTTATCGGCAATGGCGCGCATGCGGGCATAGTCCCATTCGCGAGAATAAGCGCTGGCTCCGCCGACTATCAATTTCGGACGCTCTCTCAAAGCGATCTCTTCCATCTGGTCATAGTCAACGAGACCGGTATCCTCTTTTACATTGTATTCAAGAGCCTGGAATACCAATCCTGAGAAATTCACAGGGCTTCCGTGAGAAAGATGACCTCCGTGAGAAAGATTCAATCCCAGGAATTTATCTCCCGGTTTAAGGCAAGCCATGAAGACAGCCATGTTTGCCTGCGCGCCCGAGTGGGGCTGCACATTGGCATATTCTGCTCCAAATAGTTTTTTTACGCGTTCAATAGCAAGAGATTCAGCTTCATCTACCACCTGGCAGCCGCCATAATAACGGTGACCGGGATAGCCTTCGGCATACTTGTTGGTCAAACATGAGCCCATAGCCTTCATGACCTGGTCGCTCACAAAATTTTCCGAAGCAATAAGCTCGATTCCATGTTTTTGACGCTGATGTTCGCGTTCGATGATGTCAAAAATCTGTTTGTCTTTTTCCATCAGATAAATATTATAATGTTATTATTTTTTCTTTTTTACTGACCATCCGAATCGCCCGATTTCATCCCCGAGCTCATAATAAGCTCCGTGGCTGTAGGCAAGCAGCCGAGCCTTGTCAAGACGAAAAGCTCCCGTTTCAGGCTCGATCAGCGAGTCGTCGGCAAGGATATTTATTACTTCGGCAATAAACATATCATGCGTTCCAAGATGCATGATTTCCTTCACCCGGCACTCGATGCTCAACGGCGATTCTTTTATATAAGGACATGAGACTGTCTCCCCTTTTACCGGAGTCAGTCCCGTCATCTCCCACTTGTCAAAGTCTCTGCCTGATTTAACGCCCGCCCAGTCAGTGGCACGCGCCATCTCCACAGTAGTGAGATTAATCGTAAACTCCATTGTGTCCTTAATCATGTCGTAACTGTGACGCGAAGGACGCACTGAAATATAGCACATAGCCGGATTGGAGCATATCGTACCGGTCCATGCCACGGTGATCATATTGCTGTCTCGCTCTGATTTACCGCAGGTTACCAATACGGCAGGTACGGGATATACCATCGTGCCCGGTCTCCAACTTTGCTTAGCCATTCTATGGAAGATTATTTGATGTCGGCTTCTTTAGCGCTGACAATGTGACCGCAATAGTTGCATCTTATAATACGCGCGTCATGATCAATTACCGTAAAGCGAGTCTTCATCGGTTCGTTATTAGTGATGCATTTCGGATTTTTGCATTTCACTATTCCAACAATCTCGTCGGGCAAAGCGACACAATACTTTTCAACGACTTCAAAATCACGGATAATGTTGATTTTTGCCGATGGAGCGATAAGCGCGATGCGGTTAATCACATCTTCGGGGAAAAAAGTGTCGGCAACTTTGATAATTCCCTTCGTTCCAAGTTTTTTAGAATTAAGGTTATTACCGATAGTCACACTTTTATCCAGTTTCTGAATGCCCAGAATTTCAACTGCTTTAAAGAGCATCTGTGCCGGAATACGGTCAATCACTGTGCCATTCTGCAATGCGGCAACTGCCAATTCTTTCTTATTCGGTGCCATATTTTCAATTTTCAGGGACATCAATACCTAACGCCCGGCAAATGATAGCCTGACGCGCGAACAAACCATTCTTTGCCTGCTGGAAATAATAAGCCTTCGGGCTGTCGTCAACATCCTGATCAATCTCGTTGACACGCGGCAGCGGATGCAGCACTCTGAGATTGTCGCGCGATCCTTCCAGCATTTTCACATTCAGATTGTAAAGGTCCTTTACTCGTTCATATTCCATAATGTCGGTAAAGCGCTCTCTCTGAACGCGGGTCATGTAGAGAATATCAGTGCTATTAATGACCTCGGGCGTAAAGTCGCGGTATTCATTATACTTTATTCCATGCTCATCGCAGAAACGTATATATTCGCGAGGCATCTCAAGCTCCTTGCAGGCAATAAAATTGAATGTGGGATTAAAATATTGCAACGCCATCAATAATGAATGGACAGTTCTGCCATATTTCAAGTCACCCACCATAGTGATGGTGAGATTATCGAGAGTGCCCTGGGTTTTATAAATCGAATAGAGGTCAAGCATTGTCTGAGTGGGATGCTGGTTTGCTCCGTCGCCGGCATTGATCACAGGCACGTCGGTAACTTCGGTGGCATATCGCGCCGCCCCTTCCAAATAATGCCTCATCACAATCAAATCCACGTAGTTGCTCACCATCTTGATTGTGTCTTTAAGCGTCTCCCCTTTTGACGAGCTCGTGGTACTGGCATCGGAGAAGCCGATAATGCGGCCGCCCAGACGATTGACCGCTGTTTCAAAACTCAATCGGGTGCGTGTTGACGGTTCAAAGAACAATGTTGCCACCACTTTACCTTGGAGAATCCGATGATTGGGATTAGCTTCAAAATAGCTTGCTTGACGAAGCAAACGCATTATCTCATCCTTTCCTATGTCGGATATGGATACAAGACTGTTTCTGTTCATCGCTGTTGGACTTGTTTATGTTAGTGCAAATATACGATTTCCCTTACGCCTGCGCAAATTTTTAGCGACTCCGTTTTTGATTAACAAACCGCCACATCTCTCCAACCCACAACACTATCGAAGTGGCACCGATAATAATCACCCAGTCTATCAATTTGATTGGGGTCACATTAAGCATAGCTCCTCCAAATTCAACAATGATAATCTGCCCTATGAATATTATGGCGGCAATCATGAGAAATTCGGAGCATCCTCTTAAATGAAAAGCGGATCTGCCCGTATCGAACGCTCGGGCGTTAAACATGTTCCAGAACTGGAGAAAAACAAATATGGTAAAAAACAGGCTTAGCTCGTAGACCGACAGTCCATGGTAGCCGCCTATGTGGCGACACTCGCCGATAAAGTCGGCAAGAGTCACTACATGAGTGTGATGGAACACATACAGGACTCCCAACAGGAGAGCAGTGAAAAGGACACCTACTCCAATGATATTTCTCTTCATAGCCTTACCGATTATGAACGCATCCCTTGAACGCGGCTTTTCACGCATCACCGATTCTGACGGCGGAAGCGAGGCAAGAGCCATTGCCGCAAATGTGTCCATTATCAGATTAACCCACAGCATCTGGGTCACAGTCAGCGGCGATTCAGTTCCTGTAAAAGCCCCTATCAACACAATGAGACTCGCAACCACATTCACCGTGAGCTGGAAAAGGATGAACCGCTGTATGTTTTTATAAAGCGAGCGGCCCCACATTACAGCCTTGCCTATACTTGCAAATGAATTATCGACTATCGTTATATCACTCGCCTCTTTAGCCACCGATGTACCATCGCCCATCGAAAGACCAACGTGGGCGGTTTTCAGCGCCGGAGCGTCATTAGTACCGTCGCCCGTCACGGCAACGACTTCGCCGTTGCGCTGCAAAGCTTCAACAAGGCGTTTTTTGTCAAGCGGGCGCGCTCTCGCTATAATCTTAAGCTGTCCCACCCGTTCAAGAAGCTCATCATCGGAAAGCGACGCAAAATCGGGACCCGTAATAATATTCTCATCACCGTCAGCATCTGTCCACAATCCAATGCTGCGGGCTATCTCTTTTGCCGTTGCCGGAGTGTCGCCGGTGACGATTTTGATAGCTATTCCCGCATCGACACACTCCTTTATCGCAGCAGGAACCTCAGCCCTGACAGGATCGGAAATCGCCACTACGCCAAGGAATGTAAGATTATCAGACGACAGTTTGCCGTCACCTATCAAGGTTTCGCCCGATTCCACTATCTGGAAAGCGAATCCGAGAGTACGCATAGCCTGACTCTGATATTTAGCGAGGCGGTTTTCTATATCACGTTGCTCAATCCCTCCGTTAATACTGCGACACATTTCGAGAACAATCTCAGGAGCGCCTTTTACATATATGATTTTCTTACCGGGGAAAAGCGATGACTGCACTTCAGTAGCCATGTATTTCCGTTCAGTGGAAAACGGGACCTCGGCGACACGGGTCACTTTATCGCGAATCGACGCATAATCAATGCCATTGGAATGCAGCCAAAGCATCAAAGCGCCCTCGGTTGGATTGCCAAGCACTTGAGGGCGGTCAGAATTCGACAAATCAAGCATAGCGGTTGAGTTAACCGCTATCCCCTCGACAATCATGCGGCTCAACGAATCGTCACCGAGCTTCTGTTCATGCAAGCCACAGAAATCGGTATCGGCAAGACGCATCTGATTTTCAGTAAGCGTTCCTGTTTTATCAGTGCATATCACAGTCGCGGCGCCCATAGTTTCACACGCGTGCATTTTACGCACAAGATTATTGGTGCGCAACATTCGACGCATACTGTAAGCAAGACTGAGGGTTACAGCCATGGGAAGCCCTTCAGGCACCGACACCACTATGAGCGTCACCGCAATCATTATCGTCTGGAGGAAATAAGTAAGGAAATGTACCGGATCAAACGCATTCCCCTCCACAAAATACATCAGCATTCTTCCCGCTACAATAAGAGCTCCAACTGAATAACTTAAGCGAGTTATCACCGAGCCGAGTTTGTCAAGCTGAATGCTCAATGGAGTTTTAACCGAATCATCGATTCGCGCCGCCTCATAAACTTTTCCATTCTCAGTATTGTCACCAACGGCTGTCACTTCAAACACACCGTGACCTTCCATTACTTTTGTGCCCTTCAGAACCATGTTTGTAGGGAAAGTGGCATCCTCGTCAAACTGAGCACTATCGGTTGATTTCACGCATATAGGCTCACCTGTCAATATCGACTCATCGACAGTCAATGACGCCGCTTCCAAAAGATATCCGTCGGCAGGAATTTCCTCTCCGGTCGAAAGGACTACAATATCTCCCGCCACGACATCTTTCTTCGGTATCCTGACTGCCCCGCCGCTGCGAATAACTTCGACAGGTTCTTCGTCATTCACTTTATTAAGTATCGCAAATTCCCTTTCGGCTTTTACTTCAAAAACAAAGCCGAGACCGGTCGCAAGCAGAATTGCAATAAATATGCCCAATGGCTCAAAAAAGACAGCCAAGCTTTCGCCAAGTCCATAATATTCATAAAATGATATTCCTATGGACAATGCCCCCGCAACCAACAGCACAATGATTAGCGGATCTTGAAACTTCGCCAAAAACTGACGCCACAGTGGAGTTTTCTTAGGCGGAGTAAACACATTCGCGCCGTTAAGACGACGGCTCTGCTCTACTTGAGAAGGCGTTAAGCCAGTATATTTCGATGCCATTACAATATTCGAATCCGAAATATTGGTTAGTAAAACTTAAATAAGGAATCCTGTTTTAAAACGAAAATGAAACTCCTATTGAAGGAACAAAGGCATGCACCTTGTAATCAGCGGTTATTGATTTTTCAGTACTTTCTCCAAGTTTAGCCGCCAAGAAGTCGGTGTAACCACAAGTAACGTCGTTAACTCCAAGTCCGGCAACATACATTGCTGAAAAATCAATTGAAAGGTTCTGAACCGGGCGGAATGAGAAACCAACCGACGGCTCAAGCTTAGTCATTCCCGGAGTTTCAGGATTATAATAATTCTTATTAACCGGAGAAAGGTCAACAATGAATCCGGCACGCACATCAAAACGCTTTGTTATGCCATATTGAGCTCCAAGTCGGAATGCCCATACATTTTTATAGTCTTTTGTAAGATGCTGGTTAAATTTCGCGGCATTCTCGTCAAGAAATTCAATATCAAGACTCTTATAGGCATTCCATGCCGTGAACTGAGCGTCGAAAGCAATAAGGAGATTAGAAAGAGGCTTGTAGGCAACACCCACAGTCGCAACAGCAGGCATGGGCATTTCAGCCGAAAAATTAGAACTGTTTATAATTCCTATCTCCGATTCGAGGATTCCTTCTGCGATTTCATTGGCATAAGAGACATGCGCGTCACCGGCTTTCACCTTCATATTCATTTTTGAACGGAAATTCGCGCCGACTGTCCACTGGCTGTTAATGTCATACATCGCGCCGATATTTATTCCGCAAGCAACGTCGGAAGTACCCTTAAGATTTACTGACGCAGGCATCGTATTACCAAACGCAGGCACACCCTGAGGCAATTGCCCCAACATGGTCAGAACGCCGATCAGCTGATCTATGGAAGCCGGATTCACAAGTCCCTTATTAAGATTCACGTTTCCCCATGAAATCATAAGCCCGGCACCCACCGAAAGGTTCGGGGTTATGCGCCATGACACACTTGGCTGAACCGTGAACGTGGTGAGTTTTACCGACTGGTTGAGGATCGCGCCTGCCCATGAATTAGTCCAGTTTATTCCACTTCCATAGGGAGTATAGATATTGATACCCGCTTTCAGGTTGTCATATATCGAAAATGCCGCGCCCAACATCATAGGGGTACTGACATCATTGTCGGTCTTATACCAATCTCCGTCAATTTTCGCCTTGGCATCTGCCATGACAGCATTAAAGCTTCCTGAAACATCAAAAGTGTTATTCATAAACGCCATTCCGGCAGGATTGAAATACATACTTTCAGCACCCAGTTTCTGTGCCACTCCGGTATGTCCCATACCGCCTTGTTTGGCACTCAACGTGTTGACTTGATAACCTTCTGCCATGGCAGAGCCTGATACGCAAATAGCAACCAAGCCAATTAAAATCTTTTTCATATTCTTAAAAATTCAAATCTTTAAGGCACAAAGTTACGCATTTATGTTGATTCTTGACTAATTTTGTCTTTTATTATATTCCTATTAAGATAATTATGTCCAAAACCACGCTGAAAAAACAGATAAAAGAATTGAACAAGGAGCAGCTTATCGAGGTGATTCTTGAATTATATGACGCAAGGAAAGAGGCGCGTGAATATCTTGAGTATTACGTGAATCCTGACGAAAACAAGATGTTTGAAAAATACCACTCCATAATCTTAAAGGAGTTTTTTCCTACAAAAGGAAGAGCTAAAGGAAGAACTTCAGTATGCAAAAAAGCGATTAAAGACTTCTTAGTCCTCCATCCGTCGCCCAAATTAATCGCCGAACTAAAATTTTCATTTGTTGAAATAATCATGCGCTATGCCGTAGCATCAAGATTTTGGCTAAGGGAATCTCAGGAGAATACCCTGCTGGCGCTTTTCAAAGAGTCGCTCGAATACATGTTTGCCAATGATCTGCTTGACTATTACGACCGTCGCATTGAACAACTTCTAAAAAGCGCAGATTCCCACCGCTGTCCTTTTAGAAATGAAATTAAACGGATAAACACCGAATTTCAACAAAGCATATCATGACGCATCCCCATCTATCTTACTGAATCAAGCAATTCTCCTGACGGGGCTTCATAATTGGTTATTCCCAATTTCACGTTTTTAAGGGCATCAAGAGTGTGGACCGGAGCGGACACATTTTCCGGAAGCGGCATTTGAGAAAATTCACCAAAATATAAGAGACACGCATCTTTCCACCATTCAGCGTCGCGCGATTGAATGACAAGACGCCGCTCCACATCTTTATAAAGGTCTGCATCAATGTATGGCTCCGCACTTTTCCACGTTGCCTGCATCTTTTTGACCGCCTGACATCCGCGCTCATAGTGACAACAAAGCTCATTCCACAAAGTCAACCCGGATTTCATTTTGAAATCCCACGGCAAATGATGGAACCACAGCAACAAGTTATCAGGGCAGGTCTCTACATTATTATATATTTCACGATAAGGTTGTGGATATTGAGCCACCGCCTTGCTTCCGCTCTCTGACCTGTTGAACCCTATGCCGACAGAGTCAGCCTGATGATAATAAGACGGGAGCCAGTCAGGACGCGCGCCTTCACGCCAACACCATGGCTCAGGACCATAATGATGTCCGAATGCGAAAAGATGATGCAAACCCAAAGGCATCATGTAGTCAACCGCAGCTTCACGACTTGACAACATCATTTCCGTAATAGAGTTTTTTATCAATTCCGGTATTGGGCTTCCATCATAAAGGATCAAAGAGAGCCATTCTTCTGCAATTTCACGACTTGAAAGATCAGGATTCCAAGCAAGTCTGCCGAAAGCATACCAATTGGACTGGGCGAGCGGGTGACCGGTCCAATTATCATTATCGCCAATGTTAGCAACTCCAGCAACAGCCGACAGCGCCCGAGGATTTACCCACCCGAAAAACTCCTTCCACATCGGAGCCAGAAACACGAGATGATTACTCTGCCCGAGATACTCCTGGGTAATCTGAAATTCCACCATCTGCTTTGTCGACAGCATGGAGCCAAATAGAGGATTAAACGGCTCTCTCGGCTGAAAATCGACAGGACCATTCTTAATCTGTACCATCACATTGTCGTCAAATTGCCCGTCAAGCGGATTAAATTCCAGATAAGCCTGCTTAGCACGATCATCGTCAGTAGGAGAATAGACAAACGAGCGCCACATTACCAACCCGCCATGCGGCTTAAGCGCTTTGGCAAGCATATTAGCCCCGTCGGCATGCGAGCGGTCAAAATCACATGGTCCGGGCTGTCCTTCCGAATTGGCTTTAACAAGAAAACCGCCAAAATCAGGAATCATCTTGTATATCTCATCACATTTTTCTCGCCACCATTCCACAACATCATCGTCAAGTGGATCAGCCGTGTGAAGTCCCCCAAGCTGCATTGGTGCCGCAAAATTAGCTGACAAATACACCTTTATGCCATAGTCACGAAAAATATCAGCAAGTTTAGCAACTTTTTCTATGTATTCAGCGGTCAAGATTTTAGAAGACGCATTTACGTTATTGAGCACAACTGCGTTAATACCAATCGCAGCATTAGCCCTGGCATAATCCCGGTAGCGTGGCGACACTATGTCAGGTAATTCATTCCATTTCCACAGACTCCGTCCGGCATATCCGCGCTCAATCGTTCCGTCAAGATTATCCCAATGATTTAGAATCCGAACATCGAAAAGCGGAATTTCCCGTATCTCCTTATTGAGTTCGTGCCCCATTCTTTGCATCCTTAACAAATGATAAGCACCATACAGCAAACCGATATCAGTGTTAGCCTTAAGCGTGATTTTTCCATCGGCAGGAGGAGCTATGACATATCCGTCCCGTCCAAGTGCGGTGTCCTCAGAGAGTTTTAACTCTATCGCACAATCTCCACGCCAGGCATCACGCAATTCTTCTGCAGCGAGCAATATCGTGGTACTCTCAACATCATTCAATATCGTTGCCTGGTCGCCGGTCTTCTCAGGCAACCACAACCGGCTGCCATTGTATGCACCAAGCGGGGAAGCAAGAAAAACGCACACGGCAAAAAACGCAAGAATACATTTACTATTCATTTTGAACACTCTGCTTAGAAAATTCAATTATACTCCATATTATCTCATTCGTAACACAATCTCATCCACAACACGAGTTGCAAGAGTTTTCTTGTCGAGCGGATGGATGTCATTCCATTCGCCAAGATCAGAATTCCGAATAAGGACAACTCCAGGAAGCGCTTGGGCAGCCTCCGCTTGAGCCATGCGCATTTCCGCCCAAGCCTTTCTACCCTCTTTATCGTTCGGATGCAAAAAATCAGCTAACTCCACTACGTAAAAAGGCAAGTCATTATTGCCGAATAAATCACGCCAATCCTTAATCATTGCTTCCAACAAGCGGCTATATTCATTGCGACGACTAACATTGGATTCTCCCTGATACCAAACGACTCCGGCAAGTTTCAGACTTGCAAGCGGATGAATCATGGCGTTATATAACACCGTAGGCTTGTAACAATAAAATTCCATGTCAGGAGCCGGCGGCATAGGAGCACCCAAATGATACCTCCATCTACCATCAAGATTAATCGAGTCCCTACCTACAATCAGTTTATAAGGTTTTTCTTTTACAAAACGAGGGTCATCGCAGTGGCTGAACAAACGAATCGTAATATTATTTTCACCATCTTTTAAAACACCTTCCGGTATAGAGTATATGCGGGGAGGGTATTGATAGGAAGTGCTACCGACAAAAACTCCGTTGACGTATACAGAGTCAGCATCCACCATGCAGCCAAGACGCAACACCGCCGATTCCTTAGCCTGCGCCTCCGAGAGGGTAATATTTTTTCTAAACCAATGGGACCCGTTGACGGGATTGAGTCCGTCATTAGACCAGGACGGCATCGTGTCGCTCAGTATGTCGACACCATTCCACTTCGAATCATCAAATTCCGTATTATACCATTTAATTGCTCCGTTTATACCGGCATCACCGCGATAAAGTGCTTCATTCCATCTGATGTGATTCTCTTTTTCTAACGTTTTTATATGCTCTCGGTAAGCATCATTTTCATATATACGCTTTTCATTTATCGTCCTCGGAGATATAGGAGCCAAGGATTCTTCACTCATCCATGCCTCTATCGGCGTTCCTCCCCAACTCGCATTGATTATCCCAACCGGGACTCCTGAACGAGAATCAAGACTCTTCGCAATGAAATATCCCAATGCGGAGAACTCCATAACATTCCCGATAGTCGCAGGTTTCCACGAGCCGCCATCAAAATTCTCACGTGGCTCGTGAAACTCAGTTTCTGAAGGTACACGAAACTCACGTATAACATCACTCGAATATGCCTCAATCTCATCGGCAAAGCGGTCCATCACACGTCTTACCGGCAACTCCATGTTTGACTGACCCGAGCATAAGAACACGTCACCCGAGAGGATATTTTTCAATGTTACATCATTGACGGTTATCTCATAAGGACCTCCGGCTTTAAGAGCAGGGAGCTCTACCGCCCATTTCCCATTATAATCAGCAATTACATTTTCTTCCCCAATACTTGCTTCAACCCCATTTTCCCAGCAAACGGCACTCACGACAACTGTCTCCCCAGGATCAGCAACTCCCCACAGTCTCACAGGCTCACCTCGCTGAACAATCATCCCGGAAGACAGCAGCGACGGAAGCTCCACCTTAGCCTTAATATCTTGAGTGGAAATCGCAAAAGAAAAAATAAGCACGAGAGACAATATGCTCTTTTGCCTGTATAACATCGATAGAAAGCATAAACGGGATTTCATGGTGCGGGACTCAATTTTTTCTGCCTGTATCACAAAGTTATAAAATATATCTTAGACTTGCAATTTAGCATCATCAAGAAGGCACTTCCACCCGGTATTAAGCCTCAAAATGTTAAAAACCGCCTCATCTTAACGTTTAATCACTTAAAATCAGCTTTGTATTTACTTTTTTTAAACGTTTTTATAATAGAAATCCCGCAATTACGACATCCATAAGCCGGTTTCGTTTGTTACTAATATGAAAACAGTAAAGTTACCCGCTTTTTCACATCCCTCGTCCTCTTTATCGGGTAGGGATACCGGGTAAAGAGGTTCTCATAAATAAATAGTTGAAACGGCGATGTGGGCATCAGATCAACCTGATGTCCACATCCAGTTTTTTAACCATAGATTTCCAATATCGTCAAAAGACCACTCCTCCAAGCAATTCCAATCTTTCAACCTCGCCCGAATAACACGTGTTACCATCCAACAATTTACCAGGCTTTCATCCACGCATTTCATCCGGCTTCAAAAGACAATATCTCAAATACACGTATTGATACATTCCATGTAGAGCGTATGCGATCAATATCGCCATAGCCAATCCGGTAGCGCCCAGCCCTCTCCTTATAAATACATGAGAAATCACAACGACCAGCAACGCCCAAATAAGATTACACAAAAATCCGGCCCACATTTTCCCCTGGCTCGCAATCGCTTGCCCCACAACCATTGCAAAAGAACTAAAAATAGAAGATGCCGACAAAATAATAAGCGGCAGCGTGTTGTCGAAATCCGGACCCCACAGATGCAGAATCGGTTTCGAAAGACAAATTATGGGTATTGCCAGCATTAAAGATATACCGATATTGGACATTATATTATATTTCAACATAATGTTATAATTCCCCTTGGAATCCGTATGTTTTATATTCGTGAGAATAGGCAGCAAGATAGCTCCAAGTGACGACGGGACAAATACAATGATAGAGTTAACCTGATCTGCCGCATTATATATAGCAATTTCACCAAAGTTGGTTTCCTGAACCAAGTATGTGCGGCTCATCCATAGAGCGCAAATCACAAGCAGATTGCACAGAGCCGCCGGCACACCAAACACCCATACGGTCCGGAACTCATCACGCCTGATATCACTGACTTTAGTCCGCGCACAACCGTCGAAATGCTTTCTAATTGACAAATAGTTGATTGCGGTCAGAACTATATAGCCTCCGGCGCTGCCCACCAACGCTCCATTAATTCCATAAAAAAATGCCAATACCGATATCAGGACAATCTCAACTAAACTTGAAATACATGTATTCTTAGCAACCTCCTTAAAGTTTTCAAAACCGGCAAGCGCTCCCGACTGAGCGCCATTTATCGTGCAAAAAAACAGAAGCAACGCGCCATATTTTATGCTATCGGACAAATACGGAGCATTAAGCTGATCTGCCGCTATCCACTGAGAGAGAATTATCACGATAATTGCAGTAATGACCCCAAATACTATTGAGAATATGGCGCTCACTAAATAAATATTATATGCTTTCTGAATATCAGAATCGCGATACTGTGATATGTATTTCGTTGTGGTTGCTCCAACGCCGACTGAAGCGAGGGCTATAAACATAAAAATAGTCGTGCGGATAATACTATATTCTCCATAACCATTTTTTCCTAATATGTGTGCAACCACTATAGTGCTAAGGAGCAGTATTGCTTTACTTACGATATTACCAGAAAGACTCCAGAAACCGCCCGTCAATAGTCTTTTTCCTATAGGCGAATCATAAATGCGACACATATATTTGTTTGTCAGGCATAAAGATTTAATCCTTCTGAATTTAGATATTATCATCTGTATGAATTAATAAGATTGCAAATCAGTATCGGTTACCTTTTTAACACAATAATCTCTTATTTTAACGATTATAGTTGTCAATTATTACTTTATTGTGAAATAATATGCATCAACCTCTTATGCTAACCTGACAATCCGGCTCTTAAGCTTACGGATAAAAAACATCAGGGGCACACTCGAATGAGTGTGCCCCTGATGTTCTTCGCTACGGATGATTACTTGTTGTTTGCCTGATATTCAGCGCGAGCAATGTACTTGTCTATATCAAGACGGTATTGACCGGCATATTCAGGATACTTTGCCTTAATATCTTTAAGCACTTTCAATTCTGACGCATAGTCGCCCTGAGCACGGAGCACAGTGGCTTTCTTCATCATGAACAAAGGAGTGTAAAGGGCATTGTCATCACTCTGGCTTATAGCCTTGTCGTAAGCCTTAAGGGCAGCCCCGTAATTCTGAAGATTCACGTAGCAGTCTCCTTCAAGCGAAAGAGCTGCAGCGCCAACAAGCGCCTCTTTCGGGCTAAAGCCTTTCAGGTCAGCAAGCGCTTCTTCATAATTACCATTTTTGTAACTCAAAGTGGCAGCCATCAAAGCAGCACGGTTGCCTGCATCGTAACCATACTTGTCAGCCACAAGACGATACTGCGCGAGCGCGATTGAATCATTTCCCTGGGCAAGCTCGATATCAGCTTTCGACACTGCTTCATTAGCTTTCACAATACCGGGTTTACGGATAAAGAAGATATATACAATAATCAACACCGCAATAACCGATATGGCAATCATGCCCCACATTAAATACTTCTGACCCTTGGTCACATTGTTCTTCAACTCTTGATTGTCCATAGTCACTTCTTCAAGTGCTATAGGCTCTTTCTGATCATTTTCAGCCATCGTATAATAGTTTTTTCTTAATAAACAATTCAAATTGCGATTTGGGTCAATCGCAACTGCAAATTTACTCCAATTTCCTTATAACTCAAAATTTTTTCTAAAATAAGTAAATTC
>JAAVEM010000014.1:50428-61964 GCA_014801235.1 Bacteroides sp. | reverse complement strand
GCTTGACGTAACCGGTGAGATCACTCTTCCCGAAGGTGTAGAAATGGTAATGCCCGGTGACCACGTTGAGATCATCGTTGAGCTTATCAACCCGGTAGCTTGCGATCAGGGTCTTCGTTTCGCAATCCGCGAAGGTGGCCGCACCGTAGGTTCAGGTCAGATCACTGAAATCCTCGACTAATAACAAACTCCAATTCGGACCTTCTTTCGGGAAGGTCCGATATATACGGGACTAGCTCAGTTGGTAGAGCACCGGTCTCCAAAACCGGGTGTCGGGAGTTCGAGTCTCTCGTCCCGTGCAAAAATAGCAACAATGAAGAAATTAAAATTACTTACGGATATAGAAGAGTCTTATACCGAGCTTCGATATAAGACTTCTTGGCCAACCAGGACTCAATTGATCAAGAGCAGTTGCATCGTGCTGATAGCTTCCGTCATAATAGCACTGATAATTCTGGTGTTTGATCAGATAATTGACCACTTCATGCACTTTATTTACGGACTCTAATACTTAGGCGTAGTAGCTATGGCTGAAGACAATAAGAAATGGTATGTGCTTCGTGCGATATCAGGTAAAGAGGCTAAGGTAAAGGAACTCCTCGACGCTGCAATCAGGAATACCGACTTAGGCAACTACGTTTCGCAAGTATTGATTCCTACTGAGAAAGTAGTGACGACGCGTAATGGAAAAAGGGTTGTGAAAGAACGCAATCTTTATTCCGGTTATGTGTTTATAGAGGCTAATCTGCAAGGCGAGGTGATGCATGAACTTCGCAACACCACCAACGTGATCGACTTCCTAAGGGGAAGAGACAAGGCAAGCAAGCCTGAAGCCCTTCGCCATAGTGAAGTTATGCGCATGTTAGGTGCGGCTGACGAAATCAACGACATGAACGACGACGGATTCAACGATTTCCTTGTCGGCGAACACGTCAAGGTGACTTTCGGTCCGTTCAGCGGATTTAACGGCGAGATTGTGGATCTCGATTCAGAGAAACGCAAGCTCAAAGTGGAAGTCAAGATTTTCGGGCGCAGTACCCCTCTTGAACTGGAGGCTTCGCAAGTAGAGCGAGAGTTGGCAAAGTGATGGTTACGAATCAGGTTGTCAATTCAGACTAATTAACCCAACAAAAATTTGTATTAAGAAATGGCTAAAGAAATTGCTGGACAGATCAAATTGCAGATTAAAGGTGGAGCAGCAAATCCATCGCCGCCAGTAGGTCCCGCTTTGGGTTCTAAGGGCATCAACATCATGGAGTTTTGCAAGCAATTCAATGCCCGCACCCAGGACAAGGCAGGAAAGGTTCTTCCGGTTGTAATCACTTATTACACTGACAAGAGCTTTGACTTTGTAGTAAAGACTCCTCCTGTCGCTATCCAGTTGCTCGAAGCATCTAAGGTTAAGAGCGGTTCTGCCGAACCTAACCGTAAGAAAATCGCTGAGATCACTTGGGAGCAGGTAAAGGCAATTGCAGAAGACAAAATGCCGGATTTGAACTGTTTTACTGTTGAGTCGGCAATGCGCATGGTTGCCGGTACAGCCAGAAGCATGGGTATCACCGTAAAGGGGGCATTCCCTGAAAATAACTAATAAACTTCAATTGACATGGGTAAACTTACTAAAAATCAAAAGTTGGCTTTAGGGAAGATTGAAGCTGGGAAGGCTTACACTCTTGATGAGGCAGCTCAAAAGGTGAAGGAAATCACCTTCACTAAGTTTGACGCTTCGCTTGATATCGATGTACGTCTTGGCGTGGATCCCCGTAAGGCTAATCAAATGGTGCGTGGTGTCGTAACATTGCCTCACGGTACCGGAAAGCAGGTGAAAGTGCTTGTGCTCTGTAACCCTGACGCTGAGTCTGCCGCTAAGGCTGCCGGTGCTGACTATGTAGGTCTCGACGAATATATTGAAAAGATTAAAGGCGGTTGGACCGATGTTGACGTTATCATCACTCAGCCTGCTATCATGGGTAAGATCGGTGCTCTCGGTCGTGTGCTCGGTCCTCGCGGATTGATGCCTAACCCCAAGAGCGGAACCGTTACCAACGACGTAGCGAAGGCTGTTGAGGAAGTTAAGAAAGGTAAAATCGACTTCAAGGTTGACAAGAACGGTATCGTTCACTCTTCAATCGGTAAAGTGTCATTCACTCCCGAGCAGATGAAGGATAATGCCCGTGAATTCATCAACACTTTGATCAAGTTGAAACCTGCTACCGCAAAGGGCACCTATATTAAGAGTATTTATCTTTCGAGCACTATGAGTCCCGGTGTTAAGGTCGACTCTAAGTCAATCGATGCTTAACCCTAAATGACGTAGAACAATGAAAAAGGAAGATAAAGCAATTATTATAGAGAAAATCACAGAAACGCTTAAACAGTATCCTTGTTTCTATCTTGTTGAGACTGCCGGTCTCAACGCAGAAAAGACCAGCGACTTGCGTCGTGCTTGCAACAAGGCTGACATTAAGCTTCTCGTAGTTAAGAATACTCTGCTTCATAAGGCTCTTGAATCTCTTGACGCTGATTATTCAGAACTCTACTCTTGCCTGAAAGGCTCTACCTCGGTAATGTTCGCCAACGTGGGCAATGCTCCTGCAAAGCTCCTCAAGGACATTAAGAAGAAAGATAAGGACGCCACACTTCCCGCATTGAAGGGCGCTTATGTTGAAGAGACCGTTTATATTGGCGCTGACCAGCTCGACACTCTTGCCAACATCAAGAGCAAGAACGAACTTATCGCCGACGTTGTGGCTCTCCTTCAGTCTCCTGCCAAGAATGTTGTCTCGGCTCTTACTTCAGGTGGAACCAAACTTCACGGTATCCTTGAAACTCTCTCCAACAAGTAAAAAACAAAACAGAAAAATAATCAATTAAATCATACAAAAATGGCAGATTTAAAAGCTTTTGCAGAACAATTAGTTAACCTCTCAGTAAAAGAAGTCAACGAACTTGCTCAGATTCTTAAAGACGAGTATGGTATCGAACCTGCAGCTGCAGCAGTAGCAGTAGCAGCAGCTCCCGGTGCCGGCGCACCCGCCGCTGAAGAAAAGACTTCATTTGATGTAGTCCTCAAGTCAGCTGGCGCAAGCAAGCTCGCTGTTGTAAAGCTTGTTAAGGAACTTACTGGTCTTGGCTTGAAGGAAGCTAAGGAACTTGTTGACGGTGCTCCCAGCACAGTTAAGGAAGGCGTTGCTAAGGCTGACGCTGAAAACCTCAAGAAGTCTTTGGAAGAAGCCGGCGCTGAAGTTGAACTTAAATAATATTGCCTGTTAGTCAGGTAATTAGGTTAAGAATCATTTACCCTATGATTCTTAACCTTTTTGTGCTATAATTTAAGTTGAGTTTCACTTTACGTTTTTTTTCTAAATGTCAGTTTCTTTAACAAAACCGCGTGTAAATTTCGCCTCGGTAAAGAATCCTCTTCCTTACCCCGATTTTTTGGAGGTGCAGCTTAAGTCGTTCCAGGACTTCCTGCAGCTTGACACACCCCCTGAAAAAAGAAATAATGAGGGCCTGTATAAGGTGTTTGCGGAGAACTTCCCCATTGTGGACACCCGAAACAATTATGTACTCGAATTCCTCGACTACTATATTGACCCGCCACGGTACTCGATCGAAGAGTGCTTGCGCCGTGGCACGACCTACTGCGTTCCTCTCAAAGCAAGATTAAAACTATATTGTACCGACCCTGACCATGAAGATTTCGAACCCAAGATACAGAACGTGTATCTCGGGCAGATTCCTTATATGACAGCGCAAGGCACATTTGTCATAAACGGGGCTGAACGTGTCGTTGTGTCCCAGCTTCACCGTTCTCCGGGCGTGTTCTTCGGACAGAGCACCCATGCAAATGGAACCAAGCTGTATTCGGCTCGTATCATTCCTTTCCGTGGCTCGTGGATTGAGTTTGCTACTGACATTAACAACGTCATGTATGCCTATATCGACCGCAAGAAGAAATTGCCCGTTACAACTCTTCTTCGCGCTATAGGACTTGAAAGTGACAAGGATATTATTGAAATCTTCGGTCTTGCCGAAGAAATCAAGGTCAACAAGACCAACCTCAAGAAGGCTATCGGCCGCAAGCTCGCAGCCCGTGTGCTTAAGACTTGGGTCGAGGACTTCGTTGACGAAGATACCGGCGAGGTTGTGTCGATCGAGCGTAACAACGTGGTGATCGACCGTGAAACCGTGCTCGAAGAGTCGCATATCGATGAAATCCTTGAGTCAGGGGCGCAGACTGTGCTTCTTCACAAGGAGGATGTGAACACCAGCGACTATTCAATCATCTTCAACACTCTTCAGAAAGATACAAGTAACTCTGAAAAAGAGGCTATTCAATATATATACAGGCAGCTGCGCAACGCGGAGCCGCCGGATGACGCATCGGCGCGCGAGGTGATCACCAACCTTTTCTTCTCGGAAAAGCGTTATGACCTCGGCGAAGTCGGTCGTTACCGTATCAACAAAAAACTTGGTCTGGGCACATCGATGGATGTGAAAGTCCTCACCAAGGAAGACATTATTGCGATAATCAAGTATTTGATTGAGCTTATTAACTCTAAGACTGATGTCGATGACATCGACCACTTGAGCAACCGTCGCGTGCGCACCGTGGGCGAGCAGCTCTACAACCAGTTTGGTGTAGGTCTTGCCCGTATGTCCCGCACTATCCGCGAGCGCATGAATGTGCGTGACAACGAAGATTTCACTCCCATTGACCTTATCAATGCGAAGACAATCTCTTCGGTGATCAACACTTTCTTCGGAACCAACGCTCTGTCGCAGTTCATGGACCAGACCAACCCGCTTGCCGAAATCACCCACAAGCGCCGTATGTCGGCTCTTGGTCCCGGCGGTCTTTCACGCGAGCGTGCCGGATTTGAGGTGCGTGACGTTCACTACACCCACTACGGCCGTCTCTGTCCTATCGAGACTCCTGAAGGTCCTAACATCGGTCTTATTTCTTCGCTTTGCGTATATGCGAAAATCAATGACCTCGGCTTTATCGAAACTCCCTACCGCAAGGTGGAGGACAGCAAGGTCAACATCAATAATGACGAGGTTGTCTATGTGACTGCCGAAATGGAAGAGGGCAAAATCATCGCTCAGGGTAATGCTCCGCTGAACGCTGACGGTTCTTTTGTTCGCGACCGTGTCAAGGCTCGTCTTGACGCCGACTTCCCGATCGTGGCTCCCAACGAGGTCAACCTCATGGATGTGTCGCCGACTCAGATCGCTTCAATCGCGGCTTCGCTCATTCCGTTCCTTGAACATGACGACGCTAACCGCGCGTTGATGGGATCAAACATGATGCGTCAGGCTGTGCCTTTGTTGCGCTCGGAATCTCCTATCGTGGGTACCGGTATCGAAGGACAGCTCATACGCGACTCGCGCACTCAGGTTACCGCCGAGGGCGAAGGAGTCATCGAGTTTGTCGACGCTACCACTATCCGCATCCGCTATGACCGCACCGAAGAGGAAGAATTTGTGGCGTTTGAGGATGCTGTTAAGGAGTATAACATTCCCAAGTTCCGCAAGACCAACCAGAGCACCACAATCGACCTTCGCCCCATCTGCAAGGCCGGCGACCGCGTGACCAAGGGTCAGATTCTGACCGAGGGTTATTCGACCGAGGCAGGCGAGCTCGCTCTCGGACGCAACCTCAAGGTGGCGTTCATGCCCTGGAAGGGATATAACTATGAGGACGCTATCGTGCTCAACGAGCGCGTGGTTCGCGAGGATATCCTCACTTCAGTCCATGTCGACGAGTACACTCTCGAAGTGCGCGAGACCAAGCGAGGAATGGAAGAGCTTACCAGCGACATCCCCAACGTGAGCGAGGATGCGACCAAGGACCTTGACGAGAGAGGTATAATCCGCGTGGGCGCCCATGTTGCTCCCGGCTACATCATGATAGGTAAGATCACTCCTAAGGGTGAGTCTGACCCCACTCCCGAGGAGAAACTTCTCCGTGCCATATTCGGCGACAAGGCAGGCGACGTGAAGGATGCTTCACTCAAGGCGACTCCTTCGTTGAAGGGTGTTGTTATCGGCACCGAGCTATTCGCCCGCGCCGCCAAGAAGAGAAAAACCCGCAGCGCCAACGTTCAGCTCCCGAAACTCGACGAGGAGTATGAAGAAAAGCAGGATGAGCTCCGCGACATTCTCGTCGACAAGCTCATGGTGCTCACCGAGGGCAAGACCTCGCAGGGCGTGAAGGATTTCTTGGGAGCCGACATCATCGGTCTCGGATCCAACTTCACTCCTGCCGTTCTCAAGACCATTGACTATGACACCGTCAACCTGTCACACTGGACTGCCGACGATCATACCAATGACCTTATCAGAGCGACTATCGTAAACTATCTGCGCAAGTCTAAAGAGATCGAAGCAGAGCTGCGCCGCAAGAAATTCGACATTTCAATCGGCGACGAGCTTCCTGCCGGCATCATGCAGCTTGCTAAAGTATATATCGCCAAGAAGCGTAAAATCAGCGTGGGCGACAAGATGGCGGGACGTCACGGTAACAAGGGTATCGTTTCGCGCATCGTTCGCCAGGAAGACATGCCGTTCCTCGACGACGGAACTCCTGTCGACATCGTGCTCAACCCGCTTGGTGTGCCTTCTCGTATGAACCTCGGACAGATTTTTGAAACTGTTCTCGGTTGGGCGGGACGCAATCTCGGCGAGAAGTTCGCCACTCCGATTTTCGACGGCGCAAGCCTTGACGACCTTAACGAGTGGACCGACAAAGCCGGACTTCCCCGCTACGGAAAGACTTATCTTTATGACGGCGGCACCGGCGAGCGCTTCGACCAGCCTGCGACAGTGGGTGTGATCTACATGCTTAAGCTCGGTCACATGGTTGAAGACAAGATGCATGCCCGCAGTATCGGTCCGTACTCGCTCATCACCCAGCAGCCGCTCGGCGGTAAAGCTCAGTTCGGTGGACAGCGTTTCGGAGAAATGGAGGTTTGGGCGCTTGAAGCATTCGGCGCATCCCACATTCTTCAGGAGATCCTTACCATCAAGAGTGACGACGTCACCGGCCGTAGCAAGGCTTACGAGGCTATCGTCAAGGGCGAGGCAATGCCCCCCGCCGGTATCCCCGAGTCACTCAACGTGCTTCTCCACGAGCTTCGCGGCTTAGGTCTGAGCATCAACTTAGAGCAGTAATTATTATTGAAAAGAAAGGTTTATTCAAAATATGGCTTTTAGAAAAGAGAATAAAACAAAAACAGGTTTTTCCAAGATTTCCATCGGGCTTGCATCGCCCGAGGAAATCCTCGAAAAATCAAGCGGTGAGGTGACCAAACCGGAAACCATCAACTACCGCACCTATAAGCCCGAGCGCGACGGTCTTTTCTGCGAGAAGATATTCGGTCCGGTCAAGGACTATGAATGTCATTGTGGAAAATACAAACGTATCCGTTACAAGGGCATCGTGTGCGACCGTTGCGGTGTGATGGTGACCGAGAAGAAGGTGCGTCGCGAGCGTATGGGCCACATCAGCCTTGTCGTTCCCGTTGCCCACATCTGGTATTTCCGTTCTTTGCCTAACAAGATTGGTTACTTGCTTGGTCTTCCCTCAAAGAAGCTTGATGCTGTAATATATTATGAGCGCTACGTGGTGATCAACCCGGGAGCTGCCGAAGGGGTTGAAAAGCTCGACCTTCTCACTGAAGAAGAGTATTTCGACATCCTCGACAAGCTGCCTCAGGGCAATCAGCAGCTCGACGACTCTGACCCCGACAAGTTCATCGCCAAGATGGGCGCCGAGGCAATCTATGACCTCCTTTGCGGTCTTGATCTCGACTCGCTGTCTTACGAGCTTCGCCACCGCGCCAACACCGACGGTTCTCAGCAGCGCAAGACCGAGGCTTTGAAGCGTCTTCAGATTGTTGAATCTTTCCGCGCGTCGAAGCATCGCAACCGTCCCGAGTGGATGATTCTTCAGGCTGTGCCTGTGATTCCGCCGGAATTGCGCCCGTTGGTTCCGCTTGACGGCGGACGTTTCGCCACTTCTGACCTTAACGACCTTTACCGTCGTGTCATCATACGTAACAACCGCTTGAAACGTCTTGTTGAGATCAAGGCTCCCGAAGTGATTCTCCGCAACGAGAAGCGTATGCTTCAGGAGGCTGTTGACTCATTGCTCGACAATTCGCGCAAGTCGTCGGCTGTTAAGACCGAGGCTAACCGTCCGTTGAAATCACTCTCTGACTCGCTCAAGGGTAAGCAGGGACGTTTCCGTCAGAACCTTCTCGGTAAGCGTGTCGACTATTCGGCTCGTTCGGTTATCGTCGTAGGTCCTGAGTTGAAGATGCACGAGTGCGGTCTTCCCAAGAACATGGCTGCCGAGCTTTACAAGCCGTTCATTATCCGCAAGCTCATCGAGCGCGGCATCGTGAAGACAGTGAAGTCGGCAAAGAAAATCGTTGACCGCAAGGAACCGGTGGTTTGGGACATTCTCGAACACGTGATGAAGGGTCATCCCGTTCTTCTCAACCGTGCCCCGACACTTCACCGTCTCGGTATCCAGGCTTTCCAGCCCAAGATGATCGAGGGTAAGGCTATCCAGCTCCATCCGCTTGCATGTACGGCATTCAACGCCGACTTCGACGGTGACCAGATGGCAGTCCATCTCCCTCTCGGCAATGAAGCTATCCTTGAGGCTCAGCTTCTCATGCTCGGAGCCCACAACATTCTTAACCCCGCCAACGGCGCTCCTATCACCGTGCCTTCTCAGGACATGGTGCTCGGACTTTACTATATCACCAAGCTCCGCAAGGGCGACAAGGGCGAAGGCTCGAAGTTCTACGGACCCGAAGAGGCGCAGATCGCCTACAATGAGGGTCGCGTGACTCTTCACGCTCCCGTGTCGGTAATGGTGGATGACATCGATGAAAACGGCAACCCCATCACTCACCTCGTTGAGAACACTTCGGTGGGACGCGTGCTCGTGAACCAGTATGTTCCGAAAGAGATCGGTTATGTCAACCAGATTCTTTCAAAGAAATCGCTTCGCGACATCATCGGTAAGGTTATCGCCACTTGCGGTGTGACACGTTCGGCTCAGTTCCTTGACGACATCAAGAACCTCGGATATTACATGGCGTTCCGCGGCGGTCTGTCGTTCAACCTTGGCGACGTGCTTATTCCGCCGGAAAAAGAGGCTCTTGTTGCCGAGGGTAACGCCCAGGTTCAGGAGGTGCTCAACAACTACGCGATGGGTTTCATCACCAACAACGAGCGTTACAACCAGATTATCGATATATGGACTCATGTGAACTCACGACTCACTGACACCCTCATGAAGCAGATGACAGCCGCCAACCAGGGCTTCAACTCAGTCTTCATGATGCTTGACTCGGGAGCCCGTGGTTCTAAGGACCAGATTCGTCAGCTTGCCGGTATGCGTGGTCTTATGGCTAAGCCTCAGAAGGCGGGCGCAGAAGGGGGTCAGATTATCGAGAACCCGATTCTTGCCAACTTCAAGGAGGGTCTTTCGGTGCTTGAGTACTTCATCTCAACCCACGGTGCCCGTAAGGGTCTTGCGGATACCGCATTGAAGACAGCCGACGCCGGATATCTTACCCGCCGTCTTGTCGACGTGGCTCATGACGTGATCATCAATGAGGAGGATTGCGGAACACTCCGCGGTCTTGTATGCACCGAAATCAAGAACAACGAAGAGGTTGTCGCTTCACTTGCTGAACGTATCCTCGGACGTGTTTCGGTTCACGATGTCATCGATCCTATTTCGGGCGAACTCATTGTCGCTTCAGGCGAGGAAATCGATGAAGTCGCAGCCAACCGCATCAACGAGTCGCCGATTGAATCGGTTGAAATCCGTTCGGTGCTCACTTGCGAATCCAAGAAGGGTGTCTGCGCTAAGTGCTACGGACGCAATCTTTCAAATAACCGCCTTGTTCAGAAGGGTGAGGCTGTCGGCGTGATCGCCGCCCAGTCAATCGGTGAGCCGGGTACTCAGCTTACACTCCGTACATTCCACGTCGGTGGTGTGGCTTCGAATATCGCAGCGGTTTCCACCATCACTTCCCGCTATGAGGGTACTCTTGAAATTGAAGAGCTCCGCACTGTCAAGACCGAGGAGAAGACTCCCGACGGACGTCCCGTTGAGGTTGTCATCGGTCGTCTTGCCGAGATGCGCATCATGGATCCGAATACCAAGATGATGCTCACCAACGCCAACATCCCTTATGGTTCGAAACTCTATTTCAGCAACGGTTCTACCGTTAATAAGGGTGACGTGATTTGCGAATGGGACCCGTTCAACGCCGTTATCATTTCGGAAGTGGGTGGTAAGATTCAGTTCCAGAATCTTATTGACAACATCACTTACCGTGTTGACTATGACGAGCAGACCGGTCTTGAAGACAAGATCATCATCGAGTCAAAGGATCGTACCCGCGTGCCTGAAGCCAATATCGTCGACGCGACCGGAAACATTCTCAAGACCTACGCTCTCCCTGTGGGCGCTCACTTGATGGTGAATGACGGCGACGAGGTTAAGCCCGGCGATGTCTTCGTCAAGATTCCTCGCTCGGCAGGTAACGCCGGTGACATCACCGGTGGTCTTCCCCGTGTGACCGAATTGTTTGAGGCCCGTAACCCGTCTAACCCCGCAATTGTTTCAGAAATCGACGGTGAGGTTAAATTTGGCAAGGTTAAGCGCGGTAACCGTGAAATCTCGGTTACTTCCAAGCTTGGCGAGGTCAAGAAATATCTCGTTCCTCTGTCGAAGCAGATACTTGTTCAGGAGAATGACTATGTGCGTGCCGGCACTCCGTTGTCGGACGGCGCCATCACTCCCTCTGATATCCTCAACATCATGGGTCCGACCGCTGTTCAGGAATATATCGTGAACGAAGTTCAGGATGTGTACCGCATGCAGGGTGTGAAGATCAATGACAAGCACTTTGAGGTTATCGTTCGCCAGATGATGCGCAAGGTCAACATTCTTGATCCGGGCGACACTTGCTTCCTCGAACAGCAGATTGTCGACAAGCGCGAGTTCATGGATGAGAACGACCGCATCTGGGGCAAGAAGGTTGTCGTTGACGCCGGCGACAGTGAAAATGTAAAGGCAGGTCAGATTATCACCGCGCGCAAATTGCGTGATGAGAACTCGGCTTTGAAACGCCGCGACCTTAAGACTGTGACAGTGCGCGACGCCGTTCCCGCTACTTCCGAGCAGATTCTTCAGGGTATCACCCGCGCTGCGTTGCAGACTTCAAGCTTCATCTCGGCAGCATCATTCCAGGAAACCACCAAGGTGCTCAACGAAGCCGCCATCAGTGGTAAGGTCGACACTCTTGAGGGTATGAAGGAAAATGTGATCTGCGGACACTTGATTCCTGCCGGAACCGGTCTTCGCGAGTACAATTCTCTTGTCGTTGCCGGTAAAGATGACATCGANTCGGTGTTTGACGCCGACGTGGTTGATGTNGTTGCAACNGAAGAGGTAAATTAACGACTAAGCAAATTATATTAAGTCAGCCGTAANCTG
>JAAVEM010000014.1:0-50423 GCA_014801235.1 Bacteroides sp. | reverse complement strand
AGGTTGCGGCTGACTTTTTTATGGTATTCTGAGATAAATGTCTTTGAAACCTAAGTTTTTTGCGTATNTTTGGGGCAATAGCCGATTCAATATCTGAACATCATGAAAAAATGTGTCCTGTTGCCCCTGCTTTTTATCGTTTGCGCGGCGACTTCCATNTCCGGAGTTTGCGNGGAAAATTATCGTGATCATGTCAGGGCGGTTCTTAAGGCGATGGAGCCTTCAGCCGGCGCTGACAGTTGCCTGTTTTACATGGATACGTTCACTCCCGATCAATTGTCCTATGGCGACAAGAAGGATATTGTTCTTGAAATTCTGATACCTCATGTCAATAAGCATAAANCCAATCCTGTCATAAGTGGCAGGATCTACTATGGCGCGGCTCTTTATTCTTCCCATCAGGAGCAGAATCCCGACTTTGTGGATTGTTACATAGANACCGCCCTGATGTATGTGGAGCAGGGCGACACGTCTTTTCCCGACTATTATTTTATCAAGGGGCGCATTCTTGAATTGAAGGCGTTGAACATACAGCGTTTCCGGGACTATGCCGACGCTTACAACTGGACATTGCTTGCGTTGAAAAGCTATGAGAGCGCCGGNGATTGCCAGTGGCGCATGTCGCGATGCCTCTATCAGCTCGCCATCACTTATCTGAATCACGACGACTATGAGGGTCTTAGGAAGATTATCGGTCAACTTGAGGAGTTGGCGCGAAACTCTCCGGGAAGCCTCAGAGAAAAAATACTATATGACGTATATTCGGTTAAGGATGCTTATTTCAGCGTTCTTTATGAGGCTGAAACCGATAAAAANCGAAAGGCTGAATTGCTTGATTCGATGTCGGCTTCGTCGCATAATGCCATCTGGCTGCTTGAAAATAAAATCGAATGGAAGGGGACCAATATAAACCCGGTGTGGACTTATTATAACCGCGGCGCTGTGCTTGCCTCCTACGTTGAACCCCTCAATGTGGACAGTGTGGAGTATTATTTTAAGAAAGCGCTCGACGTTGCCGAGCATATAAATACCGTAGATAAGACNGAAGNTCTGGTATNGGTCGAGACGATGAGGGGCGAGATGTGGAATAGAGCCGGCGATTTCAAACGAGCCGAGGAGNCGTTGTTGAGAGCCATTGATCTGATGGCGGTAGATTCGGCGAGGATGAACCAATATCTCCCCGACAGGGTGAATGTGTTGAACTCGCTGATAAAAATGTGTGAGTCCAATAACCGTTATGCCGACGCGTTGAAATATTACCGGCAGCTGAGCGCTGTGGAGCGCGAGAAGTTTGACATCGAAAAGACCGGGGCGATCAAGGAGCTTGAAGTGAAATATGACGTGGAGCGCAAGGAGATGGAGATTGACAATCTTAATGAGCGCAACCGTCAGGCGCGGAAAATAATGTGGCTTCTCGTCGGTGGCAGTGTAGTGCTNCTTGCGGGCGCCGTGATGGCGATTATCGTGATGAGNCAGCGNCGCATGATAGCCGAACAGAAATACTATGAAGCGGCTCTGTTGGTGGANCAGCGTGACAAGGCTTTGACCGAAGGCTTTTTCTCGGCGGGCATCGATAAAGTGCGCGAGCTTGTCAAGGGGTCGGCGCTCGACGATGGCGCCAAGTCGCGTTATNTGGAAAAACTNGANGGGCTCAATGTTGCCGAACTCGACGGGGTTTTCGCTCCTGCCCGCGATAAAATGACGCAGATGGATCTCAAATATACGGTGTGTTTTTATGCCGGAATGGAGACTNCNGACATCGCCGCGATGATGAACGTGGAGCAGGCGAGTGTCTACACCGTGCGCTACCGATTGAAGAAAAAATTCAAGGAATATGCGGCTTTTCGCTTCTTAATGTAGTTAAAAGCCCTAAATTAGGGGGCTTTAACAGCGTTTATCTATATTTGTCTATATGGTGAAATTGGCATTGTAGCTAATTTTATGCTTGATTTTTCTTTGTTCCCGATTGAACTGAAAACAAGCATAAAAATATGTCCAACGCCAACAATCAGTATCGATCATCGATCATTTCAATGCTCGTGGGTAAACTCTCGAGCAGCATCGCCAGTGCCATACTTGGCGATGAGCAAAAACAAATTTTCTTAAACCGATTGTCGGTCGTTGATTCCGATCCTCATTTCATGGGNCTGATCGATTCAATCAGCAGCCTCATTTCCTCTACCGATTTAAAATATATACTATGTTTCTACATACAGATGCCGCCACGGGACATCGCGACGGTATTTAATGTCGACGTACACAGCATCTATACCGCCCGCTATCGTATACGCAAGAAACTATATGACGTGAACGGGACGGAGCTGTTTCTCTAAGCCTCGCGTTTCTAACCTTTAACTGATAAAAACCAATATTGAATTTTTTAATTAAACCAATTTATCAAATGAAAATTAAAGTTTCGATTCTTCTATCATCGGTGTTGTTGCCGTTGATGATGACAGCGGAGTCCTTTGAGTCAAAGCTTTACTATTCGACTGACCGCGCTTTGTGGGCGGACGTGAATGGTGACGGAGTCAAGGAATCGCTGGTGAACATGCAATTTGAAACTGCCGACATGCCTGAAATTCCCGAGGGAGCGATTCTGGTGGATAATGGGGCTTCGGGCGGCAGCAAATTGTGCTATCTGNCCTTCAGCATTGGCGCTCAGTATCTGAGCGACGACGTGCGCGGCAATCTGCGCGTGGAGGAGGGCAAGTATTATTGCGGACTTTCCTCCTATATGTTTGAGGGGATGGCTGATTCCGANATTGCGGAGATTTGCGTTGCTGAATATGGTTCAGCTCCAGTGACATTCTCAGGCTCAGACAAAAAGTATATTGAGATCACCGACTCCAATTGCGATCGTCTCCCTCTGAATGGCGAATCTTCGATGAGCGGCTTTTGTTACGTAGTTTGGTATGAAGGAGCTCTTTATGTCGACGCCACTTCCAAATTCCTGTCATCATCGGCAGGTAAAACGAGGAAGTTTGACGGNATGTATTTCGTTGATGTTAAGGGGAATCGCATCGCAACGGTTCTTGAAGTCGAGCTGACACGTAATGGATATGACTGGACTTATCCTGAAGGATATAATTCATGGACTTATACGTTGGGGAACTATTTTCTCGCCGACATCGACAATGACGGAATTCCCGAGGTTTTCACCGATAANATTGCNTATTCAAACGACCTTAAGCCTATCCAATTGCTNAAAAANGGNGATGACAATGTTTATCGCGCGGTCCAGTCATTTTCGGCGCGAGCATATAATTCAACATCGNTTGTTGAAACAGACATCAATCTTGACGGACGCCCCGACTACTATTTCAGAGGAGCCGACGAGAAGCATCGTGTTCTGTTGCAGCGTCCTGACCACACTTTCTCTGATATCGAGCTCGCTGTCGTTACCGATGAAGCGATTACGGGCGACAACGGTTTCGCGGCAAGCAACACTTATACCAATAAGTTNTCCAAGCCAAGCGGCAGAGCATGTTTGACCGGAATGTCGGGNGGCGAAAGAGGCGTCACTGTAAGCGAATTTGACAATATATCTCTTTCAGTCGATGTCAATCTTGACGGTTATCCCGACCTTATCGACACGAAGAAGGGTGGAGCCTTTCTGTCGGTAGGCGACGGCGCCACTTATTATGCTGCCGATTTCGGCGGAATGGTGGAGGTTTGCGACCTTAACGGCGACGACATCATGGACCTGCTCGTGTTTGACCCGGAAAGCGGTCAGGTTTCAGTGAGAATGAGTTCGCAAGACGGATATTCGGAACAGAACCTGATTAAGAATCAGAGNCTTTCCGATATGTTTGTGCGTGACTTTGATAAGGATGGCGACCTTGACGTTTTGTTGACCGTCAACTATACGGGNAATTATTCNTTCCTNATATTCTATTCCAATGACGGNAAGGGAAATCTCAAGAAGATTGAAAATTCTTATGCCGGCGACTATACTTTCCAGGAGTGTCTTGACCTTAACGGCGACGGAACCTATTCAGTCACCGCCACAGGANCGGAAAGCTATTTTGCATTTGACGTGCCGTCGAGCATGAAGCCTCAGCCCAAGACTGTGCTTGAGCGNGACAACACTCTCGGCAGCTTCAGCAATATGGTTATGCTTGACTATGACAACGATGGCAAGACCGAGCTGTTTTACTATCGCAACAACGGTTCTAACCGCTGGAACATAGACGAGTANTCGGCAACTGCAAATACNGCTCCGGCAATGAGCTCGGCTCCGAGTGTGCTTGCCGACTCTGACAAGGGTTTTGTCAAGGTTGAATGGAAGGCAGCCACTGACCGCCAGTCATCAGCCGCCGANCTNACTTATATAGTAGAGGTGGGAAATCAGAAAGGCGACTACTCTTNTGGTAGAGTATATGCCGGACGCGACAACAGCGCGCTTATCCGCACNTCGGGNTGGNCTCCGGGCGAATATTATGTTTCGGTNCGCGCGATAGACGGTGCCGGAATGGCNGGCNCAAATTCAGCTGCGGCTACTTATAATCACGTGTCGCCGCAACCCGACTTTATCCTCGGAACAAATCTTACCACTGTGGGTAAGGAGGTTGGCGTGACTCTGCTTTCAGCCTATAATCCCGACTGGACTTATACTTATGACGGCGGTGAAGGTTGTGAGGTGAAACCGGGCGACAACGGCGACTGCACACTCACGTTCACGTCGCGCGGCGAGAAAACAGTGAAACTCACCGTGGCAAACGGTGACGACGTCACTATCGCGACACGCGACGTTGAGGTTTATGCGTCGGGCACTCTTGAAGATGTGGGTGACTCTAACGGACATCGTCTTGCCTCTTATGCCGATCTTGACGGCGACGGCGTTGCCGAGAAACTGTATGTTCAGCTTGAAGCGAATGATGGCAACGGTAATTTCTCGGTTCTGGGCAAGATGTTTAATACCAACTATTTGCGTCTTGAGGGGGCAAATGTTCTTGACGTGAATCTTGACGGTAAGCCCGACATGATGCTTAGCGATAAGATTTTCATGAATGAGGGTGACCTGGACTTCAATGAAGAGGCTGTGAAATTCACGATTATCGCCGATGACAATTCGACAACTGAGGTTACTTCCTCTGACGCAGCATGGAACTGGGATGCCGATTATTACGATTTTGACAATGACGGTCGTTTTGATGTCCTTTCCTGGACTCATGCCTCCGACTATACCGCATCGTATGGCATATATCGCAATCTCGGAAACAATACGTTCAAGTTCATCCCTTTCCCTGCGAAGGTGAATCAGGATTTTTACAAGAGAGAGGTGTGTGACATCAATAATGACGGACTGCTTGATTTAGTTTGCATCGGTAATAATCTTGTACAATCAGGAGTGGCGATCAATAAGGGTAACATGACCTGGGAGTATCACGATATTAATTNCGACATCAAGGCAGGCGTTTATTATACCGGTCTCGGATTTGGCGGAGTCGAGGATGTGAACAATGACGGTTATGCCGATATCGTCATCAAAGAGAGTCAGCAGGAGTATACCGATATATTCTGGGGGGACAAGAGCCTGAAATTTGAGAAATCGACACGCGTGGACGGGGTGCTCGAAACCATCGGAGTCGACATTGACAACGACGGGGCGATTGACTTCCTTGACACGGAGACCAACCATCTGTATTTCTGGAATGCCGCCGGCAACGGATTCGTAATGGAGAAGTATAGCCAGGATAATAAGCACGGTTATGAAACCAAGAGTTTCACGGGTTCTGAGTTCCGTCATGATTTCGATTGCCAGTATGTCGACGTGAACGGCGACGGCACTCCTGATCCTCAGGGTCGCTTGCGTCCCACGGTGAAGAACGAGAAGCCAAGCGTTCCCACGGCAGTGACCGCAGTGCCTTCGGGCAAAGGCGTGTTGCTTTCATGGACCGGTTCGACCGACGCTGAGACTCCCGCCCATCAGTTGAGGTATAACATCTCGCTTAAGAAGAAGGGAGCCGAGGGCGCTGATTCCTATATCATTTCACCGATGAACTGCGGAAATGATAACGCAGCTATTCTGCCGCTTGTAGCCGGAAGTATGCCGCGTTCAACCAGCATCATTGTTCCGCTNGANCGNTTNGACGCTACAACCGAATATGAGGTGAAGGTTCAGGCTATCGACTTGTGGAACGCTTCTTCGCCCTTCTCTGAAACTTGCTTGTTCACTGTGGGCAGCATCGTTGATATCGAAAGTCNAGCCGTGACGGGACAGGGTGTTGCAACCGACTTCCGTTATGTAGGAACTGAAATGACCGAGCAGACTTGGGAATGGGACGGCGGCAACGCNACTCTTGAATCAGGTGTCTACAAAGTCATCTGGAACACTCCNGGCGTGAANACAATNNCNTGCACNGTNGGNGNCAANCGNGCNGAAACNTCGATACTNGTTAAAGAGCGTCCGGCGCTTGACATCGAGCTTCCGTCNAAGGTGCTCGGCGGCGCTCCCGTGGCAATCAATCTTCCTGAAATATTTGCCAACGCAGCCGGCGGCGCTGAACTCATCGCGTCGGAAGGCGTGNAAATCTCGCAGATTCCCGGCGAACTTCAGGCGTCGGTGGTATTCCCATCGGAAGCAGGCCGCTACTTTGTGGGGGTTGATTATACTGACGATATCTTCGGTACAATCGGTTCGCAAAGCCTTACNGAGGTTATTGATTTCACTCCTTCGATTTCGATAGTGGCTGTCGACGGCGCTACCGGCAAGAACAGCATCCAGTGGAATCCTTATCAGGTTCCGTCGGAAACAGGATTGTTTACCAAGATGAGAATATATAAGGAGACCGGCAAAACCGACAACTTCGAACTTATCGGCGAGGTTGACGCCGCAGAGGGCAACTTCGTGGACATGCAGTCNAACCCGTCGGTGCGCAAGAACCGCTATGTGATCGCTCTGGGCACAACCTATGGCGGCGAAACTGAACGCAGCGCCGTTCACGGCAGCACTCACCTGATGATCAACAAGGGTCTNGGCAATTCGCTCAACCTGATGTGGAACGCCTATGAAGGCGGTGTTGTGGAGCAGTACACGATTCTTCGCGGCACAACTCCCGACAATCTTGAAGTNCTTGAAACATTGAGCGGATATGAAAACAGCTTCACCGATGTTGCCGTTCCTGCCGGCGACTGCTACTATGCGCTCAGCTATGAGAGTCTTGTTCCGCAGAGCAGAATGGGACGCGCGGCAGGCGCAGTGGCTCACTCCAACGTGGTTTGCAGCCGCGACGCTTCGGAAATCACCTTTGTCGAGGGTCTTGCAATCAAATCGGTTGAAGATGACATGAAACTCGACGAGNCATCACAGCGTTTGCANCTNTANGCTCNGNTTACTCCGCTCAGAGCCACATTCGGCGANGTTCAATGGCGCATAGNAGAGGGTGGTGATTATGCCACTATCTCAACTGACGGCACNGTTTCGCTGACAGGAAAGAGNTTTACNGGAAATATCAAGNTAGAAGNTAAGGCTAAGGACGGATCCAACGTGACTACCGAAATTGAGATTCCTGTTGCCTATACTGCATCGGGCATAGCCGATGAAATGATCGACGGCAAAGCGCTCCAGGTGGTATNTGACGCTTCTATCCGCTCGNTNAAGGTGAGCGGCGTTGAACATGCGGTTACAGTAAATATATACAGTATCAGAGGTAATCTTGCCAAGAGCGAGAGAATAAACGATGATTCGTTTATCGCGCTTGATTTAGTGCCCGGCATTTATGTCGTGAATGTCGAGGGCATCAGCAAGAAGATNATGGTGAAATAACACTTACGTTTTTCCTAACTNCACATTTNNNGCGATGGCAGGGTNTTGAAGACTCTGCCATCGTTTTTTTTGNGNGAAGAGATTGTCAGAGGGGANTGTAGGAGAGGGAGCGGAAGAGCGCTTTGCCTTGCCCGTAGGCAAACATGCCGATGGTTATGCCGGTGAAGCCGCCGGCGGTCTCGGTCGACAGGAAGCGAGTGTCGAGGGAGCCGAGCGAGGTGAAGCCGTTGCCGCCATCGGTTGAGTAGGAGAATGTGTAGCGGTCGTCTTTTCCGTCGATTTTCACGGTGATAAAGCCGTCGCCGGCAGGCAGAGGAGCTTCTGCTTTTATGCCCGAGATGGAGTGGAGTTGATAGGCGAGAACGAGCGAGCGGGTATTGTCGGCGTTTTCACGGATGAAGATGTCATAGTGGGACGTGACATCCATATACACGCTGAGTCCTGCCTCGGCGCCTTCGGCAGCATCGATGAGCGAGAATTTGCTTTCAAGGCTGAAATCAATATCTTGCTGGCGGATGGCGGCGAAAGTGGGGCTTTCGAGAGAATTCATTGTTGCGGAGGTGGCGGTGAGCTCGAGCCCGGCAGGGGTGAACCGATAGTTTTCGGGATGAGGATTGCGAAGGTGGACCCATTCGGGGGTGAATGATTTCATATGAGTAAAATCATATTGCATATTTCGGCTTTTTCCGGGTGTCTGAGGCAGAGTGGGCACGTCCATGTCGATGGAGATTGTGCCGTTACCGTTTACGACAGGCCAGCCGTCGTCGCTCCATGAAACCGGCGCAAGATAGGTTTCGCGTCCGGTGAGGTGCATTCCGTTGACTTGGGGACGGAAGGCGAGGCACACGAGCCACCATGAGCCGTCGGCTGCGTTGATGAGGTCGGCGTGTCCGGTTCCCTGGATGGGGCTTGACTGCGTGAGTTTGCGCTGGTGGTAGAGGATGGGATTTGCCGGGTTGGCTTCATAGGGACCGTAAATGTCGCGGCTTCGGGCGATGGTGACCATGTGTCCCATCTCGGTGCCCCCTTCGGCTATCATCAGATAGTAGTAGCCGTCCTTCTTATAAATATGGGGCGCTTCGGGATGTCGTCCGCCGGTGCCTTCCCATATAAGGCGCGACTCGGTGAGTTGCTCGCCAGTTTTCGGGTCGATTTCGCATAGCCATATGCCGACATCGGGATTTGATGTGAAGTAGCATTTTCCGTCTTCGAAAAAGAACGACGGGTCGATGCCTCCCTGGTCGAGCCAAACCGGTTCGCTCCACGGACCGGCGGGGTCGGTGGCGGTGACGAAGAAGTTTATTTTACCGTTATGGGCGTTGCCGATGTTGGTTGTGACCATGTAGTAGACGCCGTTGTCATAGCGGATGGTGGGCGCGTAGATGCCCAGCCATGCGTTGGCGTTTTTCAACTGAAGTTGCGAGGGGCGGTCGAGGACGTTGCCGAGCTGAGTCCAGTGGATGAGGTCTTTGCTGTGGAACACGGGCACTCCAGGGAAATACTGGAAGGTGCTGTTGACGAGATAGTAATCGTCGCCGACACGGCACACGCTCGGGTCGGGGTACATTCCCGGCAGGACCGGATTATGATAGCCTCGGGCGGTTTGCGCGAAGGCTGTGACACAGGATGCGACTGCGATAATAGCCGCTGAAATGAATCGGAATGACATGGTATCCGGATGTTTTAAATGTTATTGTCTCAGGCGGGCTTGGCGTGCTCTTTAATCATGCCGTGGCGGTAGGCGTAGAGCAGTTCGGTGAGCTCTTTAATCTGGCTTTTCAGAATCTTCCCCTTGTCGGTGTCGCGCACCCTCATGCGTTTGGAACTGAGTTCCACGATTTGGGTAGTGCTCACGATGTCGGTTCCGTTTTTGATAGCCTCCTCGGCTGAGGTGAATGGCTCGTGCTTCACGAGCTGGAATCCTCGGCTGTGGAAAACGAGCGTGTAGCCTGCCATACCGGTTGTTTCGTGGTAGGCTTTTGCGAATCCTCCGTCGATTACCATCAGCTTGCCGTTGGCGCGGATTGGCGTTTCGCCTTTGTTCAGGCGCACGGGGACATGTCCGTTGATGATGTGGCGGTGTTCGCCCGACACCCCGAATTCATCGAGAATCATGTCGCACACCTCCTCGTTGTTGCGCAGCTTGTAGTAGTAGCCCTTCTCTTCGTGGTGGGTCGCCTTGTCGATGAGGAAGTAGCGCTCGAATGTAGCCATTCGAGACTTGTCAAAGAGAGGGGAGTCGGGACCACACCAGAGGTACCAGTAGTAGTCGCGCGCAAATGATTTGTCCTCGGGAGTGGAGTCATAGTTGAAGGCGGCTCTCATTGTGGAGCCGATAGCTTTCATAAGCTCTTTGCCTCGATATTTCTTGCCGTTTATCTCCACGTCTTTGAGGGTGCCGTCGGCGTTGAGCGGCATTGACGCATGGAAAAGCAGGTTGGAGTTGTAGATGCCATACATGCAGCCGTGGGAGAACAGGCACTTGATGTGTTTGTTAAGTTTGTCGCTCACTCGGAAAGAGTGGTGGAGTTTATGGATCAGTTCCTCCTCTTCAGGCGAGAGGGCGAAGGGATTTGCCGGGTCTACGGTGGGGAAGTTGGTGTCACACATCTCATAGTCCTTGCCGTTGAGTGTGAATATCTTGCGGTCGAAGTCGATGTTGCCGAGCAGTTTGCGGTCCTGCATTCCCCACTCGGGGCGGCGGTCGATGAGCTGCGCTTCGAGTTTGAATTGCAGTATGCTGATAGCCTTGTGCATCTTGGCGATGAGGCGGCGTGTCTTTTCGGAGTGCTGATTGTCGTCAGAGAGGTGGGGTTCGAATCCTTCGCACGGGTCGTCGCCATACACTTCCATGGCGAAGGTGGCGAGGGGAACGAGATTTATGCCGTAGCCGTCTTCAAGGGTGGCGAGATTGCCGTAGCGCAGCGACAGTCGCAGCACATTGGCGATGCAGGCGTCGTTTCCTGCCGCGGCACCCATCCACAATGCGTCGTGATTGCCCCACTGGATGTCCCAATTGCCGTAGTCGCAGAGGGTGTCCATGATGATGTGGGCGCCCGGACCTCGGTCATAGATGTCGCCGAGAATGTGGAGCTGGTCGATGCTCAGACGCTGTATGACATTGCAGAGGGCGACGATGAAAGCGTCGGCTTGCCCGGTGGAGATGATTGTTTCGATAATGCGGTTGAAATATGCCTGCTTGTCATCGTCAGAGGGTGATTCGTGCATAAGCTCCTCGATGATGTAGGCGAAGGACTTTGGCAATGCCTTGCGCACTTTCGAGCGGGTGTATTTAGATGATACTGACTGGCATATCCTGACAAGGCGGTGGAGAGTAGTGGAGTAGAAGTCGGCGTTGTTCTCGCCTGAATCGGCGATGTATTCGAGTTTCTGCTCGGGATAGTAGATGAGAGAGCAGAGTTCGCGTATTTCACCCTCGCGGAGGGCGTTGCCGTAGAGTTCGTTCACTTTTCGCTTGATGTCGCCCGAGGCGTTTTTGAGAATGTGGCGGAAAGCTTCGTGCTCGCCGTGAAGGTCGGCTACGAAATGTTCGGTGCCCTTGGGGAGGTTGAGTATGGCTTCGAGATTGATGATTTCGGTGCTTGCCGCCCCTACGTCGGGGAATGATTGTGAAAGCAATTCAAGTATTCGCCTGTCACTTTCGATTTTTTCAGGAGTTATGTATAGTGAATTGATGTCAGTCATGTCTTAAATTCGTCTTTGAAATAAAAACGGTTATTGCAATGGCAAATATAGCGGTTTTATGCTGCATTAACAAATTATAATGGTATCTCTTGTTGGGGTGAGATGGAGATTTTGTTAACTTTGTCTTATAAACAAGACAGATGAAAGCGAAGAAAATAATAGGATGGACCGGATGCGTGATTGCCGCCCTTGCCGTGGCGGGATTCGTGGCGTGCAAAATGTTTTTGTGGACGGGCTATCAGGGCGACGAGCCTCGGTGGATTTATGTGCATGGCGGCGAAACTGAAGAGGGGCTGAAGGCGACTCTCGGCTCGGAACTTGGAACGGCGGGGGAGCGGGCAGCTACGTTGTGGTCGCTTTTCGGCGGCGATGTGGCGAAGGCTCACGGCGCCTATCGGATAGCTCCGGGGAGCAGCCCGGCACGGATTTACCGCATGTTGAAGAACGGCGCCCAGACTCCGGTTAAACTGACGTTCAATAATATTCGCACCATGGGGCAGCTCGCAGCGAGAGTTGCCGAGTGTGTCGAGGCTGACTCGGCTGCATTCATGGCGGCGTGTGACTCCGTCTTGCCGCCGCTCGGCTTCAAGCGAGCCGAGTATGCCGCCGCATTCCTTCCCGACACTTATGAATTTTACTGGACATCATCGCCTGAAAAGATAGTTGAGCGGCTTTCGGGTTTCCGCAACAGTTTCTGGAACGACGATCGCCGTGCCAAGGCTAAGGCTTTGGGGTTGACTCCGGTTCAGGTTGCGACGGTAGCGTCGATCGCCGAGGAGGAGACCAATGACAGGCAGGAGCGCGGAATCGTGGCGCGCCTTTATCTCAACCGTGTGCATAAAGGGATGAAGCTTCAGGCTGATCCGACGGTGAAATATGCCGTGGGCGATTTCGCGCTGCGTCGCATCACCGGTGCGCATCTCGGCGTTAATTCGCCTTATAACACCTATCGTGTCGAGGGGCTCCCTCCCGGACCGATAAGAGTGGCCGCCGCCGCCACCCTCGACGCCGTGCTCGATTCGAAGCCTCATGACTATCTGTATATGTGCGCGAAAGAGGACTTTTCAGGCAGGCATAATTTCGCAAAAGATTATGCCACCCATCAGGAAAACGCCCGCCGCTATCACAAGGCGTTGAACGCGCGGGGGATTAAATAATAAGGGAGGATATTGCCATGGAGAAAGATGACGATTTGATATTGCTCAACACCTATTACAGCGATGCTGACGCATATATAGCCAAGGGTGTGCTTGAAACCAACGGTATTCCTTGCATCATCAATAATGAAATCATGTCGAGCGTATATCCCTTGACGGTCACTCCGCTCGGAGGGATAAGGCTGCTGATATTCCGTCGCGACCTGGAAACTGCGAGGGAATTGCTCACTCGCTGATTCTATCGCAGGGTTTTCGTCGGCTTGGCTTTGCCGGTTGAATTATCCTGGCGCTTCTTGCGGCGCTGTTGCAGGATGACGAGATATTCGTCATAGTAGGCAAGAATCAGGGTGGTGAGCGGGAGCGCTATGATGAGTCCGAGAAAACCGAGGAGAGTTCCCCATATAGATAGCGACAGCAATATGATCGCGGGATTCAGTCCCATGGCTTTTCCCATGATTTTGGGCGTGAGGAAAAGGTCTTGAATTGCCTGCACGATGCAGTACACAGCCATGCACTGCCAGAAGATGGTCCAGAAGTCGACTCCGGAATCCACCGAACTTACCAGACACAGGATCAATGCCGGGATAAGCGAGATGAGCTGAAGATAGGGCACCATGTTGAGGAGCCCTATGAACATTCCGAAGATTATAGCCAGCGGCATGTCGATGATGAGGAAGCCTATGCTGAAAAGCACGCCGACGCAGAGCGCCACCAGCGCCTGTCCGCGGAAATAGTGGTTCATGGAACGCTGTATGTCGTTGCCTATCTTGAAAGTGGTCTTGCGGTAGGGGGCGGGCACCATGCGCCTCACTCCTTTCACCAGTTTCTCATAGTCGAGCATGATGAAGATGACATAGAGAAANACNATCANCCAGCTCAANANTCCTATNATCATTGCGATTCCGCTGCTTAGAATGTCCCACATGGATTGAATGGCTGTTTCGATCAGCTCCATCTGGTCACGGCGAGACAAGACTGATGTGAGATATTCGAAATCGATGTATTTTTTTATAAGCTCATGGGATTTTTCAGGGATGAACGGGATGTCGATTCCTGTGTCGGAATATATTTTCAGAAGGTTTGCCATGTGCTGCATCTCTGACATGATCATGGGGATGAGGAAATAGCAGAGTATTCCAACCAGGAATGTGGCTTCGAAAAGAGTCACGAATGTGGCGATCACGCGTCCTTTCAGTTTCAGCAATCGGCGGTTGTATTGGACAAATGGTTCGAACAGATAGGCTATCAGGCAAGCCACGCAGAAGGGTAGCAGTACGCCTTTTAGAATGTTAATGAGCCATATCGCGATACAGATAGCTATGCAGGTGATGACCAGTCTCACCACCCTGTCAAATGTGTAAGGACGCTGTTTGTACATCGGAAGAATGTGAAAATATGTCACGAAATTACTGAATATTTCTGTCATTCGGATGTTTTTCTTTAATTTTGTGGAAAATTATTATCACAAAGTTTAAAAGTAATGACTGAAAAAGTAAAAACTCTGCTAAACGATAAAGCATGGGCGCGCTGGACAGCATTGATTCTTATTGCATCGATGATGTTTTTCGCCTATATGTTTGTCGATGTTATGTCTCCGTTGCAGTCTCTTGTCGAGACTCAGCGCGGATGGTCGCCCGATGCGTTNGGCTACTATGCCGGCGCCGAGTATATTCTCAATGTNTTCGGATTTCTGATTCTTGCCGGTATTATTCTCGACAAGATGGGGGTTCGTTTCACAGGAACGNTGTCGGCTTCNGTGATGGTTGTCGGCGCTTGCATCAAGTTCTATGCCGTGAGCAACTGGTTTCAGGGCACCGGGCTTGACAACTGGCTGAGCTCATGGTGGGTCGAGATGCCGGGAAGCGCCAAGCTTGCCGCATTTGGCTTCATGATTTTCGGCTGCGGATGTGAAATGGCGGGTATCACCGTTTCAAAGGCGATNGCCAAGTGGTTTGAAGGCAAGGAGATGGCTCTCGCCATGGGTCTTGAAATGGCTATTGCGCGTCTCGGAGTCTTTGCCATCTTCTCNATTTCTCCGCGTCTTGCCGACTGGATGGGNAAAGATGACCCCACAGTGGTGATTCCGGTGGGATTCTGNACCTGCCTGTTGATTATAGGTCTTTTGTGCTACATCGTGTTCACGTTCTTCGACGCCACGCTTGATAAAGAACTCGGCGACGCTCGCAACGATGCAGCCGAGCCTGCCGAAGAGGAGTTCAAGNTGAGCGATGTGGGCAAAATATTCGGCAGTAAGCTGTTCTGGATCGTGGCNATGCTTTGCGTGCTTTATTATTCGGCTATTTTCCCGTTCCAGCGCTATGCCGCCAATATGCTCCAGTGTACGCTTCACATTTCGGCAACCACNGCTGCCGACATCTTCCGCTGGTTCCCGATGGGTGCCATGGTGCTCACTCCGCTGCTTGGATATTACCTTGACCGCAAGGGAAAAGGAGCGTCGATGCTTATTCTCGGCGCTATCCTNATGATTATCTGCCANCTCACTTTNGCGTTGCTTCTTCCGGTGTTCCCGAGCGAAGCTCTCGCNTTCTCGGCAATCGTCATCCTCGGCGTGTCGTTCTCGTTGGTTCCCGCTGCGTTGTGGCCTTCGGTTCCCAAGATTATGGAGGCTCGTTTCCTGGGAAGCGCCTATTCGCTCATCTTCTGGGTTCAGAACATCGGTCTCGCCCTGTTCCCGATTCTTATCGGACAGGTGTTGACCGCATCCAATCCCGGTGTTACCGATCCGATGGAATATAATTACACCAACCCGATGCTGCTGTTTGCGTCGCTTGGAGTTCTCGCATTGCTGTTNGGAATATGGCTGAAGATTGTAGATGCTAAGAATCACTANGGTCTTGAACTTCCCAACATCGTTAAAAACGATGAAGAAAAACTGATGGAGTCAGAAGGCGAAAACAACGCCAACCTGTAAAAAAAAACAGTTTATANATNAAAAGCGGACCATCTGCCGATTCAGCNGNTGGTCCGCTTTTGATGTTNTCNCTTNGCNCGGTTCATGTATTCCTCCACATTATAGCTCTCCGAGCTATTGTCCAGATAGCTTTGATATTCTGGTGACATCGCACGCGATGTCNCTACTGNCGCCCGGCGCGATATTATGGTAGTGGGGAGGTGGTTCGTGTTTTGATATGGGCTCGTTGGCGGGGTTGTGTGGCTCTCTAATGCGCGGTATTGTGGGGTGAACTTTGTGGGGGTGATGTGATTTCTTGGATAAAAGGAATGGAAATTGAATGGAAATTGCTATTTTTGTAAATTAGAAGAAAAATATAGAAATAAAATTATATAATATGAAATTCAATGTATCGAGCAAAACTCTTTACAACTGTGTATCGGCAGTTAGTAAGGTGATTAACTCCAAGAACCCCATGGCGATTCTTAATAACTTCTTGTTTGAGCTTGACGATAATTCGTTGACTGTTACGGCATCGGATTTGGAAAACACGCTTGTGGCTCATCTTGAGGTGATGGATTCCGAGGGTGCCGGCAAATTCTGTATTGATGCCCGCCGCCTTGTAGACCTTTTGAAAGAGATGCCCGATCAAGGGATTGAATTCTCTATAAACGATGATAACCTGTCGGTTGAAATCAATTACAGTAACGGTAACTATAGCTTTATCGCCCTGAACGGCAATGAATATCCTTCCAATGAGTCGGCTGAAGGTGACGCCGCCACTTTCTCGTTCACTTATCCGGTGGACCAGATGCTTAAGGGTATTGACAACACTCTGTTTGCCGTAGGCAATGATGATCTTCGTCCTCAGATGATGGGTATTCTTTGGGACATCAAGCCCGACTCGATCACATTTGTCGCAACCGACACCCGCAAATTGGTGCGTTACCGCAACAGCTCGACCGCTACCGGACACGAGGGTTCGTTCATTCTCCCCGTGAAGCCCGCGGCGGTGCTTAAGAATGTGTTCTCTAAGGAGCAGGAGGTGAAAATCACGGTCACTCCCAAGAGCGCCACTTTCGAATCGGCTTCCTATAAGTTCTCTTGCCGTTTCATCAAGGGCTCGTTCCCCGATTATAACCGTGTTATTCCGGTAGACAATCCTTATGTACTGACTGTTGACCGTCATCAGTTCCTCAACGCCATACGCCGTGTCGCAGTGTTTGTCGATCCTGGTCACGGATTGGTTAAGTTCAAGATTGAGCCTGACAAGATGACTCTCCGCGCCGCTGATAATAATTTCTGCACATCAGCGAGAGAAGAGGTGCTTTGCGATTTTACCGGCAAGGAAATGGTTATTGGATTCAGCGCTCCTTATCTTATTGAGATTACCAGCACTTTGTCGACCGACGACATGGTGATAAAACTTTCTGACCCGAGCCGCCCGGGCGTGTTCGTGCCTACTCAGGAGGATGGCGCTGAAGATGATCTGCTGATGCTTCTCATGCCGATGACTGTCACTGACTTTTAATCATTGATTGAACGACCGGAATGGAATTGCAACTAAAGAAACCGATAGTTTTCTTTGATCTTGAAACTACCGGAGTTAATATTCTTCGTGATAAAATTGTGGAGATTTCCTATATCAAGGTCATGCCTTCGGGCGAAGAGGAGGAGAAGACCCTGCGCATCAATCCGGGAATGCCTATTCCTGCCGAAGCTACCGCCGTGCATCATATCACCGACGATGATGTCAAGGACAAACCTCGGTTCAAGGACGTGGCAAAGGATCTTGCCCGGGTGTTTGCCGGATGTGACATAGCGGGCTTCAATTCCAACCGTTTTGATGTTCCGTTGCTCATGCAGGAATTCGCTAACGCCGGAGTGGAGATTGATATGGCTCGTCACAACTTTGTCGATGTTCAGAATATATTCCACAAAATGGAGCAGCGCACTCTTGTAGCCGCCTACAGATTTTATTGCGGAAAGGAACTTGACGGAGCGCATTCGGCAAACGCCGACACCCGTGCCACATATGAGGTGCTGAAAGCCCAGCTCGACCGCTATCCGTCGTTGAAAAACGATATCGCTTATCTTGCCGAATTTTCGTCGATGAACAAGAATGCCGACCTGATGGGGCGCATCATCTTCAATGAAGCCGGAAAAGAGGTGTTTAATTTCGGGAAATATAAGGGACAGGAGGTTGAAAAGGTTTTTGCCCGCGAGCCGAGCTATTACAGCTGGATGATGCAGGGTGAGTTTGCTGAAAACACCAAGCAGGTCATCACGCGCATCAGAATGAGAATTAAATAAAGAATCACTGACCGATGTTGAAAGGAAAGCATATAGTTCTTGGAATAACCGGTGGCATAGCCGCCTATAAATCGGCTTATCTGCTGAGATTGCTCATCAAGGCGGGCGCTGAAGTGCAGGTGGTGATGACTCCCGCCGCAAAGGAGTTTATAACCCCGGTTACGTTGTCGGCTCTTAGCGGCAAGCCGGTGGTGAGCGAATTTTTCACGGCTAACACCGGCGAGTGGCACAGCCATGTCGATCTGGGACTATGGGCTGACGCGATGGTTATCGCCCCCGCCACGGCTTCGACTATCGGAAAGATGGCTAACGGTGTCGCCGACAATATGCTTGTCACCACTTATCTTTCGGCGAAAGCACCAGTGTTTGTCGCTCCGGCTATGGATCTCGACATGATGGCTCATCCCTCGACATGCCGCAATCTCCAATTGCTTAAAAGCTATGGCAACCACATCATCGAACCTGCGACAGGCGAGCTCGCCAGTCATCTCGTGGGCAAGGGCAGGATGGAGGAGCCTGAAAATATAGTGAAGATTCTTGACGCTTTCTTTGAAAAGAGCCAATCGCTTGCCGGAAAGAGGGTGCTTATCACGGCGGGACCCACCTATGAAAAGATTGACCCGGTGAGATTCATTGGCAATTATAGCTCGGGAAAAATGGGATATGCCATTGCTGAAGAGGCGGCAAGCCGCGGCGCGGAGGTCACCGTTGTGAGCGGACCCGTGAGCCTGAGTGTTTCCAATCCGGCGATTAAAGTGGTCAAAATCGAATCGGCTAAGCAGATGCTCGATGCATGTGCCGAGCGTTTTCCCTCCAGTGATATCGCCGTGATGTGCGCTGCGGTTGCCGATTATGCTCCGGCTCATTCGAGCGACAAGAAAATCAAGCGCGAGGGGCACGACGCTCCTGTTATAGAATTGGTGAAGAATCCCGATATTGCGAAAACTCTCGGCGGAATGAAGCGCAAGGAGCAGGTGCTTGTCGGATTCGCTCTCGAAACCGACAACGAAGAGGTGAACGCTCAGGGCAAACTCTCATCCAAGCGTCTTGACATGATAGTGCTTAATTCCTTGCGTGACGCCGGCGCCGGTTTCGGTACCGATACCAATAAGGTCACGATATATACCGCCGACGGCCGACGATTGCCGTTTGACGTGAAGTCTAAGGCTGAAGTCGCTTCCGATATACTTGACACCATAGAGTCATTATGATGCGAGTGCTGCTCCTGTCGGTTTTAGCGATGTTTTCATTCCTCGGCGTTTATGCCCAGGAGTTGAATTGTCAGGTCACGGTGGATTACTCCCAGGTGGGTGGAACCAACACGTCGGTGTTCGAAACTCTTCAGGCAGCAATCTCCGACTATGTGAATACCCGCAAGTGGACTCCGGCTCAAATATCGCCTAACGAGAAGATTGAATGCAAGCTGTTTTTCACCATAAAGGAATATAATGACGACAGGATGGTGGGCGACTTGCAGGTGCAGTCGTCGCGTCCGGTCTACAACAGTTCATATACCACCACGCTTATCAATTTCAAGGATACTAAGGTGGAGTTTGAATACCGCGAGGGGGAGCCGCTTATTTTCTCGGAAAATTCAATGGAGAGCAATCTCACGGCAATAATAGATTTCTACGTGTATCTCATTCTCGCCATGGATTTTGACAGCTTTTCGCCGCGCGGAGGCGAGCCGTTCTACCGGGAATTGCAGCGGGTGGTGCAGATGGCGCAGTCATCGGGCGAAAGCGGATGGAAGGCTTTTGAAGACACGAAAAACCGCAGTGCCGTCCTTTCGGCGTTTACCGATCCCGCCACGTCGAAATTGCGCGATTTGATCTATCGCTACCATCGCAAGGGGCTTGACGAAATGTCGGTCAGCCCGGCGAAGGGGAGAGCGGTTATCACCGAGTCGCTTGACGTGCTCAAGGAAGTGTTCTCGCAGTCGCCAATGTCGGTGGGGCTTTCAATGTTTAAGGATGCCAAACTTGACGAACTGGTGAATCTATACACTAAATCTCCTCAAAATGAAAGGGAGGGTGCGTATGAAACGCTCTATTCCATTTATCCGGTGGAAACGACCCGTCTTGAAATGATAAAAAGGGGAGTTAATAAATAGAAAGGCTATGTTGAAATCATTATATATATCCAACTATGCGTTGATCGACACGGTCGATATCGACTTTCATTCAGGGTTCAATATCATCACCGGTGAGACCGGTGCCGGAAAGTCGATAATGCTCGGGGCGTTGTCGCTTATTCTTGGCGGACGCGCCGACTTGAAAGCAGTGCGCGACTCGGGAAAGAAGTCGGTCATCGAAGCCGTTTTCGATGTGTCGGGTTATCCTGCGCTTAAAGAATATTGCATGGCTAATGACATCGAGTGGGACGACTCGGTGTGTATCCTTCGCCGTGAAATAGCTCCTGCCGGGAGATCGCGCGCATTCATCAACGACTCGCCGGTGACGCTTGACTTGCTTTCGCACGTGGCGATGCAGCTTGTCGACATTCATTCCCAGCACCAGAATCAACTGCTCACATCGGCTGAGTTTCAATTGCAGATTCTCGATAATCTCGCCGGCAACTCTCAACTCCTTCGGGACTATGCGAAGCGTTACCACGTCTATCGCGCGGCGGTGAAGCGACTGCATGACACGAAGAAGAAAATCGAGCAGAATAGAAGCGACGAGGATTTCACCCGCTTTCAGCTTGAGCAGCTCGACGAGCTTAAATTGAAGCCCGGCGAACAGGAGCAGCTTGAGCATGACCGTGACGTGCTTTCCAACATGACCGACATAAAGCTGACTCTTAACGGGGCGCTCGACGCGCTCTCCAACGGAGGGTCCAACGTGTTGTCATTGCTTGGCGACGCTTCGGGCTACTGCGAGGAGCTGACCAAGATTCTTGACGACAGTGAAAACATAGCCGAGCGTCTTGAAACGGCGCGGATAGAGATTCAGGATATAGCTGAAACTCTTGCCGCCTACGACAGCAATCTTCATGCCGATCCTGACGAGCTTGAGGCTATCGAAACGAGGCTCAACACCATCTACTCGCTTGAGAATAAGCATCACGTTGACACTGTCGACCAGCTCATTGAGCTGCGCGAGGCGCTGCGTGAAAGGCTTGAAGAGCTTGAAAACAGTTCGTTCACTGTCGAAGAGCTTGAGAAGGAGGCGCGTCGCGCGAAAGCCTCGGCTAAGGAGATGGCTTTGCAGTTGTCGGCTAAACGCCATGAGGAAGCGTTGAAATTTGAGGAGGTTTTGCGTGAAACCGCCGTTCCGCTCGGCATGAAAAATCTACAGGTGAAGGTCGATATAAAGACAGGAGACCTCAGCCCCTCCGGTCTTGACAAAGTGGAGCTTCTTTTTGCATTCAATAAGAATCAGCAACTTATGCCGGTGGGAGGCACGGCGTCGGGCGGAGAGATATCGCGCCTTATGCTATCGATCAAGGCGATTATCGCTACAAAGATGCAGTTGCCGTCAATAATATTTGATGAGGTCGACACCGGAGTGTCGGGCGACGTGGCAAACCGCATGGGTCAGCTGATGAAGTCAATCTCCGAGCATATCCAGGTGACGGCTATAACCCACTTGCCGCAGGTGGCGTCGAAAGGCAACGCCCATTATAAAGTCTATAAGGAGGATGACGACGAGTCGACCCACACAAGAATAAAACTTTTGACGCCCGAAGAGCGGGTGGATGAACTTGCCGTTATGCTCAGCGGCTCGACTGTCGATGAGGCGGCAAGAGCTAACGCGCGTTCATTGTTGAACTCTTAATTAAGAAATTGAGGATATGGAATCAAATGAATATATCTTTGGCATACGTGCCGTGATGGAGGCAGTCGAAGCCGGTAAGGAAATCGACAAAGTGTTGGTGAAAAAAGATTTTCAAGGAGAGCTTTGCAAGGAGTTGTTCGGGCTGTTGAAAAGCAACGGCATTCTCGTGCAGAGGGTTCCTGTTGAAAAGCTCAATAAAATCACCCGCAAGAATCATCAGGGTGTCATTGCCATTCTGTCGGCTGTGACCTATCATCGCCTTGACAATCTCGTGCCTCAGCTTTATGAGGACGGAATGTTGCCGTTTATCGTGGTGCTCGACGGCATTACCGACGTGAGAAATTTTGGAGCTATCGCGCGTACATGCGAGTGTGCCGGAGTCGATGCTATCGTGATTCCTGAGCGAGGCAGTGTCTCGGTTGGAGGTGACGCCGTGAAAACTTCGGCAGGAGCATTGCTTCACCTGCCTGTGTGTCGTGAACGCTCGGTGACCGGCGCATTGCATTTCCTAAAGGATAACGGCTACAAGATTGTCGCCGCGTCAGAAAAGGCCGATATAAACTACACCCAGTCGGACTACACCGTTCCAGTGGCAATTGTGATGGGGTCGGAAGACACGGGCATTTCTCCCGAGGCGCTTAGACTTTGCGACACATTCGTGAGCATACCTCAATTCGGGCATATAGGCTCGCTGAATGTGTCGGTGGCTGCGGGCGTGATTATGTATGAAGTAGTGCGTCAGCGCCTGCAGGCAAATATGGAGGTAATCTGAAAAAGGGGGCTTTCAGGGGTGGAGGAGAGCGTTAATTGCTCCCCACCCTGGTGAGGTCAAGATAGAAATTGTCTGATCCGAAGCTGCCAGTTCCCTTCGTGAGCCTCATTTTGGAGGCTGAGTATTCAAGCACAATATATTCGCCTGTGAGGATGTTGTCTGTGCTGGTGAATATTATTGATTTTCCGCTAATTTTGTAGGAAAAGGCTACTTTTTCCACTTTTTCGTAGGTGTCGGTCCACTGGCAGCTGAACTCGCCGCCGCGTTTGCTGTCGAAAATGATGCCGCAGTTTGCCACGCGGTCTTTCTGCACTGTGCCCACGTCATACTTCTTGGTCAATGTGCCGGTCCACTGTGACGATTGCAATGATGCGGTTCCGAATTTGTTGGGGTTGATGCTGTCATCGTCATCACCGCAAGCTGACAAGAATGGCATTACCATCAGGGCTATCAATAGAGCTAAAAATTTTGTCTTCATAATCAGGGAGATTTAATCATTAACGCACAAAGGTATATAAAAATAATAGTGTCGCAAAGAATTGTCGCCTTAATCTTTTATGTAGCGGGTGATGGAGACCGGTCCGCTGATGCCCGACGGCACAAGGGGCGTGTCGGAGTCGACAATTGGAGTCGACGCGAAAGTGAAGCGTTCGTTTTCAGGAAGAGCAAGGTCGCCAATCATTCGGTTATAAAGACTGTTTGCCACTTTCAGGGCTATTTTGTTGTCTCCCGAAATAATGTAGGGGGTGATGTCGAGAGTCCATGGCGAACACCAGATGCTGCCCGCATAGCAGTCGTTGACGAATACCTCGGCAACATCGCTGAATCCATCTATTTTCAATTCATAGTCGGTAGAGTTGTCGGGAGTTGCCTCGAAGCTGTTGGAGAAAATGGCTGTGCCTGAAAAATGCTTTATGCGGGAATCGCTGCTGATGGTGTAGTCTTCAAGTTTGTAGCTGTCGACTGTTCCGGGACCTCCCATCGCAGGATCAAACCATGCGCTCCATCCGTCATTAAGCGTGAATGTGTCGGCAGCTGAGCGGTTGACATATTGCGGCGAGTCGTGCAGGTCATGCAGAATGACGAATATTGATTCGTGAGGCGCAAGCGTGAGATCCAGTGCGTTCATACCGTCGGCATTGCTCTTGAATCGCAAAGCGGAGATTGCTCCGGTGGTGTGGTTCCATTTTTCGGCATGGCAGCGGCTTGAATTGAATGTAAAGGTGTCGGATATCGGGCTGTCCGCATGGTTGTCTATGAAATAGATGTCCATGTTTTCAAGCTTCCTGTGGGCGAAAAATATGGAATCTTGCGGGTTAAAGGCGATATCGGGCGTCACGTTGGCGGCTTTCAAAAATTCGGGGAGCGTTCCGCCGTCATTGGGGTTGAAAATGACAGCTCCCTGTTTTTTCAGGTCCATTATTTTTTCGGCGACGATGTCAGGCAACGCCGTTGCGGGAAGTGTAATTGCGGAATATTTCATGCCCGACGGCAATACGATTTCCCCATTTTCGTTGACCGTCATCGTCATCAGCGCGTCGGTGGTGAATCCGTCGAAATTGAACCCGGCGGGAATTTCGGGAAGTCGGTGGGAAATGATTCTTATAGGCACATCATCGCCGAGATAAACTCCGAGATCGACAACCGGCTCTCCTTGACGCAGCAAGAAGTTGCATCGCGCCTGTGAGTCCCACATCGGTTTTGTGAATTCCCAGAAAGTGTTGTTTCGGTTAAGGCAATATTGTCTGCCGTTGGCGGTGTTTCCAGGGATTCCTTCAAGTGACGGCTGATAGGCTGACGCGCACACTACAAATTCGTTTATGCCAAATGCGCAGGCATAGTCGGCGAGATGTTTTATGTCGGCGGGCTTGTGGCTGTATTTCGCATCGGTAAACGCCTCGCCCGACGCGATTCGTTTGCCGTATAGATGGGCGGCTGAAGAGCAGTCCTTTATGTCATAACTGCCGTCGGTTTGATAAGCCCAAAATTCTCCTTGGGGCTTGTCGATGAATTTTTTGATTTCAATGTTGTCGCCGGTGAGGCACAGCGCTCCGCCTATAGCCTGAGCCGTGAATCTAAGACCCTCTTTGCGAGCCAAAGAGTCGAATGCACCATAATATCTCTCGGCTGAAAGTTGGGAAAGAGTGCGTCGCAAGTCATGAAGAAAGCCGGCGGTCGTTTCGGGATTTTCGATAACGTAGCCTGTCATCGCCGGCAGGAATGGAATGATGTCATATCCGTTTCGCTCTGAAAAATCTTTTTCAAATCCAGCAGTCCAGTTTTGTGGACCGGCTTCATGGCTGTCCATGGCGATGCCCTCTATGTCATAACCGTTGGCTCTGATGGAGTCTACGAGCGGCTTGACATAATTTGTCCATTGGGTGGTGGCGCCGATAGAGGATAGCTTGTCGCATTCAAGCCCTAACGCTCCTTTTCTGCCATGTTTTGTTTTTGCTCCTGTCGAGATTGCTCCAAATCTCATGATTATCCATTTGCCTTTCGGGAGCGCGGCACATTTCAATCTGCCGTTTTCATCCACGTAGGGCGACAGGTTCACAATTTCGTCTCGGGATATTGTTTCTTCCGGCGAATAGGAAGGAGTGAGGTTTCCATCGACATATTCCGATACCAATGCCGCTTTTTCTTCCCAGGCATAGGTCAGAGCATCCTGATGGAGAGTGACATCCTCTATCGACATCCTGTCATCGTCGGGGTTTCCGCTCCCCCAGTCGTGAAGGCGAATGCGGAAGAATCTTCCTGTTGTGGCGGGAAATGAAATGGTTTTGAATTTGACGCCGCCGTGGTTGCGGTAGCGCGGATCAATATCGGCTACTTTACGATAGTTGACCCCGTCATCCGACACTTCAAGAACGCCGGGAGCCGGGAGCTTTCGGTAAAGGCATCCGTAGAATTCCTCATCAGGTTTTCCGGGATAGTTCATGGCGAGGGTCCTTGCTTTGGCTCTTCCTCCTATAATATATGTGAGGCTCCTTGCGGTGAACTCCTTGCCGCAGTCGGTGGATATGATAATAGTGTCTTTTGGATTGTTGCTGCGTATGACTGAATCGGAGAGCATGGTTATGCTTTCGTGATTGCGTGCCGGAATGGCGAGAGTAGCTATGTCGCGGAAATATCCTCCGGCAGGCACGGGCACAGGCAGGACAGTGTCTAATTCATGTGCGCCGTCAACGAGTAGTTCAGATGATGCAACCCGCTTCATGCCGGTTTCCGGTGTGATCCAGGGTCCGCCGGCTACATATCCGTTGCCAACGTTTGCCTCGAACGACAACCCGAGCCGCTTTGCCTCCTTGGCTGAAAACAGCACGGCATCCCACCATTGGGGCGACATGAGTTGAGGCGCACCGATCCCTTTTCCATGCACCTGGTCATAATAGACTATTCCACCTATTCCTTGACGGCGAAAAGCTTCCAGATCGGCGGTGATACCTTCTTTTGTCACGGAGTCTTCTCCATGAAACCACCACACTTTTGTTCTTGTTGAGTCGGGTGGGGTGATGAACAGTTTGCGCATTTCGTTTGCTGAAGCCGATGAGGCAAGCGAAACTATCAGGAAAAGGATGTAGCAGAGAGCGAGTTTTTTCATTGCAGACTGGGGTATAGAGAAAAAGTAGGGTCGCCTGAGAGCTACGTTGCTCCCCCGAGGCGACCCTGTGCAAGCTGAGATTCGGGTTTTCTTATTTCAATGCTTCATGCTCGTACTGAAGTGTGAGCGACGGCTGATCGCATACTTCAGCGGGTCCGAAATACTGAATGGGTCCGGGATAGACAAATTCGGTATTGATAGCCCAAGAGTCACGTTGAGAAGCGAATTTCTTGAAAGCACGTCCGTCGAGCGACACGAGCGCCTTTTGGATAACGGGTTTCATTGCTCCGTGGCGACGTTCCATGTTCATCATCATTGTGATGGGGATTCCGCCTGTTGTCCATTGAACTGACGGCTTGGTGAGTCCGCGCACGCTTGACATGTAGCCGGTCATGCCCGACTTGATGAGGCAAGCGGCGTTGAAACCGAGAGCATAGCAGTAGTCGGCGTCAAAGTTTGACGGATCGGCGCAACGTCCTTCATATCCGAAGAAGTGATAGAGCGATGCGAATTTGCCGACATATTTGCCTTCGGCTTTGAGGGTGTTAAGACGGCGGGCAACCATTTCACCGAGAAGTTTTTCAGTTTCGANGAGAGAAACCTGAACGTTGCCGTGGGGGTCGCGGTCAAGACAGAGCTGGCGAGCCACGCCTTCGGGAAGGCTGGTGAAGATTGCGGTNTTCTCGGGAGTAAGGCGGTCGGCAATCCATGAAAGCTGATTAGCCTTATCGACGCGGGAGAATTCTTCGGCATTGGCGGCGAGAAGTTCGTTGAGTTCGGCNATAAGCGCTTTCATAGCCGGGATGAATTCGATNAAACCTTCGGGGATAAGCACTGTTCCGAAGTTGTTTCCGTTGGCTGCGCGGCGAGCCACGATTTCGGCGATAGAGTTGACGATGTCGTCAAGGGTCTGTTTCTTAGCCTCTACTTCTTCCGAGATGATGCAGATGTTGGGCTGNCACTGGAGGGCGCATTCAAGAGCGATGTGGCTTGCCGAGCGACCCATCAATTTGATGAAGTGCCAATATTTTTTTGCTGAATTACAGTCACGCTGTATATTTCCGATTACCTCGCTGTAGACTTTTGTTGCGGTGTCAAAACCGAAAGAAGTTTCGATAACTTCATTCTTGAGGTCGCCGTCGATGGTTTTAGGACAGCCTATGACCTGAACGCCGGCATTTATTTCCTTGTAATACTCGGCAAGGATTGCCGCATTGGTATTGGAATCGTCGCCGCCGATGATGACGAGGGCTTTAATGTTGAGTTCTTTGAGAATCTCAAGACCCTTGTCAAACTGTTCCTTGGTTTCAAGCTTGGTGCGTCCTGAGCCGATGATGTCAAAACCGCCGGTGTTGCGATATTCGTCGATGATGTCGGCTGTNAGCTCCATGTATTTGTGGTCAACAAAACCGCCGGGTCCCATCAGGAATCCGTAGAGGCGGCTGTCTTTGTTTATCTTTTTGATGCCGTCGAAAATTCCGCTGATCACGTTGTGTCCGCCGGGAGCTTGTCCTCCTGACAGGATAACGCCTACGTTGACGGGTTCGCCTTTTATGGAATTGCCGTCTTTCTCAAAACGTATTTCNGGGAGTCCGTAGGTGTTGGGAAACAATTTCTTGATTTCTTCCTGATCGGCGACTGACTGGGTGGCTTTACCCTCTTCTATTTTAACCCCGCCNGTCAATGCGACAGGCAATTTGGGCTGATAAGAGGCGCGGGCTTTTTGTAATGCACTCTTCTTCATGTTATTGAATTTAATTGTTTCTGGTTTANTGGCAAATTTCGTAAAAAAATATCAAACCATCAACTCATTTTATATAAAATATGCTGTTGTGGTGGCTTGCGTGTCGGAGAGATGGAGGGAAGTCACGTTGAAAGTTTTGCCATTTGCGACTGCGGTGAATCGGTCAATGACCGGNGGCGGTACCGGCAACTTGATTTCCTTAAGCGGTAATCCCTCACGGCGTGCNGCTTTATAGACAGCCTCTTTGGTGGTCCAGGCGAGCAGAAGCAATTGCGGGGTGGNGTAANCGTCGATCTCTTCGTCGGAGAGAAATTTTGGAGCCACTCGGAACAATTGCTCGCGCCAAGTCTCGGTGTCGACGCCGATNGATGCTTCTTGCGAATGTGTCACGGCGAGGATNCACTGGTCNATGGAGTGGGAGATNGATATCATGCCGTCGAAGCGCGCTCCGCTTATGACCGGGCGTCCTTCAGGGTCATGTTCAAGTGAAGCCGACTCTCCGAAAACCTTTTTTATCATCTCTTCTGANGCGTTTAGCTCGGCTTGGCGGCGTGTGAGCCCNTCGGTCAATCGGATTGGCTCGGTGTAGATTTCGATTTTGACTTCCATTGANGGTGATGTGAATCTCTGTNTGCAAAGATAGTGATTTTGTCCTGACTTTGAGGCGTGGCGATGAACCAATTGCGTCTCAATATTGTTAGAGTGACGGATAATAATATTTAATTCAACATGTTATGGATTTCATTTGGTTTATAATCATTGGTATTGCGGCAGGATTTGTTGCCGGCAAGCTTATGCGCGGCGGAGGCTTTGGCGTTGTTGTTAATCTTATTGTCGGCATAATTGGCGGAGTGCTTGGCGGCTGGCTTTTCGGATTGCTCGGAATAAGCGCNGGCGGCATTATAGGCAGCCTAATCACGGCGGTTGTAGGCGCCATCGTGCTGCTATGGATTGTCGGTTTGCTCAATCGCACCACGGGACATAAGTAGCNGTCTCGTNAATAAATATAATGCCCGTCCAAGATTGTGTCTTATCAAGATCTTGGACGGGCTGCTTTATGTCGATGGAAATTNACGNAGTATAGTTAAATAAGCGCAAGAAANTGGATGTTGCNGCGCTTGCGATTTGAAAAATCCATGACATTTGNCTATCTTTGTAACTTGATTTATAATATCCGTTTATGCTTCAGCCATTAATTGAGGAATCAAAAGTAAAAGCGGTCAGAAAACTTCTTGAAGAGAATGACCGCATCGTTATCACTTGCCACATGTCGCCCGACGGTGACGCGGTGGGTTCTTCTCTCGGACTTATGCACACTCTGTCCAAGCTGGGAAAGGATGTCCATGTCGTCACTCCCGACCGCATTCCTGACACGTTGCGCTGTCTTCCCGGCTCGAAGGAGATTGTCCCTTATTCGAAATATACTGATTTTGCCNCCAAGCTCCTCAAGGAAGCCGAGGTGATATTTTGCCTTGATTTCAATGCGTTGTATCGCGTGGACCGCATGNGCGAAGCGCTTGCTGAAGCTCCCGGNAAAAAGGTGTTGGTGGATCATCACGAGAATCCCGAGGATTTTGCCGATATCACCATATCCTATCCGAAACAGTCGTCGACATGCNCGCTTCTATTCAGGCTGTTGTGCCGCNTGGAACTGTTCGGGATGATAGGGCGGAAAGCGGCGACTTGCATCTACACCGGCATGATGACCGACACNGGAAATTTCTCCTACAATTCCAATGACCCTGATCTTTATGTGATCATAGCTGAATTGATAAAGAAGGGCATCAATAAGGACGAGATTTATAAAAAGGTGATGGACACGAAAAATCTCAATGTCCTGAAACTTCACTCCTATGCCATCGCCAACATGAAGGTGTTTGAGGATCAGAAAGCTGCCCTGATAACTCTGTCGGCTGATGAGCTTAAGCGATTCAATTANCGCAAGGGCGATACTGAAGGGCTGGTNAATGTNCCNNTGTCTATTCCCGGAATAATCTACTCGGTTTTTCTGCGTGATGATGAAAAGGAGATNAANGTGTCNTCGCGCAGCAAAGGCGATTTCAGGGTCAACGATATATGCGAGCGCTATTTTAACGGCGGTGGACACGTAAACGCTTCGGGCGGCGAACTGCAATGCACGCTCGACGAGGCTGTGGAAATATTTATGTCGACGTTGCCTGAAGTGGAGAAATATCTTCTGAATCAATTGAAACAAAAATAACAAGATAATAAGTAATTCAAAAATGAAAATATCATTTAAAATCGGATGTGCCGGTCTGTTGCTCGCCGCTGTTGCGGTTTTAACCGGATGTAACGATTCAAAAAGCTATGCCGACCTTCTGAATGACGAAACAAAAAGCATCAATCGATTCCTCGCTGACCAGAGGGTGATTTCGGAGGTNCCCGACGATTCAGTCTTTGTGACCCGCTATGAGCTCGTGGAGAAAATACTGAAAGACAGGAACGTCAGCGTGACCGATGCTGATTACAATAAAAAATTCAGCGCGGTCATTGATGAAATGATTGCCAATCCCGCCCTCGACGCTCCGTTTTATCGCATGGATGAAGATGGCGACGTTTATATGCGCGTGGTGAAGACCGGCGACATGAACGATCGTCCGCAGTTTAACGACCTTGTCTATATACGCATGACCCGCTATAACCTCCAGGAATATGACGGACTCCTTCCCGAAGGCTATGGAAACGCCTATGATGTCGCAACAGCCATCACCGTGCGTTATGCCAACGAATCATCGCAGTCCTACACGCAATGGGGCGAAGGACTTCAGACGCCGCTTGATTATCTTGGCTACGGCAGCGAGGTGGAAATTGTGTTGCGTTCGCGCAAGGGGCCGAATGACGAAATCGGAATCGTGGTTCCCTATCTTTATACAATCCGATATTTTAAGAGCAATATTTAGTAAAACCGAAAGTGTCGGGCGGGCAACAGCCGTTGGCGCCCCGCTTTAGAAATATAGTAGTTATGTCATTGATTAAATCGATATCCGGTATACGCGGCACTATCGGCGGAGTGCCCGGAGAAGGTCTAAGTCCCGTCGATGTAGTTAAGTTTACTGCGGCTTATGCTGACTTTATTTCACGCTCCACTACCCGCTCATCGCGCGTGATCGTTGTGGGTCGCGACGCCCGTTTGTCAGGACCTATGGTAAGCGGGCTTGTCGAGTCGACATTGACCGGAATGGGCTTTGATGTTGTGAATATAGGGCTTGCGTCGACCCCCACGACTGAAATAGCTGTCGTTGCCGAGGGCGCTTGCGGTGGTATAATCATCACGGCATCCCATAACCCCAAGCAGTGGAACGCTCTCAAGCTGCTCAACGAAAACGGGGAGTTCCTTAACGACGAGCAGGGAAAAGAGGTGCTTCGCATCGCCGAGGAGGGCGCTTACTCATTTGCGTCGGTCGACAATCTCGGAACTGTTTACACCAACAATACTTATAATCGCAAGCACATCGAGTCGGTTCTTAATCTGAAACTCGTCGATGTCGAGGCTATACGCAAGGCTAATTTCACGGTTGCTGTCGATGCGGTCAATTCAGTGGGTGGAATCGTGATTCCTCAGCTGCTTCGCGCTCTTGGCGTGGAAAACATAATTGAGCTTAACTGCGAGGCTACCGGACATTTCGCCCATACTCCCGAGCCGATTCCCGAAAATCTGACTCAGATTTCCGAACTTATGCGCGACGGACGCGCCGACGTGGGTTTTGTTGTCGATCCCGACGTTGACCGTCTTGCCATCGTTATGGAAAACGGTGAAATGTTTGTCGAAGAATACACGCTGGTGTCGATCGCTGACTTCGTGTTGTCACACACTCCAGGCTCGACCGTGAGCAATCTCAGCTCGTCACGCGCTTTGCGCGATGTGACCCGCAATCATGGTTGTGAATACAATGCCGCTGCGGTTGGCGAGGTTAACGTCGTGACGAAAATGAAAGAGACCGGGGCTATAATTGGCGGTGAAGGCAATGGCGGAGTCATTTATCCTGAATCACACTATGGCAGAGACGCTCTTGTGGGTGTCGCCCTTTTCCTCACGTTGCTTGCTAAAAGCGGTAAAAAGGTGACTGAGCTTAAAGCCGGTTATCCTCAGTATGCTATCGCCAAGAACAAGATTGAGCTTACTCCCGATATTGATGTCGACAAGATTCTTGATGCGGTGAAACAGAAGTATGCCTCGGAAACGATTACCGATATTGACGGTGTAAAGATCGATTTCGCCGATTCATGGGTGCATCTCAGAAAGTCGAACACTGAGCCGATCATTCGCATATATTCCGAAGCTCCTTCTATGGACGAAGCCAATGCCTTGGCTCGTCAGATAAAGGAAGTGATAGCGTCGATGGCTTAAAAACGAATTGATTTAATGCTCAACGCTCCCCGCAAGGCTTCATGCCGGGCGGGGAGCGTTTATTGTTCTAAGTATGTGTGTGTTTTTTTATGCTTATTCCGGATTGTTTTGCTCGACAATCCATCCCATGTCGACATAGTTGCGGAATGTGGCGTGTCCTTGGCTGAGTTTGCCGGTTTCCGGGGTGTCAAACACGTGTCCGAATGGAGTTTTGTCGACAAAGCGGTAAATGTAGGCGCAACTTCCCACTCCGTTTTCTTTCATGTTTTCGGGGCAGAAAACTTCGGTTACCTTTACGAGCTCATATTTTCCGAGCAGCATTTCGTGGGTTTCAGTGCTGACCTTGGACAATGCGTTTTCATAGTCCGACACTGTTGCCTGAGCCTTTGCTGCCGGTTGAGACGCTTCGGAAACTGAATCGGCGGCTTCTGCCACGTTCTCTTCAGCGGCGGCGGTCTCGGTTACGATTTCCTCGATGTCGGCGCCTGTGTTGAGGTCGTTGTTCGACAGGATGTAGTCGGGCGTGGGTTCCGAAATGATGCCTTCCCTCAATTTGAGGTCTTTTTCAATATCGTCTCTGAAGCGCACCACATGGCTCACTTCATATTTTCGCGCTGCGTCGGTAAGCGTCACGTTGGCAAATGTGTGTTCAACGTTTTGCAGTTCCGGAGTATAGCCCGACCAATAGCTGTAGGCGCTCACTTTCTTTTTCTCCATGACCGAACTGATTGTCAAGTCGATCATTCCGGCGTCGCGCAGTTGCTTCAGCTGGTTGAGTTGAGTGGGGTTTACTTCATAAAAACCGGTATTGAAGCTTTTCACGCAGGAACTGTCGGAAAACATCGCTTCTTTTTCAAGCGCGCTCTTTGCCTGACGCGGATTTAAAGTGTCGCTGCCACATGACGTGACCGCTGTTGTTATCATTATCGCGCCCGCTATCATTGCTATGCGGGCTATGCTTTTCTTCGGTTTCATGACTATATCGTGTTTTATGTTGTTTTAATTCATTCCCATCTTGAGTTTCATCCTTTCCCATAGTGTCGGACCCTCCAGCTTGAGATGCACGTTAGCGCCCTGGTCTTGCTTGTTTAGGAAGATGATGCTGCTGTGAAGAATGATTGCCACAACGTCTTCAAAATGGGTGAGTCCGTGTATGTTTGCGAGGGGAATTTTGTGAAACGGAGAACGGGAGTCTATGCTGCTGATCACAAGATTCCCATTTTCGTCGATAGTGATGTTGTGATGGTCGGAAGCATATTCGAAGAGCAACCCGATGTCAAGATTTTCAATACCGCGCGGAGGTTTGCGATATCGGGCGTAAAGTTCGTCTATAACTTTTTTTGTAATCATAATCGTTTTCTCTGATTTAGCTGCATGCGATGAATTAATGGTCACCGTTGTTTACTAAACATCGAGAATCGTAAAAAGGTTCTAACGAAATCTTATTTTAACCTTACTTTTGGACAAAAAAAATCTGTGTACAGTGGCATTATGTTGCCGCCTGTACACAGATGCTTAAGTTAGAGTCACTTATGCGAGGAATCCGAGAAGCACGCCGGCTGCTACAGCCGACCCGATAACACCGGCAACATTCGGTCCCATGGCGTGCATGAGCAGGTAGTTGCTGGGGTCATATTCAAGACCGAGGTTATTGGAAATACGCGCTGACATAGGAACAGCCGAAACACCGGCATTTCCGATAAGCGGATTGAGTTTCTTGGACTTCGGAAGAACGAGGTTGAACAGCTTCACGAATATCACGCCCGACGCCGAAGCGATGATGAATGCCATGAATCCGAGCGCGAAAATGAAAATCGTGTTGAGAGTCAAGAACTCGGTAGCCTGTGTTGAGGCTCCCACGGTCATTCCGAGCAGGATAGTGACAATATCGGTCAAGGCATTGCTTGCTGTCTTGGCGAGACGGTTGGTCACGCCGCATTCACGCAAAAGATTGCCGAAGAAGAGCATGCCGAGCAACGGTATGCCTGAGGGCACGACGAAGCAGGTCAGGAGGAGTCCCACGATGGGGAAGATGATCTTCTCGTTCTGCGACACCGCACGGGCGGGTTTCATCTTTATCAGTCGCTCGTTCTTGGTTGTGAGCAGTCGCATGATAGGCGGCTGAATCAGCGGCACGAGCGCCATATAAGAGTAGGCCGACACGGCGATAGCTCCCATGAGATTGGGCGCGAGTTTCGATGAAAGGAAGATTGCGGTTGGACCGTCGGCGCCGCCGATGATAGCGATGGCTCCTGCCTGGTCGGGTGAGAAGCCGAGCGCGAGCGCAACCATGTAGGCTCCGAAGATACCAAACTGGGCGGCGGCGCCTACAAGCATCAGCTTGGGATTGGCGATAAGAGCCGAGAAGTCGGTCATCGCTCCGATTCCAAGGAAGATGAGAGGCGGATACCATCCCGCGCTGACACCGTTGTAAAGGATGTTGAGCACAGAACCCTCCTCATATATTCCGATCTCCAATCCGGCGGTGGCGTTGAAAGGAATATTACCTATCAATATACCGAAGCCGATCGGCACGAGGAGCATGGGCTCGAAATTCTTTTTGATGGCGAGCCATAGGAAGAAAAGTCCCACCAAGAGCATGATAAGGTGCTGCCAGGTGGCGTTGGCAAATCCTGTGAGTTCCCAGAACTGCTGGAAATTTGACGCCATGAAACTTTCAGTATTCATAACAGTGATTACTTTTTTAGGTTGTTTTTATTAGCCGATAATCGTGTTATGAATTACTCAAAAGTCACTAAAACGGTGCCCTCGAGAACCGAGTCGCCGGCAGCCACATTGATCGCTGCGATTTTTCCGTCGCGGCCTGCGTGGATGGCGTTTTCCATTTTCATTGCTTCAAGCACCACCACGGTGTCGGAAGCTGCCACCGTGTCGCCCACCTTGCAGTTGACCGAAATGATGGTTCCGGGCAGCGGAGCGGTGACTTTGTAGGCGGTAGATTTTGCGGGGGCTTTTGCCACTACCTTTTCGCCGGTTGCGGTGCGGGGAGCTGCCGACGGGCGCGGAGTGCTGACAACGCTCACCGGTTTGCTCTTTTCAAGCTCCACCTTGTAGGGGGTGCCGTTGACAAGAACCTCGGCGATGTTGTCAACGATATCGCCGACCGACACATTGTAAGTGTTACCGTTGATTTTGTATTTGTATTCTTTCATTTTGTGTAGTTGTTGTTACTTTGGTTGACTGTCGATGTTGATTGTTAACGGCGGGGAATCTCGCGCAGACCATAAATCTTGGAGCTCCATGGAGAGTAGCTCTTTCTCACCTTGTTGATGGTAAGGATAGTGCTTTCAAGGTCGTGGGCGTTGAGGTGCTCGTTGAGAGCCATGACGATGGCGGCGATCTCCTCGCCCGAGTCATGGTCGGGACGCTCTTCCTTGGCGACTGTCTTGATGTCTACTCCTTGCGAGCGCATCTTGTTGCGGCTGCTTACGCTGGCTCCTATGCGGTTGATGGCATAGAATGACAGGCTCAGCAGCAACAGTGCTGAAAACACGATGCACATCGCCATGATGGTCAGTCCGAATCCCTTGGAGTCTTCCTCGGCGAAACGCTCAACCTTGCCGTTGGTGTCAACGATTTTGTTGGCGCTGCTCGGGGTGATATAAGATTCTTCGGTTCCTTCGCGCACCTCCCAAGCCTCGACGCCGGTGCCGATTCCGTCAAGAATGCGGGCATAGGTGGTGTTGGGAAGAAGCGACGCGGGCACTGTGACCGAGTCGATGAGCGTGATGCCGTTGGCGTCATACACTCCTATCCAGTTGTCTTCGCCGGGAGTCAGCGAGAAACTGAGATGGAATGTGCCCTTGCTCGGCTCGGAGTCAGCCCAGAACAGCACGTGCTGGCGGGCGGGGATTTCGGTGTTCACGTCGCCCAGCGGCACAGGATATTTCTTGGGCTGCAGGCTGTCGTTGGTGATGAACACGCTCGAAATCTCCATCGGCGCGTAGGTGGAGTTGAAAAGCTCTATCCATGCGCCGTGTCGACCGTAGTCATCGACATAGTTGCTGTCGTTCTGCACCATTATCTCGTTGATGCGCAGTCCGCGTCTGCCCTGGGCGTTGGCGGCTGTGCAGCATGCGGCGACAGCGACGAGCAATATCAATAATTTCTTTTTCATTGCTTTCGATGGCTTTATTATAGAGGTATGTTGCCGTGTTTCTTAGCCGGGTTCACAACCTTCTTGGTTGCGAGCTGCTGAAGGGCGCGAATCACGCGGAAACGTGTGTTGCGGGGTTCGATGACGTCATCGATATATCCGTAGCGCGCTGCGTTGTAGGGGTTGCAGAACAGTTTGTTGTATTCCGCTTCCTTCTCTTCGAGCACCTTCTTGGGGTCTTCAGCCTCTTTTGCTTCGCGGGCATAGAGCACTTCAACGGCTCCCGCGCCGCCCATAACGGCGATTTCGGCAGTAGGCCATGCATAGTTCATGTCGCCGCGCAGCTGCTTGCAGCTCATCACGATGTGGCTTCCTCCGTAGCTCTTGCGCAGTGTCACTGTCACTTTGGGCACGGTAGCCTCGCCATAGGCATAGAGCAGCTTGGCGCCGTGGAGGATCACGCCGTTATACTCCTGTCCTGTTCCGGGAAGGAATCCGGGCACGTCGACGAGTGTCACCAGCGGAATGTTGAACGCGTCGCAGAAGCGCACGAAGCGCGCTGCCTTGCGTGAAGCGTTGCTGTCGAGCACGCCGGCGAGATACTTGGGCTGGTTGGCAACGATACCCACCGACTGTCCGTTCATGCGGGCGAAGCCCACGATGATGTTCTTGGCATAGTCGCGCTGGATTTCGAGGAATTCGCCGTTGTCGATGATGGCTCCGATCACGCCATACATGTCATAGGGCTTGTTGGCTGCGTCGGGGATTATCTCGTTGAGGGCGTCCTCCATGCGGTCAACCGGGTCGGTGCATTCAACAAGGGGAGCCTCCTCAAGGTTGTTCTGGGGAATGAAGCTGAAGAGCTTGCGGATGATGCGGATAGCGTCTTCGCCGTCTTCGGCTGCGAAGTGGGCAACGCCGCTCTTGCAAGCGTGAACTTCGGCGCCGCCGAGCGCTTCCTGGGTAACGTCTTCGCCGGTCACTGTTTTCACCACTTTCGGTCCGGTGAGGAACATATAGGAGATTCCTTTAGCCATGATGGTGAAGTCGGTGAGGGCGGGCGAGTAAACGGCGCCGCCGGCGCAGGGACCGAGGATGGCTGAAATCTGGGGCACTACGCCCGACGCCATGATGTTGCGCTGGAAGATCTCGGCATATCCGCCAAGGGCGTTGATACCCTCCTGGATGCGGGCGCCGCCCGAGTCGTTAAGACCTATCACCGGAGCGCCCATCTTCATTGCCATGTCCATGATTTTGCATATTTTCTGCGCCATGGTTTCTGACAGTGAACCGCCAAACACGGTGAAGTCCTGGGCGAACACATATACGAGACGTCCGTCGATTGTGCCGTAGCCGGTCACAACGCCGTCGCCGAGATAGCTTTTCTTTTCTTGTCCGAAGTTAGTGCAACGGTGACGCACAAACATATCGAGTTCTTCGAAGCTGCCTTCGTCAAGGAGCTGCGCGATACGCTCGCGGGCTGTGTATTTGCCTTTGTCATGTTGCTTCTGGATTGCCTTTTCGCCGCCGCCGATTCTTGCTTCTTCGCGGAGGGCAATCAGTTCCTTCACTTTTTCAAGTTGGTTGCTCATTTTGTGGAAATATATTGAACTGAGTGTTGGTTGATTTTATTTCTTAGCCGGATCTTCGCATAGCTCGATCAGAGTGCCGCAAGTCGATTTCGGGTGAAGGAAAGCGATGTTGAGGCCTTCGGCGCCTTTGCGGGGAGCCTTGTCGATGAGGCGGCAGCCGTTTGACTCCGCTTCGGCGAGCGCGTTGGCAACACCGTCTTCGATGGCGAATGCGATGTGCTGGATTCCGCCTCTGCCGCCGTTGTTGGCGATAAATTTGGAGATGGCGCTGTCTTCGCTTGTGCCTTCAAGGAGCTCGATTTTGGTTTGTCCGACCTTGAAAAATGCTGTGCGCACTTTCTGATCAGCCACTTCTTCGATGGCGAAACATTTAAGACCTAAGATTTTTTCGTAGAAAGGGATTGCCTCGTCAAGCGACGGAACTGCAATGCCGACATGTTCAATATGGGAAATATCCATAACTTGTGAATTATTAAAAATTAGTAAATTGCACTGTTAAGCGCGACGGCACAATCCGTCACGCTCTGCAAAATTAGTAATTATTGTGGAATAAAAATCATTTTGACACCGATTAATGCCATTATTCTATTATAAATAGGTGTAAATCCTCTTTTTTGAGGCTATGAAACCGCCGCGCTGTCAGTTTTAGACCTTTTTAGTGAAAAAATGTCACGTCAGTGTCATCCCGTCGACGACGTCACATTGTTGAGATATAATAATTTAGCTATTTTGTCAACATTTTTGGCGCGTCGTTTGTTTTATTTACGAATGTCCGACGAAGCGGCGCTCCCGCTGCTCCGTTGGTTTGGAAAAGAAAAATTAAGTAATAACCAAAATAAAAAGTAAAATTATTATGGGAAAGATTATTGGTATAGACTTAGGAACCACCAATTCCTGTGTATCTGTTCTTGAGGGTAATGACCCCGTTGTTATTCCTAACAGTGAAGGTCGTAACACCACTCCATCTATAGTTGCGTTTATCGCCGGCGGCGAGCGTAAAGTTGGCGATCCCGCCAAGCGTCAGGCAATCACTAACCCTGAAGGCACCATCTACTCGATCAAGCGTTTCATGGGTGAGAATTATAGCGAAGTTGCCGATGAGATCAAGCGTGTCCCCTACGAAGTGGGCAAGGCTGACAACGGCAGCGTGCGCGTCCTCGTTGACGGACGTGAATACACTCCGCAGGAAATTTCGGCAATGATTCTTCAGAAGATGAAAAAGACTGCCGAGGATTATCTCGGTCAGACAGTCGACGAAGCTGTCATCACCGTTCCTGCTTACTTTAACGACTCTCAGCGTCAGGCAACCAAGGAAGCCGGTGAGATTGCCGGTCTTAAGGTGCGCCGAATCGTGAACGAGCCTACTGCGGCTGCCCTTGCCTATGGTCTCGACAAGAGCAACAAGGACCAGAAGATCGCAGTGTTTGACCTCGGTGGAGGTACATTCGATATCTCTATCCTCGAGCTCGGCGACGGCGTGTTTGAAGTGAAGTCGACCAACGGTGACACCCACCTTGGCGGTGACGACTTCGACCATGTTATCATCGACTGGCTTGCCGACGATTTCCAGCAGGAATACAATGTTGACCTCCGCAAGGATTCAATGGCGCTCCAGCGTCTTAAAGAGGCTGCCGAAAAGGCTAAGATCGAGCTTTCAAGCTCAACCACCACTGAGATCAACTTGCCTTACATCATGCCGGTCGACGGTGTTCCCCGCCACTTGGTGAAGACCCTTACCCGCGCTAAGTTCGAGCAGCTTGCCGACAAGCTTATCCAGGCAACCGTTAAGCCTTGCGAACAGGCTCTTAAAGATGCAGGTTTGAGCGCATCGGATATTGACGAAGTTATCCTCGTGGGTGGTTCTACCCGTATCCCCGCTATTCAGGAGATCGTTAAGAAGTTCTTTGGCAAGACTCCTTCCAAGGGCGTTAACCCCGACGAAGTTGTTGCAGTCGGCGCCGCCATCCAGGGCGGTGTGCTCTCAGGCGACGTGAAAGACGTGCTTCTTCTCGACGTTGTGCCTCTGTCAGTAGGTATCGAGACTCTCGGTGGAGTGATGACCAAGCTTATTGAAGCCAACACCACCATTCCTACCCGCAAGAGTGAAGTGTTCTCTACTGCGGTCGACAACCAGCCTTCGGTAGAAATCCACGTGCTCCAGGGTGAACGTCCTCTTGCTAAGGACGATAAGACCCTCGGTAAGTTCCACCTTGATGGAATCGCTCCCGCTCCGCGTGGCATTCCGCAGATCGAGGTTACATTCGAAATCGACGCCAACGGTATTCTCAACGTTTCGGCTAAGGATAAAGCAACCGGCAAGGAGCAGAGCATCCGCATCGAGGCTTCGTCAGGCTTGACCGAGGCTGAGATCAAGAGAATGAAAGATGAGGCTGCCGCCAATGCAGCTGCCGACGAAGCTGAAAAACAGCGCATCGACAAGCTCAACCACGCCGACACCGTCATCTTCCAGACCAAGAAGCAGCTCGAAGAACTCGGTTCTGCAATACCTGCCGACAAGAAGGCAGCTATCGAGTCAGCTCTCTCTCGTCTTGAAGAGGCTCACAAGGCTCAGAACATCGAAGGCATCGACTCGGCTATCAACGATATCCAGAAGACTTTCGGTGAGGCTCAGCAGGACATCCTCAACGCTCAGCAGCAGGCTCAGGCTGGCGCTCAGCAGCAGGCAGGTCCTCAGCAGGGTCCCGCAAGCAACGGCGGCGACGACCATGTGACCGACGTAGACTTCGAAGAAGTGAAATAAGACATATAACAATCAATAATAGAATATGGTGCAGCTCAACGAGTTGCACCATGTTTTTATATGTGCTCTTCCCTGCAGAGTTTGTAGGCATACGATAAGCCGTTCTTTGTTCGAGAGGGAGGTCTGATTTGGCAACTCATTATAATATATTCCGGGAGGAGGTGGTAAATGATATATTTGTCATTAAGCTACTAAAATTGACTTCGGTTCAGACTTTTTTCGTAACTTTGGCGTTGAATAAGAAAAGATTATAGATTATGTCGGAGGAACAGATGAACAGTTATCGGCTGACGTCGATGGAGGAACCGGGAGATGAGCGCATGGCTCAGATCATGCGCGAGGTTGCCGAGGATGCACGCGAAAGCACCCGTCGGGCTGCCGCGCGTGTGGCTGCCGGTATCGAGGCTGCCTCACTCGAAGCTCGTGCTAAGGTTGAAGAAACATTAAACAGACTTCGGAATGGTCGCGAGTGAGCATCGTCCGGTTTTAATTGTGATTGCCGGACCTAATGGGTCGGGCAAAACTTCTGTGACTTCGAAGATTCTGCATCATGAATGGCTGGAGGATTCGGAATACATCAACCCTGACAATGTGGCGCGCGATGTGTTCGGTGACTGGAACAATCAGGAAGCTGTTCTGAAAGCCGCCAACTATTGTAATGATTGGCGAGAAAAATGTCTTACAGAACGTAAGAGCCATATCTTTGAGACGGTAATGTCGGCTACCGATAAGGTAGATTATATACTCAGAGCGAAGGAAGCAGGGTTCTTTATCCGTCTATTCTTCGTTTCAACTGAATCTCCGACAATCAATGCAAAGCGTGTTGCAAACCGCGTCTTGAATGGCGGTCACGATGTCCCCATTCCCAAAATCATATCTCGCTATGATAAGTCAATAGCCAACTGCATTGCGTTAGCTCCATACGTTGATCGTCTCTATGTCTATGACAACTCAATCGAGGATACAGAAGCTCGTCTTTTGTTCCGATTAAGCGATGGGGAGCTTGCGAAACGCTACGTGGATGAACTTCCCAATTGGGCTTCAAATATCCTTCCCACTATATAAACGATGAAGTAAACGATGTTATTCGTTGCTATTTGTCTTCGATGAAATCGCTTTGCGGGACGGAGTGAGGGTGGGGGTGTGGTTGCGGGGGTGTCCCCGTAGGGGGCGTTCATGTTAGACCCGGGGCGATGTCCCCGTCAGGGTGGCATCGTCCCGGGGGATGTTGTGGCGGTGAGATTGTTCCCCGTAGGGGGACTTAAAATTGTATGTTTCCAAATATGTATTGATCGGTTTGTGTGGTTTTAAAGTCCCCCTACGGGGAACGGGGTTTGTTTTTTTGTTACCCCGGGACAAAACCACCTACGGCGGCTTTGCCCCGGGTCTAACATATACGCCCCCTCCGGGGACGGTCGTTTGGTGCCACCACTTGCGGCGGTGGCACCATCTGTGTGCAACGGGGACGGGGAATGTGGATGTGAGGCGCCGGGCAGGGAATGTGGTGTTGTGCATGGGGACGGGAACCCGTTCGGGTTCTTTTTTTTCATGGTGCCCCGGGTCTGATATTTACGCCACCTATGGGGGCGGCACCATCTGTGTGTGGCGGCGGGGATTTGTGGTGGGTGGAGGGGTAATGGCGCCGTTAGGTGTGGTTGCGGGGGATGCCCCCGTAGGGGGCGTTCATGTTAGACCCGGGGCGATGTCCCCGTCAGGGTGGCATCGTCCCGGGGGATATTGTGGCGGTGAGATTGTTCCCCGTAGGGGGACTTAAAATTGTATGTTTCCAAATATGTATTGATCGGTTTGTGTGGTTTTGAAGTCCCCCTACGGGGAACGGGGATTTTTTTTGTATTACCCCGGGACAAAACCACCTACGGCGGCTTTGCCCCGGGTCTAACATATACGCCCCCTCCGGGGACGGTCGTTTGGCGCCGCCACCTACGGCGGTGGCACCATCTCCGCAAGTGGAGAGGGGTAGGGGATTTTTGGTTAAATGGTGTTAATTTGGGTTAAATTTATTGGGATTGGGTTGGATTTTTTTGTACATTTGTTTCCGTTGAAACGACACCTTATGGCGCGCGTGTCCTGAGGGACGGCTAAAGCATGGGTGAGCAAACAGTTAGGTTGTTATTCATGGCGGCGCTTCGGGCGGTAGATGCCTAAGGGAATGGCGAATGTTTGCGAGGGTGGATGTTTCGGCGATGTGATTTTGCTTAATAACTTAAATAATAATACTAACCTAATAGATAACCTAAAATGAAGAAAATTTTACTCGCTTCTCTTGCTGTCGCTGCTTCTGCAAGCATGATGGCACAGACCACCAACAAGCTCATGGAGTTCAAGTTTGACAACACTACCATGAAGGATCAGGTTTCAGGTGTTGAAATTCCTCTTGCTCAGGGTACTCCTATCATTGTTGACGGTCCGGTAGCCGGTTCTAAAGCTATGCATTTCGACGGCAGCACATTCTTTAACCTCGACGATTGTACTAAGATTCCCGGAACTCAGCTTGGTACAAAAGAATGGTCAATCGTTACTTGGTTCAAGTTTGACGGTACTACCAATGAAACTGCTGTTCAAGGATGTTTTATTGAAGTAGGTAGTACTGCTGAAGCTCTGTTCTACCAGTGCGAACTTCAAGGTTCCACTCCTGCACCAACATTAACTTTCTTTGGTCGTATTAATGGCAATAATAACGGAAAATTCCAGGCTGCTAATTCATTAGTGGAAGGTGATTTAGCTGCTGCAGATCAGCAAAAGAAACATTTTGTATGCGATGGTAACTGGCACATGATGGTAGGCGTTAAGAGCAACGCTGCCGAAGGTCCAAACTGGTATGTCGTTCTTGATGGTGTAGTTTCGGATGATTCTGACGTTGACCCGAATGCTCTTTCATACGATATGAAGAACGCTTCATGGGACGATGGACTTAACGGGTATAGAGATATCCGTGTTCCATACACTACCGCAAATAATTACATTACTCGTTCTAATATTACTACGGCTGAACTTAATTATAAGGGCAATCTTTCGATTGGAAATAATTATAAGGATGAAAAGGATAGTAATAATCCCAAACGCATGGTTGGAACGCTCTACTCAATCACTGTTTATGATGGTGTTGCTACTACCGAACAAATGCAATCTTGGTTCAAGGAAGTTTATCCCGACTATTATAGCGCAACCGGCGGCATCCAGGACGTAACTGTTGCTCCTGCCGATGAAAACGCCCCCATGTACAACCTTCAGGGCGTGCAGGTTGACGAAAACTACAAGGGTATCGTCATCAAGAACGGTAAGAAGTTCGTTAATCGCTAATAAACCGAATAGTCTGATTTTCAGATATTCCAATAATAAAAAGTACACTGCCGTCAAGGCGTGTACTTTTTTTGCCTAAATAATACCAATTATATCAATCACAAATTAACCAACATGAAGGACTGTAACCTTAAGCGCAATCTGTTGTCAGCAAGCGGCGCCGTTATGCGCCGCCTCTCGATGATGGCATTGTGTCTCGTGCTTGCCTTTACGGCGGCAGCCCAAACAAAGACTGTTTCAGGAACGGTCGTTGATCCGGAAGGGGAGCCTGTAATCGGCGCCAGCGTTACTGTTGTCGGCACCTCGCTCGGTGTCGCCACTGACATTGACGGTAACTTCACCATCCCCAATGTGTCGGACAAAGCTAAAATCCGCATCAGCTACATCGGTTATAAGCCGGTAGAACTTGCGGTTGCAGGGAAAAGTAAATTTGACGTAACCCTCCAGGAGGATTCCAACATGCTCGACGAGGTTGTCGCCATCGGTTATGCCACTGTTAAGCGCAGCGACTTGACCGGAGCAGCCACCTCGGTAGGCTCCAAGGAACTCGTGAATGTTCCCGCCACCACCGCCGCCCAGGCTCTTCAGGGCAAGGCTGCCGGTGTCAACATCACCACTGCCGGCGGCGCTCCGGGCGCAGCTTCGCAGATCACCGTGCGCGGCGGTATGTCAATCACCCAGTCTTCGGCGCCTCTCTACATCGTCGACGGTTTTGAAATGAGCGACGCTCTTTCAAACATCAGCGTGAACGATATCGAGACTATCGACATCCTTAAGGACGCGTCGGCAACCGCCATCTATGGTGCCCGCGGTTCTAACGGTATCATCCTCATCACCACCAAGAGCGCTCAGAAGGGCAAAACCCGCGTGGACTACAACGGCTTCGTTTCGTTTGACCACATGAGCAAGAAGATGAAGATGCTCGACAACGCTGTCGACTATGCCCAGTATCAGTATGACTACGGTATGTTCACCGGCAACTCGGCAAACTATGCCCGCATCTATGACAACGACATGGCGTTTGACGACCCTGCTTTCAACTCAGGAGCTTATTCCCGCATCGCTGAGCGCTACACCGGCCGCCGTGTCATCGANTGGCAGGACGANGTGTTCTCAGGCTCGGCTTTNACTCAGAGCCACAACGTGAGCATCGCCACCGGAACCGAGAAGTCTCAGATTCTCGTNAGCTACAACTTCAACGGTCAGGACGGAGCCATCAAGAACCACGACTACAAGAACAACTCTATCCGCACCCGCATCAANTCGGAGCTGTGGAAGGGTGTGCGCTTCGACATGAACGCCCTCTACACCAACACCGACCTTCACGGAGGCGGTTCTTATTCAGGCATGACCTCAGTGCTTCAGTCGCCTATCATGGGTGGTACNTANTTCACCGAGGACGAGCTNCTCAACACTCAGACCCGCATNGTGCTCAACGGTCTTAANACCAACTATGGCGCCACCAACCAGTTGATCCAGAACGCCGCAGTAGTGAATCGCAAGGTGTCAAACCTTTACTCGGTCAACGGCGGCATCGAGCTTGATCTTCCTTTCGGGCTCATCTGGCGCACTGCCGGCAGCTACAAGTATAGCGACTCAAAGTCGACNTCNTTTGCCGACGAAAACTCTTACAACTATCTCGTGGGCAACGCCTCGGGAATGGANGGCTCGATAGGCTACAGCCAGTCGACCTCTTGGCAGATCACCAACACTCTTCGCTGGAGCCACGTGTTCAACAAAGTTCATCATCTCGACCTTCTTGCCGGTCAGGAGGTGACTCACTCCGAGAGCGAAGGCACTTCTATCGGTCTTGCTCAGTTCCCCAGCCCCAACTTCGGGCTTGACGACATTTCCAACACCACCGTTACCGANAAGAAGACTTCCCACTCTCATTCAGGTATCGTTTCAGTGTTCGGTCGCGCCAACTATAACTTCGACGACCGCTACCTCTTGACCGCCACTATCCGTACNGACGGTTCTTCAAAGTTTGCCCGCGGTCACCGCTGGGGCGTGTTCCCCTCGGTAGCCGGCGCATGGCGTGTGTCTCAGGAGCAGTTCTTCCAGAACAGCCGCTTGAGCAACGTGTTTGACAACGTGAAACTGCGCGTGGGCTACGGTATCACCGGTAACTGTAACATCGACAGCTACCTCTANACCACCGCTATCTCGCAGACCACCTACCCCTATGACAGCAATGACAAGAANATGGCTTACGTNCCCTCTACCCGTCTCGGTAACCCCGACCTGAAGTGGGAGACACTCCANGCCACCAANATCGGTCTTGACCTGTCGATGATCAACGGTCGCGTGAANTTCACCGTCGACTGGTATAACAACCAGGTGAACGACCTCTTGATGGAGTGTGAGATTCCCTCGTCAACNGGCTACAAGACTCAGTATCAGAANATGGGNAAGATGCGTAACCGCGGTTGGGAATTCGCTCTCAACACTGTCAACATCGTNACNCGCGACTTCCAGTGGACCTCGGCTCTCAACCTTTCATTNAACCGCAACAAGGTGCTCGCTCTTGAGAACGGCGTTGAAAACCGCACTTTCACTGCCGGTAGCGGCGTGAACGGAAACGTNCGTTACTATGCTTCGGTGGGTCAGCCTCTCGGCGACATGTGGGGTTACAAATACATCGGTCTCTATACCACCGGCGACTTCCAGCAGGATGCCGACGGCAACTTCATCACCGACGCTGCGGGCAACCTCATTCTTAACGAAGGCGTTGTTTCTCAGCGCAAGTCNACCGGCGAGGTTATCCCCGTTCAGCCCGGCGACATCAAGTTTGAAGGCACNTCAGTCGATGAAGAGGGCAANGANTATTTCCAGATCGGNCAGTACAAGAAGATNGGTAACGGCGCTCCCAAGTTCTACGGAGGTTTCAACAACACCTTCGCCTACAAGGGATTTGACCTNAACGTGTTCTTGAAATTCTCGGTAGGACAGGATCTTTACAATGCCAACAAGCAGGCTATCAGCCCCTACTCACAGTTCTCTAACGTGACTAAGGAATTCGGTCTCAACTACTATCGCACCGTTGATCCCGCCACCGGTCTCGTGACCATGGACGCTCACAAGCTCCGCGAACTNAACCCCAACGAGTCAGCCCGCCTTTGGAATGTAGCCGGCAACAACGCCGACCGCATCACCTATCCGTCAAGCTACTTCGTTGAAGACGGTTCTTACTTGCGTCTTGCCACTGTGACCCTCGGTTACACACTNCCCTCCAAGCTCACCAAGAAGGCTCACATCAGCAACCTGCGCGTGTACTTCACCGGCAACAACCTCGCCGTTTGGACCAACTACACCGGATATGACCCCGAAGTCAACTCNGCNGACAGCAAGACTCCTGCCGTTAAGCCGGGTTATGACTCGAACCCCTATCCGCGTAACCGCAGCTATGTGATCGGTGTAAATCTTTCATTCTAATCATCATTGAAAAAATGAAAACAAAATATTTAGCAAATATACTGGGCGGTGTCGCTCTTCTCGGAGCGATGACCTCATGTGAGGATTATCTCGACATGCCCAACTTCACAGAAACCGACGAAGAATCGGTGTTTGCCGACGANCGTCTCGCCGAGGCGTTCGTGCGCGGCTGCTACCGTGACCTTATCCACAAGGAGCAGTGGTATCAGTTCAATGCCGGCGANGGAACNATCTATTCATGCGAGGAGCAGTTGAGCGGTAGTAAGTATGCCATCGCCAACTATGGTTACGCCCCCGACATGACCCTGTCGACCTCCTATACTCAAGCCAACAAGGTGATCGAATCGTGCAACCTCGCCATCTACCGTCTCGGAGAGCGCGAGCAGAGCGACGAGGTGAAGCGNCTTATCGGCGAGGCTAAGGTGGTCCGNGCCCACGCTTATCTGACTCTTATNCGCATGTATGGCGACGTTCCCGCGTCATGGGAGCCGATGGTGGTNAAGGATCCCACCGACGCCGACGTGCTCTATCCCAAGCGAGTCAGCCGCGACACTATCTATGANCACATCGTTGCTGACCTCCAGCAGGCNGCTATCGACATNCCCTGGAAGAGCGAACTCGGCTACACCTCNGCCGAGCGCATCACCAAGAATGCGGCTCTCGCCGAACTCGCCCGCGTGGCATGNTACGCAGCCGGATACTCTCTGCGCTGGGACCTCGCAACCAACGATCCCGCCACCATGTCGATGCGCCGCCGCGACGACGCCGCTCGCGTGCAGGAACTTTATCAAATCGCTTCCGACGCCAGCAAGGAGCTTATCACCAAGGGTGAGAACGGACTCATTAAGGGCGCCAACGGTTTCCATGACCTCTTCTACAGTTTCTGCCAGCGCGATTTCGGCGTGAGCGACTATGAAATGCTGTTCACTATCGCCGAATATGGCGAAATCACCAACAGTGACTTCCCGAAATATCTGAACATCGGTTCGGAAGGCGGTGTTTACGGACGTTACCGCGCTCTCCAGTCGCTTAGCCCCGTCTACTACCTGTCATTTGACCCGTCAGACAAGCGTCGCGACGTGACCTGCGCTAACTTCGGTTCATTCTATGGCGACGGTACAAGCACCGAGACAAAAGAAGCCACCCAGACCAATATCGGTGTGACCTACACCTTGGTTCCCGGAGGAAAGTTCAGAATTCCCTGGTGTAAGGACTATGAGGTGTCAAGCACATCGAAGCGTAACGTGAATCTTCCGGTTATCCGCTATGCCGAGGCGCTCTTGAACTATGCCGAGGCTGAGGCTTATCTTCACAATGGTCCGACAGCCGACGCCAAGGCTGCCCTTCAGGAGGTGCGCGACCGTGCCGGAGTGGGACATCTTCCCGTAGCTACCGATCTTGAAGGCTTTATCGATGACCTCGCGCAGGAGAGAATGTGGGAGCTTTCAGGCGAAATGATGCTTAAGACCGACCTTATCCGCATCAACCGTCTCGCCAAGGTTCTCGCCGCTGACAAGCAGGGCGCTATCGACATCGTGAACAAGGCGGGCAAGTATGCCAACCTGCCTCAGTATCGTCTCTACAAGTACACTAAGGACGAGAACAAGTGGGGCTATGACATCCTCGCCATCGACTATATCGACCTCGACCCCGTGGCTGACGCAGCTGAAATCAATCAGATCAAGACTGCTCCTTCAGCATCGGGCTATGCCGCTTATCTGCAGAAGACCGCCGCTATCGCCACAGCTCATGGCAAGACTGTAGGAGCCAACGATATGTGGTATCCTATCGATATGCGTCTCGGTTTCCAGAGCGACTACAACAAGAAGTCAATGGCTATGGTGGGCTATAAGTCTAATGACCTCTGCATCGGTAACGCGATGAAGACTTCAATTCTCAACTCGGGTCGCGGAGGCTCGCTGCCGGGCTGGATCACCGGTCTATATGCCGGCTTCAGAGAGAACTTCTCGGAGCTAATGCCGTTTGCCGACCTTAATGCAAGCGACCCGATGGTCACCAACCCGAACCTGACTCAGCTTCCGGGTTACGCCGCCAGCTCATCAGCAGAATAATCCACTGCCGCACTCACAAACAAGCCGCCCTCGCATCGCGAGAGCGGCTTGTTTTGCGTTAAGGACCCTAAAGTCCCCCTACGGGGAACGGGGTTTGTTTTTTGTTACCCCGGGACAAAACCACCTACGGCGTTTTTGCCCCGGGTCTAACATATACGCCCCCTCCGGGGACGGTTTCGTGGGTGGCGCCATCTACGGCGGAGGCGCCATCTCCGCGCGTGGGACGGGTTTGTGTGGGTTTTGAAGTCCCCCTCCGGGGAACGGGGATTGTTTTTTGTATTACCCCGGGACAAAACCACCTACGGCGGCTTTGCCCCGGGTCTAACATTAACGCCCCCTCCGGGGACGGTTTCGAGGTGCCGCCACCTACGGCGGAGGCGCCATCTCCGTGCGTGGGTATTTGTGGGTATTGGCGTGTTTGGGTGTGGTTATGGTGTCGAGCGATGATTGGGATGTTGTGGGTGGAGGGGCAATTGCGCCGTTAGGTGCGATTGGCGGGGATGCCCCCGTAGTGGGCGTTCATGTTAGACCCGGGGCGATGTCCCCGTCAGGGCGGCATCGTCCCGGGGGATGGTTGGAGGGTGAGATTGTTCCCCGTAGGGGGACTTAAAATTGTATGTTCCCAAATATGGATTGATCGGTTTGTGTGGGTTTTAAAGTCCCCCTACGGGGAACGGGATTGAATTTTTTTGTGTTACCCCGGGACAAAACCACCTACGGCGTTTTTGCCCCGGGTCTAACATTAACGCCCCCTCCGGGGACGGTTTCGTGGGTGCCGCCACCTCCGGCGGAGGCACCATCTCCGTGCGTGGGACGGGTTTGGAACCCGTTCGGGTTCTTTTTTCGTGGTGTCCCGGACCTAAATTTACGCCACCCCTCCGGGGCGGCACCATCTGTGTGTGGCGGCGGGGATATGTTGTGGGTGTTGGGCAATTGCGCCGTTAGGTGCGATTGGCGGGGATGCCCCCGTAGGGGGCGTTCATGTTAGACCCGGGGCGAT
>JAAVEM010000013.1 GCA_014801235.1 Bacteroides sp. | reverse complement strand
CGTCAGATACGTCCATCATTGATGTCGGTTTCACCCCTGCGGCGGCAAGCTCCTTGATAATGTCCTTTCTCGCTTCGGGTTTCAATTGGCGCTCGACGAGATATTCCTTGCCCTCGAATTTGGGTTGGAAATCTTTCACGCCTACTGAAGCTACTTTTTCGCGCTCAAGCAACTGAAGTCCCATGTAGGCGGCTCCGAGGTCACCGCTCACACAGATGAGGTCAGTGTCTTTGGCTCCGTCGCGATACACGATTTTGTCCTTTGGCGCGGTTCCTATGCAGGTGATTGAGATGACGAGCCCTTGGCGCGATGCGGTGGTGTCGCCTCCTACGAGGTCGACGCCATACACTTGACACGCATGGCGTATGCCGGCATACAGCATTTCGATGTGCTCGACTGTGAAGCGTTTTGAGATTCCGAGCGAAACGGTGATTTGACGGGGTGTTCCGTTCATTGCATACACATCGCTGAAATTGACTACCGCCGATTTATATCCGAGATGCTGCAACGGAACATAAGTGAGGTCAAAATGCACGCCTTCAAGGAGCATGTCGGTGGTGACGAGCACTTGTTCGTCGCCGGCGTCGATAACTGCGGCATCATCGCCGACGCCTTTCAATGTCTGAGGATTGACCGGTGTCATTCCGTCGGTTAGACGGTGGATTAATCCGAATTCGCCTATTTCGGAGATTTCGGTTTGCTTTTCTTCATTCATAATGATTATTCCTCAAAACGGTTTACGAGTTCGGTCATGATTTTCATCATTTGCGGCTGGGCTTTTTGCGCCGCTTTCTGTACCTCTTCGTGAGACACTTCCTCGACGATGCCTTCGATACCGAGGTCGGTGATTACCGACACACCGAAGACTTCCATTCCGCTGTGGCGCGCGACGATGACTTCGGGGACAGTCGACATTCCAACGGCGTCTCCTCCGATTATGTGGAAATATTTGTATTCGGCGGGTGTCTCAAAAGTGGGTCCTTGAGTTCCGACATAAACGCCGTGCATCACTCTGATGCCCTTTTCTGCCGCAATCTCGGTGGCATGGCGGATGAGCCTCTTTGAGTAAGCTTCGCTCATGTCGGGGAAACGCGGTCCGAGTTCGTTGTAGTTCTTGCCTCTTAGCGGATGCTCGGGGAAGAGGTTTATATGGTCGGTGATAATCATTATGTCGCCGATTACAAATTCAGGATTCATTCCTCCTGCTGCGTTGCTGACGAAAAGTGTTTTTATGCCGAGGGCCTTCATCACGCGTATCGGGAAGGTGACTGTTTTCATGTCATATCCCTCATAGAAATGGAATCTGCCCTGCATCGCCATTACTCGTTTGTTGCCGAGTTTTCCGAAAATAAGATTGCCTGAATGTCCCTCTACGGTAGAGATGGGGAAATTGGGGATTTCAGAATAGGGGATGTATTGCTTGTCTTCGATATGGTCTACGAGAGCTCCTAATCCGGTGCCCAGGATGATTGCCGTTTTGGGCATTTCGGCGACTTTGGAACGTATATACTCGGCTGTTTGGTTGATTTTGTCTATCATAAGTTACTGATTTAAGTTGTTATGGTAATAACAATATTCGGTTATGAGTTGTTTTGTCACATTTCGTCGTTCTGGCGTTTGAGCAATTTCCTGAGCTCACGGTCGAAGGAGTCGGAGTCAAGCGGCATTTTGTGAGGGAGAATATCAACCTTTATGGGGAGATAGAATGTAGCTGCCTTTAATTCGGCGGGATAGTTTTTGCTGTTGGCGAGTCTCACCGAATCTTTTTCTGTCGTGATGATGTACTTGTTCGTTCCGGTCATCTTGTTGAACTTCTTCCTGATTTCTTCAAAGTCCCGTTTTGAGAATTGATGATGGTCGGGGTAACGAAGCTCTTCCACTTTCATGTTGTGAGCCTTGAGGTGGCGCAACAAAGGAGAGGGATTGGCGATTCCGGTAACTGCAAGCACGGCGTCGTCGCGAGTCATGGAAGCTATGTTGGGCATATAGCACACTTCTCCGGGAAAAACGCTGACAAGATTTCCGTAGGCATAACGGGAGAAGAACACTTTTTGATAGGCGAAGAGTCCCAGGTGTTCGTAAATCAATCTCACATCGACAGGGCGCACTTCATCGGGACATTTAGTTACGATGACCATGTCGGTGCGCAGAATTGAGCGTTGCGGCTCGCGGAGTCTGCCCAACGGGAGAAGCTCGTCGTTGTAGATGGGGCGATTCCACTCCATCAGCACTATCGACGTTGACGGCTTGACATAGCGGTGCTGAAAAGCATCGTCGAGAACTATAAGGTCGATCTTAGGATCCATGCGAAGCAGCTCTTTTATGCCTTTCACCCGTTTTTCGCATACGGCGACACGGACATCGTTGCCAAATTTTTGAAATATCTGATAAGGTTCGTCGCCTATCTCCCAAGGAGTCGATTTCTTGGATGCAAGTATAAATCCCTTGGTCTTACGCCTGTATCCGCGACTCAACACGCCGATGTGGTACTCGTTTTTCAACGTTTCGACGATGTATTCGGTGTGGGGCGTTTTGCCGGTGCCTCCCACCGACAGGTTTCCTATCGCAAGAACGGGAATGTCGAATGAGTGCTGTTTCAGAATGCCCCACTCAAAGAACTGGTTGCGTAAATAGACGATCGAACCGTATATCACAGATAACGGTTTTAATAGCAGCGTGTCCAGAATCTTGTTGTGACGCATCGTTGTTTTGAATTTATTATTCAATCACTATTTCGGGCATGCGGCACTGTACATGCTCCATTTCGTTGATTTTCTTAATCGCATCATAGTAAGGAGCTGCCGCGCCAAGTTCTTTTTTGACGATTGATTGCTTGATAGAGGCGCCTCCGTCAAGCAGCTCTTCCCACCACTCTTTGTCATTGCGCGGATACTCGACGAGTTCATATTTCAGGTAGCCGTTGGCAAGAGCGAGGTCTTCGATGCATTTGTCAAGATTGCCAAGCTCGTCAACAAGTCCTATGCGTTTCGCTGTCACACCGTCCCACACTCGTCCTTCAGCAATAGCTTTTATTGAATCCACTGAAAGATGTCGTCCTTCGGCGCATCGGGAAGTGAATGTTTCATATCCGCGGTCGATCATTTTCTGCATTGCCGCGCGTTGGAACGGAGTCATCGGGTTGACAATTCCGATATTCGCATTTGGATTGGTCATTATGTCGGCGGTGGTGATGCCGAGTTTGTCATTGAGGAATCCCTTTATTGACGGAATAAGACCGAAAATTCCGATAGAACCTGTGATAGTGACGGGTTGGCAATAAATCTTATCGGCGCCACATGAAATGTAGTATCCGCCCGATGCTGCAACATCGCCCATTGACACGTAGAATGGTTTGCCCGTAGCTTTGAACTGTTCAAGAGCTTCCCATATCTGTTCGGATGCAAAGGCGCTTCCTCCGCCTGAATTCACTCTCAACACAAGCGCGTCGATTTTCTTGTCATTTGCAAGGTCAAGGATGAGAGGCGCCATCTTGTTGCCGACAATGCCTTCGTTGCCATTGTCTACAATGTCGCCTGTCGCATACAGGACTGCTATTTTGGTAGATGATTTTTTGTCTTTTATGGTAGCCGCATATTCCGACGGCTCCACCAATTTGAGCTTTTCGTCCTTTTTGCGGTTGGTTTGCTCCTTCATCCACTCTTCGGCTTCGTGGCGATAGCGTAGCGAAGTAGCGACTTTCATGCCCGGTAGCAGTGACGGGTCATAGGTGGTGATGATGGAGTCTGCCCATGAGTTGACGATGTCGCGGCTCACATTGCGAGAGGCGGCGATGTTTTCTGAAATATAATCCCAGATGGGGGTGATGTAGCTTTTGATCTGTTCGCGGTTGGCTTCGCTCGGTTCGGTCAAGATGAATGGCTCAACAGCGCTTTTGTAAGTTCCCACCTTGATTACCTGAACATCGACATTGAGTTTGTCAAGCAGTCCCTTGAAGAAGGTCAAGGATCCTCCGACTCCGTGTATGTCGACCATACCTACCGGATTTACCCACAGGCTGTCGGCGGCTGTGGCGATAAAGTAATCTGACTGTGAATATCCGTCGCTGTAGGCTACAATCCATTTGCCCGATTCTTTGAAGTCAATGAGCGCTTCGCGGATGTAGGCGATGCTCGCCGTTCCGCCGGCTCCACCGTTGGCGTCGATGAATATTCCGTCTATTTTAGAGTCATCTTTTGCGTTGCGAATCGATTTCACAATATCTTTTAAGGAAAGTTGATCTTCACCTACGCCATAGATGCGGTCCATGAGGCTGCGTCCTTCAAGGCGCTCTTCAATCGCTCCGTTTAAATTTAAGTGTAGGATCGAGTGCGAAGAGATACTCGGCTCATTTGACGACATGCCTGCCGCCATCATCATTATTGCCATGAGGATGGACCCTATTATGGCGATTATCGCAGTGATCCATATACCGGCTATGGTTGCAAGAACGTAGGTGAAAAACTGTCTCATTGTCTTATATTAATCGTTGTTGTAAAGTTTATGTCAAGCGCACGTACAGCTATAAAAACTTCTATGCAACACAAAAGTAATACAATCCAATGACTAACGCAAAAAATAATTAAAAAAACATAACGAGTAACGTGGCAATATCATGAATTTAATCGGAATTTGTCAAAAATCCATGTGGTTGACCCATACAAACCTACTTGATTCTTGACGGATTTTGGGCGATAAATTCTTTCCAGGAGCGCGGACCCTTGGCGATTTCAGGCTTGGAGGATTCATAAAAATGGCAAAGGGCGGCGCCAAGCGCGTCGGTAGCGTCAAGTTCGGGCAAAATGTTTTCTTTTGGAATATTGAGGATGCGTTTCAACATTTCCTGCACTTGCTCTTTTGCGGCGGCTCCATTACCTGTTATCGCCATTTTGATTTTTCTCGGTTCATACTCCGTTATTGGAATGTCTCTGCTTATCGCAGCTGCGATGGCGACGCCTTGCGCTCTTCCAAGCTTGAGCATGGACTGGACATTTTTCCCGAAGAACGGTGCTTCGATCGCCATTTCGTCAGGGAGATATTGTCCGATAATTCCGCTAATGCGGCTGAAGATGTGTCCCAGGCGCTTGTAGTGGGAGTCCAAGCGGTTGAGCTTTATGACTCCCATTGCGATCATTGACGGCTTGTTGCGTTTGATGCCGAGTATGCCGTAGCCCATTACGTTTGTGCCCGGGTCCACTCCGATTATGATGCGGTCCCAGCCTTTTATGGCTTCATTTCGTTCGATTTTATCTTCCGGTGTCACACTTCCTCCATCAAAGTAGTGAAATGCAGCGCTTTCTGACCCCATTTTTTTGCGGCTGAATCGAGCAGGACAGGCTGGTAGGTGTCAATCCACTCTACAAGCCTGTCGTTGTCGTCGCATATGAACTGAACGGCAAAGTTCACGGTGTTGTCCTCGGAAGGCGCCAATATTCGCATAATCATTTCGTTGCGCATCGAGCAATCGCGGCACGCTGTTTCGAGATACACGCCTTTAGCCCATTCAATAAACTCGTTGACGATGGGCTCCTCTACACAAAAGGTGGTGTTGACTACCATCAGTTGTTTCCGATTAAGGCTGTGATTACTATCCCGGCGATATACAGAACTGATGCGGCAATACCCACAAAGAAGCCTATTACTGTCCATTTTTTTGCCGAAGCTGAAGCGAGGCGTGATTCTTCAAATCTGCCGGCTTGCCACAGGCTGCTTACATTGGACGCTTTTATAATGCCAACGATTCCGAATGGCAGACAGCAGAACAGTGTGACCAGGATTGACTCGGCAAGCCAGGTCTTTGGCGGAATTTCGTTGGTGTAGTTGGGTTGCTGGGGCGCGGCATGTGCATACTGCGGCGCTACAGGGGGACACGGAGGCTCCGGGTAGCCTGCGGCTGCCTGAGGTTGGGGAGGAATGGCTGATGTGGGGTTTGAATAAGAGGGAGCACTGGAGTATAATGCTTCCCTTATTTCATCTACCGATTCAGCCGGTGTCCAATCTTTCATGCCTTCAGCCCAAACGAGGTCAGAGCCTTTGATTCCGCGAGCGATGAGGTGTTCTATTTCAAACGGTCCTACGGGTTTCTGATTTTCGACGATATAAAATTTCATATTTTATTGTTTTTGTTTTGATTCTAATTCTTTTTTGTGTTTTAAATACCGGGGAATGAATCCTATATGACGCCATATAGTGGGGAACAGCCCGTAATAATATGACATTATCTTGAATCTTTCCCATAGTGACTCCCTGCGGTGGCGGGTTGTTTCCCCTTCGACAAGGTAGTCTATGAGCACTTCCGGGATATAGCAGTTGCGTCGTGAGCGTTGCAGACATCTTATGCACCAGTCATAGTCGGCGGAATAGCGGTATTTAAGATTGTAGAACTGCGCGAGTTTCCGGTTGGCGATAAACGCTTGATGGCACACTGTCATCCCTTCGGCGAAACTTTTTATGTCAAGCGACTCTGGAGCGGTGAGGTGGCGGTGAGCGATGAATTGCCTTGAACTGTCGACAAGATCGGTTTGCCCGTAGACAATGCCGGGATAATCGGCGTCGATTATCGTTCGGGCTATTGTTTCAAGCGTGTCGGAGGAGTGGAATGAGTCTCCGGCATTCAAGAATATGAGATAGTCGCCTTTGGCAACCGCCATCGCCTTGTTCATGGCGTCGTAGATACCTTTGTCGGGCTTGGAGTAGACCCGTGCCTCGGGTATTGCGGCGTCAATTGCTATCTTCAGGGTTTTGTCTGACGAATCGCCATCCATTATAATATACTCGAACAAGCGACATGATTGTTCTGCCACGCTTTTTAAGGTGGAGGGCAGGGTTTCCTGCGCATTGTAGGTGACAGTTATAATAGAGAATAATGGTGTCATCTGAAAAGTGCAGTTCTATTAGATAGCAAATGTAGGTATTTTTTGTTAAATTTCAAAAAAGAATGAGGGTGTATGTTGAAACTGATGGAGGAATAGGCGAGATTATGAAAAATTCAGTATCTTTGTCGGCAATTATAATGACAATTACTATAAATAAAAAGCAATTGCTATGATCCGTGTTTTTTCGGTTATTTTAATTTTGCTTGCCGCATTTGGAAATGTGGCGAGCGGACAGTTTATGCAGCCTGTGTCATGGGAGGTGTCGTCGAAGATGACAGATGACTCTCACGGAACAGTGTTGATGAAGGCTTCAATTGAGAATGGCTGGCACATGTACAGCCACGAACTTGACCCTGCGGCAGGTCCGTCGCCGTTACAGGTGAAATGGGATAAGCTTGAGGGTGTAGAATTGAACGGCGGGTTGAAATCCGATCAAAAACCTCATGTTCAGTTTGACTCGATGTTTAATGCCGAGTTGAGCTGGTGGACGGGAACCGTCACCGTTTCTCAGGATTTTACGGCTACATCCAAGAATTTTGCTATTGAAGGCACTATACGCTATTCTGCTTGTGATGACGAAAATTGCATACCTCCCACTAAGGAGACTTTCTCTTTGACAGGCACGGCTAATGTCGCTGCGTCAAGTGAAGCGGCTGATGAGGCTCTTGCCGATACTGCGTCAGTCGACAGTCTGGTGGCGGCAGTTGTGGATAAAGAGGCTGAGGGCTCTGTTTCTTCGTCGGACAAACTATGGGCTCCTGTCGATTTCTCCGATGCCGACAGCTCGGACGCTGAAAACACGACATCCTTGATTTATATATTCATAACTTGCTTTATCGGAGGATTTGTAGCATTGCTCACTCCGTGTGTATGGCCTATGATACCGCTGACTGTCAGCTTCTTCTTGAAGAAAGGCAAGTCTCGCGCTAAGTCAGTTGCCGATGCGTTTATATACGGTGCGTCGATAATTGTGATTTACCTGTTGCTCGGATTGCTTATTACGGCAATCTTTGGAGCAAGCTCGTTGAACGCTATGTCGACAAGCGCTGTGTGCAACATTATCTTCTTCTTGTTGCTGGTGGTGTTTGCAGTGTCGTTCTTCGGAGCATTTGACATCAAACTGCCGTCATCTTGGGCTAACAAGATGGACAGTACGGCTGAAAAGACTACCGGTTTGCTCAGCATATTTTTCATGGCGTTTACACTTACGCTCGTTTCATTCTCATGCACAGGTCCCATCATTGGAACGCTGCTCGTTGAGGCGGCAAGTACAGGCGATAAGTTCGGACCGGCGATTGGCATGTTCGGCTTTTCATTGGCTCTTGCCATTCCGTTCTGCCTCTTTGCCATGTTCCCGTCATGGTTGCAGAGCGCTCCTCGTTCTGGCGGCTGGATGAACACTGTCAAAGTGGTTCTTGGTTTTATTGAGCTTGCCCTGTCATTGAAGTTCCTGTCGGTGGCAGATCTTGCTTATGGCTGGCACATTCTTGACCGCGAGGCGTTCCTTGCATTGTGGATCGTTATTTTCGCGCTCCTCGGATGCTATCTGTTGGGCAAGTTCAATTTTTCTCATTACGGTCCCGCCGACAGCAGCATCGGCACGGTGAGGTTCTTCCTGGCGATGATTTCATTCTCCTTCACGGTTTATCTTGTGCCGGGGCTTTGGGGCGCGCCGTTGAAAGGGGTGAGCGCGTTTGTTCCGCCGTTGTTCACTCAGGATTTCAACCTTTATGGCAATGAGCTTAAAGAATATAATGACTATGAGGAGGGTATGCGCGCCGCTAAGGCTGAAGGCAAGCCTGTGTTGATTGACTTCTCGGGTTACGGGTGTGTCAATTGCCGAAAAATGGAGGGCGCTGTTCTTGACGAAGCCAATGTTCATAACATGATCGAGAACAACTTTGTGGTCATAAAGCTTATGGTGGATGAAAAGAAAGCTCTTCCCGAGCCTATGGAAGTGATAGAGAATGGCAAGAAAGTCGTTCTCGACACCTATGGCGACCGTTGGAGCTATCTGCAACGCTACAAGTTCCAGGCTAACGCTCAGCCTTACTACGTGATTCTTAACAACGAGGGTGAACTTTTATCGGGTCCGTTCTCTTATGACGAGAATATTCCTAAGTTCACTCAGTTCCTCGAAAAGGGAATTGACGGCTATCAGAAGTAGGAATGGTTGAGCTCACTAATCGGCTGAGGAAAATTGTGGCATCGCTTGACGATGCCAAGGCTCGACGGGAAACAGGAATGTTTGCCGCCGAGGGCACTAAATGTGTGCTTGACACCTTAAGTCATTTTGATTGTGTGTGGCTTTTTGCGACTGCGAAATGGCTTGGAGCGCATCCTCTTAAACTTGGAGAGGACAAAATCTGTCAAGTGACACGCGGAGACCTTGAGCGGATGAGCCATTTTTCCACAGCCCCTGAAGTGATTGCGGTCTATCGAATACCTGAAATCAAGTCGGCGCCGGTTGCTGAATCATTGCAGCTGGCTCTCGACCGGGTTCAGGATCCCGGTAATTTGGGGACTATTATCCGCATTGCCGACTGGTTTGGAATCAAGGATATTTTCTGTTCTGCGGGTACTGCCGACGTCTACAATCCAAAAGTGGTGCAGGCGACCATGGGAGCAATTTCACGAGTGAGAGTGCGCTATGTTGATCTTCCCGAATTTCTGTCAAAGTCTCAGGTTCCCGTTTACGGCACTTTTCTTGACGGCGATAATCTGTTCACTTCGCCATTGTCTTCTTCGGGAATCATTGTCATGGGCAATGAGGGGCAGGGAATATCGCCCGAGGTGGAAAAACGCGTCTCATCGCGTCTTACCATTCCATCCTATCCTGTCGGAGAACCTACCAGCGAGTCTCTTAACGTGGGAATGGCTACATCTATAATTGTTGCTGAATTCCGCCGACGCCAATTTTAATAAAATCGAAATTCGCCCAAGAAATATGGCAAAGCAGCTTGACAAAACAGTGTGGTTCTGCAATAATTGCGGCACCGAATCCGCCAAATGGGTGGGGCGTTGTCCCGGATGCGGAGAATGGAACACCATGGTGGAGGAAAGAGTGAGGACTCGTAAAGACCGCGTTTCCGCCCCTTTGCGAGGTCAGGAGAGCGTGGTGCGTCCCATTTCGCAAATTGAAACCCGCGACGAGCAGCGCATTCACATGCCGAGCGAAGAACTCAACCGTGTGCTTGGTGGCGGTCTTGTCGCCGGCTCTCTTGTGTTGATAGGCGGCGAGCCCGGCATTGGCAAGTCGACGCTGGTGTTGCAGAACATTCTGTCGATAAGAGCAAAGAGAATATTATATGTGTCGGGCGAGGAGAGCGCCAGCCAGTTGAAGATGCGCGCCGACCGCATAGGGAGGCTCAGCGATAATTGCTTCATAGTCTGCGAAACGTCGATGGATTCTATAATGGACCATATCCGTGACGTTAAGCCTGAGATTGTGGTGGTTGACTCGATACAGACCATTGCTTCCGACAGCATCGAGTCGGCGGCGGGAAGTGTAAGTCAGGTGCGTGAGTGTTCGGCGCAGTTGTTGCGTTATGCCAAGTCGTCAGGCACTCCTGTCATTCTTATCGGGCATATAAACAAGGAGGGCTCAATCGCCGGACCGAAGGTGTTGGAGCACATCGTGGATGCCGTGTTGCAGTTTGAGGGCGACGGACATTACATGTACAGGATTTTGAGGTCGATAAAGAATCGCTTCGGTTCTACTTCGGAGTTGGGCATATATGAGATGGTTCAGCGGGGCTTAAGAGAAGTGAGCAATCCGTCGGAGCTCCTGTTGTCGCAACATGGCGATGAAGATCTTTCAGGGGTTGCCATCGGAGTCACCCTTGAGGGTATACGTCCGTTCCTTATCGAAGTTCAGGCGCTGGTGTCGACTGCCGCTTATGGCACCCCTCAGCGATCGGTGACGGGATTTGACGGGAAAAGGATGAATATGCTCCTTGCCGTTTTGGAAAAGCGGGTGGGCTTTAAGCTTGCGCAGAAGGATGTGTTCTTAAATATCGCCGGCGGATTGAAGGTCAATGACCCGGCTTTGGATTTGTCGGTTATATGCGCCATTCTGTCATCGAATGTGGACATGGCTATTGCTCATGATGTGTGCATGTCGGGCGAGGTGGGGCTTTCGGGCGAGATTCGTCCTATCACGCGCATAGAGCAGCGTGTGCTTGAAGCAGAGAAGCTTGGCTTTTCAAAAATACTGATTCCGAAAAACAATTTGAAGGGATTTGATTCGTCACGATTGAAAATAGAGATAGCCGAAGTGGCTAAAGTGGAGGAGGCGTTCAGAGCATTGTTTGGCTGATGAACGCCACTTTATTTTGTGCTTGTTCCGTCAGAGGTTTGGGTTTTGGTTATTTTTTCTCTATCTTTGTGAAAGAATCGATTTATAAAATGACTGAAGATTCATTGAAAGCCGTAGATTTTCTGCGCCGCGGAAAAGTAATTCTATATCCTACCGACACGGTGTGGGGTATAGGATGTGATGCGACAAATGATGACGCGGCGAGAAGCATATACGCTTTAAAGCGACGTGATGATTCCAAGTCAATGATTGTTTTGGTCGATTCAATCGAGATGCTGTCGCGTTATGTAGGCGATATTCCGGAAACGGTTATTGACCTGATGGAGAATTCAGAGCGCCCCACAACGGTCATATTGCCCGATGTAAAAGGGCTTGCTCCGTCGATTGTGGCGTCGGACGGGACTGTCGGCTTCCGGCTTAGTCGTGAGCGCTTCTCGGCGGGGATATGCAGGTTGTTGGGATGTCCTGTCGTTTCGACGTCGGCTAATGTGAGCGGAATGCCTGCGGCTCGTAATTTTAATGAAATTTCAGATGAAATCATCGGTGGCGTGGATTATGTCTGCGTTACCGGGCGTGATGAGAAGCAGGAATGTAGACCGTCGCGCATTGTCAGGCTTGAGTCTGATAACACTATAACAGTTATAAGGGATTGACACTTACTGCAAGACAACGATTTATGTATATTGTGGGCGATTTTTTGTCGACTAATGTTGCAGTGTGTCTTTTTGCGGTTGTCCGATATTATATAGATGAATTAAGCGCTCATTTCGGCTCTTTGCAAAATTATCTGATGCATCGCCCCGTGATGGAAGAACAGATATTGTTCCCTCTTGGAATGCTTTTCGTCTATTGGCTGTCGGGCTATTATAACCAAGTATTTATGAAATCGCGGTTGCAGGAGCTTGAACGCACTATTTCCAACTGTTTTGTTGGAACTGTGGTGTTTTTCTTCATAGCCTTGATCAACGACCTGCAGCCCGACAGGGTCAGGTCTTATTTGTTGATGTGTTCCCTTTTTGGCTTTCTTTTCGTTTTCGTTTATCCGGTGCGTAGATTTGTGTCTTATGTAGGGAAAAAACGCGTAGAGAAAGGGATGTGGGCTATCAACACTCTTGTTGTAGGCTGCGGAAAGGCGGCTTGTGATATGGTCGCGCGTATTGAGAAAAGCCGTAAAGTGATGGGATATCGCGTGGTGGGCTATCTTGATGCCGGCGAGGATGAAAAAAGTTTATGCGCCGACATTCCGGTATTCGGGTTTGACGAGCTGGAAGATGTGATTCGCAATTATGATATAAAGGCTTTTGTCGTTGCAGTGGACAATAGAAGCCCCGATGTTATGCGCGGACTCATCAACAAATTGCTCCCTACGGGTTGTTCTGTTCTTATTTCGCCTGACACCTACGAGATGCTGACCACTCGCATCCGCACCTCAAATGTCTCGGGGGAGCCGCTTGTCGATCTTTCATCGTCCAACATTTCCGAGAGCACATTGAATATCAAGCGCGTTTTTGACGTGTTCTTCTCGATTGTGGGGTTGGTTTTATCAGCTCCGGTTATCGCTATTTTGGCTATATGTATAAAATTTGATTCGCCGGGACCGGTCATCTTCCGCCAAGAGAGGGTGGGTAGACACAAGAAGCCGTTTATGATGTATAAACTTCGCTCGATGGTGGCTGATGCTGAAAATAACGGTCCTACGCTCTCGGTTGCGAATGATTCGCGTGTCACTCGCATCGGTTCGGTCATGCGCAAATACAGGCTCGACGAGCTGCCTCAGTTCTGGAATGTGCTGCGCGGCGACATGTCGTTTGTGGGTCCTCGTCCCGAGCGAGAGCATTATGTGAAGATGCTTTATGAGCGCATTCCCGCCTATTCCCTGATTCAGCAGGTCAAGCCGGGGCTTACGTCGTGGGGCATGGTGAAATATGGTTATGCGTCTAATGTCGACGAGATGATCGAGCGTCTCCGATATGACTTGATATATCTTGATAATGTATCAATCGGAATTGATATTAAGATTCTGATATACACGTTAAAAACCGTCTTAACCGGTAGAGGAATATGATGACGAAATTGGGTAAAGTGAAATTATACACCTCCAAATGGTTTTACGCCATGCTCGCATGGCGTGAAAAGCACATTAAGGAGAAAAACCTCATACTTATACTTGCTCTTATAACCGGCATTATCTGTGGTTTCGCAGCGTTGGCTTTCAAGTGGATGATTCACTTCATCGCAAGCACGTTGCTGCTCAATATTGACATAACAAGCGGGAACTACCTTTACTTGCTCTATCCGCTCATCGGCATCGTGATTGTTAGTCTTTATGTGAAATATGTAGTTAAGGACAATATCTCTCATGGTGTGACAAGGGTGCTTTATGCGATTTCTCAGAATAAGAGCCGGTTGAAACCTCATAACTGCTATACCAGCGTTGTTGCCTCGTCGATAACCATCGGTTTTGGCGGGTCGGTAGGAGCCGAGGGACCTATTGTCGCTACCGGCGCCGCTATAGGTTCCAATCTGGGGCAGGCGTTCAGGCTGTCGCCGCGATTGCTGATGATTTTGGTGGGATGTGGAGCCGCCGCCGGTATTGCCGGAATCTTCAAGGCTCCGCTTGCGGGAGCCCTGTTCACTCTTGAAGTTCTGATGCTTGACCTCACGACGGTTTCGGTCATGCCGCTGCTGATAGCGTCGATTTCAGCAGCCACGGTTGCCTATGTTTTCACCGGATATGAAACCCAGTTCTTTTTTGCTCAAAGCGATGTTTTTCTTACCGGACGCATTCCTTATGTGATAGCTCTTGGTGTTTTGTGTGGATTTGTGTCGCTCTATTTTATCCGGGTTATAAACTTCATGGAGGGATTCTATTCGAAAATCAAGAATACATGGATCAAGGCTTCTATCGGAGGCGCGATTCTTGCGGGCTTGATCTTCTTTTTTCCCCCGCTTTACGGTGAGGGCTATGAGGTGATAACGGCTATGCTTAACGGCGACCCGGGCGCTGCGGTGGACGGCTCTATCTTCTATGGCGATAGAAATAACGCATGGTTCATCATTCTTTATGTTGGGGGATTGTGTCTGACAAAGGCTTTTGCGACATCTTCTACCAATGGAGCCGGAGGTGTGGGCGGAACTTTTGCCCCGTCATTGTATCTTGGCTGCATGCTCGGGTTCTTTTTCTCCTATCTGTTTAATCACCTGGGGTTCGGAATAGAGTTGTCGGTTAAGAATTTCGCCCTGCTGGGAATGGGCGGAGTCATGTCGGGAGTCATGCACGCTCCATTGATGGCTATCTTCCTCACGGCTGAATTGACCGGAGGCTATAACCTGTTTTTGCCGTTGCTGATAGTTTCGATTATTTCTTACGGAACGATAAAAATATTTGAGCCCTACAGTATTTATGCCATCCGTCTTGCAAAGCGTGGAGAGCTCCTTACCCATCATAAGGACAAGTCAGTGCTGAGACTGTTGAAAATCAATAGCGTGATAGAGGATGACTTTATGAAGGTGACGCCCGACATGAGCCTAAAGCAGATGGTTGATGTTATTTCGCAGTCCAACCGCAACCTATTTCCCGTTGTCGACAGCGATGGAATGCTCACCGGTGTGGTGTTGCTTGACGATATCCGAAATATAATGTTCCGCCCAGATCTTTATAAAAGGATGTTTGTCCATAAATTCATGACCGCTCCCCCTGCAAAGATTGAGATTGGCGATACCATGGAAAACGTGATGAAAACATTCGACCGGACAGGAGCGTGGAATCTGCCGGTTGTTGAACAGGGCAAATATGTGGGATTCGTGTCAAAGTCCAAGATTTTCAATTCTTATCGCCGGGTGTTGCGACACTATTCGGAAGATTGACGAGCATTTTTTTAATTAAATTTGAAAAAATGTAGAAGCCGCTGTTACAAATGAATCTTCACTGCGTTATAGGGGTAAAAGGTCAAAAAGAAGCAGTGGAAGATAATATTCTTACAAAGACATTTCAGCAATTGCGATGCAAGCTTCAGCATCTCGCCGGTTCAATACTGGGCGATGATAATGAGGCTGAGGATGCTCTTCATGACGCATTTTGCCGTCTATGGACATCTTATAAGAATATTGACAGCGAGACTGACGCCCGCAGGCTTTCTTACACTCTTGTCTACAACATCGCCATTGATCGCACACGTCGCCTCAAAACTCACGGGGGGAAAAGGGTTGAGTTAACCGGCGATATCGGGATAGAGGAAGAGTCTTCATCCCGTGATGGAATCTATGAGGCTGTTGTGGCGCTTGCTGAGAAAAGTCTTAATGAGAAGCAGCTTGCTGTCTTCCGGCTTCACGACCTGGAGAATATCGGGTATGCGGAGGTTGCCGAATCTCTTGGCATGACACAGGAAAATGTAAGGATGACGCTCAGCCGTGCCCGTAAAATTATTAGAGAATTATACCGACAACAGTTATGAAAAATGAAGATAGGCAAATATCATTAAACTCTCTTGAAGCGATGCTTGTAGCAATCGAACTTTATTTTGATTGCCGGCTGAGCGATGAGGAGGAGCGACGATTGCGCCGCGCTATTGCTGTTACCCGGGTCAGTCATCCTGCTATTGATGAGGCGAGAGCCGTGATGGGGCTCCGGAAGCCAGCCGAGCGCGTGATTGTGTCGCGTAAAGTGCTGCGTCAGATTAGCATCGCCGCCTCGGTGGCATTGCTGATTGCGGGCGGTATAGGAATATCTCGATACTTCTCCGAGTCATCATTGGAGAATAAGTCGATAGCTTATGTCAACGGAGTGAAAGTGACTGATGAGGATGAGGTGATGAGGCTTTTCAATGCCAATCTGTCAATAATGAGCGATGGTATAGAGGAGATGGACAGTCGGTTTGACAAGATGGTCGGAGCCGAATGACTTGATAACTACAACATGACAGGAATATGAAAAGAATTACATTATTAGCGTTTCTTGCGGTGCTTGCAGTGACGCTACACGCCAAAACAGGACTCAATATCGATAAGATTTTTGAGGGAGGATATGAAAAAGATCCAAAAGTTGAGTTGATGATAATGAGTGGCGATCTCCCTAACAAGGGAGTTACATTAATGCAGTTATTTAAAGGCCCGGCTGATAAATATGCTTCTAAAATCACTCCGTTGCTGAAATTGGACGGGGAGCAGGCGACCGGTAAAAAGGTAACTTATGAAAACGGGAAGCTTCATTATGCGTTCTACACGCTGCCGCCGAAAGTGGTTAAAGGCCGTAGGATAAATCGCTATATATGTTATCTTGACGGACCAAAGAACGCCTTGAGTAGTGTGATGCTTCTGTATATGGAGGGCTATATTTCGGCGCAGGCGGCTAACCGATTGTTTAAATCAATGTAATTTTAGGTATATGAAAAAGTTATTTATTATTGCAATAATGGCTTTCGCCTTTCAAATAGCCCATTGTGTGGAGATTACAGCTCCTGACACTCTTTTAAAGGCTTCTAATGCGCATATAATTGACGTGTATTTTACATTGAACAGCGCTGAGGTGCTTGTAGAGGATGTTAACGGAGAGGGAAGTCGATTCTTTCTTAAAATGGAGAAACCCCGAAAAGGGCTGCATGTGAACGCCGATGGAATAACCTCGGAAGGAGTCTCTGACGTGTTGGTTGTGACTAAACCGGTAAACGGCAGCGACGCGTTTAGAGTCGAAGTGTCGTTTGTTTCGTCCAACGGACGTCGGTCAAGGGTTTCATGTCCTTTTACTCCGGGAGAAGGATCTTCTACAATTTATTATGGCGACGATGAATTTATAGATTTGGACAAGACTTATTATAATCAGAATAAGCAATGGAAGCGTGACAGGAAATAGAAATAATACTAAAGGCTGCATAAACAAGAAATAGTTATGATTTCAGGAATCGGGATTGATGGAATATCTTTCCCGATTCCTGCTTTATTTTGTAATTTTGCGCAATCAATCCTTTATCGGTGGAATTTGTTATAGAGAATAAAAAAGAAATGAGTATGAATCCGAAACTGATTATATTTGATTTTGACGGAACTCTTGCCGATACCACGGCAACAATTATTGCCACATATCAGGCGGCTATAAAAGAGGTAGGAGCGGCGCCGCGCTCGGAATCCGAATGCCAAGCTACAATCGGAGTGCCGCTGGAAGAGGGATTCCGCCAATTGTATCCCGATTATTCCGATAAAGAGATTGCCGAGTGTGTAGACGCATATCGCCGAATTTTTATTATCAATAAGTCAAAACTGGTTCCGAAGCTATATCCCGGTGTGATGGCGACTCTTGAGAAGTTGCATGGCATGGGGATTGAAATGTCGGTGGCTTCGTCGCGTTCCCGTTGGTCTTTGCTCGAATTCTGTGATGAAAATAATATATCGTCTTTTTTCAAGTTGATTATTGGCGCTGACGACGTGACCCATGCCAAACCTAATCCCGAGCCGGTCCTGAAAACGCTTGAAACGCTGAACGTGTCTCCTGCCGATGCGATTGTGGTTGGCGACATGCCGGTTGATATTGCGATGGGGAGCGGAGCCGGCTGTGAGACTGTCGGGGTGACCTACGGGAACTCCTCTCGCAAAGACCTGGAAGCTGCCGGAGCTACAGCTGTCATCGACGCTCTTCCTGAATTGCTCGGTTTGATAAAATAAAACTGAGGTATTATTTCAATGACGCCGTGCGGAAGGTTATAGTCCCATTCGTGTTGGCTGTTATTGACAGGTGAATCTGCTTTCCATTGGCATTAGCGACTCCGTGATAACTGTTGCCGAGCAAATGCTCTGTGTTGATTTGTGTGATGCCGAGCCCGGCTTTACGCATGGATATGCCTATGATCCGTCCGAGGATATAGGTCGTGAGCGGGCTGGCGGCGCCGCAATACCTGCGCGACAGTGCGTATAGACGGCTCGATGTTCGTGTAGTCATAGGATGGTAAGGACGCTTCTCGGCACTGAAGACGATATAATGATGAAAAACAAGCAGGCATATAAAGAAAGTGTGAGCCGATATAGCGTCATCAGCTTGATAGGCTCTGGACAGCCATGAGTAAAGATGAGAATATGCCGGCTCACACTCTTGGCTTTTATGTATAAATGCATATACGCAGCAACCAAGAGGGAGCATCTGACTGCATTCCTTACTCAGTGGTGAATTGTCCAGATTCATCAAGCGGAATGAAGCGAAACGCTTCCTGATATATGTCTGTCGCAGGATTGGATTCCCCTTTGACACTGCAAAGATAGGAATAAATGTGTAATTATCGTGGATACATAAGGGATATTCATTAGGTATAAAATCAAGACTGCCGCCACGCTGAAACGTGGCGGCAGTCTTATTGCGATATTGAAGAATTATTATTTCTTACGTATATATTCCACAATCCAGGCGCCCACTTCGCAGGTGCCGTATTGAGTGCCCTTATTTCCGGTGATGTCGGGAGTGCTGACTCCGGCATCAAGAGATGCATCGACAGCTTCTCGGATAAGCTTGCCCTCTTCGGCGAGACCGAAATATTCAAACAGCATTGCGACAGAGAGAATCTGGGCGAGCGGATTGGCGATGTTCAAGCCCTTAGCCTGAGGCCATGAACCGTGGATAGGTTCGAAAACAGGGGTGCTTTCTCCGGTTGATGCCGAAGGGAGCAATCCCATTGAGCCTGAAATGACCGACCCTTCATCGGTGAGGATGTCGCCGAATGTGTTTTCAGTGACCATAACGTCGAAAAAGCGGGGGTCGAGAATCATCTTCATTGCAGCGTTGTCGACAAACATATAGTCGGTCTTGACATCGGGGAATTGCGGCTCCATTTCCTGAGCCACTTTACGCCACAGGCGCGACGAGGCAAGGACATTAGCTTTATCAACAACAGTGAGATGCTTGTTGCGTTTACGCGCGTATTCAAATCCTACACGCAGGATGCGTTCAATCTCCTTGCGGGTGTAGTGGTTGGTGTCGTAAGCCACGTCGTCTGATTCGAATTTTTCACCGAAATACATACCTCCGGTAAGTTCGCGGATGCAGATGAAATTAGCTCCGTCGACAATCTCGCGCTTTAGGGGCGATTTGTCGATAAGGCACTTGAAAGTTTCTACCGGACGGATGTTGGCGAATAGACCGAGCTGCTTGCGCATGGCGAGAAGCCCTTGCTCGGGACGCACTTTCGCTGTCGGGTCGTTGTCAAACTTCGGGTCGCCGACAGCCGAGAAAAGCACAGCGTCGCTCTCCTTGCAAAGTTCAAGTGTCTCTTTGGGGAACGGATCGCCGACAGCGTCGATAGCCGAAGCTCCTACAATGCCATATTTGAATTCTACAGTATGTCCGAAACGCTCACAAACGGCTGCCATGACGTCGACTCCCTGAACCGATATTTCAGGACCGATGCCGTCGCCGGGCAACACAGCAATCTTAAAATTCATAATTGTCTTTATTTTATTGTTGTTTACTTATTTTTCGTTGGCGCTAATTCTCTATTATATTTAGCATTTTGAGTGTGGCTTGTATTGCCGCTTCTGTCTGGTCGGCGTCAAGTCCCCTGGTTTTCATCGAATGACCTTTGTAATCCCAGGAAATGGTGGTGTGAACCAATGCGTCGGTTCTTCCTCCCGGCGGAATGTTGACTGCATAGTTGGTAAGGATGGGAAATTCTTTGCCAAGTTCGGCATAGATATTTCTCACCGCTTTTACAAATGCGTCATACTGTCCGTCGCCGGCAGCGCTCATTTGATATTCGGTACCGTTTATCGACAGTTTTACCGTCGCGGTAGGNCGCAGTCCTTGCGACAGATTCAGCGCATAATTTATCACCCTGACTTTATCTTGTTGCTCCACGTGCTTTATCACGTCGGCTACAATGAATGGCAGGTCTTCCTGCGTCACCAGTTCCTTTTTGTCGCCGAGTTCTATGATGCGGCGTGTCACTTTCTGGATATCTTTATCGGAAAGNACNATGCCNAGNGCCTCAAGATTNTTCTTGATGTTGGCTTTGCCCGATGTCTTGCCGAGCGCATACTCGCGCTCACGCCCGAATCGTTCAGGAAGCAGGTCGTTNTANTAAAGATTGTTTTTNTTGTCGCCGTCGGCATGNACGCCGGCNCATTGNGTGAANACGCTTTCNCCTATNATNGGNTTATTTGGCGGTATNGTTATNCNTGAAAAAGAAGCCACGATGCGGCTTGCNTTNTTCACNTTGCTTTCGTCNACGCCGGTNTCGCATTGAAGCTGGTCNTGNATNACAGCGAGCGCGCTTGACANGGTTGCGTTNCCGGCNCGCTCTCCGAGCCCGTTGATNGTGNCGTGGATTCCNTTNGCTCCNCCTTTGATNGCGGCGTAAACATTTGACGTNGCAAGGTCATAGTCGTTNTGGGCATGNAAATCAAAATGAAGNTCGGGAAAGCGTGTCGTCATCTTGTGCATGAACGCCAANGTGTCATAGGGATTTAATATTCCCAGNGTGTCAGGGAGTAGAAATCGTTTTATTGGCAGGTCNTTTATGGCATCCATCANATTGAACACGTAGGCGGGCGAGTTTTTCATCCCGTTTGACCAATCTTCGAGATATAGATTCACGTCGAGCCCGGCGTCAATCGCCCTCATCACTTCGGTTCTGATGTTTTGGNCNTGTTCCTCGGGAGTTTGCTTCAATTGCAGGCGGCAATGTTTTTCCGACCCTTTCGACAGGATGTTCACCACTTTCGCCCCGACATCTTTAATCCACTCTATTGACTTTCCGTTGTCAAGAAAGCCGAGCACNTCAAGTTTNTNAAGATTGCCNGTNGAGCGCGCCCAGTCACATAAAGCCCTCACCGAATCGCGTTCGCCGTCTGACACGCGTGCCGAAGCGATTTCCACCCGATGAACTTTGAGTTCTTCGAGCAGCAATCGCGCAATCGACAATTTTTCAGAGGCGGAAAATGACACGCCTGAGGTTTGTTCACCATCCCTGAGGGTGGTGTCCATTATTTCTATTTTTGTTGTCATTTAGCAGCTTCGTAGGCTTCGATATCAGCTTTTTTTGACAAAAGGAATTCAATATCGTCAAGACCTTCGGCGAGACAATGTTTCTTATACGGGTTTATTTCGAAATTTTCGCTTTTGCCGGTGGCGAGGTTTGTTATTGTCTGCGAAGGCAGGTCAACTTTGACTTCGGTTTTAGGATCGGCTGCGATAGAGTCAAACAGTTCGGCAAGAAATTCCTCCGACACTACGACAGGAAGCACAAAATTGTTNAGCTCATTGTTTTTNTGAATATCGGCGAAGAAGCTTGACACTACTACACGGAAGCCATAGTCGGCGATAGCCCATGCGGCATGCTCGCGGCTTGAGCCTGAACCGAAATTCTTTCCTGCGACAAGAACGCATCCTGAATAGGTGGGGTCGTTCAATACGAAATCTTTGATTGGGTTGCCCTCTTTATCATAACGCCAGTCGCGGAATAGATTTTCGCCGAAACCTTCGCGAGAGGTAGCTTTGAGAAATCGTGCGGGGATTATCTGGTCAGTGTCCACGTTTTCCATTGGAAGCGGAACACAAGTAGATGTTATAGTGGTGAATTTTTCTTTCATCGTGGATTCGTTTTTACATTACGGAATTTTACAGCTTTCTCGGGTCGGTAAGTTTGCCGGTGATTGCCGATGCTGCTGCAACGAGCGGACCGGCAAGAATGGTGCGCGCTCCGGGACCCTGTCGTCCCTCGAAATTGCGGTTGGAGGTCGACACGGCAAGTTTGCCGGCGGGAATCTTGTCTTCATTCATGGCAAGACAAGCCGAACATCCCGGTTGGCGAAGCTCAAATCCTGCATCGGCGAGAATCTTGTCAATGCCCTCAGCCTTGATTTGCTCATCTACCATCCATGAGCCCGGAACGAGCCATGCGGTTACATTGTCGGCTTTCTTCTTTCCCTTCACTATAGATGCGAATGCTCGGAAATCCTCGATTCTGCCATTGGTGCAGCTTCCAAGGAAAACGTAGTCGATGGGATGGCCTTCGAGTTTTTCACCTACTGAGAATCCCATGTATTCAAGCGACTTGTTGTAAGAAATTTTGCCTGCTTCGTCGTTGGGGTCGGGAGCTGGAATCGCTTCGCTGATGCCTATTCCCATTCCGGGATTGGTTCCGAATGTGATGCGCGGTTCGATATCGGCAGCGTCAAAGTTTATTTCTTTGTCAAATACTGCGTCATCGTCGCTTTTCAGCGTTTTCCAATAAGCAAGCGCTTTGTCCCATTCCGCGCCTTTGGGCGCATATTCACGACCTTCCACATAAGCAAAAGTAGTTTCATCGGGAGCTATCATGCCTCCGCGCGCTCCCATTTCGATTGAGAGGTTGCACACGGTCATGCGCTCTTCCATCGAAAGGTTGCGTATGGTGTCGCCGGCATATTCCACAAAATATCCTGTGGCGCCGCCGGTAGTCATTTTAGCAATGAGGTAAAGGGCGATGTCTTTTGCGGTCACTCCGGGGCGCAGTTTGCCGTTGACGTTTATTCTCATCGTCTTGGGCTTGGGCTGAAGGATGCATTGCGATGCAAGCACCATCTCAACTTCCGAAGTTCCGATTCCGAAAGCCACTGCTCCAAACGCTCCGTGGGTTGAAGTGTGGCTGTCGCCACACACGATTGTCTGTCCCGGTAATGTCAATCCGTTTTCCGGACCGATCACATGGATGATTCCGTTCTTTTTATGCCCGAGACCGAAGAGAGTGAGCCCGAACTCGTTGGCGTTGCGCGTCAATGTCTCTACTTGATTTCTTGACACCGGGTCAGCTATCGGCAATTCCTGGTTCTTGGTGGGGATATTGTGGTCGGGAGAACAGATGGTTTTATCCTTGCGGAACACTTGCAGTCCTCTCTGGCGGAGTCCGTCAAATGCTTGCGGACTTGTCACTTCATGACAGTAGTGGCGATCGATATATAATTGAGAGGGTCCTCCTTCGATGAGATTTACCACGTGTGAGTCCCAGATTTTGTCAAATAATGTATTTGCCATTATGGTTCGATTTGATTAGTGGACAAATTTGTTGATTGCGTCAATATAGGCTTCCGCGCTTGCTGCGACGATGTCGGTATTTGCCGAGAAGCCATAGTAGCTTACGCCGTCGTGTTCTACCGTCATGTGAACTTTACCGATGTCGTTGCTACCCTTGTTTATTGCCTGGATAAGGAATTCCTTAACCTGCATCTTTCTGCGAATGATTTGCTTGATTGCCGAGATTGCGGCATCGACAGGTCCGTTGCCCGAGGCACACGCTTCAAATTTTTCGCCGGCAATGTCGAGACCCACTGATGCGACTGACTGGATGCCGACGCCGGCTGTGACCTGAAGGAAGTCCAGCTTGAGTCGGTGGGAAGCCTTGTGGTGTTCTCCTGCGAGCATCAGCACATCGTCGTCGTTGATCTCTTTCTTTTTGTCGGCAAGGCGAAGGAACCCTTCGTAAGCTTTATCAAGCGCCTCTTTCGAGAGGTCAATGCCAAGCACGTGGAGGCGATGCTTGAGCGCCGCGCGTCCCGAGCGGGCGGTGAGCACAATCGAGTTCTCGTCGACGCCCACATCTTTCGGGTCGATGATTTCATAACTTTCACGGTTCTTAAGCACTCCGTCCTGGTGTATGCCTGAACTATGGGCGAATGCATTTCGGCCCACAATCGCTTTATTAGGCTGCACCGGCATATTCATGAGGCTTGACACCATGCGGCTTATGCCATATATCTTGGTGGTGTTTATATTGGTTGTGATGTCAAGCTCCCGATGGGATTTACATATCATCGCCACCTCTTCAAGAGAAGTGTTGCCGGCGCGTTCGCCTATACCGTTGATTGTCACTTCAGCCTGGCGGGCGCCGTTCATGACTCCCGACATGGTGTTTGCCGTAGCCATTCCGAGGTCGTTATGACAGTGGGTTGCTATGGTCACGTTATGGATTCCGTCCACATGCTCCATCAGATATTTGATCTTCTCGCCAAATTCCGAGGGCAGGCAGTAGCCGGTCGTGTCAGGGATATTCACCACTGTGGCTCCCGCTTTTACAACCGCCTCGACCACTCGGGCAAGATACTCGTTGTCGGTTCTTCCCGCATCCTCGGCATAGAACTGGACATCCTCGACAAAGCGCTTGGCATATTTGACACATGCGATCGCGCGTTCGAGAATCTCCTCGCGCGAGGAGTTGAACTTATATTTTATATGATAGTCTGAAGTTCCGATTCCGGTGTGGATGCGTTTCCGTTTTGCGTATTTAAGCGCGTCGGCGGCTACGCGGATATCGTTTTCTACGGCACGGGTCAGCGCGCATATAGTAGGCCAGGTGACGGCTTTTGATATTTCAACTACCGAGTTGAAGTCTCCGGGGCTTGAAACCGGAAATCCGGCTTCGATCACGTCGACTCCCAATTCTTCCAGAGCTTTGGCAACCTCAATCTTTTCAACGGTGTTGAGCTGGCATCCGGGTACCTGCTCCCCATCGCGTAAAGTGGTGTCAAAAATGTATAATCTGTCGCTCATATTATGTGAATGTTTTCTTATTTTCAGAATAGGCTGCAAAATTACTACGATTTGACGACATAATCAAGCGAATTGAGGTTTAATTGTAATATTTCGTAATTAATGAAGCGGGAAAAGTCGTGAAATTGAAATTCAAAATATGTGTTTAGTCGTAATGTTGTCAACTTTGCTTGATAAAATCGACGCTATTTCCGCCATAATATGCCTTCCCTGTACATAATTCATAAGAATTGGGATGGGATTGAAATTGATTGGAAAATTAGAGTATTAATTTTGAGAAACTAAAATTGACTACTGCTACATGAAAGTACTGAAATTATTCTTATTGTTTTGTCTGCTGTGGACATTTAATCCGGCTTATTCGGAAACACGAAGCGAGTGGAACGGCTGTGATCGACGTGATTTCAATTATAATGGGCGCAAGGCAACAGTCGTTGCTCCTGAAAAGGCTCTCGACGGAAAACCGTGGATATGGCGTCCGGCATTTTTCGGAGCGTTTGCCAATGCCGACGAGGCATTGTTGAAAGAAGGTTTTCATGTGGTGTTTTATGACCTTACTCACGACTATGGAAGTCCGGCATCAATAAAGGCGGGTACCGATTTTTATAATCACATGGTGTCGACATTCGGTTTTTCTCCCAAGGTTACGCTTGAGGGATTGAGCCGAGGCGGATACTATGCGTTGCGATGGGCTGCTGAAAATCCCGACAAGGTGGCTTCGCTCTATCTTGACAATCCTGTTTGCGACATATTCAGCTGGCCGGGCAAAGACAGGAAAAAGGAGTGGGCTGATTTTCTTTCGCTGTGGAATATTGAAGATGCGTCGCCCGAGTCTTTTACTGGCAATCCGATAAGAAACCTTTCAGGGCTTGCCGAGCATAAAGTGCCTATTCTTGCAGTGTGTGGCGACTCTGACAGAGTGGTGCCTTTTGACGATAACATGAAGTTGCTGCGAGATGAATATGTGAAACTGGGAGGACCGGTGAGAATCATAATCAAACCGGGCGCAGACCATCATCCCCACGGGCTTGAAAACCCTGAGGCGATAGTTGATTTCGTTGTCAGTCACACTCCTGAATTCGAATCGTTTCAGAAATATAATCTGCGTGGTTCGCTTCATAACTCGTTTGTGAAGTTTGAAAAGGAAAAGAAAGGGCGCGTCGCTTTTTTCGGTGGATCTATCACCCACATGAAAGGTTGGCGTGATATGATTAAAGAGCAATTGCAGCAGCGGTTCCCCTATACTGAATTTGAATTTGTGGAGCAGGGCTTGCCTTCGGCAGGGACGACTCCTCATGCGTTTCGCATTGTGGACGACGTTCTTTCCGCCGGACCGATTGACTTGATGTTTGTCGAGGCTGCTGTCAATGATCATGGAAACGGTTTCAATGCGGAAAAGCAGGTGAGAGGCATGGAGGGCGTGGTGCGTCACGCTCTTGAATCCGACAGCCTCATGGACATCGTGATGCTGCATTTCATTCACAATGATTTCATCAATATGTTTGCCAAGGGGCAGGAGCCCGACGTGATAATGAATCATGAACGAGTGGCAAATCATTATCTTATTCCGTCGATAGATTGCGCGGCCGAAGTTGCCGGTAGAATCAATTCCGGTCAATTTTCATGGGAAACATTTGGCGGGATTCATCCGTCATGGTTTGGTCATAAGTTTTATGCAGCGGCGATAAATAAGCTTTTTGACAATATGATGATGGGAGAGGGGGAAGTCCTGACTGCCCATGAAATGCCCCGAGTGCTTGATCCCTTCAGCTATGTCGACGGAAAATATCTTGACATGAACAAGGTGGACATAAAATCAGGGTGGACTGTCTCGGAGTTATGGCAGCCTGATGACGAGGCTAAGACACGCCCCGGATTTGTCAACGTGCCGATGCTTCACACGACTCAACCGGGAGCGACTCTGACCGTGCCGTTCACGGGTAAGGCTATCGGTTTGTTCATGGCTTGCGGTCCGCGGTCAGGAATTCTTGAATATAAAATTGATGACGGGCAGTGGAAATCGATAGACACTTATACGGCATGGAGCCACAACCTCTATATCCCGTGGCTTCATATTCTTGAAGATGAACTTGACGGTGACTTTCCCCATCTGCTTACATTGAGGCTGAAGGATGTAAATCGTCCCGCTCAAGCCGTTATTCGAAACATAGTGGTTTCGGGTGGACGGTAAAAGATTGTCGTCGGCGATAAAAAAAATGGGCTCGATTAACGAGCCCATTTTAGTAGTTCTTTGAATGTAACTTTCCGCCCATACATCAGGATGCCTGTGCGATAGATGCGGGAAGCGAAGAATGTCAACAGCAGCGCCGTTCCGTAAAGGAGCAGAATGCTTACTGCGATCTCCCACGCAGGAACCTCATACGGGAGTCTTATCATCATTACAATTGGCGAAGTAAAGGGAATGAATGAGCAGACTACTCCGAGAGTGCCGTCGGGGTCCTGCATGCAGCCTTCGCCGATGAGGAGCGCCAGAATAATGATCATCATTACCGGGGTCATGAATTGATTGGCGTCGCTTTGCTGGTCAACTGCCGATCCGAAGCCGGCAAACAGGGCTGCATATAGAAGATAGCCGCCGATAAAATAGAGGACAAATATTGCAAGAATCTTTATCCAGTCTACTCCAAGAATTGCCTGGACTATTTCTTCGCCTTCCGATAGGGGAAGTTGCGACATGTCGCCCTGAAGCTGTGCGGCGGCATCAGGAGATGTGGATGCGATTCCCAGCGCCGATATGGCAAACAGTCCTATGCCGGTAAATACAGCCCACACGGCGATTTGGGTCAGCCCCACCAGAGCTATGCTGATGATTTTTCCAAGCATAAGTTCCAACGGGCGGCATGAACTGACGATAACCTCGACAATGCGGTTGGTCTTGTCTTCCACAACCGAACTCATGATCATAGCGCCATATATGAGGACGAACATATAGGTGAGCATGGCAAGCCCCATCCCTATAATCATCGACAGTGTGCTTGATGACACGTTCTCTCCGTCATCGTCCCAGGTGTGGCTCTTTACTGACACCGATATGCGGCTGTTTTCAATTATTTCTGAAAGCCCGGGGATATCGTAGGAACTTATTTTTGCTTCGGAAAGACTTTTGTTGAGCACATCTTCAATCTCTTCATTAAGGGAAATCTTCACGGGATTGTCCGAGTAGATGTTGACCTGTTTCGTCGTTTCGACATTTGCCGGGATAACCAGGATAGCGTATATTCCGCCGTCGGAATCTTTGTATTCCTGCTTTATTTTTTCGGTGGGAACATTTTCAAGGATGCTGAAACTGTACTCGTCAGTGTTCTTGAATTCCTTTCCGTATTTTCCCGACAGGTCGACAATAGCGATTTGGCGCGCGTCGGAACTGTTTATGTTCATCAGCAATGCCGGAATGCACATGAGTCCTATCATAAGAACCGGAGCGAGAAGCGTGACGATGATGAATGATTTTTTAGCTACAATCGCCTTGTATTCACGCTGTATGATGATAAATAATCTGTCTTTATTCATTTTTGCCTATAACTGTTTCGATGAATATTTCGTGCATTGATGGGAGAATCTCTTCAAAGCCCATGAGATTATAGGTCCTGTTGAGCGATTCGATGGCATGTCTTATTTCAACGCCCGGATTGAGTTTGATAGTGGCGTTGCAGCCGCCAAGCTGGTGAGGTTTCACTGACTCGATTGTAAACAGCGAGTCGTCGGGAGCTAAAACCGGTTCGGCAATATGTATGCGGTAAAGATGCTTCGCAAATTTGCGGCGTATTTCGTTGACATTTCCTTGAAGGACGACTTTNGAATTGTTTATAAGCGAGAACTTGTCACACACCTCTTCGACCGACGCCATGTTGTGGGTCGAGAANAGGATTGTCGAGCCGTTNTGATTNAGNCGAAGAATCTCTTTTTTNANTTGCTCGGTGTTGACCGGNTCNAATCCGGAGAATGGCTCGTCGAATATNAGAAGNNTNGGATTGTGGACAACGGTAGAAATAAACTGGACTTTCTGAGCCATACCTTTTGACAACGCCTCGATTTTTTTGTTGCTCCATTCCGACAGATNCATGCGTTCAAGCCACTCTTCGGCTGCTTTGCGCGCGTCGTTTTTTGACATCCCTTTCAGTCTGCCNAGAAACANNATGTGGTCGAGCACTTTCATTTTCTTGTAAAGTCCGCGTTCTTCGGGAAGATAACCTATGTGCATGACATCTTCCTGAGTCATCGGTTTCCCGTTGAGGAGCACTTCTCCCGAGTCGGGGCGAGTGATTTGGTTGAGTATGCGGATAAGGGATGTTTTCCCGGCTCCGTTTGGACCCAGGAGCCCGTAGACGCACCCTTCGTCGATATTCAAATTCACGTGGTCAAGGGCTCGGTGTCCCGAATAATCCTTTACCACGTCATTTACAGTTATTATTTCCATTCTCAGTAAAAAGTTAATGGGATTAAGATTCTTTTATCAACTGAAGACAGGTCCAGTTGTCACACGTCGTGTGGGCTGTTTCNACGAGTCCGTGTTTTGCCGCTTCGGCGGCCACTACCGGAATGTCATGCTCGTAAAATCCGCTCAGCAACATCAAGCCCCCCTTTCGGAGTTTTGATGAATAGAATTTGATGTCGGCGGTAATTATGTTGCGGTTTATGTTGGCGATGAACACATCGGCGGGCTGAAGCGATTCAAGGGCTGAAGCGTCGCCAAGGATGACGTTTATTTCCGGATGGCGGTTGATTTTCACATTTTCCACGGCGTTCACATGGGCGAATGCGTCGATTTCAATAGCGTTGACCGGNGTTGCTCCGCGCATGGCTGAAAGGATGGCGAGAATNCCGGTGCCGGTGCCCATGTCGATCACNGATTTCCCCTCNAGCGGCATTTTCAGGAGCTGACGAATGATGAGTGACGTNGTTTGGTGATGACCTGTTCCGAAAGCCATCTTTGGATCGATAACGATATCATAGGGCATTTCCGGAATATCCTTGTGGAATGAACTGTGAATCACGCAAAGATTATCCACGATAATGGGTTGGAAATAATTCTTCTCCCACTCCGAGTTCCAGTCGCGCCCCTCGACAGTAGTCCACTTGACATCGATGACACTCTCCATCGGGAAGTCATTGACAACCTCTTTGAATATGTCGGCGTCGAAAAGTTCCTTTTTCACGTATGCCGTCAGNCCTGTTTCGTCGGGCACAAANCTCTCATATCCTTTTTCGCAAAGTAATGCGGCAAGCACGTCAGTGGCGGTTTCATCACATGGCGTTACCGTAAAACGCGCTTCGATATAGTCATTCATTGATTTTTCTTTTTTCTATTAGTCGCACAAAGATACTAAAAAGTTCCGTATGAGTNCTAAAAAGTTGCNATTCAAAGACGATAGGATGGGTTATGCCAAAGAACCGAGATAATTTTGGTTGATGAACTGTTCGTGATGTTGCNCTAATANGCTATATTTGCAAGTATGAAAAAATTTGTGTTTGTCATATTGNCGTTTTTGGCGGGGATTATTGCTGTCGACGCCTGTACTTCTGCAATTGTCAGCGGCAGGCTGACAAAGAGCGGGACTCCTATATTGTGGAAAAACCGTGATACTGATTTCGAGGACAATTTCGTTGCGACNGTTAAGCCGTCGAAGCCGGGAGATATTGAATATGTGGCGCTGTTTAATGCCGGTGATTCGTTGCTTGCCGATGCGTGGATAGGGGTGAATGAAGCGGGATTTGCCATAATGAACACCGCTTCTTATAATCTCGCTCCTGATACTGCTGTGTACAAAGACCGCGAAGGGGCGGTTATGTCGGAAGCTTTACGGCGGTGTCATACAGTGGCTGATTTTGAACAACTGTTGTCGGATTTGCCTAAGCCTCTCGGGGTNCAGGCTAATTTTGGAGTTATTGATGCCGNCGGAGCGGGAGCTTATTTTGAAACTGACGACTATACATGGAAAAAATATGATCTTGCCGACGAAAGTNNCGGGATAATCCTTCGCACTAACTATTCTTATTCAGGCGAAGCCGATGCCGGATTCGGATATATAAGAGAGGAAACGGCGCGACAGTTGCTGATGCCTTATCTTGAATCGGGCGAGAAAATCACGCCATATGTCTTTACCGACGGGTTGTCGCGCAGTTTCTATCATTCGCTTCTCGGCAAGGATATGCTTGAGGATGGGGGAGGGTGGATCATCGACCAGGATTTTATTCCCCGACGGTCAACGAGCGCGTCGGTTGCTATCGGTTATGACGCCGATGGCAAGCCCATGATGTGGACCGCGCTGGGCTATCCTCCATGTTCTTACACGAGGGAAGTCACTGTCGACTCTGTTCCGGCTGATATGCAACCTGACTCAAAAACTTGGCGGAGTGAATTTTGCGATGAGGTCAATCGCCGTAAATCTGAAGTGTTTTCCATTAAACGCGGAAGCGGAAGCCATTATATAAATGTCTCCCGCTTGCGGCATTATAATGAATTGTTCCGCCATAAAAGCCTTGGCGGTTCAGATTTGAAATAATCTACCGGTTATTTTTTCTCAGGCATCACGGCTTCGATTGATTCAACAAGCTGATTCTCGGTCATGAATCCCACATTGCGGTTGATGGTGCCTTCCTTGCTCACGATAAGCACGGTCGGAATTGACCCCACGCCATATTCTTTTGCTATGCCCGGGCACGAATCAACATTTATCGAGATGAATCGAACCGCGCCTTTGTATTGCTTGGCTACCTTATGAAATATCGGTGAAAATTCACGACATGGCGGGCACCATTCTGCCCAAAAATCAACCACGATGGGTTCGGGTTGCGGAACTCCGAATTCGATAGTGTCGTTAGGAGCGAGCACTATGGGTTCTCCTTGCGCGAATGCTTCTTCCCATGCTGATTGTTCGGCGCTCTGCTTGGTCGATGTTGAGTTGCAGCCTATAAAAGAAACCATTGTCACGATTGCCAGGAATGAAATTAGTTTTCTCATAATCTTAATCTATTTGTATTTTGGTTGAGGTTAAAAAATAACAAGGTGTTTCCTTAAAGGAAAACACCTTGTTTGACCTATTGGTTCACCTGTTTTTTGCTTATTAGAGGCAAGAAGCAAGAGCGTCATTTGTTTTGCGAACAGCTGCCGCGCTCTTTGCGAAGAGTTCTTTTTCTTCGTCATTGAGCTTGATGTCGATGATTGCTTCGATACCGTTTTTGCCGAGCAAGCAAGGAACTCCGATGCAGAGGTCTGACTCGCCATATTCGCCTTCAACAAGAGCAGAGCAGGGGATTACGCGCTTCTGGTCGTGAAGCACCGCTGCAACAACTGCTGCCGATGCTGCTCCGGGAGCATACCATGCTGAAGTTCCGAGAAGTTTAGTGAGGGTTGCGCCTCCCACCATTGTGTCGGCAGCGACTTTGTCAAGAGTTTCCTTGTCAAGAAGCTCGCTCACGGGGATGCCGCGGTAAACTGCGTAACGGGTCAACGGAATCATGGTAGTGTCACCGTGTCCGCCGATAACCATGCCGTCAACCTCGTTGGGGTTGGCGTTGAGGGCTACGCTAAGGAAATATTTGAAACGAGAGCTATCGAGCGCTCCGCCCATACCGATGATGCGGTTCTTGGCGATACCTGCGGTCTTGTGGATGAGGTAGGTCATGGTGTCCATCGGGTTGGATACACAAACGATGATAGCGTTAGGTGAGTATTTCAGAATGTTGTCTGTTACTGACTTAACGATGCCTGCATTTACTCCGATGAGTTCTTCGCGAGTCATGCCGGGCTTGCGGGGAATACCTGAAGTGATGACTACGACGTCAGAGTTTGCGGTCTTTTCGTAATCGTTGGTGACACCCACCATGCGAGTGTTTATTGTGAGAAGATTGGCGGTCTGCATGATATCCATGGTCTTTCCTTCAGCGAGACCCTCTTTGATATCAATAAGAACTACTTCGTCAGCAACATTGTTTGTAACCAATACGTTAGCGCAGGTTGCTCCTACATTTCCTGCTCCTACAACTGTAACCTTTGACATAATTGTAATATTAAAAACCTAAAATCTTATTTTTTATCCGCTGCAAAATTAATGAAAAATTTCCGTAATTTGAGACGGAAAATAAAATAAATGATGAATTAACTTAAAATTGGAAAAATTTCATTTGCCATGGCTCCTGGAGACGATAAACTGTCTCAATATTCTTATCGCGGGAGCGGCAAGAATTAAAAGCAGGACGGCGCCGAGAATCATGATTATGCCGACGGCGGTAAGTATTGTGATGCGCTCGTTGAAAACCGCAATTCCGATCAACAGTCCGGTAAGTGGCTCGAGCGCGCCGAGAATCGCGGTTGCCGTCGAGCCGATGTCATGTATCGCTACAGCCATTGTGAGGATTGACAGAATTGTGGGAAACAGAGCCAGCCCTATGGCGCATGCCCAAGCCGTGACATTGTCAAGCGGATACAATTCTCCATCCCTTACGATGAAAAAAAGATATAGAATCAGCCCGAATGAAATTGAATAAAATGTCAATGTCGATGACGGCAAGTCTTTTATCGCGCTTCTGTTCACGGCTACCATATATATGGCATAAGAAAGCGAACTTGCCACGACATACAGGACTCCGGTGATGTTTAGCGTTCCTCCTTCTTCGCCCCCTCCGAAATAGAGTAATGTCACTCCGCCGAGCGCGAGCAATATTGAAACAATGGTTACAACCGACAGGTATTCTTTGAAAAAAATGCGGTTGATGAGCGACACTATGACGGGATACATAAATAATAATGTAGAGGCTATGCCGACGTCAATGTACCGGTAACTTTCAAACAATAGTAGCGACGAGCAAGAAAACAGCAGTCCGTAAAACAGCATCTGAGGGATAAGCTTGCGTTTTAGATGGAGGCTTTTCCCTGCCGCAAGCATTATGATGCCGAGAATGAGTGCCGCAAAGACATAGCGGTAGAAAAGCATGGAATAGGATGTCATGCCCATGGCAAACAGCGGCACAGCCATGAGCGGATTCAATCCGTAGCTGCACGATGCAGTGGCTCCTGCTATATATCCTCGGGTTCGTTGTTTTGACATGGGCGCAAAGTTACTATAATTATTCCGACACACCGTAATAATTTCCCCGATTTATTCCCTGTCGGAAAAATGGTTGGCATGTCGGGGATACGGGTATGGAATTTCCCTCTGAAATCTGTTATTTTTGTAAACTGAGATATTTTCAGACAATTGAAAAATTATTAAATTTGTAACGAAATTGAAATAAGCGTATGGAACTTATAAAAGACAAGGAATTCGAAGGAGAGCGTCCGCTTTTTGCCGCTCACGATATTAAACTTGATAATGTAACCATTCATGCCGGAGAGTCGGCTTTGAAAGAGTGCAGCAATGTGGAGGCTGTCAATTGCCGCTTTGAAGGCAAGTATCCGTTTTGGCATGTTGATGGCTTTACTATAAAAAATTGTCTTTTCACCGAGGGCGCGAGAGCGGCTCTATGGTATTCGAAAGGTCTGTTGATGACCGACACAATGGTCGAGGCTCCCAAGATGTTCAGGGAAATGGACGGAATCGAACTGGAAAACGTGAAGATACCTGACGCGCAGGAAACTCTATGGCACTGTCGGAATGTTAAGATTAAGAATGTGGAGGTGGCTAATGCCGACTACCTTTTCATGCACAGTGACAATATTAAGATTGACAACTATCGTCAGGACGGAAACTACTCGTTTCAGTATTGCCGGAATGTGGAAATCCGCAATGCCATCATAAACTCGAAAGATGCGTTTTGGAACACTGAGAATGTGACTGTCTATGATTCGGAGCTGAACGGAGAATATCTGGGATGGCATTCAGTGAATTTACGCCTTGTCAATTGCCGCATATCAGGAACCCAGCCGTTGTGCTATGCCCGCAATCTTGTCATGGAAAACTGCGTTATGGCTGAAGACTGTGATCTTGCCTTTGAGGAGAGCGAACTTAACGCCGAAGTGAACAGCGTGATACGAAGCGTCAAGAATCCCACTACGGGAGTCATCCGTGCAAAGGGTTATGGCGAGATAATAATAGATGAAAATATAAAGGCTCCTGCCGATTGCAGGATAGAGGTCATTGAATAATAATTTGGAAGCGATATGTCGATATTTGACGAGATAGTTCCGCGTCGAGGAACAGGGTCATATAAATGGGATTCTTCAGCTGATGCCGATATTGTCCCTCTTTGGGTTGCGGATATGGATTTTCGAGCCGCGCCCGTTATTCTCAGCGCGTTGCGCCGCCGGGTGAAGCATGGAGTGTTTGGCTACACTCTTGTCGGAGACGACTATTATAAGGCGTTGACCGGTTGGTTTAAAAAACGTCACGGTTATGAGATTAAGCGTGAAGACGTTATCTATACGTCGGGTGTCGTGCCGGCGATTTCCGCTATTTTGAAGGGGCTGACCAAGCCCGGCGACGGAGTGATTGTGCAGACTCCCGTGTATAATTGCTTTTTTTCGTCGATACGCAATAATGGCTGTGTCATTGTTGAGAATCCGTTGAAGCGCGTCGCCATTTCGTCAAGCGAGTTTACTTATGAAATGGATTTTGACGGATTGCAAGAGGTTGCGTCGCGCGATGATGTAAAAGTATTGCTTTTGTGCAACCCCCATAATCCGGCCGGAAGGGCATGGACTCGTGACGAGCTTGTGAAAGTTAGCGAGATATGCCGCCGAAACGGAGTGAAAGTGGTCAGTGATGAAATCCATTGCGAATTGACCATGCCGGGATATGCTTATGTGCCTTACGGAACAGTTGACGCCGACGCCACAGTGTGCGTGTCTCCGTCTAAAGGCTTCAATATCGCCGGGCTTCAAATCGCCAATATCGTGTGTCCTGATTCGGAAATACGCGCCTTGGTGGACCGTGCCATAAATATAAATGAGGTTTGCGATGTCAATCCATTCGGAGTTGCGGCGCTTAAGGCGGCATACACTGATGCGGGAGCTGAATGGCTTGACGAATTGCGGTCTTACTTATGGCAAAACTATATCTTCACCCGCAGCTTCCTGGCTGAGCATCTTCCCGATTGTCCGATGGCGCGCCTTGAGGCGACCTATCTCCCGTGGCTTGATGTTTCAGCTCTTGGCATTCCTGCCGAGGAGCTTGAGGAGATGCTGAAAACCGAGGCGAAAGTTTGGGTAAACTGCGGCGAAATGTATGGCGTGGGCGGTTATATACGTCTCAACATCGCATGTCCGCGTCAATTGCTCGTCGAGGGGCTTGAACGCATTGTGAAGTTTGTCTCTAAACTGGAGCGTCGTAAATAACCGGAATAGAAGAGTATGCTTGAGCTGATCCAATCGGGGAAACCGCTTTCTTTCAAACAGCGGCTCGCGCTTACCGCCCAGTTGTCATGGCCGGCGATTATGGCTCAGTTGTCGAGCATCCTCATGCAGTATATCGATGCTGCCATGGTGGGGCGTCTTGGTGCTGACGACAGCGAGGCGGTGGGGCTGGTGTCGACCAGTCTTTGGCTCTTTTGGGGAATATGCTCGGCTGCCACTGTCGGCTTCTCCGTGCAGGTGGCTCACCGCATTGGCGCTGCTGACTATGCCAGCGCCAGGAAGATATTGCGTCAGGGAATTACTGCGTCTTTCCTTTTTGGCGTGATTATGGGTGTTATCGGAATTGCGATATCTTCGCCTCTTCCGGGATGGCTCGGAGGATCCGAGCCTGTCAATGGGAAGGCTACGCTTTATTTTCTGGTCTTTGTCAGCGCGTTGCCGGCACTGACATTAAATTATGTAGGTGCGGCGATGCTCAGGGCGTCAGGCAACATGAAAGTTCCCGGGGGGCTTAATGTGATGATGTGCCTTCTTGACGTGGTGTTCAATTTTATTTTGATTTTTCCATCACGCGAGCTCCACATCGCCGGATGCGATATCTTCGTCCCCGGTGCCGGACTTGGTGTGCTTGGCGCTGCGTTAGGGACTGTCGCCGCTGAAGTTGTCACGGCGGGATTCATGCTCTGGTATGCTTGCTTCAGGCAGAAAAGCATTGCCATCTTTGGAAAACGTGCCGAAGATGACGGGTGCCGTGGTTTGAAAGGATTCGTGCCTTCGCGCGGTGTGCTTGTCAATGCCCTGAAGGTGTCGGCGCCGATGACGCTTGAGCATGCGGTCATATGCGGCGCTCAGATAATGGTGACAGTTATTGTGGCTCCGTTGGGAGTGATGGCGATTGCGGCAAACGCTTTTGCGGTTACGGCTGAGGCGTTGTGCTATATGCCCGGCTATGGAATCTCCGATGCGGCTACCACGCTTGTTGGACAGAGCTATGGGGCTAAGCGCAAAGATTTGGCTCGGCAATTCGGATATCTCACTGTGGGGCTCGGGATGGCTGTGATGACGCTCATGGGAGTCATCTTATGGTTCGGAGCTCCTGCGGTCATGGAGCTGTTGTCGCCCGTCAAGGATATTCAGGCTCTTGGCGTGTCGGCTCTAAGGATAGAGGCGTGGGCTGAGCCGATGTTTGCGGCGTCGATAGTTGCATATGGAGTTATGGTCGGAGTAGGAGACACTCTTGTGCCGGCGATTATGAATTTCTCAAGCATCTGGCTGGTGCGGCTCCCCATTGCGGCATTGCTTGCGCCGTCTATGGGTCTTAACGGAGTGTGGCTCGCAATGTGCATTGAACTTTGTTTCCGAGGGTCGATATTCCTGTTCCGTCTCATAAAAGGTTCATGGCTTAAGCACGGATTGTCGCAAAGCTGATAAATAATGGGTCTGAATGAGAATTTGCTGTTGAAATCATAGATAAGACGGAAAAATGTCGTAAATTTGTGGAGAATCAAATCAATAGCCCGGGCTCCATGAACGAAGACAGTTTAAGTCAATTATATTTGAAAGACACGGCGTTTCAAAATCTGATGCAACGCCGCATTTTTAATGTCCTGCTTGTCGCTTCCCCCTATGACGCTTTCATGATGGAAGAGGACGGTCGTGTAGAAGAGCAACTTTATTTTGAATATGTGGCTCTTAATCTTAGCTCGCCTCCGCGAGTGACACGAGTTTCAAACACGGCAGAAGCTCTTGCCGAACTTCATCGGAAAGCGTTTGACCTTATCATCATGATGCCCGGAATTGATGTCAGCGAGACTTTCTCAGGCGCTAAACTTATCAAAGAGATCGCTCCGTTGACGCCTATCGTTGTGCTTACGCCTTTTTCCAAGGAGGTGTCGAGGCGTCTGGCTAAGGAGGATTTCTCGTCGGTCGACTACGTTTTCAGCTGGCTCGGCAATGTTGACTTGCTGCTTGCCATCATAAAATTGCTTGAGGACAAGATGAATGCCGATGCCGATATAAACGAGGTTGGTGTGCAGGCAATCATGCTTGTGGAGGATTCCGTGAGATTTTATTCTTCAGTGCTCCCCACGCTCTATAAATTCCTTCTCAAGCAGTCGCTCATATTCTCTACCGAAGCGCTTAATGAGCATGAACAGATGCTTCGAATGAGAGGTCGCCCTAAAGTGATGCTTGCTCGTGACTATGAGGAAGCTGTCGAACTTTATGAACGCTATGGCAAAAATATGCTCGGTGTCATAAGTGACATCTCGTTCAAGAAAGACGGAGAAAAAGACAAAACGGCGGGTTTGAAGCTTGCCAAATATCTGCGTGAGCAGGATCCCTACCTCCCGGTGATTCTCGAGTCGTCGGAAGTTGAGAATGAGTCTAAAGTAAAGGAGCTTGGAGTAGGGTGGATTGATAAAAACAGCAAGAAATTCCCTGTTGACCTGGGAAATGCGATTATGCGCGACTTCGGATTCGGCGATTTTGTGATTCGTGATCCCGAAACCGGAGAGGAGTTGCTTCGCATTCATGACTTGAAAGATCTTCAGCGTCACATTTTTGACATCCCTGCGAAATCTCTCTTCTATCACGCATCCTACAACGACATATCGCGTTGGCTTTATTCGCGCGCTCTGTTCCCGATAGCCGAAGTCGTGAAGATGCATCGATTCAACAATATCGACGAGGCTCCGGCTGTAAGGCAGCTCTTTTTTGACCTGATAGTTAAATACCGCAAGATGAAAAATCGCGGTGTCGTCGCCATATTCCGAAAAGACCGCTTTGACCATTACAGTAACTTCGCTCGAATAGGGCAGGGATCGCTCGGAGGTAAAGGCCGCGGTCTTGCATTCATTGATTCGATTATCAAAAAAAATCCTATCTGCGACAATTTTGACGGGGTCACTCTGACAATACCGAGAACGGTGGTGATATGCACTGATATCTTCGACGAGTTCATGGAGACTAACAATCTCTACCCGATAGCGCTGTCTGACCAGAGCGACGAAACCATCCTTAAATACTTCCTTCAGGCTCGTTTGCCCGAAAAACTCATCGAGGATTTCTTCGCGCTATTTGAAGTGGTCGACCGCCCCTTGGCTATACGCAGTTCAAGTTTGCTTGAAGACAGCCACTACCAGCCTTTTGCCGGCATCTATTCGACCTACATGATTCCTCATGTCGAGGATAAGTATGAGATGCTTGCGCTGCTGAGTGATGCCATCAAAAGCGTGTATGCCTCCGTGTTCTATGCCGACAGTAAGGCTTACATGACTGCGACCAGCAATGTGATTGATCAGGAGAAGATGGCGGTCATCATTCAGGAGGTTGTCGGAGAGAGTGTTGGAGACTACTATTTTCCCTCTTTTTCAGGAGTGGGAAGGTCTCTTAATTATTATCCTATTAATGACGAAATCCCTGAAGACGGAGTTGTAGAGACTGCCGTGGGGCTCGGAAAATATATCGTGGACGGAGGATTGAGCCTGCGGTTCTCGCCCAAGCACGCCGACAAGGTGTTGCAGACGTCAACCCTTGACTTGGCGCTCCGCGACACTCAAACTCGTTTCTATGCGCTTGCTATGAAAAATGAGGATGAGACCACGTTTAAGGTTGACGACGGATTTAATATTGCCAAGTTGCGCATTCAGGACGTGGCTCAGACTGGAGCCCTGCGCTACATGGTTTCTACCTACGATTTCCGTGATCAAGTGATTAGAGATTGTGATGAGGGAGAGGGACGTAGAGTCGTGACCTTTGCCAATATCCTTCAGCACGATGTGTTCCCGTTGGCGAAAATCACCGATTTCATGCTCACGAAAGGGCAGGAGGAGATGGGGCGACCGGTAGAAATCGAATTTGCCGGAATGCTGAACATCAACGACCGAGGAAAAGGCACTATATACTGGTTGCAGATACGCCCCATCGTCGAGAAAAAAGATATCGTCGACGACAGCATTCTTGAGCTCCCCGATGAAAAGATGCTCCTTAGAAGTAATACCGCTTTGGGGCATGGAAACATTGAAAATGTAGATACCGTGGTCTATGTGCGTCCTGAAAACTTCTCTTCGTCAAATAATTCGCTGATTGCTCGTGAAATTGAGAAAATAAATCGTAACTTTACGGAGCGTAACGAAGGCTACGTGCTTATCGGTCCCGGACGCTGGGGGTCAAGTGACACCGCGCTCGGAATTCCGGTAAAATGGCCTCATATTTCATCGGCTCGTCTTATTGTCGAGTCCTCGTTGAGCAATTACAGGATAGAACCGAGTCAGGGCACTCATTTCTTTCAGAACCTGACTTCGTTTGGGGTGGGATATTTCACGATAGACACCTCGTCGAATAACGGTATCTATGATGTGGAATTTCTGAATTCACAGCCGGCGGTTTATGAGAGTGATTTCTTGCGTATCGTGAAATTCGGCACTCCGCTTGTCATTGGAATAAACGGTCGCAAGGGCATGGGAGTCGTGGTGAAACCTGATGTAGTAGAAAATTAAAAAGAAAAATTAAGAATATGTCTTTTTTCAAATCCTTGGCTCATGCGTTTGGCTTTGGCAATGATGAAGAAATTGTCGAGGAGAATGATTTGTTTGTCTCCTCTGACGATTCCGTTCAATCGTCTGAGCCGGTCAGCTCATTGTCAAAGAGTGCAAAGGATATAGAGATAGCTGCCGATTTTCCGGTGGAACTTTTTGACAGCGTGCTTGAGGTGTTCAATAATTCTCAGCCCGAATTTATAAGAGAATGTATTGATCGTGACGCGCAGCGTCGTTATTTGTACGGTCTGTTTGGAGAGTCGTTCAAGAAGTGTATCGACCAAAGCCGTGACCAGATAGAAAAGGAAGTCATTACTAAAGTGGCGGCTGAGCGTGATTCGCTTATAGAGGAAATCGCAAAGCTTAAAGAAACTCTTGAAAAGGCTGAAGGACATGAAACTGAGCTTAATGACCAACGCCTCAGCGATAATCGTCAAAAACGAGCTTTGTCTGATAAGATCAGAACGCTTGAACAGCAATTGGATGCCGAGAAGGAGCAGCACAAACTCGAAATAAGCAGTTTGCTGAGTAAGCTTGAGGCTGTCGGCGGCTCTAATCCCGGCGATGGCGCGGAGCAAAACGGGTCGGCAACAGAAAATTCAGAGCTGAAAACCAAGTTGAGCCAATCCAATTTTGTTGCCGAACAGCTGCGTCAGGAGGTCGAAAAATTGAAGAAAGAACTCACTGAAACTTCAGAACTCTATAAGTCGAGAATGGCGATGAGCGATAAAATGTTGTCAGATATCAGGAACAACAATCGCAATTCATCGAAAGAGCTTGAAGAGAATAGAGTGGAGACTGCCGCGCTTCAGAAAAAATGTGAAGAGGCGGCAGCGACCATCGACAAGCTCAACGCTGAGCTTGCTGAAGCGCGTGCCACGCTTGGAACTGCCGAAGAGGTGATGAAGCAGATGGAGCAATTTGAATCCGTTCTTAAAAAGCGTGACGAGAAAATCAAAGCGCTTAAAGATGAAAATGCTGATTTGATAGCCAAGAAGGAAAGCCTTGAAGCTGACAACAAACGCTTGGCAGCAGATTTGGAATCAAACATAATGGATAGGGCTGTGGCTGAAAATGAGATGAAATCTACAATAGAGGAGTTATCAAAAAAGACATCGGCTCCCGAAAAACCGCGTCGCAAGCGCAAGACCACTCCTAAAATTTCAGCAATAGACGAGACGCTCGACAGCACTGAGTGGCTGGTGGCGACTCCTCCCGATAATGCTCCGAAACTCAGTCAAGGCTCCACTGATTCCGAATTTGGTTATCAGGAGCCTCCAAAAAAATCACATCCTGCGAACGATGCGCAGATGTCTTTGTTTTAATTAAGAATCACAGTTTATGCTCATGAATATAAAATCAGTTTATTTGGGTGCTGCCTTGATTTGTTCGGCAGCCGTTGCGATTCCGGCGACAGCTGCTGTCGCCGATAACGGACTGTCGGCATATGTTTCCCCTGGAAACTCGGCAAAAGCTCCCTCGTCGATGACTTATATGGCAGATGGCAAGAGCTTCGCCGCTTTGTCTGACGATGCTACCAAGATAATTAAATATGATATAAAGAGCGGAGAGGAAACAGGCGTTATTCTCGATGTCAACACTGCACGAGATTGTAAGTTGAAGTCAATAAGGTCATTCCGCTTTAGCCCCGATGAATCGCATATTTTGGTGTATGAGAAATCAGAGCCCATCTACCGCCGCTCCTTCAAAGCCTCCTATTATATATATGAGGTGAGACACGATGTGATGAAACCGCTCAGCGTGGAACACGCTGTTCAACGTGCCCCGGTGTGGTCGCCCGACGGTAGAATGATCGCTTTTGTTGCCGATAATAACATCTTCATCCATAAACTTGATTATAACACTGAGGTGGCTGTGACAAAAGACGGTGAAGTGAACAAGATTATCAACGGAGTGCCTGATTGGGTATATGAAGAGGAGTTTGACACGACAGTCTCTATGGCGTGGGCTCCCGACAACATGGCGCTGTGCTACATCCGCTATGATGAGACTGCGGTCCCGATGTACTCGTTCCCACTATATCAGGGCACATGCAACCCTCTTGATCAATACAGTCTCTACCCCGGAAGCTATTCCTATAAATATCCTGTTGCCGGAGAACCCAATTCGAAGGTGTCAGTGTTCAGTTATGATGTCGACACCCGAAAGATAAAAGAGATTTCATTCTCCGACAATAACATCGAGTATATTCCACGCATCGAGTATGCCGGTTCGCCCGACCGCCTGGTCGTGACGACCTTGAATCGCGCTCAGACCCGCATTGAACTTTATGCTGTCAATCCTAAGTCCACTGTGGCGAAGTCGCTCTATGTCGACGAGGCTGTCAATGGCTGGATCGATCCTTCGGCATGGGAAAATACTCGATTCTATCCCGATTTTTTTGTGATTAGCTCTGAAAAATCAGGATTCAACCATCTTTATCAATACAGTTATTCCGGCGCTCAGATGCGTCAGATCACTTCGGGAGATTATGACGTGATGGCTTATTACGGTTACGACGCGGCTAAAAATCTTCACTATTGCCAGACGACTCAGTCGGGTCCTCTGGATCGAGTGATTGCGTCGGTCGATGCAAAGGGCAAGACCGTTGTTGTCGGAAAAGATAAAGGAACATCAGGCGCATCCTTCTCTCCCGACATGGCATATTTGACAATGTCTTATAGCGATGTGACCACCCCTCCGGTCTATTCATTGTGTGCGGCAACCGGAAAAGAGATTAGAGTGCTTGAAGATAATGCCGAGTTGAGGAGTCGCTGCGCATACTATCCCGTTAAGGAGTTCTTTACAATTAACTCTGATGGCAATGTTCTTAACGGATCAGTTCTGAAGCCTGCCGATTTTAATCCGTCTAAAAGCTATCCTGTGATTATGTCGCAATATAGCGGTCCCGGTTCGCAGGAAGTCCTGAACCGCTGGCATCTCGATTGGGATTATTATTACGTGACCCAAGGCTATATCGTGATGAGTGTGGATGGCAGAGGCACCGGTGGACGGGGTGCTGAATTCAAGCACAGCGTATATCGTCGCCTGGGACATTTTGAGACAATCGACCAGGTTGCCGCTGCGAAATATGCCAAATCGTTGCCCTATGTGTCAAAGGTCGGCATCTATGGCTGGAGTTATGGCGGTTATGAGTCCTTGATGGCTGCCTCGGCTTATGGATATGACGCCGCGGTGGCGGTAGCTCCCGTGACTTCATGGCGTTACTATGACACGGTTTACACCGAGCGCTATATGCTCACTCCAAATGAAAACGTTGATGGATATGATGAAGGAGCTCCAATCTCATATACCGATAAAATAACCACTCCGTTGTTGATTATGCATGGCACTGCCGACGATAATGTGCATCTGATGAACACGCTGCAATATGTTTCATCGTTGCAGTCCCACGGCAAGACTTGCGATATGCTCCTTTTCCCCAATAAGAACCATTCAATCTATGGTTGCGGAGCGCGAGAATTAGTATACAAGCGCATGCTTGAATTTTTTGACTCAAAATTGAAATAGCGATGTCAGGTAATAATGATCATGGCACATACTACTATTACGGTATAAGCACTCTGCTGTCGTCATGGATAATGTCGGTTGGGTCGTTGGCGCTCATCCTGATTGCATCCTTGTTTGTTGACAAACTGTGGTTGCCTGCCGTAGTTTTAGTGCTCGAGTTTCTGCTGTTAACACAACTCAGCAAGGAGCGTGCTGCTAATAATGGCAATTGCAATATACTGCTATATCTTACCACACGCATCCTGTTGATGATGACGCTGGTGATGGTGGCGATAAATTTGTACTACATGAAATTTATCGATCCCAATGAATTTCTTAACGGAACTGCCAACAGACGCATCCCTTACATCACAATCTTGGTGATGGGACCGGTTGTGTGTATCATGGTTATATGGGCTTATTTCGTACGCAATCGATTGAGCATTTGCCGAATGTGCCGCAGCCAATACGGCGATCCGTCTGAACGTGGTTTCCTCGGACGAATGTTCCGCACCGAGAGTCGTTACCAGCTTAGAATCCTGTTCTATATTTTCGGGTTCACCACGATTTATACTTTCTGGTATTATATGGTTCACTACTCTAATGTGAATCTTAATCAGGCTGATATGGTTTTCTATCTGTATATCCCTGTCAGCTTGATTATTCTGTCGATTATATTTCTCGGAAGGCGCTACCTGAAAATTTTCGCCTTTTACCGCGACAATGTGATTGGCGATCTCAATTATGAGAGAAACATAACATTGTTGCGATTCCTGATCATTTGTGATGACCGCATTCTAATGCGCAGCCCTGACACTGACCCCGATTCATTAAAAGTCGACACTCCCGTTTCGGTGAAATTGCATCACACTGAAAAAATCTCTGATTTTGAAGTTAAAAAATATTTTTGTCGTGCCGCCGACATAAGCGCTACGGCTGTGGATGTGCGCTATCTTTATGAGAATGTGGACCGTGATATGAACTCTAATATATTCCACTACCTCTGTCGCCTTGAAAATCATGCCGCGATTAATGGCACGAAATTGAAAGGCGAGTGGCTCACGGTTTATCAGGTCAGAGGATTATATGACGCCGGAATGTTGAGCCAGTTGTTGCGAGGTGAGATAAACCGCGTCTACACTGTGGCAATGGCTCGTAAAACCTACGACAAGACCGGTCATCGCCTGTATAAAGTGAAACATTACACTCCATCCTTTAAACTGAAGGACTTGATTGCTCTCGATGTCGATTACAATGATCCTGACTGGCTGCTTGTCGCTAAGGATAACGAGGATCGTCCGTTCTTCAAGTTGAGAAGATTCATCAAGAAATATTTTAAAGGATATGAAATATGATATCCTTGCCATTGTCGGTCCCACGGCTTCCGGGAAAACGGGTAGGGCGGTGGACTTGGCTCATGCTTTTGATGGAGAAATCATAAGCGGAGACTCCAGGCAGGTATATGTCGGCATGGATTTAGGCACAGGAAAGGATCTTGATGAATATGGCGATGTGCCCTATCATCTGATTGACATACTTCCTGCCGGAGAAAAATACAATCTCTACGGATATCTGCGTGACTATGAGAAAGCGGTAGCGGAGATTGAAATGCGTAAGAAACTCCCTATTTTGTGCGGTGGCACGGGAATGTATGTTGAAAGTGCGCTGACCGGAATGAGATTGCCTGAGGTGCCTGAAAACAAGGAGTTGCGAGAGTCTTTAAAAGGAAAGACCCTTGAGGAGCTTGCTCAGATTCTCGCATCGATGAAGACTCTCCACAATGTTACCGATATTGATACTGAAAAACGGGCGATAAGGGCTATTGAGATACAGACCTACTATAAGGAGCATCCCGACGAAGCCCCGTCACAGGGTAGCAATGATTCTCCCGGTCGTCGCTCTTTTCTGGTGGTTGGCGTGGACATTGATCGAGAAAATCGCCGCCGACGCATTTCCGAGCGTTTGTGCAAGCGTCTTGATTCAGGAATGGTCGATGAAGTTCGTGGTTTGATTGAGTCGGGAGTTGATCCCGAGAATCTCATTTACTATGGTCTTGAATATAAGTACCTCACTCTTTATGTGACCGGAAAAATGACCTATTCTCAAATGGTCGAGGAACTTGAAATAGCCATTCATCAATTCGCCAAGCGTCAGATGACATGGTTCCGTGGTATGGAACGCCGCGGCATCCCTATCACATGGTTGCCTTATGACCTGTCACAGGAGGAATTTGTGGAGCGGGTGAAGGCTCTTATTGCCGATTGATTGTTATGAGGATTCTATGCTTGGCAATCATCCTGAGTTGCGCGTCAGCCCTCTGTGGCGGAGAGCGTAAATATATCCCTGTCGACAGCATTGTCGATTATTACGGTTTCAAGGTGAATGTACCCTCTGATGAGCTGGCAATCGAGGCGCGTGCCGCTTTCGATTTTGGACGCAATCGTCAGGGACGCTCTTCAGCTTATTGGGGAATAGCATGGAATTGCAACGGAGACTATTCTGAATTTGACTATGTGGCGTTGAGGCTTAAAAACACTGATTTCGGAACGATAACAGATACTCGCGCCGCCGACGTCGAGTATGGACATCACTGCAACGGAATTGATTCTGTGATTGCGTGTGCCACCGTTGAAGCTTCTCATAATCTCAATGGGGGAGAGAACACTCTTGCCGTGGAGTGGATTGATGGGGTGATGAAGGTCTTTTCAGGTGAGAAAATTCTTGCTCCGTCGCTTGATGTCGCAGCGACGCCGCCTGCAGTGTCGGAATGCCGTGTGTTCTCTACCGGTAACCTTAAATTGAAAAGCGTAGTAATCGAGCGAGAAGAGGATTTGTTCACGCGTCTTCAGTTGCCATATACGCTTGATCAGCTTTCATCCTTGCCGAGACGCATGGAAGGTATAGAAGGACTTTGGACCTATCTTGACCGTGTAACCGATGATAATCGGGCACGTCTTGGCGGAATGTATAATCTGTGGATTGTGAAGGACGGAGACCGCTATCTGGTCCTGTATCATTCAGGCGCGAAAGTTAACTCAGAGAAATGGAACCGTATGATGATAAAAGGCGAATTGCAGCCAACCCCTTTCGTCGGGCACTTTGACTTGAAATGGTATGATGCAATGATGCATGAGGTTGATGACGAGTGCAGCGCCACGCTTGACGGCGAGGGAATACTTTCACTGTCATTCCCCATTCACAAAAGCAGCATTCGCTTCTATCGCAACACGAAATCTATTCTTCCTGAGTGACCTCTTCAGTCTCTTTCGTGTAAGTGATTTTATAATTAAGCATTGACAGGATTATCACGCGCGGCTGATTTTCGGCGGCATATACGGCATTGGTTTCTTCAAGTTCCGTAAGATATCTTACTAACTTTTCAGGCAGTTTGTCGGTCACGAAAATTTCGGGCAATGTCGTGCCGTTACCGTTGATGCTCTTCCACTCATAGTTTGAATCAAACACGAGCGACGCGCCGTTTTTGACTGTGACATAATAATTGCCATTCGCCTCCTCATATTTGCTTATGCCCGACATNGGATAATAGGTTGATATGAATGTGGAAATGGATGATGGCAGTTCATCCCACAGGCTGTTGCTGCAAGCAATTAAAAGCAATAAAATTGTCACTGTTGCTAATTCCTTTATCCTAAGCATAACGCATTAAATTTTTCTCTTAAAAGTTAAACCATCGACAGCTTTTTCCCTTGCTGCCGATGGTTTAACAAATAATAAGAAGATATTGTTTAGATTCGATTGGCTTTGAGCCACTCAAAAATCACTGTGAACATTGAATCTCTTGCCGCCTTCCGTGACAGGGCAAGGTCGTGTAGTCCGCCTTTTATGGTTATTTCGGTCACGCTGTCGCCTAAGAGTTTCCCATATTTTGATATGTCAGCGACATCGAGCACAGCGTCCGATCTCTTCGCTTTTTGGAGCGAGTCGCCATCTGCATAGGAAGAATCGGAATGAAGCAACAGGATGGGAACGGTGATGTGGGAATCCTTGTGCAGTTTCTCCTGAGCCTCCTCTATTGCTCTTATCCAGCCNGCATCCACATCGGGCGATTCCTCCAGTTTCCATGACGTGTTGTAGTCCCATTCGCCCCCATATTTTTTCAAGAGGCTTTCGCTGTATAGGCGACTCTTGTCTTGTGAAATCTTNATGTTCGGAAATAAGGCTCCGGCTATATCGACTGCCGGNACCGCCGCTTTTTCAAGAAATGGGCTTAAATTCCAGTCAAGAAAGGGGCTGTTGAGTATCAATCCCTTTATCCCCGGGNCAGGCTCATAGTTCATGAACAATGATGTCGTGAGCCCTCCGGTAGAATGCCCCATGAGTATAATTTCGGTTATGCCGTCATGGCGCATCTGAACAAGCGCTGAGTCGATATCGGGAAAATATTCTTTCATGTCGCGAACCTGAAACAATTTTTGACCGGGAATAATCGAGCGTCCGTACTTGCGCAAGTCTACGGCATAAAAACTGTAGCAAGAGTCAACGAAGCGGTCGCCCATCTCTTTCTGGAAGAAATAATCATTGAATCCGTGTACATANAGAATGCCTCGATCGCTTCCACACGGGCTTTGCTTCCTGATGATTGTCGACCTCACTGCGCCGCTGTAATCGTCATTTTGTCTCACATAACGCATCTCATAGCCGTCNCCGAGTGTGTCGGGTTGCCATGTGGTTGCATAATCGGGCGCTTGGACTTGAGAGGACTCGCTACATGACACAATGGTCGGCGCTATCGTGCCGACCATTGCAATTATCTGTATAAATATTCGGTTCATATAATTATAACCCCAGAGTCTCCTTAATGTTCTCATGGGCTTGGACAAGGCCTTCTTTGTCCTTGCCTCCGGCTTGAGCGAATCCTGGCTGACCNCCGCCGCCGCCNTTTATCANTTTNGCTGCGTTGCGCACTGCCGTCGATGCGTTCATGCCCTCTTTGGTAAGGTCTTCTGTAATCATGAGGGTTAGGAGCGGCTTGCTCGATGCGTCATGAGTAGCTCCGATGAACACTGTGTGCTCGGGCGATTTGGCTCTGACAAGGAATGCCACGCTCTTGACCACTTCGGGAAGGGCGATACCGGTGTGTTCCACAACTTTGATGCCGTTCACGTCACGGGCTTTGCTGAGAAGATTGTTGGCAAGATTATTGGCTCTTTCCTGGAAGAACTCCTCAGCCTGNCGTTTNANTTCGGCNTTCTCTTCGATTGACTTGCGCAGAGCCTGNACAAGNTTNGGCGAGTTGTTAAACATGCTGCCTATCTCCTGCAAAGTGTCCTGCATGCGTTCAATGGNNAGTTCCACNTGCTTTCCTGTGATGGCTTCGATGCGTCGTATTCCGGCAGCGATACTGCTTTCCGAAACGATTTTGATGATTCCGATATTACCGGTGTTATCAACGTGAGTTCCTCCNCACAGTTCCACCGAGCTGCCGTAGCGTATCACGCGCACTTCGTCGCCATATTTTTCGCCGAAGAGTGCCATGGCTCCCATTTCACGNGCTTTTTCGATGGGAACATTGCGAGCTTCGTCACGCGCGATGGCGCGGCGCACACGCTNGTTGGCAAGATGCTCCACCTTCNTGATCTCCTCGGGGGTCAGTTTTTGGAAATGAGAGAAGTCAAAGCGCAAAACGTCGGGNGAAACAAACGAACCGCGCTGTTCAACATGGCTTCCAAGCACTTCGCGCAGGGCTTCGTGAAGAAGGTGGGTGGCGGTGTGGTTGCATGAAGTTGCGACGCGCGCCTCTTCATTCACCTGTGAAGTGAAAGTCTTGTCGATATTGTTTTCCGAGGGGAGTTTCTTGGTCAGATGAACTGCAACTCCGTTTTCTCGTTTTGTGTCGAAGATTTCAATTACTTCTCCGTCGGGGAAGGTGAGGGTTCCGCTGTCGCCTACCTGACCGCCCATTTCAGCATAGAACGGAGTGCGGTCGAGTATCAGCTGGAAAAATTCCTTGCCCTTTTGCTTCACCTGACGATATTTCAGAATGTTGCCGGGAGCCGACAATGTGTCATATCCCACGAATTCTGATTCGCCGTCGCGTAGCTGAATCCAGTCACCTGTCTCTACGGCGGCAGCGTTACGGGCGCGTGCTTTCTGAGCTGCCATTTCCTGCTCAAATTCGGCATTGTCGAGACTCATTCCGTTTTCTTTCAGAATCAGCTCAGTCAAGTCGAGAGGGAATCCGTAGGTGTCATAGAGCACAAACGCCTCTTTTCCTGAAATCTGATTTTTACCCTGAGCCTTAGCTGTTGCGATAGCGTTGTCGAGAAGGCGTATACCGTTGTCAAGAGTGCGAAGGAAAGCGTCTTCCTCCTCCTTGATGACGCGCATGATCAGTTCGCGCTGCTGAGGAAGTTCGGGATAAGCTTCACCCATGCTTTCGATAAGAGTGTCGACGAGTCGATACATGAACGCCTGTTTCTGATCAAGGAACGTGTAAGCATAGCGCACTGCGCGGCGCAGGATACGGCGTATCACATATCCCGCTTTTGCGTTGCCGGGCAACTGTGAGTCGGCTATTGAGAACGAGATTGTGCGCACATGGTCGGCGATGACTCGCATTGCGATGTCAACTTTCTTATCGTCGCCATAGCGTTTGCCCGAAAGTTCCGCAATCTTATTGATGAGGGGAGTGAACACGTCAGTGTCATAGTTGGATTTTTTGCCCTGAAGAGCCATGCAAAGACGTTCAAAACCCATTCCGGTGTCAATCACTTTGGCTGGAAGCGGTTCGAGCGAGCCGTCAGCCTTGCGGTTATACTGCATGAACACGAGATTCCATATCTCGATCACCTGGGGATGGTCGTGGTTCACGAGGTCTCGGCCGGGAATCTGCTTCTTTTCCTCTTCGCTGCGAAGGTCGATATGTATTTCCGAGCAGGGACCGCAGGGACCCGTGTCGCCCATTTCCCAGAAATTGTCATGCTTGTTTCCGTTTATGATATGATCGGCGGGAAGATGTTTTTCCCAGAATGACGCAGCTTCGTCATCGCGGCTCAAACCCTCTGACTCCGATCCTTCAAATACCGTTGCATAGAGATTTTCAGGATTCAGTTTCAGCACGTCTACAAGATATTCCCATGCCCAGTCAATGGCTTCTTTCTTGAAATAGTCGCCAAATGACCAGTTGCCGAGCATCTCAAACATAGTGTGGTGATAGGTGTCCATTCCCACCTCTTCGAGGTCATTATGCTTGCCGCTTACTCGCAGACATTTTTGTGAATCGGCTACACGTTTGTGCTTCGCCGCTGCATTGCCGAGAATTATGTCTTTAAACTGATTCATTCCCGCATTGGTGAACATCAGTGTGGGATCATCCTTGATAACCATTGGAGCGGAAGGAACAATCTGGTGTCCTTTTCCGCGGAAGAAGTCTTTGAAAGACTCTCTGATTTCCTTTGCTGTGAGCATTTCGATGTATGTTGTAGTTATTTCGTTCAATTAGAGTGCAAAGGTACATAAAAACAGTTAGATTTCAGCCGCTATGACCAATTTTATTTACTTCCGTGAAGTCTCCGTGCGATAAAAATGCGGGATAGATGAGAAAATATATCCGCAGGATATCCCGGTCATCGGGAAATCCTGCGGATATTGAAAGCGTTTGATTGAATTTGTGTCGGGTTTAATTCCCTTTATAGGTATAAGGTTTGCCGTTTACTACCACATTTTCAAATGTGATGTCCTCAACGCCCACTATATGGTTTATTTCGGGAGAGGTAACGCCGTCAAACGTGCAATTCTTTATCACGATGTCGCGTGCCTGAACCTTATCCTCAAATCCTTCAAGGTTGAGCACATACTGGCTCTTCTTGCTGGTTATGTTTTCGAGGTGGATGTTGTGGAAATAGGGGAGATAAGGACCGTCATACACATACCAGTATTGGAGCTCGAAGCCCAGAATCGACTGGCGGCACTCGCCGACGGTGATGTTGCGCGCAAATATGTTTTGCACTTCACCCCCTCTTTCCGCATTGGATTTTATTCTGATTATGCGGTCAAGGTTCGGACTGTCCATCACGCAATCTTCAATCCACACGTTGCTGACTCCGCCGGTTATTTCGCTGCCCATTGCCACGCCGGCATGACCGTCTTTCATCGAGCAGTTTCTCACGATTACGTTTTCGCAAGGCATATTCCAGCGCCTGCCGTCCTGATCGCGACCTGATTTAATTGCGATGCAATCATCGCCCGTGTCAAATCGGCAACTGTCGATAAGCACGTCGCGGCATGACTCGGGGTCACATCCGTCATTATTGGTGCCGTGGCTCTGCATGGTCACCCCTTTGACCGTCACATTCTCACACATGAGAGGATGAATAAGCCAGAAGGGTGAGTTGTGGAGCGTGAAGCTTTCGAGCAGAACATTCTTGCACTTATACAGGTTGATGAACTGAGGACGTATTCCCTCCTTGCCGATGAACACACGTTGCTCCACCGGTAGCGAGTCCTCCTTCATCTGATAAAGCAGCGTCTTCTCGTTCACTTTGTCGCCGTTCTCGTTCACAACTCCTTTAAGACGCGCCGGGGTAAACCAGTTGGTGGTGTCGGCGCATCCGTCCATAACCCCCTTGCCGGTGATGGCTACATTTGTCGCCTCGTAGGCATAGATGAGGGGAGAGATGTTGTAGCAATCTATCCCTTCGATGCGTGTGAGCACGGTGTCAAAAAGCTCTACGTCGGTCACGAATTTAAGCAAAGTGCTGTCCGACAAGTGCAGGTTGACGTTTGACAGCAGTCTGATAGGGGCGGTCTTGAATGTGCCGTCGGGAATGACCACTGTGCCTCCGCCGCTTTCCGAGCAAGTCTTTATCGCCAGGTTGATTGCATTAGTATAGAGCGAGTCCCCCTCGGTGTAATAATCCGAGATAGTGTAGGTGTTGTCGGGAAATGACGGCGCTTTGATTCTTGAGAGCACATTCTCCATTTCATCCCACGGAGTCGCCTCCTTCGGCGAGCACGACGCAAGGGCGCACACTGCCGCCGCTGAAACGAGTGATAGTTTTACGAGATTTTTTAACATGATCGGTTATAGCAATATGATATATTTGTTATCAGGCGTGAGTTTGACCTTGGAAGGATGAATCGCTCCGGTTTCGTCAATTACGGTGGCGTTGCTCACGGGCGAGGTGGCTTCGATCATCAGCCCGAGGCGGGGATTGGCTTCAATCTCTGCGCGCGTAGTTTTAATAATCAATGACTCGGTTGACTCGTCATAGTCATAAGAGAAATCAAACTTCGCCCTGTTCACCCAGAATTCGCCATACTCTTCAAAATTGCACAATTCCTGAGGCGTAAGCCCAAGCCGTTCGATAAGCAATTTCTGAGCCTCCATCTTCCACTTGCGGTTAGGATGAATGAGCAGGATGCATGCGCCATGGTTATCGCGCAACTTTTCATACACCGGAACCCACACGTCGATTTTGCTTTCCCAATTGGTCTCGTCCATCTTGTCCTTGCTGAACACGTCCGAGATGTGGAGAGGCATCGACAGCACGTCGGTGAGCTCGCCGGGCCAGTCATTCTGAAGTCTTATATAATACGGGAAATTGCTGAGCAGGTCGCTTGCCGCATAGCACGACGTGAATTTATAGTTGCCCGCCACTTTTGCTTCAGGCATATTCTTGTTCACGCAAAGGTGTCCGCTTCTGAACGAACGCACATTGTTTCCGAGGTCGCGCTCTATGATATTCTTTGATAGCACCACTTCAGCCCAGGTCGATCCGCCTGCAGTGGTATCGGTTTTGTGGGTGGCTCTCGCCGCATATTCTTCTTCGGTGACAATATCCATGGGGAATAGTTCCGTCTTGTTGAAGTCAGGGAAGTGACAGATGGAGTGGCTGCCCACGGTGTGTCCGGCAGCGAGAAGCTCTTTGGCTTTGACAACGGTTTCGCTATTATAAAATGCCGACAGATAGGGCGCGTCCCTGAAATAATGCACTGTCAGAAAGTAGTGGGCGCGTAGCCCGAGGCTTTTTTCATAGTCTGAAACATAGTACATCGAATCATAGGCTGTGCGCGAGTCGCAGTCATGAGTAGGCACCAGCAGCGACGGCTGTCCGTCGGGAATAGTGTATTTCCACACGCTCACAGGGTTATGGGCATTATAGACCGAACGCAGGAACAGAGAGTATACGTCGCCCGACGGTTCAAACGCATTGCTCGACAAGCGCTGTATGCTTCCGTCCTTATTAAGGTGGAAACGCTGTATCATGTCGCGCCACCGCACCCCCACGGTGTAGGCTGCCCCTTTCCCGTGTATGTTTTTAACCACGGCGCTCTTTCCGTCGTTGAACGTGGCAAGCGTTTCGCCGGTGGTCGTTCCATAGGCGGTAGTGCTGAGATTGGTTGTCACCACGGTTTTCTCCTCGGGAGTGTCAAAATATTTTAGCTCCTCGCAGTCGCTGTCGACCCACGTGAGGGTAGTGTAAGCTTTTCCCGATGCTCTCTCGCTCAAGCCGAATATTTCATACAGGTCGCCCTTGTTTGAGCATTCGATGGCGGGAGCGATGATTACGCCGCCATTCGCCACCCACTTTTCGATAGCCGACAACTCATCGGTGGTGAATGAAGATTGTTTCACTCTTGACGACAGCAGAATCATCGAGGCTTTATCCATCGCCTCCTGAAGGTCTTGGGTCGTGAATGAGGGCATACCTGCAAGCATAGCCATGTACTCGGCTGAATACACGTTGCGGCTGTTTTCCGAGCCGCTCTCGTTTTCGCCGTTACGCTGATTCATGTCGAGCACGGCAAGCCTGTTTTGATTCCGCTCGTTGAATTCAGGCGCGGTTTCTGCCGAAGACAGAGGGTTGTGGGTTATGCGCAGAATATTTTCAATGTCAATATCGTCAACCTTGCCGGCATTTTCAAATTTTGGCATTTTTGAAACGTGGCGTTTTCCGTCGGTGGTTTCGATTACAAAATTCGCAATCGCGGGCAAGATTATTGCGGCGCCGAGAATGATGCTTGTTACAGTGCGTTTCATAGGAGAGAAATTAATTTTTTAGAAATTTAAATGAAGAATTCCCCACGGCTACTATATAAGCCCCCGCGGGAAGTGAGGTTATGTCTATCTCGGTCTTTTCAGAATTGGCTTTAACCGAAATCTGACGCTGACCGGTCAAATTGTAGATATCGATGTTCAATGCTTGTTCCGAAATATTGGAAATGATCAGTGTCGACGCTCCTGCGACAAAAAGAGGCTCCCGTGTTGAAGCCGCGTTCTGAATCCCCGCGACAGATTCTTTCTTGAATGTGATTTCCTTCACGTCGGGTATGAGTGAATTATCCTTAAGCAATATCGAGAAGAGTTCCGAATGATCCGTTGCCACGAGACATTCCACATTCTCCATTGCGACTCGCTGTTGCGTGTCGGTATGCATCATCCAGTTCGATTCCGATGCCGCATAGGTGTGCAGGCATGAATAGGAAGAACAGATGATAAACAACAAAATTATCAATTTTTTCATGATTGGAATTGAAATGATTGGACTGTTATAAAGAGAGATGTTACAAATTAGCTATCAATAAATTGCAAAGATAATCACTTTTCCCGTAAAATCAATTTAAAAAGCTGATATTTACATCTTTTAATGAAAAAAAGCATGAGCCTCAATTATTCGAGGCTCATGCTGATAAAAATGTCTATCGTTAAGATTTAGCCGATGGTGATTCCGGCAAATCCCATGAAAGCGAGTGCGAGCATGCCGGCGCAGATAAGCGCGATGGGCACTCCGCGCATTGGAGCGGGAACGTCAGTGATGGCAAGTTTCTCGCGGATTCCGGCAAAGATAACCAGCGCCAGGGTGAAGCCTATCGCTGTTGCGACTGCATACACCAATGACTCGCCGAGGTTAAATCCTTTTTGGATAACGAGGATGGCAACACCGAGCACCGCGCAGTTGGTGGTGATGAGCGGAAGGAACACTCCAAGCGCCTGATAAAGGGCGGGAGCGATTTTCTTCAGGATGATTTCGAGCATCTGAACGAGCGCTGCGATCACAAGAATGAAGACGATGGTCTGCATATAGGCGAGTCCCAGAGGATTCAGCACATATATTTGAAGCAACCAGGTCACCAGAGTGGCGAGAAGCATCACGAAAGTCACGGCTGCTCCCATACCGGTAGCCGACGACAACTTCTTGGACACGCCAAGGAACGGGCATATTCCGAGGAACTGCGCGAAGACGATGTTATTTACAAATATCGCCGTTATGATAATTGAAAGATATGCGAGCATGACTATGAGCGTTTACGGATGTAGTTAAACAAAGCCACGAGAAATCCCAATGCGATGAACGCTCCCGGCGCAAGCACGAATACGAGCGAACCGAATGTTTCGGGATAAATCTGGGCGCCAAACACACAGCCGGTTCCGAGAATTTCACGAACCGCGCCAAGAAGTGTTAGTGCGATGGTGAATCCAAGGCCGATACCGATACCGTCGAAAAGAGAATCGCCAACGGAGTGGCGCGAAGCGAATGCCTCGGCGCGACCGAGCACGATACAGTTTACCACAATAAGAGGTATGAAGAGTCCTAAGCTTGCGTTGAGAGCAGGCAGATAGGCTTGCATGATCATCTGCAATAAGGTCACGAACGTAGCGATTACCACGATATAGGCGGGAATACGAACTTTGTCAGGTACAAGGCTCTTGATCGCTGATATAGCCATGTTGGAGCAAATCAAAACTCCGGTAGTGGCAAGACCCATTGACATACCATTCATCGCTGAGCCGGTAGTTCCCAACGTGGGACACATTCCGAGCAGGAGAACAAACGTCGGATTCTCCGCAACGATTCCATTAGTGAGAATGCGTAATTTATTCATTGTTGAGGTCTTTTTTATATGTTTCAAATGCTTGGAAACAGTCACGAAGCGCTCCAAGGAATGCGCGGGAGCTGATAGTGGCGGCTGTGATTGCGTCGATGGCGCCTCCGTCTTTAGCCACGGTCATATTGACAACGGCGGGATTCTTCCCAAGAACCGAGCGGTTGCCCTCTTCCATGCGGAACCATTCGTTCATCTTGGCGCCGAGACCGGGAGTCTCTGCGTGGGAAAGAACCTGGAAGCCGCTCACGATGCCTTCTGCGTCGAAGCCATACATGATTTTGATTTCTCCCGAAAAACCGTTGGTGGTATATCCCTCAACTGCGGCGCCTACAAACTTGTCGCCTTCATAAGCGGGATAAACGGTGAACGGCGCGTTGCCTTCGCCAAGCTGATAGATCTCGGTGGCGTTAGCAAGAGGGTCATTGTCAAATGCCGGCAACACATCCTTGATTGCGTCTACTCGGGTTTGCTTTTCCGCCTGGGCGATAGGCTCGGCGGTGACGCTGTGAGCCCATGCGAGCAAAGATGCGGCAACAATAGTGATTACGCCCAGTGAGATGATCATGTTGGGCAGTGTTGATGCGAGCTTCTTCATTTTTTACTCCTTTCTCCGAACTTAGACGGCTTAATGTAACGGTCAATCAGGGGAACTACGCTATTGGCAAGAAGTATAGCGAATGAAACGCCCTCGGGATATGCGCCCCACTTACGGATAATCACGGTGATAATACCGATAAGAACGCCAAACACGATCATACCTTTGTGAGACATCGGTGAAGTCACATAGTCGGTAGCCATGAAGCATGCGCCGAGAATAAGACCTCCCGACAGCAATTCAACTCCGATATTGTCGCCGATGCAAAGAGTGAACAGAGCTACGGCGCCGAGAACTGCAACCGGAATATGCCAGGTGATTACCTTAACGCAGAGCAGATAGACGAAGCCTATAAGAAGAGCGATTGCGCTCACCTCGCCGAGTGAACCGCCCATGAAACCAACTGCGTTGTTGGCAAGGCTGATTGAGTCGGGAGTGGCTTCGCCGAGTTTCAAAAGACCGAGAGTGGTTGCTCCGGTGGTAGCGTCAAGATAGTTCCAGGTATTCACTCCGGGAAGAGGCCATGAGGTCATCTGAACCGGGAAAGAAATGAGAAGGAACACACGACCTACGAGCGCGGGGTTCCAGATGTTGGTACCCAGACCGCCGAACGACATTTTACCGATGCCGATAGCAACAACCGAACCGATCAAAACAATCCACACGGGAAGGTTTGACGGAAGGTTGAACGCAAGCAGAAGTCCGGTGAGGATGGCGCTGCCGTTAGCAAGGGTAGAGTCGGGGTTGCCAAACATCCAGCGGTTGATGACATACTCGGTAGCCATGCAGCCGAGCAGTGCGGTGACAATTACAATCAGTGCGCCTACTCCGAAGAAATAAATCGAGCAAGCGAGCGCCGGCAACAGCGCGATGATGACGTGCCACATGCAGGTTGACACCGTGCGATGGGTGTGGAAATGGGGCGACGCCGAAATAGTTAGCATTGGATTCATTTTTCCATCGTTTATTTTTGCTGCCTTGCACGGATGATGCCGCCGACAGTCGTTTTACCAAGTCTTATATAATCAAGCAGAGGACGGGTTGACGGACAGATGTAGCTGCAACAGCCACATTCTATACAGTTCATAACCTTGTTTGCCTCAACTTCCTCCCATTGTCCGAAGCGCGAAAGCGTGCTAAGCAGATAAGGCTCAAGACCCATCGGACATGCGCTCACGCATGACGCGCAGCGTATACAGGGCTCAACCTTATTGCGTTTCGCTTCTGACTGGGGCAGCATCAATATTGCTGATGTTCCCTTGATGGTGGGCGCGTCGATTTGAACAGCGCTCTTACCCATCATCGGACCGCCAAGAATAATCTTGCCGGTGTCGGCGGGAACACCTCCGGCTACATCGATAAGAGCCTTCAAGTTGGTGCCGAGAGCCACGAGATAGTTACCCGGACGTTCTACTGAGGGACCGGTGATGGTCATCACGCGCTCGATAAGGGGCTTGCCATATTTCACTGCCTCATAAACGGCATAGGCGGTAGCGACGTTCTGAACGATGGCGCCGGTGGCGATAGGCAGAGCTCCCGAGGGCACCTCTTTGCCGATAGTAGCGTCGATGAGCTGTTTCTCACCGCCCTGAGGATATTTCACCTTCAATCCCATCACCTCGATGCGGCTGTCAGAAGCGGCTTTCTGGGTGAGAAGGTCGATGGCGTTTCCTTTGTTGGCTTCGATGCCGATGATTGCGCGGTCTACGCCGGCAGCCTTCATCAGCAGCTTGACGCCTTCAAGAATTTCATCAGGGTGCTGAAGCATCAGAGCGTGGTCATTGGTGAGGTAAGGCTCACATTCCACTGCGTTGATGATAACTACTTCAGGCTTGCTTCCGGGAGGAGGGCAAAGCTTCACTTTTGTCGGGAAAGTGGCGCCGCCGAGACCCACGATGCCGGCATTATCGATAATGCCGATGATTTCTTTAGGCTCGAGTTTGGCGATTTCCTCGTCAGAGCGAAGCGCTACCGGGTTCTTTATCGCTTCGAGGTCGCGTTCATGGTCTTCATCGCTTGCCACGATGGTGACAGTGTCGACCGGAAGTCCGAATGCTGTTTTGCTCTTGTCGATTTTGGTCACGGTTCCTGAAATGGAGGCATGAACGTTGGCGGAAACAAAACCGCCTGCGGCAGCGACGAGGTCGCCGCGGTTCACGTGGTCACCCTTTTTGAGTTCACATTTTGCAGGAGCTCCGATGTGTTGCGCGAATGCGATAACCACTTCGCGCGGCAGATCTACCGGAATAATCTCGGCAGATGCGGTCAATTTACTCTCAGGTGGATGAACGCCACCCTTGTGAAATGTATGCAACATGGTGTTATTCGGTTACTGTTACTTGCTTAATTACTCGGGTGGTGTGAATTGCCTTGGTAGGACATTCTGCCACACATTTCTGACACAGACGGCACTTGTTGAAGTCGATGTAAGCAAGATTGTCAGCAACGGTGATTGCTTCAAACGGACACACTTTCTTACATTTTCCACAGCCTATACATGCTACGCTGCACTCCTTCATGGCGACAGCGCCGCGGTCCTTGTTGGCGCAGGCTACCCATACTCGCATTCCCTTCGGTCCCTTCTTGCGAAGTTCGATGATGTGGCGGGGACATGCTTTGGTACATGCGCCGCAGCCGGTACACTTGTCGGCGTCTACCACCGGAAGTCCGGTCACGGGATCCATGTGGAGTGCGTCAAACTTACATGCTGAAACACAGTCGCCGCAGCCAAGACAGCCATAAGGACAGTCGGTGGTTCCTGCGCTTAGCGAGCTGAGAATCGCGCATGACTTGGGTCCGTCATAGGTGCTGGTCGTGGGGCGGTTCTCGCAAGAACCGTTGCAACGGAGCACTGCTACCATGGGCTCTGCTGCGGTAGCGGTGAGTCCCACGATGTCGGCGATTTTAGCCATGGCTTCATTGCCGGCGCCTGGACACATCAGATTGTCAAGCGAGTCGGCAGTTGCGCATGCGCAAGCGAAGTCATGACAGCCTGAACGGCCGCAACTTCCGCAGTTGGCGCCGGGAAGCACCGCTTCGATCAATTCGATGCGTGGGTCTTCCTTCACATAGAACCGCTTCGAGACAACAAAGAGGATCAAGGCACTTAATATGCCGATGCCTCCTAAAATCAAGATTGCAATAATAATTGGTGACATCTCACGGTAATTTGTTGGTATAAAAATTTAGTTAGTTATTTTTGTTCTATTTTCCAGAGGAAAGTGTTGTTGACGCGTTTCCTCATGAGGTAAAGTATTCCGAAGTATATGGCGGTCGACAGGAGTCCCGAAAGAGCGCATAACCCCTCGTTGAGTCCGGCAAAGTAAGCGGCGGCAACTCCGAGACACAGCACTACGCAAGGAAGCGCCAAGGCGATGAGCGTGGCTGAATATTGCTTTGTGTCGGCAAGGGTGATCATCACATTCTGTCCCACGCTGTAGATTGACGAGTCTTTGACCGGAACTTCGATATCCGACCCTGACTCGCCGTTGGGCTTGCACATGAATTTCACGCTACATCCGCCACATTTGTCTCCGCCGTCATCGACATGGACCTTGACAATCCCGGGAGCGATAGCGGTGATCGTGGCGATATGGGATAATTCCTGAGGCATCAGTCTTCAAGTTTATGAATGATGAGTCCCGAGCGCAGCTTCGGTTCAAACCATGTGGTTTTAGGCGGCATGATATTGCCCGTGTCGGCTATGTCCATCAACTGGTCCATGGTGACGGGATAGAGTGCGAGCGCCACTTTCATCTCGCCCGAGTCGACGCGGCGTTTCAATTCACCGAGTCCTCTGATTCCGCCGACAAAATCTATGCGCTTGTCGCTTCTGAGGTCATGGATTCCGAGAATATCGCGCAGAATAAGGTCGCTCGACACTGTCACGTCGAGTTTGCCTATCGGGTCATTGTCGTCATATCTTCCTTCGCGTGCGGTGAGGCTATACCATTTTCCGTCGAGGTAAAGCGAGAAGTTGTGCAACCCTGCGGGGCGATACTCCTCTTCACCTTTAAGTTCCACGATGAAGTCTTTTTCCAACGCTGCGAGAAATTCCTCGGGAGATAGCCCGTTGAGGTCTTTCACAACTCGGTTATAGTCGATAATCTTAAGATGTGATGCCGGGAATGCCACGGCGAGGAAATAATTGTACTCTTCGTCGCCGGCATGATTTGGATTGTTCTGAGCCTTCTCGTTGCCCACCAGAGCGGCGGCGGCGGTGCGGTGATGTCCGTCGGCGATGTAGAGCGACGGAATTGCGTCAAAAAGCTCGGTGATGCGGGCTATGGTGGCGTTGTCGTCAATCACCCAGAAGTGGTGTCCGAATCCGTCAGCCGATACGAAGTCATATTCCGGAGTTCCCGAAGTGACATCCTTGATTATTTTTTCAAGCTCGTCATTGTCGGGGAATGCGAAAAACACAGGCTCGATATTGGCGTTGTTGATGCGCACGTGTTTCATGCGGTCCTCCTCCTTGTCGCGGCGGGTCAGCTCATGCTTCTTGATGCGTCCTTCCATGTAGTCGGCTACATTGGCGGCGATTACGAATCCATATTGCGTTCTGCCGTCCATGGTCTGCGCGTAGATGTAGTAGCGCTCTTTGTCGTCTTGAACGAGCCAGCCGTTTTCCTGGAAAGCCTTGAAGTTTTCCACTGCCTTGTCATAGACTTCGGGAGCGTGCTCGTCTTTGCCCGGTTCGAAGTCAATCTCGGGCTTGATGATGTGATAGAGCGACTTAAGGTTGTCACCGGCTTCGGCGCGCGCCTCTTCGGAGTCAAGCACGTCATAGGGGCGTGAAGCCACCTCGGTGACAAGATCTTTTGGAGGGCGAAGACCTTTAAACGGTTTAATTTTAGCCATTGTTTTTTAGTTTTAAAGGTATTACTTTTTTCTAATGATGGTTTGTTCTCGGTCAGGACCGATTGACACTATAGTTATAGGTGTTTCAAGTTCTTTTTCAAGGAATGCGATATAATCTTTGAACGCCTGGGGGAACTGATCCTCGCTGCGGAATGAAGTCATGTCGGTTTTCCAGCCCGGGAGGGTGACATAAACCGGCTTTATCTCGTCCTCTTCGATAGAGAACGGGAATTCTTCCACGCGCTCGCCGTTGATTTCGTAGGCAACGCAAGCCTTGATTTCGTCAAATCCGTCGAGCACGTCGCTCTTCATCATGATAAGCTGCGTAACGCCGTTGATCATGATGGCATATTTCAAAGCTACGAGGTCAATCCAGCCGCAGCGGCGTTCGCGACCGGTCACGGCTCCGTATTCGTGTCCGAGGTCACGGATGAGTTTGCCGGTCTCGTCGAAAAGTTCGGTAGGGAAGGGACCTGCGCCTACACGGGTGCAATAAGCCTTGAAAATACCGAATACTTCTCCTATCTTATTGGGCGCGACTCCGAGTCCCGAGCAAGCTCCCGAGCAGATGGTGTTGCTTGAGGTGACAAACGGATAGCTGCCGAAGTCAACGTCGAGCAGAGTTCCCTGAGCGCCTTCGCAAAGCACGCTCTTGCCCTCTTTGAGCAGACGGTTCACCAGGTGCTCGCTGTCAACGATGTCATATCCTTTTATATATTCGATGGCGTCGAGCCACTTATTTTCAAGTTCTGAAAATTCGGGTTCTTCGCCCATCGATTTCAGCATAGCCACGTGACGGTCACGGGCAGCTTTATATTTTGTCTCGAAATTGTGGAATGTGTCACCGAGACGCAGTCCGTTACGGCTTATCTTGTCGGTATAAGTGGGACCGATACCCTTGCCGGTGGTGCCTATCTTAGCTCCGCCTTTGGCTTTTTCGTTGGCAGCGTCAAGCAAGCGGTGGGTAGGAAGAATGAGGTGGATTTTCTTCGACAGTTTGAGTATTTCCTTCAAGGGCACGCCGCTTTTCTCAAGAGCCTCAGCTTCTTCTTTGAACAAAACCGGGTCGAGAACTACGCCGTTGCCGATAATATTGGTCTGCCCATGCTGGAAAATGCCCGACGGGATAGAACGGAGCACATACTTTTTCCCTTCGAATTCAAGAGTGTGTCCGGCGTTGGGTCCGCCTTGAAAACGTGCAACCACGTCATATCTTGGAGTAAGCACGTCAACTACTTTCCCTTTTCCTTCATCGCCCCACTGGAGCCCGAGCAAAACATCAACTTTCATTTTTCAGTTATATTGTTGTTGGTTCTAATTACTGTTTTTCTTCGTGCGCTTATTGCGGCGTACACACGCATTGCAAGTGCCGTAAACGTAAAGGCTGAAATAAGAATTCTGAAATGCCGAGTAGTGCCGGGTATTGATAAACTGCACCAGCTCGGGGTCTTTCGCCTCCTTTATTTTGCCACATTGACGGCATATTAGATGCAGATGATTGGAAATGCCTGCTGCTATCTCATACTGTGCCGGTTGCGTGCCAAACTGATGGCGCCTCACAATCCCGCAGTCAGTGAAGAGGTCCATGGTGTTATAGAGGGTGGCTCTGCTCACATGGAAGCCGTCGGCATCTATTGCCGCATAGAGAGTGTCGATGTCAAAATGCCGGTTCATCTCGGCTACTTTGTCAAGAATGGCAAAGCGCTCCGGTGTTTTTCTTAATTTTTTAACACGGAGATACTCTGTCAGGGCAGCTCGCAATGCGATCAATGACTTTTCATCTAACATTATTATGCAAAATTAAATGTTTTTGCCAATAAAACCGACTTTTCACGCAGAAATTTTGTTATTTTGCAAAATAGATTTGTGAAATAGATGGCTGACGACACTAAAAAATCAAGATGGACTGCTCTCGTCGACTTTTTCAGGGGATTGCCCGAGAAAGCGAGAACGGTGTGGGCTTATTGCTGCGATGGCGTGTGGAACGACACCCGTAACAACTGGAAAGTCGACACTATCAAGACCATTAATCTCGCTGTCAAGTCATTCATGAATGCGAAATTGCAGAATCAGGCGGCGTCGCTCACCTACAACACTCTTCTTGCAGTTGTCCCGGCGCTGGCTATTCTTTTCGCCATAGGGCGAGGATTCGGATTCCAGAATCTGCTCACGTCTCAACTGTTCAATTCGCTACCATCGCAGAAAAAAGCCCTTGAAACGGCGCTCGGTTTTGTCGACCAGTATCTTGCCCAGGCGTCTCAGGGCGTTTTTGTCGGCGTGGGTCTTGTGTTCCTGTTGTGGACATTGATTTCGTTGATGAGCAACATCGAGAGCACGTTCAATCTCATATGGGGAGTGTCTACCGACCGCTCGATGCTCCGAAAAGTCATTGACTACACGGCGATTCTCTTCCTGCTCCCCATTCTGATGATATGCGCGAGCGGTATTTCGCTCGTGATGTCAACCACCACGATGATCGATAATCCCGTGCTGAAGATAATTTCTCCGGCTCTCACCGTCTTCCTTGACTTTGCCCCGTTTTTCCTCTCGTGGCTATCCTTCACGGGAATGTACATGCTTTTCCCCAACACGAAAGTGAAGTTCAAGAATGCATTCATCAGCGGAGTTTTTGCCGGAACCGGATTCCAGATTCTTCAATATCTCTTTGTCTCGGGACAGCTCTATGTCTCCAAGTACAATGCCATTTACGGTAGCTTCGCATTCCTGCCGTTGCTCTTGCTGTGGATGCAGCTTGCGTGGACCATCACGCTTTCGGGCGTGGTCCTGTGCTACTCGTCGCAGAATATTTTTCAGTTCAGCTTCAACAATGACATCAACTCCATCTCTCCCGACTATAAGCGCAAAATTGCGGTGGTCATCATGGCTATAGTGGTGCAGAGGTTTGAAAAACAATATCCGCCGTTGAAAGTGGCTGATTTCTCCGTGCTCTACCATCTCCCGGCAAGGCTTGTGAGCAATCTCACCGACGAGCTTGTTCAAGCCCGACTCCTCAATGAAGTGTGCCTTGAAAAGGGCGACGCGGGGATTGCCTATCAGCCGGCTCTTGACATCCACATGCTCTCGATGGGCTATGTGATGAAAAAAATCGACAACACCGGTTCGGCGCAGTTCATCCCCAATTTCAAAGAGGAGTTTGCTCCGCTGCTGGAAATACTTGACGGCATAAGCCGCCAGGTAATCGAAGGAAAATCTGACGTATTGCTGATGGATATTCCTATAAATATTGAGGGAACTCCGGGCAATAAATAGAATTATTAATATAAAACCAACAAAACGATGAAAAAACAAGTATCAACTAATGCGGCTCCCGGAGCCATCGGTCCCTACAGCCAGGCTATTGACACCGGTTCAATGCTGTTTGCTTCAGGACAAATACCCATCAATCCCGCCGACGGCTCTATCCCCGAAGGAATAGAGGCTCAGACAAAGCAGTCGCTGGCAAATGTGAAAGCGATCCTCGACGCAGCGGGATTGTCGGTCGACAACGTGGTGAAAACCACTGTTTTCCTTGCCGATATGGGCGACTTCGCGGCGATGAACGAAGTCTATGCTCAGGTTTTCACAGCCCCGTTCCCGGCTCGCTCGGCTGTGGCTGTTAAGACTTTGCCCAAGAACGTGCTTGTTGAGATCGAAGTGATTGCAGTGCGCTGATATCGCGCTTCAGGCATAAAATAAATGGGGGGACCGCTCTGTTAAGAACGGTCCCCTATTATTTTGCGATTGAATCCCGGTGATTATTTCTCCTCGGTTTCAGCCGAGTTCTCATCGAGCCGAATGAGTTTTACTCCCCATGACCGGTTTTTGATGGTCTGAGGATTTCCTGAGTAATACACTTTTCCGTTTACTCCCTTTATGTTCAGCACGTTTTCAGGAGCGCAGCCTATGTAGCCGGTTCCCAAAAGAGTGCATTTCACCTCGTCGGCGGCAAGTTCGTCAGCTTGGATTGAGCCGGTGCCCACCGCTTTCAGCGAAGCCTTTGTCGTTTTTCCTTTAAGGAGTATGGTGCCGTTGCCCGTGTCAAGGTTTGCGTCGACATTAGTTGCGTCTATGCCGTGAACTGCAAGATGCCCGTTCCCTATAAGCCGGGCGGTGAATTTGGGCGTAGGCTTGAGCGAATGCACCCTCACCAGCGAGTCGCCGCTATTCTCCACCTTCGTGAGAAAACGTGAATAGACGGTAATCGTGGGAAGATGGTCATAGTTTATCCCGTCGGTGGCAATTTGCAGGTCAAGACGCTCGTTATTGTTGGTAAACATCAGCACCGACGCAATTTCAGGCTCGGCGATAAAGGTGGCGAAGCCCGCCGAATCTTCGCTGCACACATAGTTCACTTTCAGGCTTTCAACCACGCGCAATTCGCTGAAATCCTTGACATTGATGGTGTATTTTTTCAGTCCTGCGGCATACGCCGATATTGAACCGATTATCGCTATCGTTGCTATCGCTATTATCTTACGCATAACGGTGGCATTATTTAATTAGTTTTATATTGTCTTTTTTCCCTATGAGCTTGGTGGTGGCAGGTTCTCCGTAGATCTTTATCTCGCCTGACCCCGAACTGGTTGCGGCAGCCATTTCCGAAGCATAGCAACTTATGTCGCCGCTCCCCGAGATTTTGACCGTGGCTATGTCGGCTTTAAGTTTGCGGCAGGATATGTCGCCCGACCCCGACGCATTCAGGTAAACGGCTTTGCACGTTCCGTCCATCGTCACGTCGCCCGCGCCCATGAGGTTGACGTCAGCGCTTTTCGCTGTGAGGCGTTTTGCCTTTATGTCGCCTGCGCCGGTTATCGTGATGTTGGCTTCGGCGGCTGTCACATCCTTCATGTCGACGTCGCCCGCGCCTGAGATTGCCACGGAAAGCTTGCCGGTGGCGATTTTTTCAAACTCTATGTCGCCCGCGCCTGAAATGTTGAGACCTAAATTTTCAGCGGTGGCTATTCCGGGCATCGCGTCTATGTCGCCAGCGCCGGTGACCGTTATCGCCTCCAGTGGCGATGGAACATAGATTTTCACCACCGACACCTTTTTATAGAAGTCCTTTACATGTCGGTCGGTTTTCGCCATGTCTATGGTAAGCGTTTTTTCCGTGCAGGCGATCTTGATGCAGTCTTTCACTTCGGGCTCGATGTCATAGACCACATATCCCGCCGAGTCAGGCTTGTTACACAGATAAATGTCGACCGGAGCCGATGTCTTTATCGAAGTGAAATTTTTGCCCATGTCGAGCTTCATCTGCTCGCGGGCATTGATCGGCAGAGCCGAGGCGGCAAGTACTGCCAGTGTTATAAAAGTTGTTTTCATTATCATGTTTCCTATTCAGCGAATTTAGGTAAAATATTATGCTCTATATCGGTCAATATGCCGTTCAGCTCCTCCCATGACTCGGCGCGAAGCATTGCCACGCGTGTGTCGCGGAAATGGGGGATACCTTTGAAAAGCGGCGATGCTGCGAGATGCCGGCGAATGTGCAGAATCCCTCGGTATTCATCGATATTCTGGATGCTCTCGGTGATCTGTCGGCGCAGCAATGCAAACTTGTAGGCTATCGACAGCTCTTCGCCGCCCGCGCCCTCGAGATGGTTCTTTATCTCCCTGAATATCCAGGGCGAGCCTATCGATGCGCGTCCCACCATCACGCCGTCCACGCCATATCTCGAGAACGCCGCTTCTGCTTTCTCGGGGGTCGTGATGTCGCCGTTGCCTATCAGCGGAATATTCAGGCGAGGATTCTCCTTCACCCGCGCTATCATCTCCCAGTCAGCTTCGCCCGTATACATCTGCGAGCGGGTCCTGCCATGCACCGTCAGCGCCTTTATTCCGCAGTCCTGGAGCTGTTCGGCAAGCTCCACTATAATCTTCGATTCGTGGTCCCAGCCCAGGCGAGTCTTGACCGTCACCGGGATATTCACCGCCTTGACCACCGCTGTGGTGATGGCGAGCATCTTCGGAATGTCGCGCAGCATTCCCGCGCCCGCGCCCTTTCCGGCTACTTTCTTCACCGGGCACCCGAAGTTTATGTCAAGTATGTCGGGCTTGGCTTCCTCGACTATTTTAGCCGCTTCAACCATCGGCTCTATTTCCCTGCCATAGATTTGGATGGCGGTGGGGCGTTCGGCGGGATTGATGTGCAGCTTCCTTGTCGTGGCGGCGATATTGCGGATCAGCGCGTCGGCAGAGACAAACTCTGTGTACACCATGTCGGCTCCCTGCTCCTTGCAAATGAGCCTGAAGGAATGATCGGTGACATCCTCCATCGGGGCGAGCATCACCGGGCGTTCTCCTAAATCAATATCTCCGATTTTCATATATCCTGCGATTTACTTAACACACAATACTGGTGCTAAGTTAGCTAAAATATATCAAATCGGAGATATTTTTGCGCTAAAATCCTGATTGCGCTGCGGCTTTACGGAAATCTCACCTCTTTTTAGGCTGAATATTGAGGCGATACTGCACCGACAGCATCACATAGCGCGGAAGGGCGTTGGAGTAAGTGATTGTGCGTCCCGAAGCGCTGATGCCATAGTTGACATTCGACAGTTGGTGAAGCATGTCGAAACTGTCGAGCATGAACACCCAGTGTCCTCCCCGGGGAGTATAGCTGAGCTGCATGTTCCATATGATGTCGGTTGTGTCGAGCTGGCGGGAGCCATATCCGTCACGGGTATAGAACGTAAAGTCGGTGTTGATGCCAAATCCTGCCGGCAAGCGGAACTGTCCGATGAAGCCATATTGGTAATGGTTGGCGTTTATCGGGTTGAAGCCCTCGCGGGTCGAGGTGGTGTGGCGGTTGGTAATCGAGCCCGCCAGATGCAAGCTCTGTTTCCCGATTGTCCAGCCCAGGTTGAGCTGTTGCGACAAGTAGTTTGTTTTTACTCGCGATTTCTCAGGCTCATCCATGTCAACTCCGATCATGTCGGCATATCGGTTTATGTTGAAACCGGTGCCGGAAGCTAATGAAAATTGCTTCTTGCTTCCAAATTGTAGATTGAAATAATTGCTGATGCGCGACGCGCTGTTGCCGTCCACATTATAGGTGCGGTTATGGCGCACGCCGGTCGAAGTGTTGTAAGTGTAGCCTCTGACAAGAGCGTCATAGGTGCGTTCGTAGACCACCGAAACAGAGTTTGTAAGATATTTTTCGGCAGGTTTGAATGACCAGTGAGCTTCATGCTTTTGAGTATATGAATTTTTCAAGTCGGGATTTCCAACCGATATATTGAGCGGATCTGAGTCATTCTCGATGTCGATCATGTGCATTAGGTCGGGAGTCTTCGTGTCAACCTTGAAAGAATAATCCAATTCGTGGACATATCCCAGGGGCTTTTTCTTTTTCCCGTCGATTTCTTCCCATTTGCTTTTGAACGCATATCTGACATTGAGTATATATCTGCTCGAGGTGGCGAGAAACGAAGTGCGTTTCACCGGATAATTCTTGTTGTTACGCTTGTAGTTGAGATTCTGATGATCGATGGAGAATACCGGAATCATGTCAATGACGAGCCTGTAATTTTCTTTGATTGAGAAATGGCTTAAATTGAACCCTATGTCATGCTTGTTTTGCAGCGTTCTCGACGTGAAGCTGTTCATCGGGTCGAAAGTCGACTGATAGCCCGCCGGGAGCGTTCCGAAAATACCCATGTCGGCGAGTTGGTCAAGCTCATACATTGCCGAGTTGCTTTCGCGGTTCTGGAAACGGTAGCTGTATGTGGCTCCAAAATAAATATAGTTCTTCAGTGTAGCCTGATAGTCGGCTGTCGCGTCAAGCGTGAGCGTGCGTATCGGAGAGTTGTCAAAGTATTGGCGCCTCACTTCGGCTGGAGTGGGGTCCGAGCCATAGTTGATGTTGAAATCGCGCCACTGGTCATCTTTTCTGTCTTGATATTTTAATCCGCCCTGGATGCGCAGAATGTCGTTGGTGCCGGGAATTTTGTAGCGATAGGTAGGGTAGAACTGCACCTCCCATTCCCGTCTGCCGGTTTCCGACCTTGAAATTGAACGGTTTATGATGGCGTCGAGCATGTCGGGTGTTCCCGCGCTGTAGAGCGCTTCGATAGCCTTGGCGGTGATGTCGGCTTGCTCGCGGTTGAACGATGCCGACAGTGACGACGACTCGCTGTCGCGCTTGATGTATCGCCCTAAAACCATGTGCCACCAGTACCACCTCTTGTGCTGTAAGGTGGCATAGTTCCGCGTTTCGAGTTTTATGTCGGTGTTCTTGCTGTGGCTGAACGAGTTGTCATATGTGTTGCCGCTGCTTAAGAAATTGGTGCGGTTGGTGGTGGTCAAATTATTGTTGGACGTCGATTCGAAGTTGACATATCCGTTGAACTTGCGGTTATCGTCAGCGCTTTGGTAGTCATAGTTCATCGCCGCCATTTTGTAGCGTTTCGTTCCCGAAGGCATCATTTCGGGAGTCCATGAATCGTTCTTGCCCGGTTTTCGGTTGTCATTGAGGTTGTTGGCATTCCCCAGAAGGGTGATGTTGGTAGTCGGTGTGAACCACGATGCGAAGAGTCGTCCCAGATATCGGTCCTTTGTGCCTCCTGCCGCCTGCGCGTTTAATATAAGCCCCAGGTTATACTCCTTTTTGAGCTTCACGTCCATTGTGAGATGCTTTTCGGCGGTAGGGATGTTCTCCCATTTTTCCAGATGGGTCTGTCCTTTGTAAACCTCCACGTTTTTGACAGTGTAGGCGCCGATATTTTCAAGCATCAGTTTGTTGTCGCCCTTGAAAAAGTCTTTCCCGTTGAGCAGCAGCGTTTCGACATACTCGCCGTTGACCAATATTCTGCCGTCGTCTTTTAATTCCACTCCGGGCAGCTGGGCTATGAGCGCGTCGAGCATCGAGCCTTCGGCAAGTTGAAATGCGTCGGCGTTGAACACCAGGGTGTCCCCCTTATTGTAAAATTTCACCTTCGAGGCGGTGACAGTGACTTCGCTCAGTGTCTTGGCTTGTCGCTCGAGGAAGATTACGGGAATGGTGCGCGATGTCTCTCGCTTGCCCACGTTTTCAACGGCATAGGTGATAGTTTCCGTTTTGTAGCCCGGACAAACTACGTCAAAGTGATAGATTGAGTCTTTGCGCTCCACCGGAATCACGAAAGAGGCGACCTCTGTTCGCTCTCCGTTCCTGTATCGGTAGCTTTCGCATTTGGTTGAATCCTTCACATTGCCTTTCGCGTCATAAATAAGCACTCTCGCTTTTGTCAACTCGGCTTTAGTGGCTGCGTCTCTTATTCGTCCGTTCAGATAAAGGCAGTCTACTTTTTGTGACATCGCCGGCAATGCGGCAAGCATACTGATAAGCGTGATGATTACCCCACATGAAATTCTCTTCATGGCAGTCTCTTTTAATTGGTTATTAAAACTGATAATTTGTGGGGGGGGGATAATGCAAAGGTATGGCTAAAAAATCAAATAAACAAGTCTTCCGGTGAAAATTTGTGAAAAAACGCTTAGCGTGTCATGAAGTGTCCTATATAAACCATCAGCAGACCGATGAAAAAACTGGCTGAAGCGTAAATCGCTGTCTGAATGAAGCGACCGTCGCTAAGCAGCGAGTAATTTTCGTTGACAAATGTTGAAAACGTGGTGAAGCCCCCGCAGAAGCCAACCGTCAGAAGCATACGCCACTGCTCGCCGGCTATGTTGTGGCGCTCAAACAGTCCGTAGAGCAAGCCTATCAGCAGGCATCCTGCTATGTTTGCGGCGAATGTGCCCCACACCGTGGGACTCCCCGCTATCATCGTCGCCGCTCTCGACAGCCCGTAGCGCGCGATGCCTCCGAAAAAGCTTCCGATGCCTACCGACAAGAGTGTTTTGAATATCTCCATTAGCGTCGGTTATTCAAATGTGAGTGTAGAACAAGATTTGTAAGAAAGCCGCTCCGCAGCCGCCCGTAGCCCCTCGGCAGTGATGGAATTGATATTTTCAATCACTTCGTCGGCAGTGATCGCTCTGCCATAAAACAAGGTGGCGCGTCCTGTCGACAGCGCGAGCTGTTCGCAGTTCATCCCTGCTACTATCGTTTGTCCCAGATATTGCTTTTTCGCCGCGTCCAGCGCCCTTGCCTTTAACGGTGACTGGGCGAGGCTGTCCAAAGTGCCGGCTATTATATTCAGGCATCGCTTCACGTGCTCCTCGTCACATCCGAAGTAGATTGTGAAAAGTCCGCAGTCGGTGAACAGTGAGGAATAAGCGTCCACCGAGTAGACATATCCTCTGCGCTCCCTGAGCGCCACGTTCAGCAGCGAGTTCATGCACGGACCCCCTATGATGTTGGTTAGCAGAGCGTAGGTGTGGCACAAGGAATCATGCATGCCCGGTATCCGTGCCCCCACAACCGTGTGGCTCTGGTGGGTGTCGAGTCGTTTGGTCAGGTGAAACACCGGTGCTTCGCCGGGAGCGGTGAAAGCCTCCGGTAGCGGGCGGGGGGAGAGAGTCCCCAGATGCTTTTCGGCGAGTCGCAGCAGCGTCTTCTCCTGTGTTGGACCCATGTAGAAAAGAACCATGTTGCCCGGAGTATAGAATCTGTCCAGGAAGTTTCGGCAGATTTCAGGAGTGAAGCTCCTGATGGTCTCCTCGTTGCCTAAGATATTGTGACCCATCGACGAGCCTGCGAATATATGGTCGTTAAATTCGTCAAATATCGCTTCCGACGGAGTGTCAAGATATGAATCCACCTCGTCGAGCACCACCTCGCGCTCCTTGTCAATCTCAGCTTGAGGAAAACGTGAATCGCCGATAAGGTCGGCGATCAGCTCTATGCAGCGGGCTGCGTTCCCCTTTGGAAAGGCCGAGTAAATCATGGTCGCCTCCTCCGAAGTGTAGGCGTTGAGTTCTCCTCCCACCGATTCCATTCGGTTTATGATATGCCATGATTTGCGTTTTCCCGTGCCCTTGAATATTGTGTGCTCCACGAAGTGGGCGAGTCCATACTCTTCAGGAGTCTCATTGCGGCTTCCCGCTTTTACGGCAATGCCGCAATATTCAACAGGCGAGTCCGAATAGCGGTAAACTATTCTCAGTCCGTTGGATAAAGTATGATATATAGTGTGGGATGTTGCCATAAAAGAATCTTTTTGGGTTTATTCCAAAAAAAAATTACTCGTCATCACGACGAATAATCTTTTTACCTTAAATCTAATACCATGAAAAACTGTTACAAAGTTACTCATTAAAATTAATTCACCAAAAAAATATGTACATAAATCTCCTTCTTTAACTGTTTTTAACGCAATCCTTTTGTATCACCTCTGTAATATCCCCCCTAACTCACCCCGAAGCCTGAAAGGCTTCCCCCTACGGATAGCCGGGTACGGCGAATGAAATGAGCCGTGCCCGGAAACCGCACATCAAAAAAATCGCACTCTGAAAGAGTGCCCCCTAAATCAAAAATGAACCGCCAGTTCGAAATTGCGTACCCCCTCTGGGATCTTATCACCGTATGGAGCATTTTCTCTTGCGGACACTGATATGGATCTTATCACCGTATGGGGCATTTTCTCTCGCGGACACTGCTGGGGATCTTATCACCGTACGGGGCATTTTCTCTTGCGGACACTGCTGGGATATTGTCGCCGTATGGGGCATTTTCTCTCGCGGATACTGCTGGGATCTTATCACCGTATGGGGCATTTTCTTTTGCGGACACTGCTGGGATGGTGTCGCCGTAGGCGGCATTTAAGATTAGCCCCGGGGCGGAGTCCTCGTAGAGGGCGCCGTCCCGGGGAGATTGCGTGGAACCCACCCGCTCCCTGTAAGGGGGCTTTATAGATGAGAGTTTCCAATTTTACCAAGTAGGGACATCGCGTGCGATGTCACCCAACATACCCCGTAGCCGTAGCACAGCACCCCTTTCCCGGAAAGAATAGCTCGGAGAGCTATAATATGCGAAACCCTATGCTGATGCATGCATCAGCATAGGGCTCATGAACCCCCATCGACCCCGCCAACATCGGAGATGTTGAATAATCCCCAAAAAAAATCTGCGCAAAGGGCCAATTTGTTGGTAAATCCGCCTTCTTCATCCATTACCTTTGCCATCGCTATGAACTACACCCGAATCAATTCGCAACTATGCGCCACTTCGCGGTTCCGCCAGAACTGCCCGACGCTGCTCCTCCCCGCTGACCAACGCCGGCAACGGTCAGCACTCACTGGAGCGGCATCGGCATTGGCGGCTCACCGT
>JAAVEM010000012.1 GCA_014801235.1 Bacteroides sp. | reverse complement strand
TGTGCTGACCATGAGTAGCCTGACCTACACCACCGAAACCATGACGCTTCACTACGCCCTGGAAACCTTTACCCTTGCTGGTGCCGACAACATCGACGAAGCCACCCTCCTGGAAGAGGTCAACCGTCAGTGTCACGCCAAGGGCGCGAGCAGTCTCAAAAGATTTGAACTCGGCCAAGTGGCGCTGCGGAGCTACTCCGGCCTTTGAAAAATGACCCGCCTCGGGTTTGTTGGTGTGCTTCTCTTTCTTTTCCTGGAAGCCTACCTGGACGGCGTCATATCCGTCGGTCTCGACGGTCTTGACCTGAGTAACAACACAAGGACCTACTTCGATAACAGTGCACGGAACATTCTTTCCGTCGGCACTGAAAACGGATGTCATTCCGATTTTCTTTCCTAATAATCCTGGCATTTCTTACTATTGCTTGTCGGTCCTCCCCTATTCTGTTTGCAGGAAGAGACCGGATAATTTTTATTTTTGTTTTCCTCCGGAACTGACTCCGGAAGGGAGTCCCCGGCCGGCGGAGCGGCCGGGGAAACTTTATCTTTTGTCTTTTATCAGACCTTGATGCTTACGTCAACGCCGCTGGGAAGCTCCAGTTTCATCAGTGCGTCTACAGTCTTGGATGTAGAGCTGTAGATGTCGATGAGACGCTGATAGGAGCTCAGCTCGAACTGCTCGCGGGACTTCTTGTTGACGAAGGTCGAACGGTTGACAGTGAAGATGCGCTTGTGGGTCGGCAGGGGGATGGGTCCGCTGACAACGGCGCCGGTGCTCTTAACCGTCTTGACGATCTTCTCAGCCGATTTGTCTACGAGGTTGTGGTCGTAGCTTTTCAGTTTGATTCTGATTTTCTGGCTCATATTCTGTTGGAAGTATTATTTGATCAAATCTACACGGCCTTGAACCTCGGTCAGCACGTTGCGCGCGATCGAGTTGCTGACCTCTGCGTAATGGGAGAAGGACATGGTGCTGGTCGCACGTCCGGAGGTGATGGTGCGCAGGGCAGTGACATATCCGAACATCTCTGCCAGAGGAGCTTTCGCCTTGACGATGCGGGCACCGCTGCGGCTTGTCTCCATACCCTCGACCTGACCGCGACGCTTGTTAAGGTCGCCGATGACGTCACCCATTGACTCTTCGGGAGTCACTACCTCGATCTGCATGATCGGCTCCATAAGAACCGGACCTGCTTTCTCGGAGCCTTTCTTAAAGGCCTGGATAGCGCAGAGCTCGAAAGAGAGCTGGTCGGAGTCGACGGGGTGGAAAGATCCGTCGAGGAGGGTGACCTTAAGGCGCTCTACCGGATAACCGGCGAGGACACCATTCTTCATTGCGGTCTGGAAGCCCTTCTGTACAGAGGGGATATATTCCTTAGGAACGTTACCACCCTTGACTTCGTCAACAAACTGGAGGTTGCCGTCGAAATCCTCGTCAGCGGGTTCGATGCGGACGATGATGTCTGCGAATTTACCACGACCACCGGTCTGCTTCTTGAAGACCTCGCGAAGCTCGACGGGTTTGGTGATTGCCTCCTTGTAAGTAACCTGGGGACGACCCTGATTACATTCTACCTTGAACTCGCGGCGCAGACGGTCGATGATGATATCGAGGTGAAGCTCACCCATACCAGAGATGACTGTCTGACCGGTCTCCTCGTTGGTCTCGACACGGAAAGTCGGGTCCTCCCCAGCGAGTTTCTGCAGACCGACGCCAAGTTTGTCGAGGTCTTTCTGAGTCTTAGGCTCAACTGCGATACCGATAACGGGATCGGGGAATTCCATTGCTTCGAGCACGATGGGAGCGTCTTCAGCGCAAAGTGTGTCACCGGTGCGGATATCTTTGAAACCTACGCCTGCGCCGATATCACCGCATTCGATCTCTTCTTTAGGATTCTGCTTGTTAGAGTGCATCTGGAAAAGACGAGAGATACGCTCCTTCTTGCCTGAACGGCTGTTGAGCACGTAGCTTCCGGCGGGGATAGCGCCTGAATAAACGCGGAAGAAGCAAAGACGTCCAACATAGGGGTCGGTTGCGATCTTGAACGCAAGAGCGCACATGGGCGACTCGAAGTTGGGCTCGCGGGTAAGGATCTCGTCGGGGTTGCCTACAGCGTGACCTTCAACGGCGCCGGCGTCAACCGGGCTGGGAAGATAAGCGCAGACAGCGTCGAGCAAGCACTGAACGCCCTTGTTCTTGAACGAGCTACCGCAAATCATCGGAACCACGTTCATTGAAAGAGTAGCGGCGCGGAGAGCCTTCTTGATTTCGTCTTCAGTGATAGTAGAGGGATCGTCGAAATATTTAGCCATGAGGTCGTCGTCGAATTCAGCGATTTTCTCAAGCATCTTGTCGCGCCATTCCTCAGCTTCGCCAAGGAGGTTAGCGGGGATTTCCTCTACGGTGTAGTCAGCGCCCATAGTTTCGTCATGCCAGTAGATAGCCTTCATTCTGATAAGGTCAACTACGCCCTTGAAAGTCTCTTCAGCTCCGATAGGAATCTGGATGGGACAAGGGTTTGCGCCGAGGATCTCCTTGAGCTGGCGAACAACTTCAAGGAAGTTAGCGCCTGAACGGTCCATCTTGTTGACGTAACCGATACGGGGCACATTGTATTTATCAGCCTGACGCCACACGGTCTCTGACTGCGGCTCAACACCGCCCACCGCGCAGAAAGTTGCGACAGCGCCGTCGAGCACGCGGAGAGAACGTTCTACTTCAACGGTGAAGTCAACGTGTCCCGGAGTGTCAATCAAGTTGATTTTGTATTTTTTATCGTTATAGTTCCAGAAAGTAGTGGTAGCGGCGGATGTAATAGTAATACCACGCTCCTGCTCCTGCTCCATCCAGTCCATAGTTGCGGCACCGTCGTGAACCTCGCCGATTTTGTGGGTCAATCCGGTGTAGAACAGGATACGCTCAGAAGTGGTTGTTTTACCAGCATCGATGTGAGCCATGATACCGATATTACGGGTAAACTTTAAGTTTTCGTCTTTGGTTGCCATTTTCGAAATGAAATTAATGAATCAGTGATTAGAAACGGAAATGAGCGAATGCGCGGTTAGCTTCCGCCATCTTGTGCATATCTTCTTTGCGCTTGAATGCACCGCCTTGTTCGTTGTAGGCATCTACGATTTCAGCTGCGAGCTTGTCCGCCATGGTCTTGCCGCCACGTTTGCGTGCGTAGATGATAAGATTCTTCATCGAGATGGACTCTTTGCGGTCGGGACGGATCTCAGTAGGAACCTGGAATGTGGCACCGCCGACACGACGAGATTTAACCTCCACCTGGGGAGTTACATTTTCGAGGGCCTTCTTCCAGATTTCGAGGGCCGACTTTTCTTCATTAGGCAATTTAGACTTCACAGTCTCAAGTGCGCTATAAAATATGGTGTAAGAAGTGTTCTTCTTTCCATCATACATAAGATGGTTCACGAATTTTGACACTCTTACGTCATTGAAAACGGGATCGGGTAGAACGACCCGCTTCTTAGGCTTTGCTTTTCTCATTTTTAGTAAAGTTTTGTTTTTGGTTGCTTGGCTGCGTCTTTAATCTTCAACTTGGCTCTCTCGCCTCGTTTACTCAACCTGAACTGCTGTCCAATAAATCAAAAACGAAGTTAAATTAACTGGGTTTTGTTTATCTCTGCATGCTGCTTCCAGCTGCGGGCGTTATTACTTCTTACCCTTTGCTGCGGGGGCTGCTCCCGGTTTCGGACGCTTAGCTCCATACTTGGAACGACGCTGAGTGCGATCCTTAACGCCGCTGGTGTCGAGTGTACCGCGCACGATGTGGTAACGCACACCGGGAAGGTNCTTAACACGACCGCCGCGNACAAGAANGATTGAGTGCTCCTGCAAGTTGTGACCTTCTCCGGGAATATAAGAGTTAACCTCTTTACCGTTAGTCAATCTCACACGGGCAACTTTACGCATCGCCGAGTTAGGCTTTTTAGGAGTGGTGGTGTAAACTCTCACGCAAACACCGCGACGCTGAGGANAGCTGTCGAGTGCNGGAGACTTACTCTTGTCNTCCAGAGCCACACGTCCTTTTCTTACTAATTGCTGAATTGTAGGCATCTTAGTTGTTTTGTTTTTTACTAAAGTTTATTATCGTTGTTATATCTTTCACATAATATCCCACGCTTCCTATTCGGCTGATGTTCAACACCATACGATAGGCAAGCGCGAGCTTCACGTCAAAAACTTCGCAAAGTTAGCAACTAAATTCCTAATTTCCAAATATTTTCACAAAAACTAAAAATATTTTTAGCATGGCGACTTATCGCCGCGATTTCAAACGGCGAAGTCTGAGTTTTTTTTCTAATTTTGCAGCATCAACATTTAAAATCGCAGCAAATCATGGCAAACAACATCATCCTGTTTGACGATCCGGAAACGCGCGGCAACCTGCTTCCGCTCACTTTCACGCGTCCCATTTCGGAAATACGCTTCGGCATAAACACCCTGCGCCAGAAGTGGGAGCTCGCCTTCCCCGGCACATATTCCTACAAAACAGAAGATTATCTGTCGGCTAAATATCCCATCGCGGAAAAGAACACCATCGAGGACTACTATATCTCAGCCAACGTGTGTCCCACGNCCGAACTGGTCAAAGCTCTCGCCGACCTGCAACCCGGCACCGCCCTCACCCACAACGGCGTGGAGATAGCGCGCCGAGGCAAAAACGCCGACAAGTCGCTGACCCTCGACGAAGAACCNTTCGCAATAAAAACCTTGCCCGACATCTTCATGCTCAACGAGCGCGCCCTCGTCGACGACTTCAAGGCGCTGACCGGCGGACGCAACTCGCTTCCCGTAAGCCACACATGCACCGTCATCGGCGATCCGTTCTATCCCGACGGCACGCCTAAAATTTTTCTTGAGCCTGGAGCCAAAGCCGAAGGCGCCATCCTCAACGTGACCCACGGCCCCATNTACATCGGCAGAGACGCCGAGATAATGGAGGGCTCATGCGTGAGAGGCCCGCTCGCCTTGTGTGATCACGCCTACATAAACATGGGCTCAAAAATCTACGGAGCCACCACCATCGGTCCCTACTGCAAGGTGGGCGGAGAGATAAACAACGTGGTCATAATCGGCTACAGTAACAAAGCTCATGACGGATTTCTCGGAAACGCCGTCATCGGCGAATGGTGCAATCTCGGAGCCAACTGCGTGTCATCCAACCTGAAGAACGACTACTCCGAGATTAGGCTGTGGAACTACCATTCGCGCCGCTTCATGCACACCGGGCTGCAATTCTGCGGGCTCATCATGGGCGACCACTCCAAAGCCGGCATCAACACCATGTTCAACACCGCGACGGTNGTTGGAGTGGGCTGCAACATCCACGGAGCCGGATTCCCGCGCACCTATATCCCCTCCTTCAGCATCGGAGGAGCGGCGGGATTCAGCGAACTGCCGCTTAACAAATTTTTCGACACAGCGCGNCGGGTGATGTCGCGCCGACACGTAGAACTNACCCATGACGACATCGAGATTCTCACCCACCTTTACGAGAACCGATAACGTGGCATAACGCCGCCGGAATTATACCAAAAATGCGAGAAGACCCGGGTCTTTTCGCATTTTTTTGCAATAAATTTGCATAAAAATTCAGATTTCATTGTGCTAATCTTGTATTTTGTTAGTAAATTTGCCGTTCCAAAAATAATCCGACGGAATTATGAACAAACGCCAGATCCGCCTTTTGGCGATTCTCGAAATATTAAACAACAACAGCATCGGAAGCCAGGAAGAACTCTCNCGGCTCCTTGCCGCCCGAGGCTTCTTTGTGACACAGGCGACTCTGTCACGCGACCTCAAGGCATTGAAGACCACCAAAGTCGTTTCATCGCTGGGAGGCTACCGCTATATCGTCACAAAGCCGGGCGAAATCCCCGAAGACGAGATTTATGAAACGGTGCCGACAACAGCCCAGACGGGNACCCACNGGAATGTCGAGTCAATGCGTTTCACCGGCAACATGCTTGTGTTCAGAACTCCGTTTGGATATGCGAGCGGTCTCGCCTATGACCTCGACCAACTCATAACCCCCTACATTCTCGGAACCATAGCAGGCGCCGACACAGTGATGGTCGCGACTGCCGAGGAAGCGTCGCGCGCCGAAATCCTCGACTTCTTCACCGGATTCGTGCCCGAGCGCGTGTTGGCAGAGGCACGCAAGCAGATAGCTTCGCCCGATAAAATATTGAATTAGAAAACTTAAACTTTACTGACAACATAAAACGAAAAATGGCAGATATGTCGAATATTGAGGTGCTGGTCGCCTCGGAAGAGCATGTAAAATATGTCGACGAAATTCTTGACACCATCAACCGCGCGGCAAAAGTGCGCGGAACCGGTATTGCCAAGCGATCGCCCGAATATGTNAAACAGAAAATGCTGGAACGCAAGGCAGTGATCGCGCTTTGCGACGGAGAGTTTGCAGGATTCAGCTACATTGAATCATGGAGCAACAAGGAGTTTGTGGCAAATTCAGGACTAATCGTGTCCGACAAATTCCGCGGGCTTGGACTTGCCACCCGCATCAAGCGACGCATCTTTGAACTGTCGCGCGAAATGTTTCCCGACGCCAAGATATTCTCCCTCACCACCNGCGCCGCCGTCATGAAAATGAATCACGACCTCGGCTACCGCCCCGTCACCTTCGACCAGCTCACCACNGANGCCGCCTTCTGGCGCGGCTGTGAAAGCTGCGTGAACTTCGACATTCTCCAGCGCAACGGCGGACACAAGTGCCTGTGCACCGGGCTTCTCTATGACCCCAAAGAACATCAAGCTAATTAATCGAAAAAACAAACTAAACATATATACTTATGAAAGAAGAAAACAAGAAAGTGGTGCTCGCCTTCAGCGGCGGTCTTGACACCTCATTTGCCGTAAAATACCTNTCGGAAGACTGCGGCTATGACGTTTATACCGCAATCGCCAACACCGGCGGCTTCTCGCCCGAAGAGCTGAAAGCAATCGAAAAACGCGCGCTCGATCTTGGAGCAAAAGCCCACGCCACTCTCGACATCACCAAAGAATATTACGAGAAGAGCATCAAATACATGATATTCGGCAACGTGCTCCGCAACGGCACCTACCCCATCTCGGTCAGCTCNGAACGCATNTTCCAGGCNATNGCNANNATCGANTANGCNAAANNAATCGGNGCCGACGCTANGTGGCTCACGGNNNNACNNGNGCNGGCAACGACCAGGTNCGTTTNGACNTNACNTTCCAGATTCTCGCCCCCGAGATTGAAATCATCACCCCTACCCGCGACATGAACCTCACCCGCGAGTATGAAATCAACTACCTGAAGGACCACGGTTATGTAGCCGACTTCAAGAAGCTTGAATATTCAATCAACAAAGGTCTTTGGGGAACATCGGTTGGCGGAAAGGAAACCCTCCACAGCGACCAGACCCTCCCCGAGGAGGCATATCCCACCCAGATGACGGCAACTGCCGACAGCCGCCTCACAATCGACTTCACCGAGGGTGAAATCTCAGCCGTGAACGGCGAACCGTTCACCGACAAAGTGAAGGCTATCCAGAAAATCGAAGAGCTCGTGGCGCCCTACGCTCTCGGAAGAGACATGCACATCGGCGACACCATCATCGGCATAAAGGGGCGTGTGGGCTTCGAGGCAGGAGCGCCAATGGTAATCATCGCCGCCCACAAGATGCTCGAGAAGCACACTCTCACCAAGTGGCAGCAATATTGGAAAGACCAGCTCGGCAACTGGTATGGAATGTTCCTCCACGAAGCGCAGTATCTTGAACCGGTGATGCGCGACATCGAAAAATTCCTCCAGTCGTCACAGCGCAACGTGACAGGACGCGTGTTCATCGACCTGAAGCCTTACCGCTTCATCACCGTTGGCGTGGAAAGCGACTTCGACCTCATGAAGACCGACTTCGGCGAATACGGCGAACTTAGCAAAGGTTGGACCGCCGACGACGTGAAGGGCTTCACCAAGATTCTCGGAAACCAGATGAAAATCTATCATTCCGTGCAAAATCGTAACAACAAAGACCGCGAAGCATGATAAGAACTGGAATAATAGGCGGCGCGGGATATACCGCCGGCGAGCTGCTGCGCCTTCTCATCAATCACCCCGATGTTGAGATCAAGTGGGTCCACAGTTCAAGCAACGCCGGAAACAACGTGACCGACGTTCATCAGGGACTCATCGGCGAGACCGAACTGAAGTTCACGTCTGACATCGATTTCAACGACATCGACGTGATGTTCTGCTGCACCCCTCACGGCGAAACAAAAAAATTCATGGAGTCACATGAAGTTCCCGAAGAGCTGCGCATCATCGACCTGTCGACCGACTATCGCATCAACGATGGCACCCACGACTTTGTCTACGGACTGCCCGAGCTGAACCGCAAGCAGATTGTGCGCGGCGCCAAGCGCGTTGCCAATCCGGGATGCTTCGCCACGGCAATTCAGCTCGCGCTGCTGCCCCTCGCCAAAAATCTACTTCTCAACAGCACCGTTCACGTCACGGCGATAACCGGCTCGACCGGCGCCGGCGTGAAGCCCTCGGCAACCAGCCATTTCTCATGGCGCAACAACAACGTGTCGATCTACAAGCCGTTCAAGCATCAGCATCTCGCCGAAATAAGGCAGTCGCTGACCCAGCTTCAAAACAGTTTCAAGTCCGACATCGACTTCATCCCGGTCAGAGGATGTTTCGCCCGCGGCATAATGGCTATCGTCTACCTTGATTGCCCGGTGGCTCTTGATGAAGTGAAAAAACTCTATGAGGACTATTATTCTGATCATAATTTCACTTTCGTCACCGACAAAGCGCCCGACCTGAAAGATGTGGTGAACACCAACAAGTGCATCCTTCACCTCGACAAGGTCGACGGCAAGCTTCTGATAACCTCGGTGATCGACAATCTTGTCAAAGGGGCGTCGGGACAGGCTGTCCACAACATGAACCTGCTTTTCGGGCTTCATGAGCGCGTGGGACTCCAACTGAAACCCTCGGCATTCTAAATTCATAATCAACATTCAACGATGAATCTATTTGACGTATATCCGCTTTTCGATATAGAAATTGACCGTGGCGAGGGTTGCCATGTATATGACAACCATGGAACGGAATACCTCGACCTTTATGGCGGTCACGCCGTGATTTCCGTAGGGCACTGCCATCCCGAAATCGTGAAAGCCATCAACGAGCAGGCATCAAAACTGATGTTCTACTCCAATTCCGTTATCAATCCGCTGCAAAAGAAACTTGCCGAGAAACTCGGCAAAGTATCGGGCTACGACGACTACCAGCTATTCCTTGTAAACTCGGGAGCCGAAGCTAACGAAAACGCATTGAAACTTGCATCGTTCCACACCGGCAAGTCGAGAGTCATAGCCTACGGAAAGGCATTCCACGGCAGAACGTCGGCAGCAGTAGAAGCTACCGACAATCCTAAAATCGTGTCGCCGCTCAACGACAACGGACACGTAACTTTCCTGCCGCTCAACGACATCGACGCGACGGTCAACGAGCTGAAAAAGGGCGACGTCTGCGCAGTCATTATCGAAGGCATCCAGGGCGTGGGCGGCATACGCATCCCCTCGGAAGATTTTCTGAGAGTGCTGCGTGAAGAGTGTGACCAATACGGAGCTGTTCTGATTCTTGACGAAATCCAGTCGGGCTACGGCAGATCAGGCAGATTCTTCGCCCACCAGTATTCAGGAATACGCCCCGACATCATCACCGTGGCAAAGGGGATCGCCAACGGCTTCCCGATGGGTGGCGTTCTCATCAGCCCGAAATTCACGCCCGAATACGGACAGCTCGGCACCACCTTCGGCGGCAACCATCTTGCCTGCGCGACTGCGATCGCCGTGCTCGACATCTTCGAGAAAGAGGGTCTCGTGGAAAACGCGGCTCTCGTTGGCTCCTATCTGCTGAACGAGTTAAAAGGACTGCCGGGCATAAAAGAAGTGCGCGGACGTGGACTGATGATAGGAATCGAGCTTGAGTTCCCGGCAAAAGAACTGCGCCGCCGCCTCATCTTTGAAGAGCACGTGTTTACCGGAGCCGCCGGCACCAATATCGTGAGACTGCTCCCGCCGCTCACTCTCTCAATGGAAGAAGCCGAAACATTCCTCACCCGCTTCAAAAGACTTCTCAACATATCACAGAAATGAAAGTATCAATCATAGGCGGAGGCAACATGGGCGGAGCGATAGCGCGCGGGTTGGCGGCAAGCGGATTTCCGCCCGCCGACATCGCCGTCAGCTCTCCGCGCCGGTCAACTCTCGACGCCATCGCAAAGTCATGTCCGGGCATAACCGTCTCGACCGACAACCGCGCCGTGATAAAAGGCACCGACTATATCGTCCTTGCCGTGAAGCCGTGGGTTCTACCTTCGGTGCTCGACGAAATCGCTCCGGCTATCGCTTTCCGCGACCAGACCCTGGTGTCGCTCGCCGCAGGAATATCGCTTGAAGATATCGGCAAAATGCTTCACCGCTACTCATCTGACCGTTCCGTGTTCCGAGCCATCCCCAACACAGCGATGTCGGTGGGGGCGAGCATGACATTCGTGTGCCATGACAACGCCGGCGAACAGCAGATCAACGACATCGTTTCGCTGTTCGACCGCCTCGGGCAGACAGCCGTGATCGAGGAACGCCTCATTGGCGCCGCTACAGCGCTGTGTTCATGCGGCATCGCCTATGTGATGCGCTACATCCGCGCCGCCACCGAAGGCGCCGTCGAGCTCGGACTCTATCCCGACAAGGCGAAAGAATATATGCTCGCCACCATGAAGGGCGCCGTGGCGCTCCTTGAAGCCACCGGCAATAACCCCGAGAGTGAAATCGACAAGGTGACCACCCCCGGCGGCATAACTATCAAAGGGCTCAACGCGATGGAACGCGCCGGATTTACGGCGGCAGTTATCGAGGGGCTTAAAGCGTCAGCCAAATAAAATTGAAGCCATGTCGATAAATAAAGTCATACTGATAGGAAATGTGGGGCAGGATCCTGAAATCCGATATATCGACACCCGCGCCGTCGCTTCATTCTCGCTCGCCACGACCGACCGCGCCTACACAACCGCTGCCGGAGTCCAGATTCCGGAGCGCACAGAGTGGCATCGCATCGTCATGTGGGACAAAGCGGCTGAATTTGCCGAGAAATATATCAGAAAAGGGACCAAACTCTATGTAGAAGGTAAATTGCGCACCCGCTCTTGGGAGGACCGCAACACCATCAAGCACACCGTGACCGAAATCTACGTGGAGAATTTCGACATCGTATCACGCAATAACAACAATTGACGATGAGATATTTCGTTTCAGCAGGAGAAGCATCGGGCGACCTTCACGCCGCCCAACTGATAAAGGAGCTTGTCAATCGCGACAAGGACGCTCAGGTAGCATTTCTGGGCGGCGACCTCATGGCGGCTGAAGCCGGTCATCAGCCTGAAATCCATTATCGCGAGATGGCGTTCATGGGATTCAGCGAAGTGCTGCGCCATCTTCCCAAGGTGCTCTCCAATCTGAAACGCGCCAAGGAGACGATAAAGAAATTCCGCCCCGACGCATTAATCCTCGTCGACTATCCCAGCTTCAACCTCAAACTCGCAAGCTACGCCTACTCGCTCGGCATACCGGTTTTCTATTACATCTCGCCAAAAGTGTGGGCATGGAAAGAGCACCGCGTGAAGGCGATAAGGAAATATGTGAGACAGGTTTATTGCATCCTTCCGTTTGAAACCGACTTCTACGCGCGCCATTACATGAAAGTCGAGTATGTGGGTAACCCGTCGGTCGAAGAGGTCGACGAAAAACTCACCCACATCATGAGCCGGGAGGAATTTCTCAAGAAGAACAATCTGCCCGACCGTCCGATAATAGCGCTGGTGCCGGGAAGCCGCAAATCGGAAATCAAAAACAACCTGATGATCATGGAGGCGGCGGCACAACGCTTCCCCGACTATCAGACAGTCATAGCCGGCGCTCCCGGGATAGACCTCCCCTACTACGGCTATTACGTGACTCCCGGCACTCCCATCGTTTCGGGCATGACATTCGAGCTGATGAGATATGCGTCGGCTGCGCTGGTCACTTCAGGCACCGCAACCCTCGAATGCGCTCTACTCAACACGCCACAGGTGGTGTGTTACCGCTCCAACGGCTCCCGGCTCACATATAAGATTATGGAGAAGATTCTAAAAATAAAATATGTCTCGCTCCCCAATCTTATCGCTGACCGACTTATCATTCCCGAGATGCTCATGCACAACTGCAACCCGACAGCGGTGGGCAGAGAGCTGCACAACATCCTGCCCGGCAGCCCCGGACACGACAATCAGCTCGACGGCTACCGGTTCATGAGAGAGGTTCTCGGGACATCAGACGCCGCCGACACCACCGCCCGAGAGATTATATCTCAACTTTCATAACACGGTTACAGCCAAAATTCGCTATCTTTGCACTATTAGAGCCGGCACGACAATAATAACGGCTCCAAATCTCCATCACGTAAACACAGAGCAATGGGAAATAATAGCGCGAACAGGGAATCAAATGCTATCCATGCATTGAAACACAGCGATAAAATCAGAGTGCTTTTCGTGTGCCTCGGCAACATCTGCCGTTCTCCGGCAGCCGAAGGCGTGCTGCGAAGCATTATCGACGCCGAGGGCGATTCAAGCCGCTGGATTATTGACTCGGCGGGAACCTACGGAGGGCATGCCGGCGACCTGCCCGACAGGCGAATGAGAATCCACGCCCAGCGACGCGGCTATGACCTCACCCACCGTTCACGACAATTCAGACAAAGCGATTTTGACAACTTCGACCTCATCATTCCGATGGACGCGTCAAATGAGCGCGACTTGCGCGCCATGGCGCCCACCGTTGAAGCAGAAGCCAAGATTGTCCCGATGATAAAATTCGTAGGGATGGCGACACGCTATGACCATGTTCCCGACCCCTATTATGAGGGAGCCGAAGGTTTTGAGCTCGTGCTGGATCTGCTCGAAGACGGTTGCAGAAACCTGTATGAAACATTATCCGCCAGCAAATGAAGCAGCCTACTAAAAATATAACCGAACTCGCCACCCGCCCCATCGGCAAACTTTTGTGGGAGTATAGCCTGCCCGCAATCGTAGGAATGGTGGTGATGTCGCTCTACAATGTGATTGACCGCATTTTTATTGGCAGAGGGGTGGGTCCCGACGCCATCGCCGGTCTCGCCATCACATTTCCGGTGATGAACCTCAGCGCGGCTATCGGGGTGCTGATAGGCGCCGGAGCCGCCGCGCGCGTGTCGATATTTTTAGGACAGGGCAATAAACTGAAAGCCGAGCAAGTGCTTGGCAACTCGCTGGTGATGATTGTGATCAACGCCACGATTTATCTGAGCCTGTTCGGAATATTCATGGACGACCTGCTGATTCTTTTCGGAGCGTCGTCGCGCACTCTTCCTTATGCCAAAGAGTTCATGATGTACATTCTTCCCGGCATGCTGGTGATGAACATAATGTATAGCATGAACAATGTGATGAGGGCGTCGGGCTATCCGCGCCTGTCGATGATAACGATGTTCATCGGAGCCGGGTGCAACCTCATTTTCGCGCCCATATTCATTTTCGGTCTCGACATGGGAATAAAGGGCGCGGCTATCGCCACCGACATCTCGATGACCGTGGGCGCGGCATTCGTGCTGGCTCACTTCTGCAAAAAGACATCGACGCTCCATTTCAAGAAAGGGATTTACAAGCTCAACTTCCACATCATCTGGGCAATCATCAGCATCGGAGCCGCGCCGAGCATAGTCAACTTCTGCGCGTCGGCAATCAACGCCATCATCAACCGCTCGCTTCTGGAATATGGCGGCGACATGGCTGTGGGCGCCGTCGGCATTTTCAGTACCTATACCTCGCTGCTTTGCATGGTAGTGGTAGGGCTTTGCCAGGGAGTGCAGCCCATCTTAGGCTACAATTACGGCGCCGGGCACTATGACCGCATGCGCAAAGCCTATTGGGCGGCGGCGATATTCGGCACTTGCGTCACCTCGGCAGGGGCTATCGTGAGCGTGTTCTTCCCTGTCTACATCGCCCGCGCGTTCACCATCGACCCCGAGCTGATAGCCGCGACTGTCAACGGGCTCCACATCGCCACGGTCATGTTCTGGCCGGTGGGGTTCCAGATTGTTTCCACCACGTTGTTCCAGTCAATAGGCATGGCAGGGAAATCCATTTTCCTCAGCCTCATAAGGCAGGTGATATTCCTCATCCCGCTACTGATGACGCTACCCAAGTATTTCGGGCTAAACGGAGTGTGGGCATCTTTCCCAACGTCAGATATCGGCGCTACAATTGTCACCGTGCTGATGGTTTACTATCAGTTTAAACGCATCCGCATCTCCCCCCTTCAGCCCAAATAACAAAAAATCGATTGTCCCATGGCTACACCATCCCATCATAACCCCACACCGATCGAGCTGCTGGCTCCGGCTCGAAATGCCGAAATAGCCCGTGCCGCGATTATTCACGGAGCTGATGCCGTCTACATCGGAGCGGAAAGTTTCGGAGCGCGCGCCGCCGCAACAAACTCCATCGACGACATAAAAGCCCTATGTGACTTCGCCGCCCAATATCAGGCTCGGATTTATGTCACGGTCAACACTATCCTCTATGACCATGAACTGAAAGCCGCCGAAGCCATGATCAAGCGCCTTTACCGCGCCGGAGTTGACGCGCTCATAGTCCAGGACATGGGATTGCTGCGCATAGATCTGCCCCCGATAGCGCTCCACGCCAGCACGCAGTGTGACATCCGCACTCCGCAACGCGCGCGTTTCCTCCAGGACGCAGGATTTTCACAGCTCGTATTGCCGCGCGAACTGTCGCTGACCGAAATTCAGGAAATAAGGGAGGCTGTCGACGTGCCTCTGGAATCATTCGTTCATGGAGCGTTGTGCGTGAGCTACAGCGGCGACTGCCATGCCGGATGGGTGCTTAAAGGGAGAAGCGCCAACCGGGGAGAGTGCCCCCAGATATGCCGTCTGCCTTTCGACCTCTATGACGGCGACGGCAATCTTATCGCCCGGGAGCGACATCTGCTGTCGTTAAAAGACATGAACCGCGCCTCGGGAATAGAATCAATGATGGAAGCCGGCATATCGTCATTCAAAATCGAGGGGCGTCTAAAAGATGCCGGATATGTCAAAAACATCTGCGCATTCTACCGCAAGCGCATCGACGACATCATCGAGCACCACCCCGACCGTTACGTCCGCTCGTCATTCGGAACCACGGAAACAGGATTCAATCCGGCGGCAGAAAAAAGCTTCAACCGCGGATTCACTCCCTATTTTCTCGACGGGAAGCCGGGAAAAATAGCGTCAATCTACACTCCGAAGTCCCAGGGCGAACCCGTGGGCAAAGTGAAACGCAGCGATGGCAACTGTATAATCGCCGATCTCAAAACTCCGCTCGCCAACGGCGACGGAATGGGTTTCTTCGACAGCGACAACCGATTCACCGGCTTCAGGCTCAACCGCATTGAAGGGAATCGCCTTTACCCGGCGACACGCATATATGCCGCCCCCGGCACTACGCTCTACCGCAATAGCGACAAGGCTTTCGACGACCTCCTCAGCCGTCGGTCATCGTCACGCTCGATAGCCGTAAAGATGACGTTGCGGCTTGCGGGCGACAGGCTCGCTCTTGATGTGGCTGACGAAAGGGGCAACAGCTGTTCCACCCTCTCTGACCCGATAAAGATTGAACCGGCTAAAACGCCGCAGACCGACGCGCGCCGACGCATAATGGGGAAACTTGGCGAGACCATCTATCGCCTTGACTCTTACGAAGACCTTGCGGGCGAGATATTCATCCCGGCAAAGGAGCTCGCGTCGCTGCGCCGCAAAGCGCTTGAACTGCTCGAAAGCGACAACCGGTGCCGTCTCAGGAGGGAACTGCGCCGCCCCGAAAAACTTGACGCCGTTTTCCCCGACGGGACTGAGATAACTTATCATGAAAACGTAGCCAACCGGCTTGCGCGGCAATTTTACCTCGATCACGGAGTGACACGCATACAGCCGGCTGCCGAAATCGCCTCGCCCGGCAAGAATCCGCAAGTGATGACGACACGCTATTGTCTGCGCCGCGAACTCGGAGCATGCCTCAAAGAGGGGGGCAACGACAAGTTGAGGGGACCGCTGACACTGCGTTCAGGCAACATCGCTCTCGCACTGGAATTTGACTGCAAATCATGCCGCATGAAAGTTAACGCCCTTGACAATTGCCAAAGACGCTAAAATTTCGTAAATTTGCTCTCAAAATCTATACCTGATGATCACAGCGCTGACAACTCCAATCGTGACCGACCCCGTACTGATATTTTTAATCGTGCTGGTCATAATTCTTCTTGCCCCGCTGCTACTGAATAAAATCAAAATCCCCCACATCATAGGGATGATCGTAGCCGGCGTCATCGTCGGTCCCTACGGAATAGGGTTGCTTGCGCGCGACGCGAGCTTCCAGATATTCGGACAGGTGGGAATACTCTATCTCATGTTTCTCGCCGGGATAGAGATTGACATGTACCACCTGAAAAAGAACCTGAAAAAGGGGATGACATTCGGCACCTACACTTTCCTCATCCCGATGGTGCTCGGTACTGTCACTTCACGTTATTTCCTCAATCTCGACTGGCTGACCTCGATACTGCTCGCATCCATGTATGCCTCCCACACTCTGGTCGCCTATCCTATAATCTCCCGCTTCGGGCTCACCAAGTCGTCGACGGTTATCATCACTATCGCCGGAACGATTGTCACCGTGCTCGGCGCGCTTATCGTGCTTGCCGTGTGTGTCGGCATCCACAATGACGGTGAGTTCAACGCGTCGGAGGTGCTCATGCTCATGCTGCGGCTTGTCATCTACAGCCTTGCCGTCATCTATATCTTTCCGCGCGTCACTCGCTGGTTTTTCAAAAATTACAGCGACAGCGTGATGCAGTTCATCTTCGTGCTCGCTATGGTGTTTCTGGCGAGCAGCACCGCCGGGCTCATCGGGCTTGAAAGCGTGCTTGGCGCTTTCTTCGCCGGTATCGTCATGAACCGCTACATTCCCAATATGTCGCCACTGATGAACCGCATCGAGTTTGTGGGCAACGCCATCTTCATCCCCTACTTCCTCATCGGAGTGGGAATGCTCATCAACATAAATGTGGTTTTCAAAGGATGGGACACGCTTTACGTGGCATTGATAATGTCGGCAGTCGCCACCCTGTGCAAATGGCTGGCGGCATGGGCGACACAGCTCACCTACCACATGCCGGCGCTTGACCGAAAAATGATTTTCGGATTGTCAAACGCTCAGGCTGCCGCCACGCTTGCCGCCGTGATGATCGGCTTCAACATAGGAATGTTTGACGAGGCGGTGCTCAACGGCACCATCGTTATGATTCTCGTGACCTGCACCATCTCGTCGATAGTCACCGAGCGTGCAGCCGCCCGAATGAAGATGGAACAGATTGAAAACGCCGAGCAGAACGCCGCTTCATCGTCGAGCCACAATCAAAACACCATGATAGCAGTGGCAAATCCGCTGACCGTTCCCGGGCTTGTGGAGCTCGCCGTGCTGATGCGCAATCCCTATGACCGCAGCGGGCATCTATATGCCGCCCATGTGAGAAGCGACAACTCGGCAGGGTCAAAGGCTATAGGCAGAAACGCTCTCGAATTGGCGATACAGACAGGCGCCAGCGTCGATACCGAAGTGCGCCCCATCGAGCGATATGACCTGAATTTCGTGACCGGACTGACCAACACGGTCGAGGAACGCGACATCTCGGAGGTGATTATCGGTATGCACCGCAAGTCGACTGTCATCGACTCTTTCTTCGGGACGAAAATTGAACGATTGCTCGAATCGACCCACAAAATGGTTGTCATCACCCGCTGTTTCATCCCCGTCAGCACCATCACCCGAATCGTTGTTTCCGTGCCCGACAAGGCGCAGTATGAAATGGGATTCAAGCACTGGGTGACGGCAATCGCCAATCTCACTCAGCAACTCGGTTGCCGCGTGATATTCTGTTGCAACGCCGAGGTCAAGTCCTATATAAGAGGTGTGTTGCACTCTGAGAAGTATGAAATCAGAAACGAGTACCGTGACGTGGAGGAGTGGGATGACTTCGTTTTGCTTGCCAACCGCATTCTCGACGACGACCTGTTCATAGTTGTCAATGCCCGCCGCGCCTCGGTGTCATTCAACCCGTCGATGGAGGAGCTGCCCACCTTCCTGCAGAAGCACTTCTCGCGCAACAATCTCATCGTGCTCTACCCCGAGCAGTTCGGCGACGGTGCCATAACGGTGTCGGCATACAATCCGCTTGGCGGCGACGTTGCGTCAAACCCCGGCGAATGGTGGTTGACACTATCTCATTATTGGCGCCGCCTCATCCAGTTGCGCAAGCGCTTCACCCACCGCAACCGCATCAAGAAAATCGACATCTAACCCCCGCCATTTGATTCAGGGGGCACTCTTTACAGAGTGCCAATCCATCACACACCCACGACCGGGCAGAGTTCGCATCCGCTCACTCTACCCGGCTATCCGTAGGGCAAGCCTTCCAGGCTTGTCCAGCATTGTCGCCGTAGGCGGCACATCCGTAGGGCAAGCTTTCAGGATTGTCACGCATTGTCGCCGTAGGCGGCATTAATGTTAGACCCGGGGCGGGGTCCTCGTAGAGGGCGCCGTCCCGGGGAATGTACAGAGCAAAGAAGGGTTCCCCGTAGGGGGACTTCAACCGTTTGTAAAGCCCCCTTACAGGGAGCAAATCTTTTCTCCCGTTTTACCCCGGGACGATGCCACCTGACGGCGACATCGCCCCGACGCTAACATTAATGCCCCCTACGGGGACCACCACATAATCCAACATCCCCGATATTTGCCGCCCTCGTTCTGGAGACTAACCCTTGCGGGTTCTTGCACAATCACACAACGCCGTGTTCTATTCATCCTCTCCGAGGATGGCAGTTGAGGGTAATTCGTTAGTCCCCATGTAAAAACATTCGTTTTTACATGGGGTTCTTCACATCAAACATCTCCGATGTTTTCCCCGTGCCACCGCACTCATACATCAAACATCCCAAGTGCCCGCATCCGTCAAACATCTCCGATGTTTTCCCTCAACCACCACCCTCATCCGTCACGGCGATGAACCCGAATGGGTTCATCGCAATCAACGTCGGAGACGTTGAGATATGTGAAACCCCATGTTGGCGTGCCAACATGGGGAGAG
>JAAVEM010000011.1 GCA_014801235.1 Bacteroides sp. | reverse complement strand
TGGTAGGTTATGGCGGCACCCGCGCCCGCCGCGACTTGACCGGTTCGGTCGGATCAGTGTCAGGTTCAAAACTTACTGTAGTCCCCGTTACATCAGCCGCTGTCGCCCTTCAGGGTAAGGTAGCCGGTGTGCAGGTAACCACAGTCGACGGTCAGCCCGGTGCCGACGTTAACATCCGCATCCGCGGTACGGCTTCTGTAGCTTCAGGCGACGGTTCTGACTCTAACCCGTTGTTCATTGTCGACGGATTCCAGACTGACAACATCAACGATATCCCGCCGAGCGACATCCAGTCGATCGACATTCTTAAGGATGCGTCGTTGACCGCCATCTACGGTGCCAAGGGTGGTAACGGTGTTGTCGTTGTGACCACCAAGAGCGCCAAGGAAGGCAAGACTACCGTTTCGTTCAACGGATCGTTGACCTGGAGCCACCTTTCAAAGAAGCTCGACCTTATGGACAGCTACGACTTCGCTGACTANCAGTATGACTGGGCGGTAGGTACTTCTACNCGAAGCTCTAACGCTAAGTTCTTCCGNGCNAANTTCGGTCACCCNNAGGATATCGACCTTTATNGAGNATGCNGTNACTCATGACTGGCAGGACGAAGTTATGGGCGATACTCCTATGAGCTACTCGGCTAACGTATCAGTCGGTGGCGGTACTGAAAANATCCGTTACAACGTGTCNATCACTCAAAGTGATGACAAGGGTATCATCNTGAACACAGGCGTGCGCCGCACCAACATCAACACCAAGTTGAATGCNAAGCTCGGNAAGAACCTTACTTTCACTTTCAACCCCAAGATGTCTTATCGCCGTGACCTCGGTGAAGGCGGTGANCANNTNGGNACCGGCGGTATCATCGACGTGCTCCGTTATCGTCCCACCAACGGTCTCCGTGAATTCGCTCACTGGGAAGTTGGAACAGTTGACCCCGATGAAGAGGCTATCTTCGAGTATACCAACCCGCGTTCTGACTTGACGCGTAACCTTTACAAGCGTCATCGCTATGAGTTCACCAACCAGGCTTCTTTGGAGTGGAAACCGATCAGCGGTCTTACACTGCGCACTGAGGGTGTGTACTTCNTGAGNTTTGACCAGACCGACAGATTCTACGGACTTGGAACTCCTAACGCTGAGGCTAACAACGGGCTCCCCGTGGCTTACATGGCTAAGGGTCAGACTGACAAGTATACTTGGACNAACACCGCTTCTTATGACTGGACCCTTAAGGACCTCCATAACTTCTACTTCCTCCTCGGTCAGGAAATCCAGCACTCTTCTACTTCGAGCAGCACAATGTCGGCTCGTTACTTCCCGCATGACGTAACAGGCAACAAGGCTATCGCNAACATGGGTCTTGGTACTCCTTGGGGCGTAAGCTCAGGCACCGGAACTCCCAACCGCATGGCTTCGTTCTTCGGCCAGGTGAACTATAACTACGATCACAAGTATCTCGTTTCGTTCACAGCNCGTGCCGACGGTACTTCGTTCTACGCTCCCGGCTACAAGTGGGGCTTCTTCCCCTCNGTATCGGCAGGTTGGGTCATCTCTAATGAAANCTTCATGAAAGATGCCGCTCCCGTCATCTCCAACTTGAAACTCCGCGCCGCTATCGGTAAGGCNGGTAAGAACTTGACCAAGGCNGATATGTGGAACTACGCTTACGGTCTGTCATCATCAGGCGGTCCCGGCTTCGGCGAAAACCGCNTGAACGGNGAACTTTACTATGTGATGGATTCTTNTCTTCCCAACCCGAAAATCAANTGGGAAACAACCGTTACCCGCAACGTAGCNGTTGACTTCTCNATGTTTGACTATCGCTTGACAATCACTCCCGAGTTCTACTGGAACACCACCAGCGACCTTCTTCACAAGTCACAGGTGCTGACCAACACCGGTTACACTCAGCAGTGGCGTAACGTTGGTCAGATCACCAACAAAGGTTTCGAGTTGACTCTTGAAGGTGACATCCTTCGCGGACGTGACTACTCATTGAGCGCNACTCTTACTCTCGGTGCTAACCGCATGACTGTTGACAAGCTTAACGGTACTGACACCGAACTTTGGGACAAGAGCAGCCGTGACAAGTCGGACTACAACAGCTACTGCCTCAAGGTGGGCGAGCAGATGGGTCTTATCTATGGTTGGGTTTATGACGGACTTTACACCGCCGACGAGTTCAACTTNAACCCGTTGACCAACTTCACCGCCGAGCCTATTCCTTTGGTGCTTGACGAAAACGGCAAACGCGTCAGCGGAACCGTGCTCAACAACGTGCTTGCAAGCTCTAACTCAGGCGACGCTACCCTTCCCGGTAAAATCAAGTTCAAAGACTTGAACAACGACGGTATCATCGACGAGAACGACCGCAAAGTGATCGGTAACACTACTCCTAAGCTTCAGGGTGGTTTCGGTCTTAACGGTCAGTGGAAGAACTTTGACCTTACCGCCAACTTCACTTTCTTCCTTGACTTTGACGTGTATAACGCAACTGCTTACTACTTGTCATCTTCAATCAGCAACTCAAAGAACTTCTANAATGTTCTTGACAAGTTCAGCGGCGACCGCTGGCGCTACACCCGCCGCAACGATCCGGAGTGCTACTACAAGGCTTACTTCCTCGATGATCCCGTCGGAACTTATCTTGACCTGAACTCTGACGTGAAGATGTGGAACCCCGCCGACCTTACCAACCAGGTTACTTTCGACTACTTTGTTGAGGACGGTTCATTCCTCCGTTGTAACGACATCACTGTTGGTTACACTCTTCCCAACAAGTTGACTCAGAAAGCCGGCATGTCGAAAGTTCGTGTTTACGGTTCTCTTTCCAACCCCTTCATCATCACCAACTACTCAGGTTTCGACCCCGAGGTTGACGTGATGAGCGGTACAACTCCTTCTTGGGACTTCAACCGTTACCCGCGTTCACGTGGTTATGTAGTGGGTCTTAATGTTACATTCTAACCTTAAACGAATAACAGAAAATGAAACTACGTAATATTCTTATTGCCGGACTCGTTACCGCATCGTTAGCATCCTGCGACGATTATCTCGATGTGGAAACCCCGTCAAGCTTCGACTATGACTATGCCTATGGCACTCTGGCTGACGCGGAAATGGCGCTGAACGGCTTATATGCTAAGTTGAACTCTGTTTCTTCCTCAATCACCGGAGGAAACCTGATTCTCAACAGCGACCTTGACTTCAACGCTTACTCAGGCGAAACTTCGGGAACCAACAATCCCCGCCGTTTCGACTGTACAGCCGAGTCTTCAACTGCCCGTTCGTTCTGGCAGAACTCCTACAACGCTATCGAGCACTGCAACATCTTCATCGATCAGATGTCAAAGTCATCTTTCGTTGAAGACGGTGACAAAACCGCTCTTCAGATGCTTGGTGAAGCTAAGTGTCTCCGTGCCATCTTCTACTTTGAAATGGTGTGGTATTTCGGAGATATTCCTTACACTCTCGAACCCTCTTACAACTATGGTAAAGAGATTTTCGACGTAGTGGACCGTCATCAGATTCTCGACGACCTTATCGCCGACCTTAAGGATGCTGCAAAAGACATGCAGTTTGCTGCCGACATCACCAACGGCGTTGAGCATGCTTCAAAGGAATTCGCATGGTCAATGATCGCTCGTATCGCGATGACCAACGGCGGTTACACCCTTATGCCCGACAAGGCTAACCGTGCAAGCTACGGAAAGATGGAGCGTCCCGCCAACTATCTTGAATACTACAAGACAGCTGCCGACTACTGCGACTCAGTCATGACATTGAGCAACCACGCTCTCAACAAGAGCTTTGTTGACGTGTTTGTTGACGAGTGTAACTACGTTGTAAACAATAGCGATGACCCCATCTTTGAAATTCCTTACACTAAGGAAACCAGCGGTAACATCGGCTATGTTCACGGTTACAAATTCAACGCTCAGAACGGTCAGACCAACTATTCTTGGGGTGAAACTTCAGGTGCCGTAGGTCTTCATCCGCTCGTTCGCTACCTCTTTGACGAGGAAGACGTTCGCCGTGACTACCTCATCGGTATGTGGAACTACACCTATGACGGTATCCCCACCACCGAGCCCAACGCCTATAAGGTTTACAACAACAAGTGGTCTAAGCTGTGGTCAAACTCTCCGCTTGGAAACTCTTCTACCGGAAGCACCGGTATCAACTTCCCCTACATGCGTTACACTGACGTTCTTCTCACTTATGCCGAGGCTATCAACGAACTTGAAAACGGCGTGAGCGGTGCAAACGGTCAGAAAGCTATCGACGCATTCAAGGAAGTGCGCAGCCGCGCGTTCCGCAACTCTGAAAACGCAGCTGACAAGGTTGACGCTTACATCGCTACCGCTGCCGGAAGCCAGGAGTCATTCCTCAAGGCTGTGCTCGACGAGCGCATGTTTGAGTTCGCGGGTGAGAACCTGCGTTGGAAAGACCTCGTGCGCAACAATCTCTATGCCGAGAAACTTGCTTATGCGTTCCTCCGCATGTTTGGTGTTGCCGAGAACAACGCTTATCCTTCAGGCTACACTGAAAGCGTTTCTATCTACGATGGAAAGAACGATGAGTTCTGGGATCAGATTCCTATGACAATCGGTTATAAGATTGTCGAGAATCCTTCAAAGACTGTCAACAATCCTCGTACGGCTACATTCCCCAACAATCAGCTTGACGTTCTTGAGTTCTATAACCTTTATGAAAACAAGGTTGTTCCCTCTGGTTCAGAATGGCAGCGCGGAAGCTACTATGAAAACTGGTGTAAGGACGGTAGCTTCAATGGCAGCGTTCTCTATTCTTACTATGGATTCGTGCGCGGCGTTGACACCAACAGCTCTGACGTGGTTGTTGTTGTGAACAATACCACCACCACTCCGCTTCCCGAAGTGAGAGACGCATCAACGCTTCCTGTGGTACGCTATATCCTGCCTTATCCGCAGGCTGCAATTCAGGATTCAGGAAACGCATACGTTAACTACTACGGTTATTAATAAATCGATCAATCATGAAAAAATTCATATATCCATTAATCGCTCTTTCAGCAATTTCGTTATATTCTTGTAAGGATGACGATCCTGTATCTGATGAAGAGTTCGGTGATGTAGATCGCCAGCACATGACCTTGTTCCGTGTTGACAATAACACCGGCTGGGGTGATGAGGCATACGCTTGCCAGGTCAGAGACCTTAATGACATTTATCTTGCATGGTTTGCCGTTGACGGTTGCGCCGGCTACGAAATCAAGATGTCCAACCAGGGTCTTGTGTCGTCAGGTGAGGCTAAAGACTGGGAGGATCCCGCAAAGATTCTGTGGGACACCATCGTTGGTCCCGATGTGCTCAACATCCTTATCAAGGACCTCGAATATTCAAACCCCTATCGTTTTGCCATCCGCACTCTTGACCCGCGCGGTTATAACGCTGCGACAGGTGAGTTTGACGCCAATAGCCAGTACCACTCAAAGTGGTATGGCTACGGTAACGGTCGCCAGTGGGCTGACTACCTTGGTTTGAGTACCGATCCCCGTTACGATGTGCCCGACGTTGTAGGTATCACCAACCGCGAGGAAACATCTTTCCGTGTAACTTTCGACTTGAGCTTTGCGACTGCCGGCGGTAGCAATCAGCAGCTTCTTGAAAACTTTGAAGTTGATGATGAAGGAAACTTCGTTGCTCAGATTCTTACCGTGGAACCGTCATTGACCAATCCCAATGCGAATGTTCCTGAAATGTTCCGTCGCTATGTCCTGACTGATACTGACCGTCAGAATGGTTATGTTGATGTGACAGGTCTTGATCCAAACTCAACTTATGTCGTAAACCTTCAGAACACCAACAATCCTGTAAAGGTGGACGCCGTTTACAACACAATGGCTCCCCGTACATCAGGAACCCCCGGAGAACCTGAACTTCTCAAGTGGGAGGATGTTCGTGCCGGCGCTTCTGACACTATCGAGGCTGCTCGCCTTCCGGAATATAATTGCGCCCGTATCGATACTATTCTTTCTCACTATATGATTGACAACTCTTATGCAGAGGGACAGATTTTCGAGCTCGAGGGTGGCAAGAACTATTACTTCTATGGCGGTGTTAACGTGTCAAAGGGCTTTACCCTCCGCACTAACCCCGAAGATCTTGCTCAGGGTAAGCGCGCGAAAGTGTTCTTGAGCGGTATCGACAGAAACGAAGGCTCTCCACGCACATTCAACTTCATGTTCGGTCGTCCGAAAGAAGCAGGTGAAGGTGACGCTCCTATCCTTGTGGGTGACATGATTTTCGAAGACATCGACTTTGAGGTGCCCTTGGCGCTCAACTACGGTGACCAGGCTGCAGGACGCGGAAACGCTTCAGGTAACTACTTCGCAAACATGCACTCTACCGGTATGGCAGTGACATTCAATTCACTCCAGATCAGAAACTGCTCGTTCCAGGGTCTTATCCGCGGATTCTTCCGTGTTCAGGGTGAGAAGCGTAAAGTGTTTGATAACATCATTATCGACAACAATATCTTCTGGAACTGTATGTACTACAACAATGACGGTCGCGGTTATGCATGGGTTGCCGATGACGGTAAGCCTGCTACCGGTAAGTCAAACGTGTTCACTCACATGGTATGGACCAACAACTCGTTTGTTGACTGCCCCAANGTGTCTTTGTTCTCAAATAACAATGTGAACCTTGACTGGCCTGCAAGCGTGAAGTATGACATCACATTCAGCAACAACACCGTCCTTAACTTCAGCACCCGTAAGACAGGTCTTCCCATCTTCTCGATGCGCTATCTGCCCAACGGTTCTAAGATCACAATGAAGCAGAACTTGTTCATCCAGGCTAAGGATGCTGATGACCCGCGCACAATGTACTTCGCCGGAGCTGATATCCGCCAAATCAACGGTGGTGAGGATNTCGTNTTNGACGTATGTGACAACTATGGTTCTAACTGGGATCCCGCAGCTCAGGGTGATGACGCAGTCTTCAACTCGGCTGCATTCTCAGCCCGTTCAAACTCAATGGGTAAGTTCTCAGCTTANGANGGNGCTTATCCCAACGGTATCGATGANCTCGTTGTTCATGCCAGCGGACTNCTTCCCACTCAGTTGATGCGCAGCCCGAATCCTCCGCACCACTCTCCCGATCCTGATATGCACGAGCGTTCAACCCTCGACGGATTGTTCTACAATGCAACTCCCGAGGTTACCAACAGCGATGTGTATAAGAAGAACATCGGAGACCAGCGTTGGAAACGTGGAACTCTTTGGTAATAAATTGTTACTTGGATAATTTTGGTGGGCTGCGATTTTTCGCAGCCCATTTTTTTTGTAAGGACGGCTCTTAAGCGCTTGCCTATGTGGTGATGTTTTTGTAATTTAGNCGGAGAAAAAAGTAAAGAAATATGCTATTGTTTACTCGTAAATTTAAGACTGCTTTGGTCGCGGCNGTGTCCTTGTTGACAGTTTCATGCGGCGGTCACAGCGAATATCACGCCGATTATGCTCCATTTGACAGCGTGCCATGCAATGTGGAGACCAACATCGCTTCAACCACGACGATGGTGAAGACTTTTCCGGGAAGCTATATGTTTAAAAGCGATTATCCGCAATATAATGCCATCGTGTACTATGGGCTCGTCACAGTGCCTGACTCCGGGAAAATACACCGGGTGCTCGCCAACCATTTCGACCGCATGGCTGACCGCATNGGTATATATGAAAGCGAAATCAGGACTCTTNNNAANGACTCGTCGGCATATTCGGGNTGGGTCATGGTGACACCGCAGTGTCAGGCTCCCGTGCAGATGCTTGCCACCGACAGCNCTTCAGTGGNGCTTCACGCCACCATGGAGTTCACTTCGCCGCAAACCGACAGCGCNAGNGTGATTNTNCCCGCNGTNGAGGCTATCGCCGCCGACATGGNNCACATTGTCAGGAATCTTAAACAGCAGTAATTAACGTCACCCTATATGGCGGAAAAGGAGATACAGAAGTGGAAAACACTTTCAAGCGAGTATTTGATCAAGCGTCCGTGGCTCACCGCGCGGCGTGATGTCGTTCAGTTGCCCTCTGGCGAAATAAACGATGAATTTTATATTCTGGAATATCCTTCGTGGATAAACGTGATCGCTATTACCGACGAGGGAAAATTCGTGATGGTGGAGCANTATCGNCACGGGCTTGACGAAGTGGGNATCGAGCTATGCGCCGGNGTGGTGGAGNANGGNGAGNANCCTCTTGACGGAGCCCGCCGCGAACTTGCCGAGGAGACCGGCTACACCGGGGGCGACTGGGANCTGACNTCGGTTCTNTCGGCTAATCCNAGCACNACNANCAATCTCACNTANTGNTACNTNGCCCGCGGNGTNANANTNACAGGAANCGCAGCATCTNGANCGNACNGANGATATAAGNGTGAGGCTGCTTTCTCGTGATGAAGTTTATGCGCTTCTCGTNGGCGACAAGATAAAGCAAGCCCTCATGGCGGCTCCCCTGTGGAAGTTCTTTTGTAATCAATGAATGGTTTGATTTTGTGTGCANAATTTGTCTTCTTTGTCAATCTTNACGGCTGNCATTTTTAATNAAGTTTTCCAAAAATATTTTTAAACCGCTATATTATAGCGGTTTAANTTTTTATAGTAGTTTAAAAGTTGTCCAAAATGAAAATTATTTACATCGCATGATGCACGATTGTTGATAACTTTAGCGTTAAAATTTTTGTGGGATAATGTTATGTTTTGTAGCTTTGCAGGAGTAAAAAATAAAGCACATTTATCAATCCAATAATACCGATGATACAAGTTGTAGTTAAGCGTGATGGCCGAGTTGTAGGCTATAACGACGAGAAGATAAAGGCGGCTATACGCAAAGCTATGCTCCAGACTGAGATGGGGGAGGATGAATCGTTGATTCTTAAAATCACTGACCGCATTTCGATGTCGGGCTCGGAGCGAATGACGGTCGAAGAGATTCAGGACCGCGTCGAGGTCGAGCTGATGAAGAGCCCACGCAAAGAGGTGGCTAAACGCTATATTGCTTATCGCGATCAGAGAAACATAGCCCGCAAGGCGAAGACCCGCGATATGTTCCTTGAAATTATCGAGGCGAAGAATAATGACATTACCCGTGAGAACGCCAACATGAATACCGATTCTCCCGCGGGGATGATGATGAAATTTGCCAGCGAGACTACCAAGCCGTTTGTCGACGACTATCTTCTCTCTGCCGAGGCGCGCGAAGCAGTCAGAAACGGTTATCTCCACATTCACGATAAGGATTATTATCCCACCAAGAGCCTCACCTGCGTGCAGCATCCTCTCGACAATATCCTCGAGAACGGTTTTACGGCAGGTCATGGAGAATCGCGTCCGGCAAAGCGCATCGAGACAGCAAGTATCATAGGATGCATTTCGCTTGAGACCGCTCAAAACGAAATGCATGGCGGACAGGCTATTCCTGCGTTTGATTTCTATCTCGCTCCCTACGTGCGCAGCTCTTTCATCGAAGAAGTGAAGCAGGTGGAGACATTTGACGGAAATGATTATTCCCATCTCTATAACGCCGAGGTCGATGACTATGTGAAGCGTCCTTTGGACGGGCTTAAAGGCGAAGAGCGCGTGTTGCAGCACGCTATGAACAAGACTGTCGACCGAGTGCATCAGGCGATGGAGGCGTTCATCCACAACATGAACACCATCCACTCCCGTGGCGGAAATCAGGTGGTGTTCAGCTCAATCAACTACGGTACTGACACTTCGGCTGAAGGCCGTTGCATAATCCGTGAGCTTCTTAACTCTACCTATGAAGGTGTCGGCAACGGCGCGACCGCTATTTTCCCCATCCAGATATGGAAATCGAAAAGCGGAGTCAGCTATAAGCCCGAAGATCGCAACTATGACCTATACCGCCTCGCGTGCAAGGTGACCGCTCGCCGTTTCTTCCCGAATTTCGTGAACCTCGACGCCACTTTCAACCAGCATGAGAAGTGGGATGCGAACGATCCCAAACGCTATCGCTACGAAGTGGCAACGATGGGATGCCGCACCCGAGTGTTTGAAAACCGGTTCGGTGAGAAAACCTCGATAGGCAGGGGCAACCTTAGCTTCTCTACAATCAACATTGTGAGAATCGCTATCGAGTGCATGAATATTATTGACAAGGAGGAGCGCATACGCCGCTTTTTCGACAAGCTCGACGATGTGCTCGACATCACCGCCCGCCAGTTGTGTGACCGTTTCAATTTCCAGAAAACCGCTCTCGCCAAGCAGTTCCCGCTGTTGATGTCGCGCCTGTGGATAGGAAGCGAAAATCTGAAAACCGGCGACACTATCGAATCGGTTATAAACCAGGGTACGCTCGGAATCGGATTCATCGGGCTTGCAGAGTGCCTTGTGGCTCTTACCGGAAAGCATCATGGCGAAGATGAAGATGCCCAGGCGCTGGGATTGCGCATCGTGAAGCACATGCGCAGCCGTGTCAACGAGTATTCTGAAAAATACCATCATAATTTCTCGGTGCTCGCAACTCCCGCCGAGGGGCTGTCGGGCAAATTCACCAAGGCTGACCGCAAATCGTTTGGCGAAATCCCCGGCGTGACCGACAAAATTTATTACACCAACTCCAATCATGTTCCGGTGTATTACAAGTGCTCGCCGCGCCACAAGGCGAAAATCGAGGCTCCGTATCATGAGCTGACCGGTGGAGGTCACATCTTCTATGTGGAGATTGACGGTGACGCGACTCACAATCCCGACGCTATCAGCGACATCGTGGACATGATTCATAAGTATAACATCGGATATGGCTCGGTGAACCACAACCGCAACCGTTGCATGGACTGCGGCTATGAGGACGCGCAGGAAGACCTTGACATGTGTCCCAAGTGCGGCAGCCGCGCTATCGACAAGTTGCAGCGAATCACCGGCTATCTCGTGGGAACCACCGACCGCTGGAACAACGCCAAGCTTGCCGAGCTTAACGACCGTGTGGTGCACAAATAAAGCAATCTATGACTTTAAGAGTCCTTGACATAGTGGGCGGAACCTCGGTCGACGGACCGGGGCTCCGCACTTCTGTTTATTTTGCAGGGTGTGCACATCATTGCCCGGGGTGTCACAACCCCCAGTCGTGGGATGCCGCCGGCGGAGTCGAAATGACTGTCGACGAGATTATGGCGGTGCTTGACGATAACGACTTCAACGTGACGTTTTCAGGAGGCGACCCTCTATTGCAAGCCGATGGCGTAGCCGAGCTTGCCCGACGCCTTAAGGCTGACGGGCGCAACATCTGGTGCTACACCGGCTACAGTTATGAAGATGTGGCTGTGTCCGAGCGTTTCGCCCGGTTGCTTGAGAATATTGACGTTCTCGTCGACGGACGTTTCGTCGAGTCGGAACGTGACACTTCGCTCCGTTTCCGTGGGTCGCGCAATCAGCGGCTTGTCGATGTGCGTCGCTCGAAGCCGGGAGCGGTCATCGAGTGGACCGACATTTAAACTCGGAATCTTAATCGTCGACTACGCTGCCTATAAGTTCAAAGGGCAGCGCGCTTTCGATTTTCACATTGTAGAATTCGCCTGTTTTCAACGGGCGTGTTTTTTTTATGAGCACTTCGGGGTCAACTTCGGGCGAGTCAAACTCGGTGCGTCCCGCATAATAGTCTTTGTCCTCGCGGTCGATGATCACGCTGAAAGTTTTTCCAATCTTTGACTCGTTGTGTTCAAGGGCAATCTCCTCCTGAATAGCCATCAGCTCGTCAAGCCGGGCTTGCTTCACTTCCTGAGGAATGTCGTCATTGAAATGTTTAGCTCCGTAGGTGTCCTCTTCTTCGCAGTAGGCAAATGCTCCCATGCGTTCAAAACGCTGTTCCTTGACAAACTCCTTGAGTTCGTTGAACTCCTTTTCGCCCTCCCCGGGAAAACCTGTCATGAGGGTGGTTCTGATGTGAATGCCCGGCACTCGCTCTCTTATTTGCGCGAGTAGGCGTCGGGTGCCTTCAGCGTCGATGTGGCGCCGCATGTTGGCAAGCACATTGTCGCTTATGTGCTGCAGGGCGATGTCGAGATATTTGCACACATTGTCGCGTCGAGCCATCACGTCGAGCACATCCATCGGGAATTGTGCGGGATAGGCGTAGTGGAGACGCAGGCGTTTCACTCCGTCGATGTCGGCAAGGCGGTCTATGAGTTCGGCAAGGTGCGACTTGCCGTCGATGTCGATGCCGTAGCTCGATAGGTCCTGGGCGATAATGTTGAACTCCTTGGTGCCCGATGCCGCCAGCGATGTCACTTCGGCGACGATGTCGTCGATGGGGCGCGAGTGGAAGCGTCCTGTGATGAGCGGAATCGCGCAGAATGAGCAGAAGCGGTTGCAGCCTTCGGCAATCTTGATGTAGGCATGATGGCGGGGGGTGGTTATGCGGCGTTCATATTTCGCCGTTCCCGGATTTTGAGAGGCGAGTTTGCCCACGAGGTTGTGCCAGTCAAACTTGCCATACCATCCGTCGACCTCGGGCATTTCCTCCTTCAGCTCGTTGAGATAGCGCTGTGAAAGACACCCCATTACGTAGAGCTCCTTGACGGCTCCGGCATCTTTGTTGGAAATCTGCTGCAGGATTTCGTTGATTGATTCCTCTTTCGCGTCGCCTATAAAGCCGCAAGTATTTACAACCACTATATCGCCGCGTAATTTCTCAGGTTCATGGAGAGCGTCGAAACCGGCATCTTCAAACATGCCCATCAGCCGCTCGCTGTCGACAAGATTTTTCGAACATCCGAGCGTTATAACATCAACTTTTCTTTGAGCCATCAGATTTCTGAACCGAAGAGCGACTTTACGAATTCATTTTTATGGAACACCTGCAGGTCATTGATGCCTTCGCCGAGACCAATGTATCTAACCGGAATTTTGAACTGGTCGCTTATGCCAATCACGACGCCCCCCTTAGCGGTGCCGTCGAGCTTGGTGATGGCGAGTCCGTTGACGTTGGTGGCGGCTACGAATTGCTTAGCCTGTTCAAATGCGTTTTGTCCGGTAGAGCCGTCAAGCACGAGGAGCACTTCGTGGGGCGCGTCGGGCACCACTTTCTGCATCACGTTCTTGATTTTAGTCAGCTCGTCCATCAGTCCCTTCTTGTTGTGGAGGCGTCCGGCGGTGTCGATGATAACCACGTCCACGCCGTTGGCTTTGGCTGATTGAAGCGTGTCAAAAGCTACCGAAGCGGGGTCGGCGCCAAGCTTCTGCTTGATGACCGGCACGCCTGCGCGTTCACCCCACACGTCGAGCTGCTCAACGGCGGCGGCGCGGAAAGTGTCGGCGGCTCCGAGCATCACCTTGTTGCCCGCTTCTTTAAACTGATGGGCAAGCTTGCCGATAGTTGTGGTTTTTCCAACGCCGTTGACGCCCACCACCATTATCACATGGGGCTTGTGTCCCTCGGGCACGGTGAAATCCTCCAGAGTCGACTCGTTGTTGTTTTCAGCCAGCAAGTCGGTAATCTCTTCGCAGAGCAACTGGTTGAGCTCTGACGAGTTGACATATTTGTCGCGCGCCACTCGCTTCTCGATGCGATCGATAATCTTCAAAGTTGTTTCAACACCGACATCCGAGGTGATGAACACCTCCTCGAGATTGTCGAGTATCTCATCGTCGATTTTCGATTTTCCGGCAACTGCTCGCGCGATTTTGGAGAATACACCCTGCTTGGTGCGTTCAAGACCCTTGTCAAGCGTCTCTTTTTTCTCTTTGGAAAAGAAGCTGAATATTCCCATCAGTACTAATTAGTTTGGCTGCAAAGTTACTAAATACTCTTTAAAGTTGCAATTTAAGCCGATATATTTGCACATTCCCCGCAATGCCAATTTCTGAAAAATTCCTTATCTTTACGGAATAATTGGAGATAACTGATGTCAAGTGAAAACCCCATATATGCCGAGGTGATTCTTCCGCTCCCTCTTTACAGCACGTTCACCTACCGTGTTCCCGCCGCAATGGTCGGCGGTGTTTCGGCAGGATGCCGTGTCGTGGTGCCGTTTGGTAAGAAGAAGTTCTACACGGCGATTGTGTCATCGATCACGCATATCGCTCCTAAGGGCTTTGAGGTGAAAGAGATTCACTCGGTGCTCGATGACGCTCCGATATTGAAGCATCCTCAGCTTAAACTGTGGGAATGGATATCCCAATATTATCTTTGCTCGATAGGAGATGTTTATAAAGCTGCCGTTCCTGCCGGGCTGAAGATAGAGAGTGAAACCTATGTGGAGTTGAACGGAGATTATGAAGAGAGCGCCGACAACCGAATGTCAGAACGAGAGGCTATCGTGGCTCAGACTCTTGACCATAACGGGAAAATGACTCCTGTGGAGATAGGTCGCAAGACAGGGCTCCAGAATGTGGAGGCTCTCGTGGCGAGAATGGTTGAGAAGGGCATTGTGATTGTGCATGAGAAGCTTGTGGAGCGCTACAGGGTTAAGAAGGAAACTTGCGTGAGGCTGGCTGTTGACCGAAACGACAGTGAAGCGATGCACCGGGCGTTTGACACGGTTAGAAACTCCAAGAAGCAGGAAAAGCTACTGGTGGCGATGATTGATATGCTCAATAAGAATCAGCGTCAAGGCGTTCCGCTTGAAGTGACGAAAGCGCGGCTTCTTGAAACGACGGGGCTTACTCCTGCCATTCTGTCGGCTGTTGTTTCCAAAGGCGTGCTTGAAACTTACTCGCGTGAGATAAACCGGTTCCGTTATCTCGGGACTGACATCGGGGAGCTTCCGGTGCTTTCGGCTCCTCAAAAAGAGGCTCTTTCGGCAATTCACAGCGGTTTCCTTGAAAAGGATATAATGTTGCTTCACGGGGTGACTTCAAGCGGGAAAACTGAAATCTACATCCATCTCATTGATTTCATTCTTAAGAAAGGGGAACAGGCGCTTTATCTTGTCCCTGAAATAGCGTTGACAACTCAGTTGACCCGGCGGTTGCAAAAAGTGTTTGGCAACAAAGTGGTCATATATCATTCCAAATTTTCCGATAACGAGCGTGTGGACATCTGGAAACGCATTCTTAACGATCCTTCGCCATGCGTGGTAATCGGGGCGCGGAGTTCGTTGTTTTTGCCGTTTTCTCATCTCGGCATCGTCATTGTCGACGAGGAGCATGAGTCGAGTTACAAGCAGTTTGACCCGGCTCCGCGTTATAATGCCCGCGACTGCGCCACGGTGCTTGCGTCGATGCATGGGGCAAAAACTCTGCTCGGCAGCGCGACTCCTGCGGTTGAGACTTATTATAAGGCTAAAACGGGACGCTATGGGCTTGTGACGCTTTCCGAGCGATATGAGGGCGTGAAATTGCCCGATATAATGGTGGTTGACATGAACGAGGAGCGAAAGCGCAGCCGATTGTCGGGACCTATATCGTTTCCTCTCGCGCGACTGTCAAAGGAGGCTCTCGGCAAGAAGGAACAGCTCATATTTTTTCACAACCGGCGCGGGTTTGCTCCGGTTGTACTGTGTCGCCAGTGCGGATTTGTGCCGAAATGTCAGAATTGCGATGTGTCGCTCACTTATCATCGCCGTGCCGGGGAAATGGTGTGCCACTATTGCGGAGCCACTTATCGGCTTCCAACCATCTGTCCGGCATGCAAGGAACCCTCAATAGAGGTTCACGGATATGGCACGGAGCGCATAGAAGACATCGTGGAAGCCACTTTCAAAGAGGCGAAAACCTTGCGCATGGATCTTGACACAACCCGCAATAAGGACAGCTATGAAAATATCATAACCGACTTTTCAAAGGGGAATGCCGATATTCTCGTCGGCACGCAGATGGTGACGAAGGGGCTTGACTTTGACAACGTGAGCCTCGTGGGAGTGCTTAACGCCGACACTCTTATCAATTTCCCTGATTTTCGCTCGTCGGAACGCGCGTTCAATATGCTCGAACAGGTGGCTGGCAGAGCCGGCAGAAGGAAGCAGCGCGGAGTGGTGGTGGTGCAGACTACGCAGCCGTCCCATCCCGTGATAGGCTATCTTCAGGCTCATAACTATCTCGGATTCTACAACCATGAGCTCGAGGAACGGCGCCGGTTTAACTACCCGCCATTCACCCGTGTTATCAACATCTATCTCAAGCACCGTGAAGAGGAGCCGCTCATAAGGGCTTCTGCTCTTTATGCCGAGCGGCTTCGCAGTCTGCTCGGAAACCGTGTGTTTGGACCTGACGAGCCCCATGTGTCACGCATTCAGTCGCTTTACATCCGCAAAATAATGCTCAAGGTCGAGGTGGAGGCTTCGATGGTAAAGGTGAAAGCGTTATTGCGTCAGGTCTATGAATCTTTCATGGAGAACAAGGAATTTCGCTCGCTCATGGTTTATTATGATGTCGATCCTGGTTAGAACCTTTGATTTTTATTAATTGTTTATAATATATACAGATTATGAATGTAACAAGATTTATCGCCGGACTGGCAGTGGCAGCCATGTTTACCGGGTGTAATCAGAAAATTGACACTCCGGCTATGGATGTAACTGAATTTGACACGGCAGCGGCACTGCAATGTATAGCGACACGCACGAGTGTGCGTCAATATCAACCAGACAAGGCGATTCCACATGACACGGTCGAATTGCTCCTACGTGCCGCCATGGCAGCTCCTACGGCGGTCAACAAGCAACCATGGGCATTCATCGTGGTCGATCAGCGCGAGGTGCTTGACAGTCTCGTGGAGGCTCTTCCTTATGCCCGCATGCTGACCCACGCTCCGCTTGCCATAGTGACTTGCGGCGATATGAGCAAAGCGCTCGACAATGACGGAAAGGATTTTTGGATACAGGATGTTTCGGCTGCTACGGAAAATCTTTTGCTTGCCGCTAACGCGCTCGGACTTGGGGCCGTGTGGACGGGAGTTTATCCGCTTAGCGACAGAGTCGAGGGTGTGCAGAAGGCATTAGGGCTTCCGGCTAATATTGTTCCGCTGGCGGTTGTGCCTGTAGGTTATCCTGCGGGAGAGCAGCAACCTAAAGACAAGTGGGTGCCTGAGAACGTGCACTATAATAAATGGTGATCAGCCATTGAATTCGCCGAGTCCTTGACGAATAATCTCGGGCGATGAACTATCGGTGATATCTACAACGGTCGAGGGGGCTCCGGCTCCCTCGCCGCCGTCTATGACGATCTCGGCGACATCTTCATAATGAGTTGCTATCGACTCGGCAAATCTCGGATCGGCGGTTTCGTTGCCCGGAATCTCTACCGATGTTGTCAGTAGCGGCGAACCGAGGCGGCGGGCTATTTCAAGCGCGATGTTATTGTCGGGTATTCTCACGCCCACTTCTTTTCGACCTTTGAATATCTTCGGAAGCGCCGGCGATGTCGGCAGGATAAAAGTGAATGGTCCGGGAAGATATTCTTTCAGGATTTTGAACGCATTGTTGTCAATGCGGGCATATTCGGCTGCCTGTGATATGTCGCAGCATATTATCGACAGCGTGCTTCGGCGCGGGTCTACGTTTTTTAGCTTGCAGATTTTTTCCACGGCGTGACCGTTGGACGCGTCACATCCTATGGCATAAAGCGAATCGGTGGGATATATGATTATCTCTCCGTCTTTCAATTTCTGAGTCACAAGATCAAGATATTTCTCATTGAGGCTTGTGGGATACATCTTAAGGATGGTCATGGTCAAAACGGTTTTCGGTATTTGTCGGGATTCGTGTCGTCGAGAATGCTTAGATAAGAGTTGTATCGCGATTGCGCTATAAGATTATTCTCCAGTGCGTCGAGCACGGCGCACCCCGGTTCATGAGTATGGGTGCAATTATTGTAGCGGCAGTCATGTGACTTCTCGAATATCTCGGGGAAGAAATGGGCTATCTCGTTTTTTTCGAAATCTATCGTGCCAAATCCCTTAACGCCCGGAGTGTCGATAATCCATCCGCCTTCAGGGAGCGGAAACATTTCCGAGAAAGTTGTGGTGTGCATTCCGGTATCATGATTTTCCGAGATTTCAGCAGTGCGCAGTTCGAGTCCAGGCATCAATGCGTTGATCAGAGTTGATTTGCCCACTCCTGAATTGCCTGAGAACAAAGACACCTTGCCTGATAACTTTCCTCTCAATTCGTCGACGCCGTCGCCATGAGCAGCCGAAACCTCCATCACGTCATACCCTATTGAACGATACAGGTAGGTGACCGCTTCCAGATATTCTTTTTCCTCATCAGAGTCAAGAAGGTCGATTTTGTTAATCACGATTGTCACCGGCACGCGATATGCCTCGGCGGTTGCAAGGAAACGGTCGATAAAGGTGGTGGATGTCACGGGATGAAACAATGTGACGACCAAAAAAGCCCGATCGATATTTGCCGCAATGATGTGGGATTCCTTTGAAAGATTGCTGGCACGGCGTATAATGTAGTTTTCTCTCGGTTCAATTGCCGTTATAAAGGCGTTTCCGTCAGGATTTATGCTGATTTCCACCCTGTCGCCCACAGCGACGGGATTGGTGGTGCGTATCCCTTTCAATCGGAAGTTGCCCTTTACTTTGCAATTGACATCGTTCCCGTCTTCAGTGTGTACCACATACCAGCTTCCTGTATTTCTTATAATGAGACCTTTCATAGCCGTTTTGCGAATCTGTTTACCATATAAACACAAAAATACGCAATAATTTCGGTATTCCCGCCCCTCTGTCGCGAAATAATTGTTCCGCAATTCATTATAGGCTGGTTTCAGGACACCATGGTTGGGATTTAGGTCTTATTTTTTAGAGAAGGTAAAGGCTGGTTTGTCGGCTATCCACTCTCTTAAAGGGACTTCGTTTTCTTGAGCGAATTTGCTACAAATATTCAACCACTCCTCATACATGTTTTTATTTTGTAACAGGATTGGATTAAACTCTTGAATCATTAGGAGCATGTCTTTAGATGGATTAGTCAGTATTGATTTTATATCATCGGCATAATCTACGATTATATTAAAAACTTGAGCTGCGGGCTTCTTTAATCGCACTCCATTAACATGTGTGATTTGACCACCGGCTGAATACAAGTCTCTGATATTAGGGGTTACAACTTGATTGTAGGAGCATAGCCATAGTGTGGTGTTATTGTATTTATCCATTTTTCGTGCCGGATTCAATGCCTCTGGAAACAATATCATGCATTTAGCTCTTAGCTCCCTCTTTTCCTGCAAATCAAGTGAATTCCAGAGCCTGATATTGAATGAATGAGCGTTTTCTACATTATCGGAGGTAAGCCACCAAGGCATTTCTTGCTTGTTCTGTGCTTTTGCACGCTCACGATAATAGTTTCTGGCAATAGATATCGAGTCGGGAGAAGTCCTGAAACAATCATATGTGGTTCCCATTTTCGAAAAAATGTCATCCTTTTCGCCAAGTTCCATATTTATTAAATATCTTGGCGAGTGTGTGACGGCTATATCGTACAATACATCTTGATAAGGTCGGCATTTGAATTGAGGAACGTTGCCTCCAAGTTTGCCAAATAACATGTATATATCCTCGACGTTCTCGATGCGAGTGCTCTCCACGATACTGCTACCTGTTGATGTCCAATGGTTTTCTTTGGTTGTTTTAACTTCAACACCATAATATTGATTTGCCACAATATCAGGGAATCGTTGTCCTGCAACTAACTTTACTTCATCAGGATTAAAAGGAGAGTTTAGGCAAGCCGCTTTTATTTTGTCAACGGCGCATTGCTCTAATGTTGATGCATTCAGAGTTTTGTAAGCATGGATATTGGCTTTCGCTTCTTGGTTGAGAATATCCTCGGTTTTCTTCATTAAATCTGCAAATGCTTCATGAGCAAGTGTGATATCCTTTTTGCGGATGGCTATAATGTTATTGTCGTTATTCATGTGTGAAATATAGTTGCCAGATTGTTTGGATTCGTCTTGCTATGTTATAGGCTAATACAGGAGGTACTGCGTTACCGATAACTTTATATGCTCCCGAGGGACTCACTGCGTAGCGTTTGGTTCCTTCTTTATAAAATACGAAAGGATAGTCAGGAGGAAATGTTTGAATAAGGGCACACTCACGCGGAGTCAGACGCCTTTCCTTTAGTCCTCTATTTAGTTCATCTACTATTTTTCCTCCATGTTCGATTGATAGTCTCCGGAATTCAATGTTCCCATGGTGTTCGGATCGTATGGAAGGAGCCAAACCGTTAATATGTATCTCCGTCTGACCTTGGCTCCCATTACTGAGATACTTAGCCCCAGAAAAGAATTTTTGAGCTAAATCATTTGACTCGGCAGGCTCCGGTAAATCGTGAAAAATATCGTAGCAATTTACAGGCATAGGTAATTGCTGATTTTGAACATTAAAATTATGAGTTGGAGACGGGTAAGGGTCAAACTCAGCTGGAATATTGTCTTGTTCTAATGCATTTATTGCTTCCGGGGTAAGAGCCGATCTCTTGATTCCTATAAAAATGACACGTTCACGCGTTTCCGGGACTCCGTAGTTGGCGGCATGGAGTACCTGAGGATTTAGGACGATATAATCATTGCCGTTTGCGGCAGAAAAGTCTCGTTGAATAATGTTTTTGACATCACCAAGGCTGACTAATCCTTTGACATTCTCAGCGATGAACATTTTAGGCTGAACGATATCAATGACTTGTTTCATCCACATGTATAGTTTTCCGCGAGTCTCTTCCGACGGTTCATCGTCTTGTCTTTTTTCGCCATTATGTGACACTGAAGAATCAAATCCTTTTCGCTTTCCGGCTACACTGAAGTCTTGGCATGGAAACCCTCCGGTCACAATGTCAATATTTTCAGGGAAAACATTCATTCCGCTCTGATGGAGTTTTACGAGGTCTACGATACTTTCTAAATGGTATATTTCCGGATTCACATTAAATCGTGACATGTAGCGTAGCCAGGTCTGACGTGCTTCCTCAAGAATATCGCAAGCAAAAACGGTTCTGAAAACATTCCTGTTGAGTTGCACCCAGTCATTGTTGATTTCATGGTGAATCCATTCGGGGTTAGTTACCGATTTGCGATGACATATAAATCCACCTTCTAATCCTAAGTCCATTCCTCCACAACCGGAAAAAAGAGATAGTACCCTTAGTGTACCTCTTTCGTGTCGCTCGTTTTCACCATTATTGAAAAATAAACGGTATTGTGGTTCTGCGACGAGATCAGAATGATTTTCGAGTTCAGGATATTGTTTTGCTATTTTTACCATATAAACACAAAAATACGCAATAATTTCGGTATTCCCGCCACTCGGCTGAAAAATAATTGAGGCGGGTTGCATATAGCCAAGAGTGACGCCTTGACGGAAGAGCTTGCTTGATTTGGAATAATGCGCTAAATTTGAGATTAGAAAATGAAATAGATTTGAATTTATGGAGGAATTAATGGGTTGCGATGTGGTGCTGTTGTGCGGTATTTCAGGCTCAGGGAAGACGACTTTGGCGCGTAGGCTTGCCGGGCGTGGATTTGAGCATCTGTCGCTCGACGGTATAATGTGGGACGAGTTTGGCGACTTCGCTCCTGAGGAGTTTGTGAATTATCGTGACAGGGCGGAAAGTCTGTTGACCGACAGGTTGCGGCAGGCTGTCGCGTCGGGAAAGAGGGCTGTGGTCGACGCGACGTTGTGCAAGCGTGCCAAGCGTGACGCTTACAGGGCGCTTGTGGCAAGTCTCGGGGCAAGTTGTTGCCTGGTCTATTGCCATGCCGACGAGGCTACTTTGCGTGAACGTCTTCGTCGGCGCAATGTCAGCCCCGGACGTGAGGCTGCTGTCGTGACCGATGAAATGCTCGACAAATTTCTTGCCGGCTTCCAGCCGCCGATGGACGACGAGTCCCACGTTGACGCTACCAGCCTCCTCCGAGAGCCTTATACAAGCGAATGATGACGAGGTGCTTGTCGCGCATGGCGTTGCTGAGGCTTATGCGTGCGTCGAAATAGCTTCGCTGTGCATCGAGGAGTTCAATGTAGCCTATGACTCCGTTGATGTATTGGAGTTGGGCAAGTTCGAGATTGGTCAGCGCCGAGTTCTCGAGCCGTTGTGTAGAGAGGAAGATTTCGTTCATCTTGCTATAGTCTACGATGGCGTTGCGCACTTCTTTGAATGCTGTCANCACNCTCTTTTCATAGTTCANCCGTGCCTGCTCGTATGCCGCNTGCTGAGCGCGATAGGCGCTTTGNCGCCCTCCCATGTCAAATATGGGTCCGAGCAGAGAACCTCCGAGAAATGACATGGGGGACTTGAGCAAATCGCTCAGNTCCTCGCTTTCAAGACCTCCGCGGGCGGTGAGCGCAAGTCGGGGGAAGCGGTTTGTGTAGGCTATCCCNACTGCGGCATTTGCGGCGATGAGGTTTTGCTCGGCGGCGCGGATGTCGGGGCGACGTTCAAGTAATGCCGACGGAATCCCCACGGGAAGGCTGTCGGGCAGTTCTGGATTGGAGAGTGAGAGGACACGTTTTATGTCGGTCGTGTAGTCGCCCAGCAGAAAGGAGATTTCGTTTTCCATCATGGCGATGCTGCGCTCGATGACGGGGACGCGCGTGGCGGTTCGGGCGAGTTCGACTTGCGCCTGTTGATAGGCGCTCTCCGATGTGAGTCCGCCTTCAAATCGCAGCTTTGCGAGTCTCACGCTCTCTTTTCGGGCATGGAGCGTTTGCTTGACTATTCGCAGTTCNTTGTCGAGCGCGACGAGTTCGAAATAGGATTGCGCCACCTGTGAGACAAGGCTCATTGTCAGCGCTCGTTTGCTGTTGACGCTTTCAAGGAGCAGCGCGCCGCCCCGCTCGTTCGCCCAGCGGAGGTTTCCCCACAGGTCGATTTCCCATGACAGTGAGGCTTTCAACCCTAATTCAGGATCGTTGCTNAATGAGTTTCCGCCATAGTTTGTCGTTTCGCGTTGACCATAGGCTTCTCCTGTCACGACGGGAAACAGCGCNGCTTTATCGATGCGTTTTTTTGCGGCGAGTTCGGCTATTCTTGCGTCGGCTATCTTCAGGTCTTTATTGTTTTCAACGGCACGACGGATGAGCGCGTGGAGGTTTGTGTCGGGGAACACCTCCCACCACTTCATGTCGCCGATAGAAAAAGTGTCGCTTCCGGTTATCAGTCCGAATGAGTCGGGGACNGTGATTTCGGGACGGGTATATTTATGACCAAGTTTGCACGAGCTTATCAACAGGATGAGCGCCGGCAGGATGGCAAGGANTTTTTTCATAAACTACAACTGGTTGTTTTTGCTGTTATTGAATCGTGCTTTCAACTTGTAGATGAGCACAAAGAAGAACGGGACGAGAATGATGCCTGCGGCGACCGCGCAAATCATTCCGGTGAACACGCCGGTGCCTATCGCGCGTCGGCTTGCCGAACCGGGACCTGAGGCGATAACCATGGGGACCATGCCGAGGATGAATGCGAGCGATGTCATCAGAATGGGGCGGAAGCGCAGACGCACGGCATAGAGAGCGGCGGTGAGCGCGTCGACACCTTTGTCCACTTTTTCTTTGGCGAACTCCACGATGAGGATGGCATTCTTTGCCGCCATACCCNTGAGCATGACNAGTCCTATCTGGAAATAGACATCGTTCTGAAGCCCGAATGCCCATTGTCCGAGATAGGCGCCGAAGACTGCCACCGGNAGCGACAGTAGCACAGCCACCGGCACCGTCCAGCTCTCATAGAGCGCGGCGAGAAACAGGAAGACAAACAGGAACACGAGCGCGAGTACCATGCCGTTTTTCCCTCCGGCGGCTTTTTCCTGGAAGGATAGTCCGCTCCATTCCACTCCTATATTGTCGGGCATGTGGGTTGCGGCGATTTTTTCTATCGCCGCCATCGCATCGCCGCTACTGTAGCCTTTTGCCGCTTCTCCCCGGATGACGGCGCTGTTAAACATGTTGAAACGCTTGATGTTGCCGGGTCCGGTAGTGTAGTTGGTGTAGCCGAGTGCAGTGAGCGGTATCATTGAGTTGTCAGCGCTGCGCACATAAAACATATTGATGTTGTCNCGACGNTCGCGGTAGTTGGATTCAGCCTGGATATAGACGCGATATATGCGGTTGAACATATTGAAGTCGTTGACATATACCGAGCCGGTGTAGGCTTTCATNGTGGAGAACACGTCGGCGAGGGGAACGCCTGAAAACAGCACCTTGTCGCGGTTCACGTCGAAGTAAAGCTGAGGAATGTCGCTTTGCAGNGTTGACGANAANCCGGTTATCTCTTTGCATTCCGAGGCATATTTCATCAGAGTGTCGGCGGCNGCCTGGAGATCGTCGAGGGTTGCTTCGCCGCGCGCTTCAAGCTGCATTTCAAATCCGCTTGACGAACCGAGTCCGGGAATGACCGGAGGNCGTGAAATATAGACCTTGCACTCGGGATATTCCGTGAGATCTTTTTTTACCATTGCGATGATTTCAGAGATGCTTTCGTCTCGTTCTTCCCAGGGCTTGAGTATGACCGTGAGCAAGCTGCGGTCCTGGCTGCTGCCTATCTGGTTGCTGCTACCCGCCACGCTTTGCACAAATTCCACGGCGGGATTTGCCATGAGATAGCTGACCGCCCTTTGGGTCACTTCGCGGGTGCGTTCGAGAGTGGCGCCTTTTGGAAGTTCGAGTTCGACGGTGAAATAGCCCTGGTCTTCGACGGGCATGAAGCTCGACGGCATGAACTTGCCCATCACGAATATAAGAGCAATCATGATGAGAAATGAAATCATGACCGTTTTTTTGCGGTTGAGGGCGAGGTTGATCAGTGACACATATTTTTTGTTGCCACGCTCGATGAGGTCGTTTATTTTCGTGAACAGGCGGTTTTTCTTGTCTTCCGGTTTCGGCTGGCGAAGAATGAGCGAGCACATCACGGGGCTAAGAGTCAGGGCGACAATTGTGGAGAGCAATACCGACACCACGATGGTGANNGTGAACTGGCGGTAGAGTTGTCCTGTGATGCCGCCGAGGAAGCTTACCGGAACAAACACGGCGGCAAGCACGAGCGAAGTGGCTATGATGGGGCTCGCCAGTCCGCGCATGGCTATTTTGGTGGCTTCATAAGGCGGGAGGTGCTCTTCTTCCATCACGCGCTCCACGTTTTCGACGACAACAATCGCATCATCGACCACNATTCCGATGGCGAGCACNAGTCCGAGAAGGGTGAGGATATTGAGCGAGAATCCGAGCACAAGCATGATGCCGAATGTGCCTATTAGCGAAATCGGCACGGCTACCAGCGGAATNACGGTGGCTCGCCAGCTTTGTAGCGACAGGAACACCACCACGAGCACAAGGAACAGCGCTTCGAAAAGGGTTTTGTAGACTTCGTGGATCGACTCGGAAATGTAGGTGGTCATGTCAAAAGGCATGTCATAGGAGATGCCTTCGGGAAATGTGCGGCTTATCTCCTTCATTTCTTCCTTGACNTTTTCAGCCACNTCCATGGCGTTGGCGCCGGGAAGCATGTAGACGGCAAGGACGGCAGCATTGGCTCCGTTGATACCGCTCTCAGTGTTGTAGGACTGNGCTTCGAGCGATATTCGNGCCACGTCGCGGAGGCGTATTATGGAGCCGTCGGGATTTGCNCGGATGACGATNTCCTCAAATTGTGACACAGAGGAGAGGCGCCCCTGNGTNGTGATGGGNATNGTCACGTCGATNCCGTTGACCGGTTGCTGCCCGAGGACTCCAGCCGCCGATTCGCGGTTCTGGTCTTTGAGCGATTTCTGGAGGTCGGCGACGGTGATGCCGAGATTGGCGAGTTTATCGGGTTGCACCCATATCTGCATGGCGTAGTAGCGCGAGCCGATATTGGCAACTCGTCCCACTCCGGGAACTCGTCTGAGGAGGTCGACCACGTTGAGAGTGGCGAAGTTGCTGAGGTAGATTTCGTCAAATTTTTCGTCGTCGGATCGAAGGCATATCGTGAGAAGCTGGCTTGAAGACTGCTTCTCGATTGATATTCCGTTCTGGACCACTTCGGCGGGCAGGCGACTTTCGGCGAGCTTGACGCGGTTTTGCACTTCTACCGCCGAGAGGTCGGGGTCGGTGGAGATGTCAAATGTCACCGTTGCCGAGAATGAGCCCGAGTTGGTGCTTGACGATTCCATGTAGAGCATTCCGGGGGTTCCGTTGAGCTCCTGCTCGATGGGTGTCGCCACGGCTTGTGAAACGGTCAGCGCGCTTGCTCCGGGATAGGAGGTGGAGATTTTGACAACGGGTGGTGAGATGTTGGGGTACTGGTCGATGGGGAGCATCATTAGCCCTATCAGCCCGATTATAACAATCAGGATTGAGATTACGATCGAGAATACCGGACGGTCGATAAAGAAATTGACTTTCATACTTCTTGGCTGATGCTCATTTTTCAATAGGCGCAGGTGCGTCGTCGGGGTCGTTTTCCTTAATTGCGTTGTCGATTCTCACTTTCATTCCGGGGGAAAGCTTGTGGAAGCCTTCGGTCACAATCTCTTCGTTAGGAAGGAGTCCGCGCTCGACAACGGTGCGGTTTTCAAGTTCGGGACCAAGTTCGATGAAGCGTTTTTCGACGGTTGAGTCGCGGCGCATCACATAAATGTAGGCTCCGCCTTTTTCGATTATCACGGCTTTGGTGGGCACTACGGTGGCGTTTTCTATCACATCGAGCAGCACTTTCACTTTGGTGAATTGTCCGGGAAGTATTTCACGCTCCGGATTGGGCATCTGGGCGCGCACTGAAAATGTTCCGGTCTTGGGGTCTACCTCGGGTTCTGCGAAGTCTACCATACCCTTGTGTAGGTATACGGTGTTATCGGCAAGGGTGATAGTGACGTAGGGTTGCCAGGATCGGGATTCGTCTTGCTGACCAAGGTCAACATTGCGTTCTTTACTTTTGAGATAATCGAGCGCCGTCATGCTGAAATCGATTCTCACGGTGTCGCTTTCCACGATTGTGGCGAGAAGCGATTTAGCTCCCGGACCTACGAGAGTGCCGAGGTCTACCTGGCTTTCACTGATGTGCCCTGAAATCGGCGCTTTAACCGTGGTGAAACTAAGTTCGAGTTCAGCTTGCGCGAGATCTGCCTTGCTCATAGCCACAGAAGCCACTGCGGTTTCATAGGCAGCGACGGCGTTGTCAAGGTCAAGCTGGCTTGCGGCATTCTGTTCATGGAGTGGGCGTATGCGCTCAAGGTCGCGCTTGGCTTTCATCTCTTGCGCCTCGTCTTTTTTGAGTTGGGCGCGAGCCTTGTCGACCTTCGCCTTGTATTGATCGGGGTTAATCACGAAAAGTAGCTGATTTTTAGTGACCTGCGATCCTTCTTCAAACAACATCTTTTCAAGATATCCTTCCACGCGGGCTCTTACTTCGACTGAGCGGTGAGCTCGGACTCTACCCACATATTCGCCGTAAATCTCCACTTCGTCGCGCTGAACAATCTCTGTCGACACGACTGGCAGAGTCTTTTCGGTGTGCTTGCATGAAAAGCATCCCGCGGCGAGAAGCAACCCAAGTGCCGGCATCGATAATAGTTTTTTATAGATCATAATGTTAAAAAAAGGCTATTGGATATTGATAACATGAGGAGGGAAATAATGAATTCATTGCGGAAAACCGTAAACCAACCGTCAAAGATAACCAAATTTTTCCACTTACAGCTGATTAGCATGAAAAAGTGACATAGTAAAAAATGGTTATTAGGGAACTTAAGGGCTTTAAGGTCCTTAAGNAATTGAATTAAGTAAGTCAAGGCGCTTTTGCTGCCGTTTTGGNGNGGGCGAGCCTGTGTCCTGTNGGGGGCGTGGTTCTCGCCGCCGCTCTTTGCGGGGGCAGCTGCCGCTTAGCAGCTNAAGGCTTGTNGCCGCAGCCTCGGGGCGGGNATGATGACGGTGACGGAGCCGGGCGGGACNGNGTCATGGGCGGCTGCGGGAGCGGGNNGNGTTTGGTGACATGGCGCNCCATGTCCGNACGTTTTTTGNGGAAGGGCGGCTTGGCGGTGGAAGGTGTCGTCCTCGGTCTGGCGGGGC
>JAAVEM010000010.1 GCA_014801235.1 Bacteroides sp. | reverse complement strand
CTAAGTGTCGATTTTTCATACGGCAACTGGCTTGCCTATGGAAACATAATGTCAGGTCCGGCAAACTATATGTATGGAGAGGAGATAATCGAAGAAAAAGACATGAATCAGATAATGGTAGGATATAAACGAGACAAATGGTCAATACATGCCGGCGTTTTCGATGCATTCATCAACTATTGGATGGAATCTCGCAATCTTTCAGCCTTGGCTCCATATACATCGAAAGCGCATAGCGGTCGTAACAGTTCATATTTTGCGATAAAGTTCAACCTTATGCTCGATTTTGGGAGAAAGGGGCGTCAAGTTAATATTTACCAAAATGACATTGACAGCGATTCAGGAATACTAACTGGAACTAAATAACGGACGGCGAAGCCGCTCCAGATCTGCGCCATCATAGCATACACAGAGACCCATAGCTATACCATCTTCGCTTATGGCTATTTTTATATGAATATTGAGAATCATTCCTCTCTGCAAGTCGTTGAAAAAGATTGTGTATTTCTTTTATCGATACTTTATCTTCGGCAAGTTTGTTGGTAAATTCAGATCCGACAGCCTCAATGATTGCATCAGCTATCAGCAATGAGTGTTGCGGTGTGGCATTTTCTATTTCCATACTCCTTCCAAGTATAGCAATGTTGTGAATAATACAAGAGAGTCGCTACGAAATCTCAATATGAATCAGAATACAAAATTAAGAATTTTATTGAGTTTTTTAACGATTGAAGCATTGCTTATAGGGCTGATATATTGATTATTGGAGAAATTTCATTATCTTCGCTGCATCAGAATTGCATTCAGGCAAAGAAAAATGAACAGACTATTCACATCAATAATCCTCTGCTTTTTAGCGATGGCTGCAATGGCACAGAATTGCCGGTGAATTAGTCAAGCTTGCCGCTGATAAAATCATTGCTGACGGCAACCAAATCGGAGCGACGTGCCCCTACGCCATTACATGGTTTCAAAGTCATCCCGAATATCCTGTGGTTTGCCCCGGTCCCGCCGCTTGTCGAATTAGTTAAAATCAAAGGTTTATACCTTGCAAATCAACACCACCAGGGTATTAAGCCTCCCCCACTTTATCTTGACTCGCTTGTGACCGATGATATATTCGCGCTTTTTGAAGGAGTCGAATCACCATCATTATATCATCATAATTGATTGAAAACATCGTTGGTGAATAATTCGTCAAATCACAAACCTATGAATTTAAGGCGAGTCCCGTATTATATACTAAATGGCAAATCTTATACTACACATAGCGTAATATTGACTACCTTTTGGATATTTATAATTAGTACTTTTGCAGATAAAAAACTTGAAATCTGCAAAGTATGATACTTTATGTAAACAAAATCATCTCTTTGGCTACTTTCGGAGCAATTATTCTATGTTCATGTAGCCATGAGCAAAAATAAAATCAACTAAGTGCAGTTAGGGTTGAGACCCTAACCCTAACAACGTCTCCGGTTTCAGTGGGAGTATCAGGAGTTTATCTCGCTTCTATCAATGACACCCATTCGTCCACGTGAGGTGGAATGGTATGCGCGAAAATTAAACATTTCATCTAAATATCTTTTAAAGATATGTAGGGACAACAGCAATAAATCTCCCTCAGAATGGATTAGGAAATATTGTATGCTTGATGTCAAGTGTCATCTCCTGAATTCGTCCATATCCATTAAAGAAGTTGCAAACAAACTCGGTTACTCGTCATCGGGCTTCTTCGGAAAAACAGTGAAACGATGGTTTGGGATAACACCCACGGAACTCCGTGAGAGTCTAAGAGATAAAACAACAATCGGCTGATAGTATCAGCCACCGGTAAAGCACACATCTCACCATATGTGTTGCCGGGTCAAATTTTTATTTATAGGCGTGGAGTGACGGCAGGTAATTCACACCGTAATATGTCATTATAATAGAACCAAAAATGACAATAATATATAGATTGTATATCAATGGAACGCTCCTTAACCTAAAAAAACGGTGTAGCGGTAGCGAATACAACAATAATGTAACCAAAGCCCATGTCTCTTTCGGATCCCATGCCCAATACCTCCCCCATGACACATTTGCCCACATTGCCCCCACAATCACTCCGAGACCGAGTATGTAAGTACCCGGCAACAGGAGTTTTAGCGATAAATCAGTCAACCGCTCACGCTGACGTTTTATAGCAATGGCAGTTGTTGAAATGGGGAGCGTAATGCCAAGTATAGCATAGGACATCATAATCAATGAAACGTGTATCGACAGCCATGGTGATGCGAGGACCGGCATTACCGGAGTCATTATCGGATCCTTTAACCCGAGCCATGCGACAAGAAACATAAACGAAACACATATCATTACAACACCAATTAATAAACTTGAAAAATTCCGGTAACTGATGTAGCCTGAAATTAAGAGGATGCAAACGGCGATGAACTCCATCATTTCGTAAGTCGTTGACAAGGGGAAACGTCCCGATATGTAGATCTTACACAGAAATGAAACTATCGCCAGTCCGCCCATAATCCATATAGCCCAACGTAGATTGATGTTTTTGTGGAATATCAGTGATAATAATAAGACGAAACTTATTAGGAATGAACATATAAAAAATATTTTAGTCACATTTAGCCGGTTATAGAGCACTTCTGTCTTTACCGATACATCCGAGCGCAGCAATGGATAGTCTATTGGCAATGGAGAAAATAAATCTCCTTTCCAAAGGTCTATCAACAAAGCTATTTTCTCATCAAGTTTTATAATATCTTCATCCAAATTCCCTTTTCCGCCTTTATATATTAGTCCGGGTAAATATGTCCCTTCCTTATTGTATAAATCATCTATAGCCACATAGTCACCATCAATATTCAGTTTGTGCAAAAGCGCGCTGTTTTTTACTTTTATAAAAGGAACTTTAGTCCAGTCTTCTCTATATTTTATCAACGATGCGACAAATTGCTCCGGTGACAATCCTCCGACGTTGGATTTCCCTGTCAATTTATAGGTAAAACGTGTAGCTATGGTATTGAACGGAATAACTTCCCCATTACATAGTACTTGCCTATAAGATAATGAATCAGCAGTCTGTTTGCTGATCGCTGGGACAGCTGAAATTTCTTCCGAACCTATTCCTGCGCATGTAGCGAATACAAACAACAGCATAGCTCTAAAATTGAATCTGATATTTCTTAAAAGAAGCCAACCTCCGCCCACAGCAAACATAAAAAATCCCAAATATACTACTGCCATTCCATACGGATCATAACTGACTGTTAGGATTGAGCCATTGTTATCATCAAAGGAAGTCTGGTAGAAACGAAAGCCTTCAAGTTGCCCTATGTGATTCATCGATATATACATAGTATCACCGGAGGTGACGGCAACTTTAGATTTGAAATCCTTTGGAAAATTCATTCCAGAGTAATATTCAGTATCAAATGTCATCAGTGTTATTTCTGACGGAAGTTGCCTGAGAGTTCCACGCTCATCAATAAATGAATCTACAGGTTGAGACGGGTTAAGGTGTAGAGTTCCTCGATAAGAATATACTGATGTTAAAAAGCCTCCTGATATAATTGCAATAAACGCCAAATGGAGTATAAATACCGGTGGATTTCTCCATAAGGCAGTTCGATAAATTGCATAAAGTAAGATTACTAATATTAAAGCCCAGATACAACTCCAAACTACCGAAGAATATATATTCGGGAAAAAGGATGTGATGCCGACGAACAGTAAAAAGCATACAGCAATACTGAATGCAGCAATCCTAAAATGGCTCATACTCGTTATTTTCGATTTGCTTTATTGCCATACATTCGGTCTCGATAAGCCAACCAGGCCGACACACAGGAGCAAGAACTATAGCCTTGGGAATATCAGGAAAGCGATTATCAATTATACGCGATACAACATTATAATCTGATATGTCTCGAAGATATACAATCATGTGGGCGACATCGCTCCAAGAACAATCTCCCTCATTCAATAAGACACTAATATTTTCAAGCATGCGGTCGGTCTGAGCCACAATATCGCCCGGAGCTACAATTTCCCCTTTATTATTAATACTTGCCGTACCTGAAATATATAAATGCCTGCGGTCACCATAATCCACGGCAGTTCCTCGCTCAAAGGCTACCCCATATTCGTAGGTGGGATTAAGATGAGATTTCCCATACAAAAATTTAATCTGTTCGCCCCGAAGGCTTAAATCCGCAAAGGCATTAAAAGCGACAAGTCGTTTTGGGTCAGGACTATTTCCGGCAATTCCTGTAGAGGCAATGAAGTGTGTCTTTTCAGTCAAATCATGTCTGGCAAACACCTTATTTCTCCCTGTCACGACACCGGAATAATTATTATCCACATCGCGCACAAAAAACCAGGTTCTCACACAATGATTTTTTAGAGAACCGCCTGCTGATGTCAAGATTTCACTGAGCTTTTCAAGATAGCTGATAGTCATGGTCTCAGAATCAGAAGCCGGGACGGAAACATCGTCTCCCATCCAGAATCGTCCGGAGCAATCTGCCCATGCTCCATTTCCTATATTCGAAAATGTTGAATCAGACTGATATAATACCATACAGACAGCCTTTGCTCCATCAAGCGGCGACTGCTGTATTACCGAAACTGCACATTGCTCCTGTTTTGGCAACAAATGATACTGATTGGAGGCATCGCTTAATACGTATCGTTTGAAAACCGGTTTCATGCCTAAGCGCGACCCCAACTCATGGATGGCACAGACTAAATTCTTAATTTGAGTATTAACGTCACAAGTTGAGTCACACGTAATCATCGCATGCGCCTCTTTTCGGTTTATATCAAAATGCGCCAAACGCACATTCACTCCTGATAGTTTTATTTCAGAATATCTCATATTCAATTATTAAAGAATTGCTCCCCCGTCAATCCAATTTCTGATTAAATCAAGTTTTTCTTGCCTTACAATTTCCACCGAATGGTCATAACTCCATGTGCTTGAAGCAGATTCGCTAAGAATAAGATATAGTACACTCGACGCACTATTCCCTGGCTGCACCCTGTTCATATCCGGAACCTTAACTGACGGCACAGTTATCATATTGCTGAAACTTTCTCCATCTATAAGATTAAGTCCGGCAGCGATATGATTTGACCCGCCATGACATTGGATACAAGTCGTGTTAAATATCTCTTTCTGTATCGCCTTTGACATAGAGAGATCTACCGATGTAATGTTAATCATCAATGTATCATTTTCTATAACATAAGCAGATGATGCGAATGTTGCCACACGACGCCGCAGACGGTCTATGGCGCATAATTCTACAGTTGATACTTCCGGAGGAATACCTGTGAGCACGACATCACATTTACCATCCGTAACAGTAGGTTCAATATTCTTACTTATGAGAGCGAATTCATTCCCATCTTCAAATCCGGCAACCGCAAGGGTGTATTGCTCTGACCAAGTTTCAAGTCCTGCTACTGTTGCGATAATGCGGGCATTACCGCCTTCCTGCGATATAAGGACATCTTCTCCATACAGACGTCCCTCATCGCAGGAAACTAGAATTATCAATGCAGACATCAGAAAGATGTTATGAAAGTATCGTAACATATCAGAACGTATATTGAGCCATTACAACAACTGAACTTGTAGCAAGTCCGAGATTATCCTCATCTCGATCCATCTGTCGGGCATGACCGGTACGTCCGGTGTATTGATACATTGCCTGCAGTTTCAGATTAATGCCGTCAAAGAAATAATTCGCGCCTACAGCCGGCATATTCAGAAATCCGCCTTTCTTTGTTGAATTTCGTTCAAAGAAGTCGTAACGCATAGCTCCTTGCAGTTTATTCGTAATGAAATAACCAACTTGAGCATATCCTCCATAGTAGTTGTATGATGTGTTTATCTTCTGCCTCTTGGTGAAACCAACATTCATATAATAGGCTTCAAGTCCGAAATACCATCTATTTTTTATCCAAGACCATTCAAGCCCAAGACGAAAATCGTTGGTGCTCTCATTCTCACTTTCGACATTCATAGAGCCAGACAAACCAATAAGCATCTTATTGCTGTTAAGTCTTCTTGGGTCACCTTGTGACGCAGGCATCACACCAAATGGCTGATAAGTGAGTCGGGCTGCATATAAGAGAGACGGGATATGCCAGTCATCGCTTAACGTTTTTGTTGCGGTATTTATACCCCCTCCCGTACCATTGAATATACCGACTTGATAGCCAAACTTATCCTTAATCATGCCGTGGACTTCGACGCCAAGATCAAATCCGGTACCGATGTGAGGTGTTACTGCATTGAGTGAGTAAGGAAGAATGACTGCTGAAGTCAATGATGTGGGCAATACCGGAAAAAGCGTCTCCCCCAACGTGGTTAAATATGCATGGGAAAATGGTGTTTTAAATTTGCCAATCTTTACACCTATTTCTTCTTTGGGGCGTATATCAGCCCACGCCTGCTGTAAAATACCGCCTCCTGATGAAGCAGCATTTATCGACAAGTTGAAAGTGACTATATTAAAGGCCTTTCCTGTGAAACCGAGTACTGCATAGGGTATTGCAAAACCTGAATTTGCCACGTTGTCCTGATTGTATGCCGGATCAAGACCTGCATCGTCATAATAGTTATAATTTGCAGTCGTCTGAACCAACAGGTATGGTTTGAAAAGAAAGTCGCCTTTCTTTGTCGTAAAAGTGAAACCCCTATGATCTACAAGCGAGACAACACCATTTTCCGTATCAGCATCATACTGTGCAAATATCGTGGGCGCGCAGGCTAACATGAACACCAATGTTAATATAATCTTATTCATCAGATATCTATTTTATTTAAAGTGATTGAAGGAATTTTACAACAGCCTCACGTTCATCGTGAGACATTTTTTTGAACTCATTTTTGGAGGCTTCTCCTTCACCGCCATGCCACATTATCGCCTCTATGAAATTACGAGCACGTCCGTCATGAAGGAAATAGGTATGACCATTAACTTTTTCCTGTAGTCCTATCCCCCATAACGGGGTTGTACGCCATTCATTTCCACGAGCAAGTCCAGAGACATAATTATCGTTCAAGCCAACACCCATAATCTCTGAACCCATATCATGAAGTAGAAAGTCGCTATAAGGATGAATTGTCTGATTGCCGAGCCAAGGCAACTGAGTGCCGGCAAGCAATGTTGAACCTCTGGGTCGAGTATGCAGAGTAGTAACATGGCATAGATGACAACCGGCTTTATAAAACAGCGCTTCGCCTTTCTTTACCGTTGAATCAAGGACATTTCGTCGTGCAGGAACTCCGAGTGATTGCATATATAGGTCAACATTCTCCATATCCTCTGTGGACACATCAAGCTGATCGTATGAGAGGCCCATCATTGAACCTTGATTGATTTGGATCTGCCCTTCGCAAATTTCTTCCGGATATCTGCTATTGGTGACACCCATATCACTTGAAAAACCAAGTTCAACAGTAAGGTCGGCATGTTGAGCTTTGTTTCCTGAAATGCCAAGACACGTGACTCCACGCTCATTAATATAATTACACCTTCCGCTTATGCCCCATTCAGGATAATTGCTTTTGGCTGCAAGCTGCTCAATTTCATTTGGATCAAGCGACATCAGTTGCCCCATGCCAACATGCCGCAATGGGATTCGTACCGTACAAAATAAGTCCTCAGCGGGAATTTCATCAGCATACCAATCTGTTATAGTATATGTCGGGTAAGCCAATTCATAATTCTCACCATCAGGGAAAGAAAATTGTTGATAGTTCCAGTCAACTTTCAACTTACCCTCCGGTTTAACCCCATAGATAGCTTGATCATGCAATACTCGACCATATTCACGGAAAAATGCGCCATTTCTACGTGTTATATAAACGAGCATTGCAGAAAAGCCGTAAGATCCTGAGCCATTGTCGTTCCATACCCCTGGGCGTGTACGACCGGCATTTCGATGACAGCTTCCACATGAATATCCGGCATAAACCGGACCAAGACCTCCCCCCTGTCCATTTGCCGAGGTTCTGACATCGTCATACAGTCTATCCCCTCTGACAAATCTGGTAAGATAGTCCCCCGACACCCAAGGCGCCTCACTATCATAAGCTACCGATGAGTTCAAAAATATAGTCGAAATTCCTGCCGATAATTCATATTCGGCAGGAATTTCTATATCAAGAACATCAAGCCCGTCGCTATCACAGGCGGAAAGGCATAATGCCATTCCTGTAAGGCTGCACAACAAAGGCTTCATTCTATTATGCATAGGCAAGTATTTTACTTCACTTTACGTGGTTGACCATCCTTAAAAAGAAGGAACTCAAGAGTGTGAAATCCCCTCACTGACTGTACAGCCTCAATAGTGTCATCGTCATCATCATCATTCCAATCCAGATTGTCGAAGTTGCCTGAATTGAGAATTTGAACGATATTATCCTGATCAAGAGGCCAGCTATCCATATTCGGATCAAGACCAAGAGCGTCAACGGGACCGAAAAGGAATGCCTCGCTCTTTTCCCATGGTTCACGAGCTTCAAGCCATGCATTGCAGGCATTAGCGAAATTAGCGTCTGACGGGGAATTCTTGAAGTTTAGCACAGCTTGATAAAGGGCCGAATTTTTATCCTTCAGACTCTTATATGTCGGTATGACCACAACATCTACATAGTTATCCACAATGTTTTGGAAACGAGAGTCATCCCCTAAAGAAGTTACAGCAAATTTAAGATCATTGGAAAGGAGTTCCTCAAGATCAGCGCAGGCGGTCATTGCCGCGAGGCTCTCAGCACTGTTAATGTGATTGCGGAATGGCTGAGGAATTGCGAGAATCTTACTTGAAGCGTTTTCGATAGCTGATTTCATATTACTGTCAAGTTCTCTATTAACTGTTGCGATGAGAGCTGATAGCGATTTTTCATTTACAGTCCCGTCCAAAGATCCATAGTAAGAATTGCGAATCGAAAGGATATTATTGGAATAGTCTTCACGAGAATGCCAGCTATACCATGATTCCACGGCATAAAGAGCGCTTTTGGTGTTGCCTGACATGTATAGTTGATAAGGGTCGCCAATCTTTGCGGTACCCACCTCATTTGCTATGTCGGCACAACCCTCGATTATCTGCTCCAAACAGCTCAATGCGCTTGAATAGTCACCGCCATTGTGGCTTTTGAAACTTGCGGCAAATGAAGGGCCTCCCTCATAAGATGATGTCCATGAGTCATAAAGTGTGGCGGCATCGGCGCGCAGAAGTCCAGCTACCTGGACCATGTAATTGCCCCAGCTTGCTGCGTTTTTCTCTGTATAATCCAGAGTCGCGCTGTCATCTTCTTCAATCTGTGGTCCATCGTTGTTAGAACAACTTGTCAATGAGATGACAGATGTGCAAATCAACGAAGAAACAGCAAATAAAAATTTCTTTTTCATTTTTCGAAATGTGTTGGTTAATATTTGTTTTTTGTTCATTTATTTCTTTATGAACCATCCAATGTAGGCTAAGCCTATCGACACTTCATTTTCAGAGTTATATATTCCTTTGCCAAATACTTTGGATGTACCTATCTGCCTTGTTGTATAATCTGCTTTAATAACAAGATTTGGTAGCGCGAACCAGTTTACACCTGCCTGCCATTGGCTTACTTCAAGTCGGCGATCCATAGTTGCATGTCCTTGTCCTCTATATTGTGGATTATAATATTCATACCTTGCAAAAGGGTATATGACCGGACAATTTCTTTTTATAATAGTCTTCACATTTACTCCTATTTCGCCGCCATAGCTTAAAGCATTCTTCGCTATCGGTATAAGTCTGCTATAAGGAGATTTATTGGATAGGAGCCTATTGGCTTCACTCAAAGCTGCGGAATTACCTAAATAACCATATGTGATATTGGCACGAGCTGTTACATAATTATTCCTATATTGCGCATCCCATGTTCCTATTGCAACCGGGATTTTACCTATCGAGGCGTATGTATGCTCTTTGTCTGAATTACTGCCGGCATCTCTGCAATAATAAAAAGACACTCCTGTCCGAAGTCCAGGAACACCGGAATAATCGATTCTTCCAACATAAGCCGGCGAAGTGAAATTATCCTGTTCAAAGAATCCCTGTTTGCCCCCCGCAATCCATTCATCTCTATTGAAACCATTAGCATTAAGACCTGCAACAATCATAAACTGGTAATCAACCCGACTAAATCTCTTACCGAGAGAGCCAAAAAGCTGAATACCTGTTTCATGCCATGTGGAAGGGAGCAAGGATGTCTCAGCTTGCGGACGAACAGTACCAAAGAAGTTTATAGGCTCATGATGGGCATTCGTAAGTCCAATTGGGACTATCATATGACCGACTCTCACATTAAACTGCGGAATAATGAGTCTTGTAACGTGAAACTGCTCCAATGCAACCTCTCCGCCCTTCTCTATTTCCGTTTCATACTCTCCATTCTCGCTGTTTTCCAATTCTATCGCAGATCCCGTGCCGCCTGATTCAAATTCAATTTCGGCTCCGAGAATCCATTTGGAATTGAATTTATAATCAAAAGCAACAACAAATCTTGGTATTGAAATAGCATTTCTATGCGTCTTAGAGCTTCCGTTAGATGTTCCTGCAAAACGATTTATACCATAGTCCTTAAAAGATGCAATCATTTCTCCATACCCTCCAAATCTGAATTTCTCATATCCGGAGGAGTCTGCTGCTACCGCTACCAATGGCTCAAATTTGGTATTTGGCTGTTTTTGGGCATTTACTGAAATTGATCCAGATAGCGACAACGCTATCATTGTAGTGATGAATGAACTGTGTTTCATTGTAAAACAAATATTTCGAGTGCAAAATTACCATCATCCAAAATCAATGGCAATACCCAAAAATTGGATAAAGCAAGGCTATTTGTAAGTATTTATGGCTAACCTTTTCTCTTAAAAAATACCATTTTTAGGTATGGCGCGGGGCTTATAATCATAGTAATTTTGCATGGGTTTTACAGCCCTGTTCCAACTATCAAACTATGTCAAAGAATCAACCAATATTCCCGTGTGATCGCCTTAAAACAATTATTGAGAATGAACCTCATATATTAGGTGTTTTAAGTCGGTTCGGACTTTCTTTCGGATTCGGAGATAAGACAGTCAGCGAAGCATGTATCGAGGACAATGTCCACATGGGGTCATTCCTCGCTGTTTCTAATTTTCTATGCGGACAAGACTACACCCAATTTGAGATATCTTTGTCCGCTTTGATGGGGTATTTAAGAAAGGCGCATACTCACTTCCTTGATTTCCTATTGCCCACAATACGCCGAAAACTCATAGAAGCTATCAACAACTCTGATATAAGTGATGTTGCATTCCTTCTTCTCAAATTCTTTGATGATTATGTGCAGGAAGTACATAATCACATGGCACATGAAAACGACGAGGTTTTCAACTACGTTACCAATCTCTTAAACGGTGTCACAAACGAACAGTTCCGAATTACCGACTACTCTTTGAATCATAGCAGTATGACTGAGAAACTTTCTCAAATCAAGGATTTATTCATTAGTCATTATCACGTAAAAGACAATGAAATATTGACATCCGCGCTCTTTGATATCATTTATTGCGGTAAAGAATTACAGAATCATTGTGACATCGAAAATAAAATCTTTATACCTGCTGTTGAAAAACTCGAGAAGTCATTGCAGTTATCAATTCACGAATCAGTAAATCATGACAAATATAATGATAAAAAGACCGACCTTATTGATTCTATGACAGAGCGGGAGAAAGATATAATCTGTTGTGTCGCAAAAGGATTATCTAACAAAGAAATTGCCTCGCAATTGCTGCTATCCATACACACCGTGACGACATATCGCAGAAATATCTCATCAAAACTCAAAATTCATTCCTCCGCGGGACTGACTGTTTTTGCGATACTAAATAACTTGGTTGACATCAAGGATGTAAATCCACATAGATAACCGCATTTAATCAAATTGTTAAGTAGGGTTCGATTTATCTAATTTTTGAACCGAACCTCTTTCTATCCAATTTTATATCGTAAAATTAAGCCTCCCAAACTCCTCCCCAATAGTACTGACATGGCATGTCAACAATAGACCTTTTATCATCAGCAACTTATATTCAGATGTAACATACTTTATCCCTATTATCTATATTCATTAATTCCCAAAAGATTTTCCGTTCTATATTTAGTTATTTAGCATCCGGGTATTTTCAGTAAATGTGGTAAAAGATTCTTTGCTATTGATAATTTTTATCACGAAAGAGAATGTTGTTAATATGTAAGTTATGACAAGGCACGAAGTTTTTGCTGATTTCCGTAAAATAGTAAAACTTTCAGCGTAATTTGTGAAAGTCAAACAAACGAGACAGATGTTAATTTTGTAAATAGAATAATTAAACGAATTGAATCATGAATTTCGGAATAGGGAAATCTCTGCTGATCGGGTTATGTTCAATCTTTGGATTAAACTCATGTTCAGCGGCAACAAGTAAACCCGAAGAAACTAAAAATACAAATATCGAAATGAACACAGAAGGAATGTTATCGCAACGCGATTCAAAGAAACTGGTTGTCTTTTTCTCGCATACCGGCGAGAACTACAATGTTGGTTACATCGAAAAAGGTAATACCCACATCATCGCCGATATGATTGCTGATACCACCGAAGCGGATATTTTTGAAATCGTTCCTGAAAAAGGCTATCCTAAAGACGATTATAATGAGTGCATTGAAATAGCGAAGGTAGAGCTGCAAGCCAATGAGCGTCCTGCCGTAAAGGGAGATATCAAGATCGAAGACTATGATGTAGTCTTCATCGGTTATCCCAACTGGTGGGGCAATCCCCCGATGTGTGTTTACACTTTCATCGAAAAACATGATTGGAACGGCAAGACCGTCATACCTTTTATAACTCACGAAGGTAGCGGTATGGGCGGAACCGACCGTAAGATAGCGTCGGCTTGTGACGGAGCCAATACGTTGATCGGAAAAGGTCTTGCTATTCAGGGCAAAATCGCTCAGGAGAATCAGACTTCTGCACAAAAAAGTGTGGAACGTTGGTTGAACGGACTCGGTTTAATAAAATAAAAATCTTAGGAATATGAATATAATAAAACTTAGCAACGGCGTTGAAATGCCGCAGGTAGGCTACGGTGTCTACCAAGTAGATCCTGCTGAATGTGAAAGATGTGTAAGCGACGCCCTCAAGGTAGGTTATCGCATGATAGATACCGCTCAGGCATACCACAACGAAGAAGGTGTCGGCGCCGCTATAGCAAAAAGCGGAATCCCCCGCGAAGAACTTTTCATCGTGTCGAAAATATGGATATCCAATTACGGTTATGAGAAAGCAAAGGCATCAATAGACGAAAGCCTCCGCAAACTCGGCACCGGCTACATAGACCTCATGCTTCTCCACCAGCCTTTCTGCGACCGCTATGGCGCATATCGCGCGCTTGAAGAGGCATATAAGGAAGGTAAACTCCGCGCTATCGGCGTTAGCAATTTCTATCCCGACCATTTCATCGACTTGGCAAGCAATGTAGAGATTCCGCCGATGGTGAATCAGGTAGAGACACATGTATTTGACCAGCAGATACAGGCTCAGAAATATATGGAGGAATTCAACTGCCGCATCATGTCATGGGGACCGCTTGCCGAAGGTCGCAACAACTTCTTCACCAATCCAGCGCTTGAGGCAATCGGAAAAAAATATGGCAAAAGCGTGGCTCAGGTAGCTCTCCGATGGCTCGTTCAACGCGGTGTGATTATCATTCCCAAATCGGTCCATATCGAACGTATGGAGCAGAATCTTGACATATTTGACTTCACTCTCAGTGATGAAGACATGGCTGAAATCGCCAAGCTTGATACCGGCAAGAGTCTCTTCTTCGATCACCATGATGGCGAAGTGACCAAGATGTTCATGGGGTGGAGATAAACAACATTAATCTTTCACACCGGCAGTTCTGAATTTCACAGGAGACATACCGATATGCTTCACGCAGAAACGGCTGAAATAACTCAGTGATGAGAAATTCATTTCATCGGCTATCTGAGAAATAGACATCGTGCTGTCTTTAAGATATTTCAGAGCAATCGCTGTTGCCGCATTATTTATATGTGTCGAGACACTTATGCCTGTCACACGCTTTATCGTATCCGAGAGATATTTTGAGGTTACGTTCAGTTGTTCGGCATAATGCGATACTTCTCTATGGGTCTTCGGGCGACCGGCATCCAACAGCATGAAAAACTGTTTTGTCAAGTATCCTACCCTGTCGGAGGTCAGAATGTTGTCGTTTGTCTTGGCATGGAAGTCAAATAGGTCATAGACCATCGTCTGCAACAAGCTTCCCATAAGTTCCTGATAGAACTGATGGTCAGTATTGCCTATGCGGTTTCTGATATTGGCAAGGTCTGCACGGAAATGCAGAGCATCTGCATCCGACACCCTTATTATCGGATTGTCAAACAGACTCACACAACCCTGAATGGCATAGTTATTTGCCGGCAACAGATTGTGAAGGAACTTATCGGGAGCGGCAACAAACTCACAACGGAAATCTTCATTCCATGTGATAGATGAAACAAGCTTAGGCCGTGAGATTACCGCTATATCATTCCTTGACATCTCGAAATGACTGTCATTGTAAGAAAAATTTCCTACCCCGTCAGTACATATCAGATGCACTATGCAGTCATAGAACGCCGGAGAATTGATTAATTCAAACTCCTCGGAGAACACTATTAATTCATGAAGATGATTTGCCATACTGCAAAGTTAACGCTTCTGTAAATCTGTGCAAATTTTAACGGGATTAGTGAACCTTCATTAAGAGTAAGACACCGTAAATTTGCGTTATAATAATAAATAAAACAAAACAATACGAATATGGACAATAGAATTGAAGACCGCATGATGCTCAAAGATCTGATTGACCGTTACGCAACAGAGAGCGACAAGAACAATCAGGACTACTATGTTGAAATTTTCTGCCATTGAATGTCTGATTCAACGGTTTCACTTCCACTCCAGCCTGAGGCAACGCAGTTTGTAGATGGTGGACGCGACTTTGGAGCGTTCACAACCTTGCAAGGTTGTTTTGAGTACGAATGAGTTACTCAAAACCTTTTCAGTAACTGAAAAGACACCTTCTATTGAAATATATTTTAACTTACTCTGTAAATCAATAAGTTATATTTTACAGGGTGTACTAAATAGGTACTTTATGAGACAAAAGAGGTAAACGGTTAGAATGATTTTATGAATTTTTAAGACTTGTTTGTTTTATTTAATTATAACGATTTTGATTTGTTTTCCGAAGATTTGAGGGTCTGAATGGAGTAGTTTGAAAAAATTTTACTAACTTTGCGGTTGGATTGACTGCGGTCTATCCATGACATATTAATATACAAGAGGCGTTATGTCTTCTGCTTGTGTGAACAAAGCGTAGGAAACTTATTTCACTATAGACAAGAGAAGGTCATAGCTGTCTCCACGTCATAAGGCGTGGAGCTGTTATTTCCACATCTGTCTATATAGGTATTCCTACCACCTGTTCACTAGGGCGTGGCATAGCAGTCCACGCTTCTTTCTTTTTATTAATGGTTGATGGGCTGTAAGACCAACCTAATCATCGCAATGCGTATGAAAAAAATCCTTTTCTTATTGGTTGCTGTATGTGCCGGAGTTGCATATAACTATGCGGAACCAGCAGCAACGACTTCAGAAAGTGAGAGTTCATCTTACTCTCAAGCAACGGCTCAGATATATTATGATGGGTCAGCCTACTCTTCCGCCCAAGACGGTATGATTCCTCATGCCGATGGTTCCGTAAGCGTTTATTGGACTAGTGATGGATGCTCTGTTAATGGTAATTCCGGATACACCGTTGGTACGATTGATGGTAACTTTGCCATGTATATCAATGGCAAAGTCAAGTCCATGACCAGATACGTCTCATACAAGGGCGAGCGTTACTACTTCCAATATTAATGTTATGGCATATTCCATGTTGATTAATAATTTACATAGAATATGCCTCAACTCATTGCACAACTATGTCAAGAATTATAAGGTTGTTATTTTTACTTGTTGTAGTAGCTTCATTTTGTATAGAAGGAGTGGCGCAGACTACAAATATACAAGTACAAGTGAATAATAATTCAAATGGAAATTCCTATGATTATACAATCAATGGAATTTCCAAGAGTAAAGATATCGGAGGTGTAGATGTCACCGCTCAACAAGACGTTATTGAATTTGGGTTTCTTTCAGGTGGTTTTGCTTATAATGGCACTCTCCCTGTTGTTAATGGCATTACACTAACCAACTATAATACTCGCCCAGTTACCGTCATAATACAACTAAATTATAAAACAAATCTCGGAAGAAAATCATATCCTAGATTTTATGATGAAGGTGAAAAAGTTTTGACAGTTGTTATTCCTGGCTCAAAAGATCCAAATCCTTCAAAATTCATAGCTTTACCTCCCTCTGGTTCAACATTTGTAACAGAGATAATAGGTGCTGATATGATTGTACGCCCCCTTCAATAGTTAATATCCTTGTATTTTCGGTATCGAGTGTTTGGCTATATCTTTTCGGTATACTCAAGCACTTTTTTTATGAAGACCATATTAATCAATTTCCAAGTGCCGCGAAGCTGGCACGAATTAGGTGATAAACGACTATGTTATGTTTATCGCCTCCGACTTCTCCCACAGACGAGGTTATCCCCCTTGCTTGCTTCTTTGGAGCTACACAAAGGTTATCAGTAAGCAACCCTCGGAATATAGTTGTTCTGTAAGGGCAAAACTCTGTTCGAATCTACATCACTCCCAACCTCTGCTCTACGACAACCTAATAGGAACGCAAATCAAGTTTTTCTTCCTACAATTATGACATTTTAACCTTTTTGAGTGCGAATTATATACGCCACCGAGAGGAAAAATCCTCCCGGTGGCGATTTTTCAACAGCTTAATGATGTACCCTCATGAAAACGGGTAAGGTTCTCGCATGTCATGATGTCGTCGACACTCAGGCGGGGTCCGTTCTTAGGCTTGGTGCGGTAGTGTTTCCTCGCATTTGATTCCTTCACCTTCTTTTTTCTCTCAGTGGTCACTATCGGAACGACCGTCACATGCAGGTGCGGTGTCTGCTCGTCCATGTGGAGATGACGGGGTTCGGGATGGGCGTTGTCGGGCTGGGTGCTTCGCTCGATGTGCCGGGCAATGGCGTTGCATGCCCGCTTGCCTTCATGATGTGGAGTACAGCGTAACTCATAGGCAAGCGTGGTTCTGTTGTGGAACAACCGTACACTCAACAATCCAATAGAGCAATTTGTTATCATTTCATAATCAAAATCTACCGATATGAATTTCATAACTGAAAGCAATCGCATTTATACCACCGATTCTTCGGGCAAAATAATCGCAGAAGTGACATTTCCGACCAAAGCCGGAATTTCGACAATCAACCATACCTTTGTTGACAAATCACTGAGAGGACAAGGTATTGCCGATGAATTAGTCAAGCTTGCCGCTGATAAAATCATTGCTGACGGTAACCAAATAGAAGCTACGTGCCCCTACGCCATTACATGGTTTCAGAGTCATCCCGAATATCCGGTGGTTGCCTCCGGTGCCGCCGCTTGCCGAATTAGTTAAAATCAAAGACTTATACCCTGCAAATCAATACTGTCAAGATATTAAGCCTCCCCCACTTTATCCTTGTGACCAATGAGATATTTTCACTTTTTCAAGAGTTAAATCGATAATTTTCCATCAATTGCCCGGATAGAACTATGTACAGATATTTGACCCTCATCCTCGCCTCACTATTCTCACTCGTGACATCGGCAGAGACTCCTGCATTGCCTGATTTTGTAGAAGAAATAATTTCCATGGAAGCGCCGGTGTTCCCTGCCCGCACTCTCAGTATAACCAAAACGGGAGCCCGACATGGACACCTCTCCACGGCGGCAATCCAAAAAGCCATCGACCGGATTTCGGCACAAGGCGGAGGCTCAGTGATTATCCCAAAAGGTGAATGGCTCACAGGACGCATCGAGCTAAAATCAAACGTCAATCTGCACCTTGACGATGGTGCCTCACTTATTTTTTCAGGAGAGATTGCCGACTATCTCCCTGCAGTGGCATCACGATATGAGGGCACTGATGTAACCTCGCTTGGAGCTATGATTTATGCAAATGATGCGGAAAATATAGCCGTCACCGGCAACGGACATCTCATTGGTCCGGCTTACGACTGTGAGATAATGTCTCACCTTAACGCCGAGACTGGCGGGACAAAAATTTATCCGCCCACATTTATCGGTCCTGTAGGATGCCGCGGCATACTCATTGAGAATGTCACTCTCGACGGTTCGATATTCTGGAACATAGCCCCTGTATATTGCGACGGAATTATCATTCGGAATGTCACAGTCAATAGCTACGGTCATCCACGCACCGACGGCATTGACCTCGATTCAAGCTGTAATGCCCTCGTCGAAAATGTCTCCCTTGACTGTGGCGACGACTGCTTCACCCTAAAATCAGGCCGCGGCGAGGATGCCGTTAAGCTCGGGCGCCCAACTGAAAACATCGTTATACGCAACTGTCATGTCAAGCGCGGCGTAGGCGGGCTGACAATCGGGACGGAGACCGCCGGATTCATCCGCAATGTCTATGCCGAAAACATCAAGATGGACAACCCCCGCTATCCTTTCTACTTCAAGACCCGCCGTCCACGTGGCGGAGGCGCTGAAAAGATATGGATACGCAATGTCACGGTAAACACATCCAAAGGTCCGGCAATCCAAGTGGATATGCTCGGCAGCAAAGCATGGGTAGGACCCCTTGCCGAGCGTTACCCGGCACAATCAATCTCTTGGATGACTCCCCGATTCAGCGATATCCATATAGACAATATCCAAATAAGCAGTTGTCCCCTACTCATTCAAGCCAAAGGGATTCCTGAAATGCCGGTAGAAAACTTCACCTTAACCAATGTAAAATCCACAAATCGAAACATCAGCCTACAAGACATCGGCTCAATCGAAATCACCTTTGCCGAGGATTGACTCGCTAAAACCTCAACGAGGGGCATACATTGCCCTGATTGCATTGAGAACCGCCAGCACCATTACACCCACATCGGCAAAAATGGCGAGCCACATATTCACAATGCCGAATATGCCGAGTATGAGGCACAATCCTTTTATACCAAGCGCCATAATAATGTTTTCCCAAACAATTCTCAGGCATTTACGCGACATCCGTATCGCCGTGCCGATTTTGCGGGGATCATCATCCATAAGAACGACATCGGCAGCTTCTATTGCGGCGTCACTCCCTACTGCTCCCATCGCTATCCCGAGGTCAGCTCGAGAGAGCACCGGGGCATCGTTTATACCGTCGCCGACAAATGCAACCTTACCATCTTCTTTAGCCTCATTCAGCAGGGCTTCAAGACGTGCCACCTTATCGGCAGGAAGCAATTGGCTGTAAACCTCCTTTATTCCCAATTCTTCAGCAGTTTGCTCCGCTACGGCTTTAGTATCTCCGGTTAGCATCACAGTCTTCTCCACTCCCGACCTATACAAATTGGCAACAGCCTCTTTCGATGTCGGTTTGACAACATCCCCAAGCACTATATGTCCTTCATAGACGTTATTGATGGCTATATGCACTATTGTTCCGGCTGAGTGGCAATGACATGGCTCTATATTAAGACTGCGCATCAATTTCTCATTTCCTACCGCCACAGGGTTGTCGTCGATTACGGCAGTAATTCCATGCCCGCTGATTTCATGCAAATCAGTCATTCGGCTACGATCAACCTTATGCCCGTAAGCTCGCTGGAGAGATATCCCAATCGGATGTGAGGAGGAAGACTCTGCGATAGCCGCATATTCAAGCATCTTGGCTTTACGCTCATTTATATCCCGGTCATTGCAATCATGGAACGCATTCACCTCAAACACGCCTTGAGTGAGAGTGCCTGTCTTGTCGAATACTACCGTTTTGACCTTGGAAAGAGTTTCAAGTATATTCGCTCCCTTCACAAGGATTCCCTCGCGGCTTGCGCCTCCGATTCCGGCAAAAAACGACAGCGGAATACTTACAACCAACGCGCAGGGACAACTTATGACAAGGAACACCAACGCGCGATACATCCATGTCTCAAATGTGGCGAAGTCAAACGGCGCGCCCTTGAACAGCATCAAAAACAGCGGCGGCAAAATGGCGAGAGCCAATGCCCCGTAGCACACCGCAGGCGTATAAATCCTGGCAAACTTAGCAATAAAATTCTCTGACTTTGATTTTCTGGACGCTGAATCCTCCACCAGTTCAAGTATTTTAGAAACAGTGGAGTCACCAAAATCTTTCGTAGTTTTTATTTTCAGGAGTCCCGACAAGTTGATGCTTCCGCTTATCACCTCGTCATCCTTGTGAACTTCCCGAGGGAGCGACTCGCCGGTCAATGCCGAGGTATTAAGGGAAGACTCGCCCGAGACGACTATTCCGTCAATAGGAATTTTTTCTCCGGGTTGCACTATTATCACCTGTCCCACTTCCACTTCATCGGGATCAACCTTGACAATGGCTCCATCCGTCTCGATATTAGCGTAATCGGGACGTATATCCATCAACGCCGCAATATTTCGACGGCTTTTCCCGACGGCATAGCTTTGAAAAAACTCCCCTATCTGATAAAAAAGCATAACGGCGATAGCTTCAAGATAATCACCGCTCTTTTCATATAACGCCAATGCAAACGCGCCGACAGTAGCTACCGACATCAAGAAATTTTCATCAAACACTCTGCCGTTGATAATTCCTTTCCATGCCTTCTTCAATATATCGCCGCCGATAATCAGATACACTGCGAGATATAATGACAATCTGAGCCACCCCGTGAAGTCAAAGAATTGTAACGCCACTGTCATTATCACCGAGATAATGATGCGCGCAAGCATATTACGCTGTCTCTTATTCATAATCCTCGTTAAGCATTTAGCCTCTGACCAAATTTTAGCCTGACTGAGTTGATTCCACAATTAAAGCTTAAAGAATCTCAAAATCCGATTCAATTTTCTTCGCAGCTTTAAGCACATTCTCCATTACGGCAGCCTCGTCAGCTCCATCTTCAAAAGTGACCTTCATTTTCTGAGTCATGAAAGAGATTGAAAGGTCTTTCACTCCCGCAACTTTCTTTGCCGCATCTTCCACAAGGTTTGCGCAGTTAGCGCAGTCAACCTCAATTTTATAAGTTTTGCTCATATCACTAAAATATTTCAATTTATTGTTATTTCCGTTTGCGACAGTAAAGTTATCATATCTCCGGCGCAAACCGGTTGCAATCACAGAAAAGCGCCTTAAAATGACAATCAACAACCGCCATTAAGAAAAAATCGCTATCTTTATAACAAAAATCAAAGATGAACAGCGCCGAGATTGAAAACATATTGACGAATAAGGGAATCAAACCTACCGCCAACAGAATCCTTGTTTTGAAAGAATTGGTGAGAAGCACTCACCCGGTGAATCTTGCCGATTTAGAAATGACATTAGTCCCGATGGACAAAGCGAGCATCTTCCGTGTGCTCGAACTTTTCTCCGAGAAAGATATAATCCATGTTATTGAAGACGGAAGCCGCTCTTTAAAATATGAACTTTGTCATGGCAAAGATCACCACTCCATTTCTGACCAGCACGCTCATTTTTATTGTGAAAAATGCGGTTCAGTGTATTGTCTTGACGATGTAAGACTGCCCGACATCAACATTCCGGCTGAATACACCGTCAAATCCATCAATTTAATGTTCAAGGGCATATGTCCCAAATGCAGCGACTAAAACACCGTGCCACAGCGTCTCGGAAAAATTCCGCCACCTATTTTGTCAAAGTCAAAAGAACAATCTGAGGCCATGCCCCGAAACGGAACGCAATGTTCTCTCCGATGCCAGTGCTGACGTAAAGCAAGCGCTCACCCTCTTTATATAGCCCTCCCCACTCGGGGTAAGTCCATTTCGAAGGCGACCAGTTACCGATTTTGAACTGCATGGCGTGAGTGTGTCCCGCAAGCATCAAATCGATATCCGATTTCGGGAGCACCTCCCTGCGCCAATGCGACGGATCATGCGACAATAGGATTGTGAACTCATCGTCGGGCAATCCGCTCAGTGCCTTGGGCAAATCTGATTTATCGGGAAACATTCCGCTTCCGGCATTATCGACTCCAACCAACGCAATACTGTCATTACCTCGCTTAATTTGCACCGATTCATTTCTAAGAAGCCTCCATCCGATTTCACTCTCCGCAGCAATCACCTTTGAGAGTTCCCTATCAGGACTGTCGGGAGCCTTATATTCACGATACAGGCAATAGTCGTGATTACCGAGTACGGAATAAATACCGTCTTTTGCATGAAGCTTGGCAAGCACGTCTTTAAACCCGTCAATCTCAGTCGACGACGAATTAACCAAGTCGCCAGTAAAAAGGATTATATCGGGATCAAGCGAATTTACGCAATCTACAATCCGGTCAACGGTAGACGGAGCGGAAGCATAAGTTCCGATATGAAAATCGGAAAGCTGAACAATCTTATATCCATTAAACGAAGGCGGTATTTCAGGCGATTTTATTTCCACATCTTCCACCGTCACCTTCTTCCACCCCACGGTAATTCCGTAAAGTGACACGCAAAGCCATCCAAGAGCAACAACAACGCCAACCACATTAAATGCCGCCGGAGCTATCGACCAGAGCAATCCCACTCCCCTCCCGAGGAGAGAAACAACAGCAAATAACACTGTGGGAAACACCACGCATAATGTCAGCCAAAACAGGAGGTTAAGCATTTCCTGACGTAAATCGCCAAATACAAACATTCTGATTAAAAGAATATAGTAAGCGACCGTAGGCAACAGAAACAGCCCCTTAATCCACCACGATGTTTTTTCAATCACACCAAACAGAATGTAGACATCAGGCAACAGAAGCAGAATCGCAATTATTATAAATATGAATGCCATATAATATCAATTTTGACACAAAATTAAGAAACAAACCAATATCTAAAGAATAAAATCACCGATTTCTAAGAGCCGACATGATAATCAATCTCATTTTAACTTCTCGCTAAAAGCCACGCAACAATTCTCCTGCTTGACAAATTTTTTATCCTATCATATTATAATTTCAGAAATTATTTTCTCATATTTGCACAAACAATTTTGTTAATCAATCTTGATAAACATCCATGTTATGATGAATACCGAAGGCATCACATCATCTAATAGCACTGAGAATGCGATACTTGCGGCAGCCGAACGTGAATTTCTTACCAAAGGTTTTGCCGGAGCGAGAACTACTTCTATTGCTGAAGCGGCGGGAGTGACCCACGCCATGTTTCACTACTATTTCCGAACAAAAGCGAAACTTTTCGACCGAATCATCGAAGAAAAGATTTCATTATTAAAAGAAGCGCTGTTCAATCCCGTTGAAAACGAGAACGCATCAATCGAAGAAACGATACAAACCATCATAGAACGGCATCTCGATTTCATCGCTGCAAATCCCGATTTGCCTCGTTTCATCACAAGTGAAGTTTACAGCAATACCGAACGCTCTGATGTCTTTTTATCACAGATAACGAAATATGCCCCGATTATGCTGAATAATCTTCAATCCAAAATTGACCGTGCCGCCGAAGCCGGACATTGCCGTCACGTTGATGCAAGAATGTTGATTTTGGACATTACCTCTCTCAATATTTTCTCGTTCATTGCCGCACCCATATTAAATGCAGCTATAAGCGGTTTGACTGCCGACTTTGAAAAATTCATCGCGATGCGAAAAAAAGAGAATTTTGATACTATCATGCGAAAATTAAAACCCTGAAATAATGACAAAATTAATTGCATTCCTATTGCTCGGTATTTGCTCGTCAATCGTATCGCAAGCTCAGATTACAATCGATGAATGCGTGGCAAAAGCGATAGACAACTACCCTGCCATCAAGAAATATGAACTTCTTGACGCTACGCTCGACATTGATCTTTCCGACATAAATAAATCCTGGCTACCACGCATCGGCATATACGGACAAGCTTCCGTTCAGAACATCGTTCCGTCATTTCCCAAAATGCTTACCAACGTATTGGATCAGATGGGACAATCAGTGAAAGGCATCGGAAAATTCCAATACAAAGCGGGTGTCGACGTTTCTCAAACCATATGGGACGGAGGGGTATCACGAGCCCGACGTGAACTGGCTCGTAATCAAGAAGAGGTAAGCCAATCGATGCTTGATGTAGAACTATACTCTGTAAGGCAGAGAGTAGAATCTACATATTTCGCCATTCTTCTCACTGAGGAACAAATCGAACAAAGCATCGTGGCGCGCAATCTACTGGAGAAAAATCTTGACAAACTGAAATCCATGTTGCGAAACGGTGTGGCGATGCAGTGTGACGTCGACATGATGGAAGCCCAACTTCTGACTTCCAACCAAAACATAACACAGGCAAGAAGCGCCGTTGACGGATATCGCAAAGTCCTTGAAATTTTCATTGGCGAAAGTCTTGACGGAAAAACTCTCGCCAGACCTTTAGCCGAAATTCCTGCCACAGGCGAGTCAGCAAGACCTGAGCTGAAACTTTTTGAACAGCGTCTTGCCGCAAACCAGTCAGCGCTTCGCGTTACAGACACGTCGCTCATGCCCCGCATCGGTTTATTCGCTCAAGCCTATTACGGATACCCGGGATTTGACTATTTTAAAAGCATGATGAATCGTGATCTCTCCTTCAATATAATGGCTGGCATAAAGGTTTCATGGAGTATCGATGCCCTATACACAAGAAAAAATAACTCACGCCGGTCATCGGTCAATGCCCGCGATATTATCGCCGATCGAGAACTGTTTCTCTTCAATACCGATATGCAGGCAACCTCCCAATCAGAAGCGATAGCCGGACTAAGAAGCCTGATAAAAGATGACGGCAAGATTATCTCATTACGGCAGAACGTAAGAAAAGCGGCTGAATCCCAACTTGAAAACGGCATAATAGACACGACGGCGCTTCTCTCAAAAATATCCGATGAAAATATCGCCCGCCTAAATGCAACTCTGCATGAAATTCAACTTCTACACGAAATATACAATCTGAAATACACCCTTAACAAATGAAAAAGATACTTAACCCGGTCCTCTTGCTCGCAACATTGTCAGCATGCAACACCACCCCCCATTATGACGCTACTGGAATTTTTGAAGCAACCACTGTAACTGTGTCAGCCGAAACATCGGGCAAAATATTATCCCTTTCTGTCAATGAAGGCGACAATGTATCATCAGGCGAAACTATCGCAGTAGTCGACACCACACTATTCATTCTTCAGTTAAAGCAGCTTGAAAGCCAGAGATCGGCAGCCGAAAGCTCATCTCCCGACATTGCGGCTCAAGCGGCAGCGCTACGTGCCCAAATATCTCATCAGCAGCATGAATACGAACGCTTCAGACGTCTCCTTGCCGACGGAGCCGCTACCCAAAAGCAATGTGACGACGCAAAAGCGCAACTGAACATTCTTCGCGGACAACTCACCGCCCTGCTTTCCTCCTTAAGTAAAAACCGCAGCTCCATTTCCGACAACGCTGTCGCAATTCAATATCAATCAGAACAAATCGAGGAGCAGATTTCAAAAAGCATCATAAAGTCACCCATTTCAGGCACGGTACTGATCAAGTATGCCGAACCGGGAGAATTTGCGACTCCTGGAAGACCGCTATGCAAACTCGCCGATCTTGACAACATCTACCTCCGCGCATATTTCACCGTATCACAATTAGCCGGAATCAAAATAGGGCAAACGGTTACCGTCATAGCCGATTTCGGAGGAAACGAACAATACGAATATCCCGGCACTATAACTTGGATTGCCCAAGAAAGCGAATTTACGCCAAAATCAATTCAAACCCGCGACAGTCGCGCCAACCTGGTTTATGCCGTAAAAATTGCAGTCAAGAATGACGGACGGCTCAAACTCGGTCAATACGGAGAAGTTAGATTATGAATCCCGCTATCGAAATTTCAGGCATCACAAAGCGATATGGCTCCCTTGTTGCCCTCGACAACGTAAGCTTCAGTGTTGATCGCGGTGAAATGTTCGGGCTCATCGGTCCTGACGGGTCAGGAAAAAGCTCACTCTACAAAATTCTCGCCACACTGATGAGTCCCGACGAAGGCACCGCTTCAATATGCGGGCTCGACTCGGTGAAAGATTACAGGCAGCTGCGCTCCATGATAGGCTACATGCCCGAAAAGTTTTCACTCTATCAGGACTTAAGCGTCGAAGAAAATCTCAATTTCTTCGCGGCGCTGTTCGGAGTGTCAATTAAAGACAACTACGATCTAATCGCCCCTGTATTCAGCCAGCTCGAACGCTTTCCTCACCGAAAAGCGGGAGCATTATCGGGAGGCATGAAGCAGAAACTCGCCCTAAGTTGCGCTCTTATTCACAAGCCTGAAATCTTGCTGCTCGACGAGCCTACTACGGGCGTCGACGCAGTGTCGAGAAGTGAGTTTTGGGACATGCTTTCCACGTTGAAAAAGAATGGAATCACAATTCTTGTCTCTACCTCCTACATGGATGAGGCTACCCGATGTGAAAGAATCGCAATGATCAATAAGGGCAAAATTCTTGACGTGAATACTCCCGATCGGCTGATTTCGACTCTTAATGAAAATCTTTTCAATGCATCGGCGACTGAAATGTTCAGTCTACTCTCCCGTCTCAGAAGTATGCCCGAGGTAATTGATTGCTATACATTCGGAGCTACTCTCCATGTGGTGGGGAGCAAAGAGTTTAATCCCGACTCTGTCATTGCCTCCCTATCAGCGTCAGGACTTCACGAAGTCAAAATTTATCCTGCAAAAGGGGATATCGAGGATCTATTCATTAAACTTACCCGCAATGGCTAATAATGTTGAAAAAGTCATATCCGTAAAAAATCTCACCAAGCGATTCGGAAACTTTACTGCCGTCGATCACATATCATTCGACGTTTCAAAAGGTGAAATTTTTGGTTTTCTTGGAGCCAACGGTGCCGGAAAAACGACAGCAATGCGCATGCTGTGCGGTCTTAGCCGTCCCTCCGATGGCGATGGACAGGTTGCCGGCTGCGACATCATTTCCCAGTCCGAAATGATAAAAACACGCATCGGCTACATGAGCCAGAAATTTTCACTCTATGCCAACCTCACCGTCGAGGAAAACTTAAGGCTGTTTGCCACCATCTACGGCATGACCGACTCCCGGATAAAAACAGCCGCCGATAATATATTCCAAGAACTTGGCATGGAAAATCTACGCCGCTCCTATGTGAAAGATATTCCGGTGGGATGGCGACAGAAACTCGCATTCGCCACGGCAACAATACATCGTCCGGAAGTGGTATTCCTCGACGAGCCTACGGGAGGTGTTGATCCGGTGACCCGACGCAAATTTTGGGAACTGATTTACAAAGCGTCGTCCGACGGAATGACCGTTTTCGTAACAACCCACTATCTTGACGAAGCGGAATATTGCAACCGCATCTCAATCATGGTCGACGGCAAAATAAGCGCGTTGGACTCCCCCGCCGCGCTAAAAGAAAAATATCATGCCTCGACTATCGACGAAGTGTTCCGCATAGTCGCCAATGACGCAAAACGAAATGAATGACATGGCTATACTGAAATCACTAATAAAAAAGGAAGCGCTCCACATAATCCGCGACAAGCGCACAATGGTCATCACGCTGCTCATGCCGCTAATACTGCTGATTCTGTTTGGATTCGCAATCTCAACCGAGGTAAACGACGTGAGAATCGTCGCCGTGACGAATCAGCACAACGACATGACCCGAAACATCCTCCAGCGCATAAGTTCAAACAGCTATTTCACATTTCAGGGACTCGTTTCTCCGACCGAAGTTGATTCCTTGCTACGCATAGGTTATACTGACGCAGCCCTGTTTCTAAAAACCGATAATGGCAAAATCAGCTCCCAGATAATTGTCGACGCCTCCAATACCAACATGGCGCAGACCGTCACCGGCTATATACAGGGAATACTGAATGACTCATCCGCTTCCAACGCGCTCACTTACACTCTCTATAACCCGCAGATGAAGAGCGCCTACAACTTTGTTCCCGGCATCCTGGGAATGATTTTCATCCTGATATGCGCCATCATGACCTCGGTTTCAATTGTAAGGGAAAAAGAGACAGGCACAATGGATCTACTCCTTATCTCTCCTATTAAACCCTCGACCATCATACTCGGTAAACTGATTCCCTACTTCCTCCTTTCGTGCCTCATTCTCGCCACCATGCTTCTGATGGCTTACACTCTTCTCGGTTTGCCGGTTTCGGCGAGCATTGTGAGTGTTGTGCTTGTCACTCTGCTCTACATCACCCTGTCGTTGTCCATAGGCTTGCTCGTGTCTACAATCGTCGACACTCAGCTGACTGCGCTTATCGTATCGGCTGTCATGTTCATGCTTCCAGTCATCATGCTGTCAGGCATGATATTTCCCGTCGACAATATGCCAATAGCGCTACAATGGATTTCATCGATAATTCCTGCAAGATGGTATATCGAGGCAATGCGCAAATTAATGATACAACAGCTCGAGATCAACCACATCGCCAAGGAAGCGGCAATACTGTCACTAATGACAGCGGTCCTTCTCATTGCAGCAATAAGAAAATTCCAATTATCCGCACGATAAAATGAAACCCCGAATACTGAAAGCGCTCTTGAAAAAAGAAGTCACGCTCATGCGGCACAATCCGCTAATACCAAGAATCATCATCGCCATGCCGATAATGGTCATGCTGGTGTTGCCATTGGTGGCTAACCTTGACGTGAAGAATGTCAATGTAGCGGTCGTCGACAATGACCGGTCACAACTGTCGCGACGCATGATTGCCGATATTGACGCATCTGAATACCTGTCAGTGATGACGGTCACAGGCTCTCACGAAGAAGCCATGAAAGCAATTGAAAACGGAACGGCTGATGTTCTCTTCACAATCCCGGCCGATTATTCGCGCTTCATTGAAACAGGCAACGCCGTTGTCGATATCGAAGCAAACGGTGTCAACGCCACAAAGGGGATGCTGGGGGCGAGATATGTGTCGCAATCCGTCGCAGGCACTCTGAAACAATTGCAAATTGCTTCGGGACGAAAAATAGACATACCTGACCTCAGTGTCATAAACCGCTATAACCCCACCCTCAATTTCCGCAACTACATGATTCCGGCACTGATGGTGATACTGCTTATTATCATCTGCGGCTTCCTTCCGGCTCTAAATCTTGTCAGCGAAAAAGAAACAGGAACAATCGAAGCGATGAATGTAACACCCGTAAGCCGATTCGTGTTCGTCCTGTCCAAACTCATCCCGTTCTGGATCATCGGGCTGATTGTAGTGACTGTCGGCATGCTCATCGGAAGGCTCGTCTATGGACTCTCCCCCGTCGGCAACATCGGAGCCATCTATCTTGCCACTATCTTGTTCAGCCTTGTCATGTCGGGACTCGGGGTGACCATTGCCAACCGCTCGTCGACCATGCTCCAAAGCATCTTCATCATGTTTGCCTTCATCATGATTTTCCAGCTAATGAGTGGACT
>JAAVEM010000009.1 GCA_014801235.1 Bacteroides sp. | reverse complement strand
TCTGCATGACCAATCACACAAATCCACTTCATAAGCCGTCATATATAAACAGACGTGTTGAGAAATATATTATTAATGTGTCGCGACCATATTATTATGGAAGAGATTTCAACAAATACTCTTTGATTTGAATTAACTAAACGGAATAATCACGTGACAACTGTTTTATGTTATTGTAAAAAAGACTTACTTTGCATTTTAAAACTGTTTTACGATGAAACAATCCGAAATTTTAAAAAATATAGCAGGGAAAATGGGGATAGAGACTCTCAACCCCATGCAAAAAGCAGTAATGGAGTGCCAGTCAAAAAATCTGATACTCCTTTCACCCACCGGTTCAGGCAAAACTTTAGGATTTACGATTGCCATGCTGCAATCATTGCCAAAACCATCGCCTGAAGTCAAGGCAGTAATCATCGCGCCTTCCCGCGAACTTGTAACTCAAATTTATAGAGTGGTGAGAGATATCGCCGCCGGATATAAATGTGTGGCAATGTATGGCGGGCATTCCGTAACCGATGAAAAAAATTCGCTTAATCCCGCTCCTGACATCATAGTGGCAACACCCGGGCGCTTGCTTGACCATCTGCAACGAAAACATGTCGATCTATTCAACACTAAGGTTCTTGTTCTGGACGAATATGACAAATCGCTTGAACTCGGATTCCACGACGAGATGAAAAAAATCATCCGCACCATGCCTAACCTCTCTCGAATTATTCTCACTTCAGCAACTCGCCTGTTGGAAATGCCGGAATTTTTAAAACTAAAATCGCCTGAAACTCTTGACTTTCTTGGCAACAGCGACAATCCCGGTTCAAGAATGTCGATAGTAGAGGTTTCAAGTCCGGCGAATGACAAACTCGACACACTGATAGACTTGCTTAAATCGCTCGACAACGGGAAGGTCATTGTGTTTGTAAATCACCGAGAAAGCGCCGACCGTGTATATCAGGCATTGAAAAAGGCGGGACTTCCCGTTGGAATATATCACGGCGCCCTCGACCAGCTTGACCGAGAAAAGGCAGTGGATCTACTGAACAACGGAACAACCCCCATACTCGTTTCCACCGACCTCGGCGCGAGAGGACTGGATATTGACTCAATAAATTCAATCATCCACTACCATATCCCTCTTACCGAAGAAACCTGGACCCACCGCAACGGCAGAACCGCGCGCGTTGACGCAAAAGGAACCGTATATGTCATCACTTCTGAAAATGACAATATTCCTGAATACATGAACTTTGACCGAAGTTATTTCCCCACAGGAAAATCGGACAACCCTATAAGGAGCGACATAGCGACACTGCATTTCAATTCAGGGAAAAAAGAGAAGATATCACGAGGAGACATCGTTGGGTTCCTTATAAAACAGTGCGGACTTAACGCTGATGACATAGGGAAAATAATCGTAAAAGATCACTCGGCAATCGCTGCGATTCCGGCAGTCACAGCCAAAGCCGTAGTTGCGAAAGCGGCACAGGAAAAGCTAAAAGGGAAACGGGTAAGAATCACTTTAATGAAATAACCGGTGGAGACATACAATATCAATTTCAGCAACTGCAGCACAAGCGCATTACGCAATCTTACTACTTCGGAACTTCCTGAGTATATCTTCATCACAAAGCCCGGAGCAAAAATTCAGATAACCGACGAAAACGCCGAATTAATAATCAATCGGGCGAAAGAAGAGAATGCATCCATCGTTTATTCCGATTATATTGACGGAAACGGCACTCCGCATCCATTGATTGACTATCACGAGGGTTCGGTCAGGGACGGGTTTGACTTTGGACAACTTATTGCCGTAAACACCGCTATGCTTAAAAACGTATTGACATCATTCGAGGATGAATATACGTTTGGAGCATTTTATGTGCTTAGACTCGGATTGTCAAGGGAAGGAAAGGTATTGCATATTCCCGAAGCTCTGTATAATGTCAATGGCATTGACGAGACCGCTTCTCAATTTGCCTATCAACAAGCTGACCAACAGCTGGCTCAACGTGAAATGGAAAATGCGTTCACTTCACATCTTAAAGCTATAGGCGCATATATTTCACCTGACGAAATCATACGGGAAATAGATTTTGACGACACGCTTCCAGTGGAAGCATCGGTGATAATTCCCGTGCGTAATCGAGTCAATACGATTGGCGACGCTGTGAAAAGCGCATTAAGCCAGGTAACTGATTTTGATTTTAACGTCATTGTAGTAGACAATCATTCTACCGACGGCACAACCGAACTGCTCAATGGAATCGCAGCAAAGGATCGGAGACTCATCCACATTATTCCTAAAGAGATGAATCATGGAATAGGCGGATGCTGGAACATCGCTCTCGACAGCGACAAATGCGGCAGATTCGCAGTGCAGCTTGACAGCGACGACATATACTCAAGCGACAAAACTCTGCAAGCGGTAGTAGACAAATTCTATCAAGAGCATTGTCCCATGGTCATCGGGTCTTACACTCTTACTGATTTCGATTGCAATGTAATCGCCCCGGGACTTATTGCACATAAAGAGTGGACCGATGAAAACGGAAGAAACAACGCGCTGCGCATAAACGGACTCGGCGCGCCACGCGCATTCTACACCCCCATCGCCCGGAAAATACATTTTCCCGACGTAAGTTATGGCGAAGATTATGCGATGGGGCTTGCCATAAGCACAAATTACCGCATAGGCCGCATATATGACTCCATATATCTATGCCGCCGATGGAAAGGCAATTCCGACGCACAACTAACTCTTGAAGCTCAAAATCGTAACGACATCTACAAGGATTCCCTGAGGCGTGACACTATTATCGCTCGCAAAAAATTTATAGATTCGCAGCGAACTCACAAGACGATAACGGTAAATGGGACCGAATGGAACGTGAAACTGCTTCCTGGACGCGCAGTCAGCACAAAAGCCAAAGTCGACCCGGAGTCCATAGCCGCGCGTCCATGCTTCCTATGCCGTGAGAACCGTCCGCCTAAACAGCCGGCAATCCCACTTGGAGAGTATGAGATACTTGAAAATCCATTCCCGGTTTTTCCCGGGCATCTCACAATTCCGACCATAGCTCATACTCCGCAAAGAATCATGGGGCGGGCAACCGACATGATTGATATCGCTTTAAGATTAAGAGATTATACCGTCTTCTATAATGGACCTAAATGTGGCGCGTCGGCACCCGACCACTGTCATTTCCAAGCCGTGCATAACAACGACTTGCCATTAGACATCCAGTACCCGTTCAAAAGAATCTATTTAGTTGACCAGATTGACAAAATAGCAGCTGAAATTGAACGTGCCATCGCAGAGTTACCCCATGACATAGATGAGGAGCCGGCAGTGAATGTAGGGGTGCATATTATTAATGATGATATTGCCGAAGCTGTTATAATTCCGCGCAAAGCGCATCGCCCGGAATGTTATCCTGAAATAGGCGTAAGCCCGGGAGCGATTGACATGCTCGGAACAATAATCGCCACGTCGCGTGGTGATTTTGATTCAATCGACAGCGAAACCCTCGGTAAAATTTTCCACGATGTCGCCTACCCCGTATCTATACCCGATATCTCAGTCGGGATTATCGAAGCTGATAATATCGACTATGAGCTTGTGGGAAAATTCAACCATGACAAAAAGGTTATGTCGCCACTATCGGCTGATAGCCGTTTCAAATTGAAAAATGTTGTAATCGGAAAGGATTTCCATTGGCAGCGGAATCTTAACCTCACTTATGCCGGCTCGCTGGAAATAATGACAGTTGACAATAGGAAAATTGCGATTAACCGTCTTCCAGTAGAAGAATATTTAAGATCGGTAATAGCTTCAGAGATGAACGCCGAAGCACCGCTTGAATTTCTCAAAGCCCACGCCGTAATATCACGAAGTTGGGTTCTGTCTCAGATAAACAATAAGACCGAGCATCACTCAACACAAGGATCCGCAACCGATGACGAGATTATAAAATGGTATGACCGTGAAAATCACAATCACTATGATGTGTGCGCCGACGACCATTGTCAACGTTACCAGGGCATTCCTGAAAACGAGCCTGAAAATGTGCGTCTCGCCATTCTCGCAACACGAGGAGAGGTTCTCACCGATGAAAACGGAGCGATATGCGACGCCAGATTTTCAAAATGCTGCGGAGGTGTTTTCGAGGAATTTGAAAATTGCTGGGAACCTACACATTACAACTATCTCATCGGGAAAACCGATACGCCGGATGAAATCGCAATACCCGACTTGAAATCGGAACAAGGCGCGACGGAGTGGATAATGTCACGCCCTTCAACTCCGTTCTGTGCCCGAGCCACCGGCTCGATTCTAAATAGAGTGCTGAACAATTATGACCTTGAAACGCCTGATTTCTACCGATGGAAAGTAGTCTATACAAAAGAGGGACTATCAGAGATAGTCCGTAGACGATCAGGGATAGATTTAGGTACAATAACCGACTTGATTCCCCTTGACCGAGGAACGTCGGCACGTATTTTCCGCCTCAAAATTGTAGGGACAAAACGCTCAATAATTGTGGGTAAAGAACTTGAAATACGCAAATGGCTCTCACAGTCCCATCTTTACAGCTCGGCTTTCATTGTTGAAAAAACCGATACCGGATTTATTTTGCACGGAGCCGGCTGGGGACATGGAGTAGGATTGTGTCAGATTGGCGCGGCTGTCATGGCTGCCGAGGGTTATAACTATCGTGAAATATTAGCACATTATTATAACAATGCAACACTCAGCCGTCTCTACTGACACCCGCAATCCCTGGGCATGGGTATCAACTCTCTATTTCGCCCAGGGACTCCCCTATGTGGCAGTCATGACACTGTCGGTCATAATGTATAAAAGGCTCGGTATCTCCAACACCGATATCGCGCTCTACACCTCATGGCTATATCTCCCGTGGGTCATAAAACCGCTGTGGAGTCCGGTGGTCGACATGTTTGGCACAAAACGCCTATGGATTATACTGATGGAGTTCCTGATCGGCATCGGATTTGCAGGCGTAGCGTTCACCCTGCCGGTTTCTTTCTTTTTCAGCGCTTCGCTGGGGGTATTCTGGCTCGTGGCATTTCTAAGCGCCACACACGACATAGCAGCCGACGGATTCTATATGCTCGCGCTCGACCAACATCAACAATCATTCTATGTGGGCATAAGAAGCACGTTTTATCGCATATCAACTATCGTAGGACAGGGCGCGCTCGTGATGCTCGCAGGATACTTTGAAGAAAAATGGCAACCGCTACCCGAGGAATCAATGAACTATACACCACTGGCATGGATGATTGTGATGGGCACACTTTCGGCATTTTTTGTGCTGATTTCCATATATCACCGCATACTGCTACCAAAGCCTACATCCGACCATAAAGAGCAGCGGGTCACGTTGCGCAACGTCGGAAAAGAATTTATAGGCACGTTCACATCCTTTTTCCGCAAACCAGGCATAGGAGTGGCAATAGCATTCATGCTTCTGTATAGATTTCCGGAAGCTCAGCTGGTGAAGTTGATAAATCCGTTTCTACTTGACTCTCAAACGGCGGGCGGATTAGGGCTATCCACTTCGCAGGTCGGCTTCGTTTATGGCACGATAGGGATTCTCGGACTGACTGCCGGAGGAATAATAGGCGGTATAGTCGTAGCTCATGGCGGCTTGAAAAAATGGTTGTGGCGAATGGCATGGAGTATTTCACTGACATGCGGAACATTCCTCTATCTTTCCATCGCGCAGCCTGAGGACCTGCTCACTATTAATATATGTGTATTCATAGAGCAATTTGGCTATGGATTCGGATTCACCGCATATATGCTCTATCTCATCTACTTTAGCGACGGCGAATTTCGAACGGCTCATTATGCGATATGCACCGGATTTATGGCTCTCGGCATGATGTTGCCTGGAATGGCAGCCGGATGGCTTCAGGAGCAGCTCGGCTATCAAGGATTTTTCTGGTGGATAATGGCTTGCTGCATTGCAACAATCGGGGTCACCGCATTTATAAAGGTGCCGGCATCATTCGGCAAAAAGCAGAGCTGACCGCACAAAAGGACTTAATTGTCAACATTATGACTGAAACAAAAAAAATAGCAGGCTCCTAATTAGTAGCCTGCTATTTTATATTATGAGATTATAATTCCGATTTTACTTAACTAAGAATTTCTTTCCATTCTTAATGTAAATACCGGGAGCGAGAGGTTCAGCAACCTCGATACCCATCAAATTATATATGTGGTTGTCACCTGACGGCTCAAATTCAGATGTAATGCTGTCAATGCCGCCGGTTTCAGGAGCCACATGAAGGGTCAAAGAAATAGCTATCTGATTTCCGGCAGGAGTAAACGTAAACGATTCAGTCGCCGGAGTTGCAAATGAAATTTCATGTTTCACTACATCTTTCGTCGCAGGAAATATGTAACTCTTTCCGTCAATACCGTTGATTTCCGAAAAATAGGCATCAGCCGATGTATAATTATTGTAACCATCAATATCAACGCCAGTTATTGATAGCCCTGAAGGAATCGAAACTGTAAACTGCACTCCCGACGAATATTTGACACGGCTTTGCGTGCCGGTGCTATATCCTTTATTGCGAGTATTAGTAATCGTAAATCCGTTCTCAAACTCCCACTTTGTTGTAGAAGGTGATTGTTTATAAGTAGTCGCGTCAAGAATATAGTCAGTTACCTCGGGTTCTACATATTCGGGGAGCTCCACTGCCGGATCTGTGATTTCAAGGTTTCCCGAAAGGAGCTTACCCTCGGCATTTCCGTTTTCCACAACTTCAGCCACCAATGAGTTCATGTAGATTTCCAGATTGGTATAACCGTCTTTAGCCACTTTGGCTCCGTCAGTCTTGTCATTCGGGTTAAGACCGTTGGCGATCTCCCACTCGTCAGGAATTCCGTCGCCGTCGGTATCAGCCTTAGCCTCGGTTTGCTTGAGAGCAGGCCATCCGGTAGTATTGTCAGAATATATCACTTGATTCTGACTGTCAATAATGCCATTATCGCCAAAAGAAGCATCACCCTTGCGCACGTCATTCACGATAATCTCGTCAAGAGCGTCACGGTGAAGTGAAGCGCCCACATAGGCGAGCACCTTTTCATAAGCCTTCTCAGCAGTGTGGGTAGTGGTATACTGATACTCTATCGGAGTGTCAAGACGCATGTCGCGCTTGACATCGGCATTAAACGTGTCGTCACACTTGCTGTTGTCGATTTCATTATAGATCCCGTAGGTCCAGTTATCATTCGTAACTTGGGCATAATCGGGATTCACATTACCGTTAACATAGAATGTTCCCCATTTGTGCCACATTTTATCCCATTCGTTCGGATTATCCGTATCGTGATGAGTATATTCCGAGGTGCGGATTCCGATTCCTGCGATACGCTGTGGATGATTGTTTTTCTGAGGACCTACTTTATAGTAATTGTTCACAATGTTCACGTTCATTCCCTCGCCGCCATAACATCCGTTGCTGCCATGATTATAGATGACATTGTTACGCATATCCATCCGCTCATCCATCTGGGTGCCGGGACGCGGACCAAGGCGCGGAGTGCGTGACGAGTGGTGAGCGATCAGATTATGATGATAAGAAGCGCCGCTACCGCCCCAGTTGCCACCATAACCGTGAGCACCCTTCGAGTGTCCTGAATTTCGAAGACTCTGGGCTGCGATACACCACTGCACGGTAATATTCTTGCTTCCGTAGACAGACAGACACTCGTCGATACTCCAGCTGACAGAACAATGGTCAATCATTATATTCGACTGGTCCATTCCGCCAAGACCGTCCCCCTCATGATCGGCAACATGACGGTTACCCAGACGGAAACGAACAAAGCGGATGATAACATTGCTTGTGTTAATCGAAAACGGATAGTCCGCGATACAGATTCCATCGCCGGGTGCTGTTTGACCGGCAATAGTCACATTCCCGTTTTTAAGAGCCAGCGGGCTCTTAAGGAATATCGTTCCGGAAACATCAAACACGATCGTGCGTGTTCCTCGCTGATCACACGCATAACGGAACGACCCCGGTTCTCCGGTATCTTCAAGAGTGGTCACATGGTAAACTTCGCCGCCACGACCTCCCGTAGTCAATCGCCCATAACCCTCAGCCCCGGGAAAAGACGGAACCTGAGCCATGACGCTACCCGGCATAATCACTGCAATGGCAACGATTAAAATCAGATAAAAAGTTTTTCTCATATTAATAAATTGAATGATTTAAGTTTTTCTGCACTATGTGTATGTCTTAATATATTCACACAAAGTTAGTAAAAAACTGATATCTAAACGCGATTTTAACAATAAATATGATGTTCCCGCTATAAATCCGAGACTAAATCNAAAAANTTTTCACAANAATTTTCAACCGGGGATGAACAATGACCGTCCCGGCGATGTTTTAATATCGTAAATTAATAATAATGACGAAAAATTTCGATCCCATGACTAAGAAAAGTATAAAAGGAACTCAGACCGAGCACAACNTGCTCGCAGCATTTGCCGGAGAAAGCCAGGCAAGATCTCGCTACACTTTGTTTGCGCAGAAAGCAAAAGAGGAAGGTTACGAACAAATTGCCGCAATATTTCTTGAAACGGCAGATCAGGAACTTAGCCATGCTACTCAATTTTTCAATCTGCTCGAAGGCGGAATGGTAGAGATTAAAGCGGCTTATCCTGCCGGTGTTGTCGCCGACACACTCACCAACCTGAAAGAAGCTGCCGCAGGCGAGCATGATGAATGGAGCGACCTNTANTCNAACTTCGCCCAGACAGCAGCCGATGAAGGTTTCCCCCATATCGCAGCCCTGTTTAAGCTTATCGCCAGCGTGGAGGTTGTTCACGAACAGCGCTATCTGAAGCTGGTAGGACGTCTTGAAACCGACACCGANTTCAAATCAGCTGAAGAGGTTGAATGGCAATGTCGCAATTGCGGATATGTCCACAAAGGAAAAGAAGCTCCTAAGAAATGCCCCGTATGCGGTAAAGAGCACGGATGGTTTGANCGCGAAAAGAAGAATTACTAAGATTTCTGCCATACTGTTATTTTGTTATTTTAACGCCTGAGATTGTTTATCTCGGGCGTTATGCTTATCTTTGTAAATCACAAAATAANAGTATCATGAGAAATAACGGATTTTTGAAAGTCTTGTCGTTGGCATTCTTCTGCGCAATTATGCTGTCGATGACCGCGTCGGCACAGCCAAAAAGACATTTTCGCAGAAATATGCTTAAGGAAACGTCAATGACATTTTTTAAGTCAGATGAAGCTAAACGAATCGGAGATCAGGTGCTCGCCTATCAACGTGTCACCGGCGGCTGGCCTAAAAACATCGACATGGGGCGACCGATGACACAAGCAGAACTCGACGAGGTAATAGCCCAAAAGAACCGCACCGACGACTCGACAACTGACAATGGAGCGACAAATCTGCAACTCACCTTTTTAGCGCGCCTTTATAAAGCGACAGGCGACAAGAAATATCGTGACGCTTTTCGCCGCGGAATAGAGTATCTGCTTTCAGGGCAATATGAAAACGGAGGTTGGCCTCAATTTTGGCCAAATCCTCACGATTATCAAGTACACATCACATATAATGATGATGCGATGGTCAACACGCTGAAAATGCTCCGGGATATTTATTCACAAAAGGCGCCCTATGACGGAAACCTCACCGATTCCAAATTAAGGAAACGCGCCGAAAAAGCGTTTGACAAAGGAATCGAGTGCATTCTTGTGTCACAAATCGTGACCGACGGAGAATTGACCGTCTGGTGCCAGCAACATGAACGCGACACTTATGCCCCGGCACCCGCGCGAGCTTACGAGCTGCCGTCATATTGCGCTCCGGAAAGCGCTTCGATAGTCAGACTGCTAATGGAACTGGATAATCCCGACGACCGTGTGAAGAAAGCGGTTCATGCGGCAATGAAATGGTTTGACCAGAACAAGCTGTCGGGATTGGCAATTAAAAGATATCGCACTCCGGGAGGTATTCATGACATTAAACTGGTTAATGACTCTACCGCGGGAGCATTGTGGGGACGATACTATGACCTTGAGTTTTGCGAGCCTTACGTGTGTGACCGCGACGGTATTCCACGTCGGCGTCTTGACCAGATAGGACATGAGCGACGCAACGGATATGGCTGGTATAGCGACCGCCCCGCTGAATTATATCCTTTATACGAGGCATGGGCAGCAAAGTACGATCCCGCCGGGAAGGTTGCAATTGACCTGAACTCTCCAGGGGCGAATGTGAACGGGAAAATCAATCTTGAGCGTAAGCCTGTGATTGACCGAAGCGCATTTGACGTGATTGTCAAGCCGGGCGAAAGCATTCAGGCTGCGATTGAGAAAGCCCCCGCCTCGCCCGAGACTCCATTTAAGATACTCGTGTTGAATGGCATCTATAACCAAAAGGTTATAATCGACAAGCCTAATATTGTTCTTGTCGGCGAGAATCGCGACAGCACGATAATAACTCTCGCCGAAACTGCAAAAACCAANAAAATCAAAGAATATAACGGCAAACCGGTCCACAATGGAGTGATTGTGATTCAAGAANGCGCCGACGACTGCGTGATAAGCGGACTGACAGTCTACAACAACTACGGCACCACAATCGAAAACACAACCACCCACCAGATGTCAATTTACGGACGCGCCACCCGAACCATCGTTATCAACAGCAATGTTTGGGCTGACGGCAACGATGCTCTGTCATTGTGGGCTCCGGAAAGCGGAGGCATGTATTATCANGCCGACNTNGANGTGCGNTCGCCGGGAGTCGACTTTATCTGTCCCCGCGGATGGTGCTACGCCACCCGATGCAATTTCTACGGCGACAGCCGTGCCATGATATGGCATGACGGGCGCGGCAATCAAAACAAAAAGCTGGTTATTACAAACTCAAACTTTGATGCTAAATCCCNCACCCCTCTTGGACGTTATCACCATGACTCNCAATTCTATCTTATAAATTGCANCCTCAGCAAAAANNTNAANGANGAGAANATNGCCTATGCNTANACCGACAAAGTCCTTGACCCGTGNCCCTGGGGACCGCGCATATATTATTACGGATGCTACCGAGACGGCGGACACAGCGGTTGGCTTGCCGACAATCTGACCGAAGCCAAGGGTTCNCCNGAATTTCACGGTATCACTGCTAAATGGACCTATGGNGGNAAATGGGATCCGGAAAGCAAGATACGCGACCTGTGGAACGTGCTCGGATATTAATTTAGAACGTCAATAAAAAAAGGAGACCATCGTGGTCTCCTTTTTTATGGCTTATATAGGTTTTTCTGATTATAAGAGATTTTCCCTCTCGTTTATTTCGGCATCGGTCATCGTGTAGCCGCCAAGACTCCCCTCCTTTGCCTGAATGCAGATATAGGTCATTGGCACTTCAGAGGTGCATTTTAGATTACGGTCACAGTTAGTGGCAACCCTTATCACTGACCCTTCGGCGATATCAAACACGTCATCGTTTACCTGAAATTTTCCGGCGCCGGAAAGGATTATATAATTTTCCTCGTTAGCCTTGTGGCTGTGGAAAAACGGAACGGCAGCTCCCGTGGGAAGTGAACCAAAAGATATCTCACAAGAGGTAGCTCCGGTGGCATCTTTAACAAACTGCTTACCTTCAAATCCTTGCAGATTGCCAACTGAGGCGTGGGTGAACTTTTCGCCTGAATTAAGAACTTTAATTTCGCTCATTGTTTCTTTGTTTGAATTATGTTTACTAACTTCGCAGCGGAAAGCCGCTATCATTTCGATAGTGCAAATATAAAGTACATTTCATTAATCTGCAAGAGATTACCAAAACGAAAGGCACTTACCTTAACGTAACTAATTACTGAACATGAGCAAGTTAGAACTAAAAGAAAATTTGCAAAAATATACAGGCATCGCATCATGCCCCATCAGAAACATAGTTGCCCGATTTTCGGGAAAATGGTCGATGCTCATCCTATGCGTTCTCGCTGAAAACGAAGCAACCCGCTTCAATGAAATAAACAAAGCTATCCCCGACATATCGCCCAAGGTGCTTTCCGAAACATTGAAAAGTCTGGAGTCGGATCACCTCATCACTCGAAAACTATACGCCGAAATCCCGCCGAGAGTCGAATACTCCCTCACACCGCTCGGCAAAAGCCTCATCCCCATCCTCGGCACCCTCATCCAATGGGCACTCGACAACTACCCCGCCATCACTCAACACCGATGATATAATATTTACTGTTAGGGCAAAATTAAATATTCAATTTTGCCCTAACAGTATCGTATGTAAACAGAATTGGGAATTCAATCAAAACATTATACAAGCGAGACCAAAGTCCTTTTTCATGAAAAAGGCGATAGAAGGCCCTTAAATTATATTTATTCACCCATTTCGGATAATAATTTATTCGATTTGAAGTTTGATGCAAGAATCCGCCGCAAGTAAACACAATTCCTTTATATCCCGCATCTTTTAAGTCCAATGCAAATTGCTCCTGCAACGGAGAACCCATCCCGACAACAGTAAAATCGCTATCACGTTTTACAATTTCATTAATAGCCGTCCTTCTATCATCATTATCTATAAAATATCCATTACGATATCCCACAATATTCATATTTTTATATGAGTTCTGAATCTGTTTAATGGTCTTCTCCAAGATATCCTGTCGTGTACCAAGGAAGTATATGCTCCGATCACTTCCTGACGTATTCAAATATGAAAAGAGATCGGCAGCAATACCCGACATATCAAAACTAAGACGCGGTATCCGCTTACCCCAAAGCACTCTAATGATCCAACACATCGTCATACCATCAACAAACAGGCCGTCCATTGCTCCATACAATTCAGGATAACGCCTGACCAAATGATATGAAAATGGATTCACACAGGTATAAATCCGCCCATTCTCATCCGAGAATGTCCCGCTAGGATATGTTAAGGCGGAGTCTGCGATTTTTCTCACAAACTCACTATTTCTCATTCTATTAGAAATTTAATGACTGGTTTTGATTACCGATTTAACAATTCCATATTGATATCCTTGAATCAGATAGTATAGCTGAAAAACTCTGACTTGATCGGTAATAGGAGTACTCATCCCTACAATCAACGCGGATATCAACCACAGTAAATTCGCCGTTGAAAAATATTTCACAATTGTTTCTCTCGACTTGATTCCGCGAACAGCAACTATTCCAAAGTTAAATTGAATGAAGTAAAATATAACCGTTCCGACTATTCCCCATGAAGAAATATAATATCCTAATTGTATTTCAATCGGATAATCATTTTTAGAAGGACCAACGCCAAAAATCGGTGACTTGTTGAATCGTTCAATAGCGACTTCCAGTTGATTGTTGCGCGTACCTAAAGAGCCGTCAGCATCTGTGCCGGAAAGAGCATTAACCAGTCTTTCTGAATATCGAATCGAATCAGAAGCGACAGGAATTTCCCATGTAGTCGCAATTACATACAGGAAAACGACTACAAGCACAAATACCGGAATCAAGATAATCTTTTTAAAAAATTGTTTTTTTGAAAACAGGAAAAAATATAATCCGTTTATTACCCCAAATGCTAAAATCACTGATCTTGAACCGACCAACATCATTATAAGACAGCCCAGAATGAAAGTCAATCCTTTTTTGGCATAAAACACGATTGAAATTGAGTATATTAATAACGCCACAAATCCAAAATCGTAACAAAAGCCAAAAGTTCCGGAATAGCGTATATAATTCAGTTCCCCGAATTCAAAAACGGAGTAAAGTTTAGTGATTGTCTGAAATTGTTCAAAAAATTTAATGCCGTCAAAAACTAACGACAATAAGGCTGTGACAATCAGTGCAGAAATAAAAAAAGAGTTTTTCCCAAACCGCATTCCGAAGACACACCCTATTATGAAAAAGTACAAATAAATAAATGGTCTTATTATATCCGAGAAATCTTTTAAAATAATTTCATTATTAATAACCGGTTGAATCACTAAAGTCGCAATATAGGTTATCGTCCATAATAAGAATAATACCGATATTCTCGGAAGTGATAATTTGTATACCTTATAATTATAAAAAAAAGGGAGTGTAAGAATTGTTGTAGCGACTAAATATATTAATTGACCTGTCCCCAATGACACATAACCCCAAAAGGTGGGAAAATACAGGATTATAAGGAATATAATAATTGAGTGTCGCTTAAGAATGGAAGATTTTAATATATTCATCAAATTGATTCTTTTTATCATTTGACCTATTCCAATCTCGAGTTGCCGAGACTGATGTTTTCCGTTCTAATTGATTGCAAATTTTATCTACTATAATCTCTGATTCTTCAGTTATTGCGGTATTAAACTCTTCAAAATCCATTACTTCAAAAGTCGCATCACTCCATACTCGCTGTTCGGAGCCAAAATACTCTTTCGGAATGGCAGGCTCACTTCCAACAAAAGGTATACCAAGGGCTATCACTTCACTTAAAACAATCGGACAACCCTCAAAAAAACTTGGAAGTAAAAATAAGCTTGATTTCGCAATAAATTTATAGGGATTGGATTGATAAGGTAGAATTATAATATCTTCTTGCACGTCAATAGACCGTGCATAGTCGCATAGTCTATCTTTATACTCGCCTTCTCCAATAATAACACCCTTAATTTTCAATTGCGGATATCTGGTCTTAAGTCCTTTAATTGCCTTGATAAATTTCCATTGCGCTTTTTGATGGCAAAATCTTCCAATGGATATAACGTAAGAAGTGTCGGCATCGTAGTCAAATTCAACAATCGGCTCCATTGACTTACTTATTATCTCCATTCTATCCACCCTATTATTAATTATCGATATGCTTCGTGCATCTATCCGATATTTCAAAATGAGATCTTGTCGCACATTATCCGATACCACAACTATCTCATCAAGATTTGAATAAGCCCTTCTAATTATACTCTGAACCAGACGCTGCATCAGTCTGCCCAACTTTTTATACTGAATCGATAATATATTATGGACTGTGGCAATTTTTTTTGCATTCGTATCCAATTTTGATACTAAGATATTACTTCGCTCTAAAAAAGAAAAAATTATATCTGGAGAAAATTCGTTTTCTACTTTTTGCAATTTCCTGAGTAAAAACTTTTGCTGAATCCACTTTTTAATCAAATTAGTGGAATTACGCTTTAATCCAAAGTCAACGGATTCTCCCGAACAACCATATAGAGCAAATATCTTGGTTTCATAACCGCAACACTTCAAATACTCATTAAATTCCTGCAATATTTTTTCAGCTCCGCCAGATGCAATTTGATCAATTACAAGTAAAACCCGTTGATTCATACACTCTGCTTATTTTTCAATTTTCCAACAAATCCTCCCAATTTTCGATTAACCATTATCATTAATTTCAATAAATAGGGAGATGTTAAATATGATATGTACCCCAATTTTTTTACTTGCGGAGGCAAATGCAATTTAGGGAATTCCCTATTTAATAATGGACGATAGTTATTATACCACTCGAAATCAAATTCACTTGAGTAAAAGCATGTCTGCCAAAATTTATGGAGATAGCAAAATGACTGAAATTCAGTCATTACAAATTCAGTCAAGTTATGCTCTTCAATTTCAGATTCAACAAGATCAAGCATTCTCGACAAATCTTTTTCACCTTTCCTCCCCGATGATCTAACCAACGAGGTATTATTGGTGCGACGGTAATGATATAACGCTTTTTTAACAGTACTCAATTTTTGTGCTTTAAGATGCAGCATAAAATTGGCATAACAATCCTCTCCCATATTAAATTCAGGATTGAAAAATATCCCATTGTCTGTATAAAGCGATTTTTTAACCAGGCGCTGCCAAACATTAAAATGCATATTTCTCATTGTCAAGAAACGCTTTAATCCATCAAGCGGAGACAAATCGAAATCATCAATAATGGTTATCTCTTTATTCAAATAATTCTCATAAAAACCACATCCCACTATGTCAGCACCTGTTTCACATGCCTTTTCATACATCAAGTCACACATTTCAGGCTCAACCCAATCATCCCCGTCACAATGCAATATATATACTCCTCTTGCGCATTTCAATGCCGTGTTTCGCGCACTTGGCAAACCCATATTTTCATTGTGATGCAATATCTTTATCTGACTTTTACGTTCAGGGTACTCTTCAATTGTGGATTCAAGAATTCCAATACTTCGATCTTTCGTGCAGTCATTTACGAATATAAATTCAATTCCATCCTTCATGCTCTGCTCCATGAGAGATCTGACACATTTTTCTATGTACCGTTCCACACCATATATCGGGACACAGACAGATACTTTTATAAAATCACCCTCACACATATTATTTTGCAATAGCGTTACATTGCACTCCATCAACATCCAACCCTATTTTAAGGGAGGGGATAATAGGCACACATGATGGACGCCTCAGGCGCCGTGAAATTTTAAAAGCCAAATCAAACCGAATATTATTGAACCCTAATTTCAACTTATTGGATGGTAATTCAGTTGCAAGTCCTACAGTCTTAACATTATAATTATTATGCTTTATCCAAAGGCCCAATGCCGTTTCAGCAAGATAGCCCAACACCCTACGCTGACGAGCGTAGCCTGACAATTTTATTCGATCTTCAGTATTCTTAAGTATCGGAAATAGGAAATTACAGTATTCTTCAAATACCTCTTTTCGCATCACCATCATATTGCATTGACTGAATCTATTGCCCATGAAATAATAGGATATTACGTCATCTTTATATTCGGGAAACAATGATAGGATTGAATCAATGAAAATTGTGGAGTCTTCCAGTGAGGTCCAATAAACCAGTTCATTGTATACCGATGAAGGGAGCACGAGCGGTTTTGCCAGCAATATATCATTATATTTAAGAAGTTTGCACAGTTCTTCATTATTCAGATCAAAGTATCGCCTGTAATGAGCAAGTCCTATATAATCAACATCCTTGA
>JAAVEM010000008.1 GCA_014801235.1 Bacteroides sp. | reverse complement strand
TGAGGGCAAGGGAAATCAGATCGCGCTTCCCGGCGGCATCTATGTGGTGACCTCCGGCGGGCATACGGTAAAAATCAGGCTTTGAATAAGCAGCTGCCGCTGACCCTTGTGGAGTTCCGTCTGATGGCTTATGAGGGTGTTTGGAATAACAGAAAAATTCCGTAATTTTGTCTTTATCAAATCCCCCCGTATTTGTTTTTTGACCGATTTAAGATGATAGACATTCTTACTACAGCTTTGATACCCATAATACTTGCCGCAATTGTTCTTTTGCCTGATGCGAAAGGAAAAGTGACGGAGTCTAATTTTTTCAATAAAGATTATACTACCGCATTGAAGGGTCTGGCAGCTATTGTGGTAATATTCGTGCATGTCCCTGCTGATAATGGCAATCGGCTTCAAGACGCCATAGGTAGCTTTGCTTATGTTGCCGTTACGTATTTTTTTCTTGTCTCGGCATACGGAATGCAATTGGCAGCGGAGAATAAAGCCGGTTATTTGAATTCATTTTGGAAAAAACGCCTCGCCAGTCTTTTGATTCCGATGGTGGTTATAAATATCGTTTGTTATGCGATTAAGTACTTCCTCTCCGATTCCCCTGAAGCGGTGATGCTCGTATATCTTGACCGGTATGTCGCCGTTTTGCTTTCCTATTGTCTATGGTTCTGGTGCTTGGAAATGCTTGGCAATCATTTCGGGTGGACGCGCGGAACTATTGATATTATAAATATTTCAGGTGTGATAATATCGAGTCTGGTGCTGTATTTTTTCATTTCCGGATCGGGGTGGTGCTTTGAACGTATAGGGTTTATATGGGGATTGTTGCTGTTCCGTTATTTTCCCTCGTTCTTGAACTGGCTGAAAAAGAACGAGAAGCCCAAAAGGATAATATTTTTGCTCGCATCGCTGGCATTAGGAATAGCCTATCTAAAATATAAGAGTACATATTTTTTTGGGGAATATTTGCTGAAAATAATGTTGGGTTTTGTGATACTCGTGGGCATGTCATTGTGGTCCTACCGCATGAACTTCAGCAAGAAAATTCTGCTTTTCCTCGGTGGCATATCTTATGAAATTTATCTGCTCCATGTTTTTGTTTTGGAAATGCTTGCCAAGCATCTTCCCATGCCGTCAGGGCTCCTTATAACAACGGCGATAGCCCTTACCGTTATTTTAGCATATATAATCAATTTGATTGCAAAGCCTTTAGTAGAAAAAGCGCGCCGGGTTAAGTGGAGTGAAGCGTGACGGCTATTTTGCCGGGGTTGGCGCGGGGAGGGATGCCTCGGGTGTGGAGTGCTTTTCCGGGGAAAATGGGTGTTTGGGGATGGGATATTTGCAATTGTGGGGATATTGAGCTAAATTTGCGTGTAATAAATAAAAATCATTCATTTATCATGAAAAAATTATTAGCATTGCTGGTGCTCGCTGCTGTGGCGATGGGCGTTCAGGCTGTGGAGCTCCCCGATCGGAAAGAGACTCTTAACACCCTTATCAAGGTGAACGATTATTACCTTAAAAAGCACCCGGATCCCTATGAAGGAATACCTTACTATTCACGCAAGAAGGTTTATGAAGCGAATATATGGACCCGCGCCATTTATTTTGAGGGATTGATGGCGTTGCACTCGATTTATCCCGCCAACCGCTACTATGACTACGCCTACCAGTGGGGCGAGACCCACAAGTGGGGAATGCGCCGCGATGACACCACTACGCGCAATGCCGACAACTATTGCTGCGCGCAGACTTATATTGACCTCTATAATCTGACTCCGGAGCCTAAGATGCTCACCAAGACCAAGGGCACGATGAACATGCTCATCAATACTCCTCAGGTCGATGACTGGACATGGATCGACGCTATTCAGATGGGTATGCCCGTTCTTGCCAAGATGAGCAAGCTCACCGGCGATCCCCGCTATGACGAGAAAGCGTGGGAAATGTATAGCTGGACGCGCAACACGCTCGCCGGCGGTCTTTTCAACGAGTCAGAGGGACTGTGGTGGCGCGACAAGGACTTCGTGCCCCCCTATAAGGAACCCAACGGCAAGAACTGCTACTGGTCGCGCGGAAACGGCTGGGTGGTTGCTGCGCTTGTTAGAGTGCTTGACGAGATTCCCGCCGACGCTCCTCACCGCAACGAGTATATCAGAGACCTTGAAGCGATGTGCGACGCGCTTGTGAAGTGTCAGCGCAAGGATGGCTTCTGGAATGTGAGCCTTCTTGACGAGAGCAATTACGGCGGCAAAGAGCTCACCGGAACAGCGCTGTTTGTCTACGGAATGGCGTGGGGAATCAACAACGGCATTCTTGAGCGTGGAAAATATCTGCCGGTTGTCGTAAAGGCGTGGAACGCGATGGTGAAGGATGCCGTTCATGACAACGGTTATCTCGGCTATGTTCAGGGAACAGGCAAGGAGCCTAAGGACGGTCAGCCGGTTGCCTATGATTCAGTTCCTGACTTTGACGACTTCGGAACAGGATGTTTCCTTCTTGCAGGAACCGAGGTTTACAAGTTGAAATAAATCGGCGTTTCTCTATCAACGTGCGCTAACTTATATCGGGACGGCGGCATTGTCATGCGAATGGCATTGCCGCCGCTCTTATTGCCGGTTTTTGTCGCTTTTTTGACGCAAATGGCGTGGAATTGTTAGATTTTACAAGGATTTTGACTATATTTGTAAATCTCATAATACCATGTTATGCTTGTAAAAACCTATGGAGCAGCCGTTCAAGGCATAGACGCGATAGTGATCACCATCGAGGTGTCGGTTGAAATCGGAGCCACGTTCAATCTTGTTGGGCTTGCCGATGTGGCTGTCAAGGAGAGTTATCAGCGTGTACGCGCGGCGATGAAGCAGTCGGGCTACGAATTTCCCCGGCGTTCGGTTCTTGTCAATATGTCGCCGGCAGATGTGCGCAAAGAGGGCGCCGCCTATGACCTTCCCATCAGTCTTGCCATCCTTGCCGCCTCCGAGGTGATGCCGGCGGGAAATCTTGACCGCTACATGATAATGGGCGAATTGTCGCTCGACGGCAGCGTGCTCCCAATAAAGGGTGTGCTTCCCATGGCGATTAAGGCTCGTGAACTTGGCTACACCGGGATAATAGTGCCGACGGCAAATGCCCGTGAGGCGGCGGTGGTGAACAATCTCGACGTCTATGGCGTGGACACGCTCGCCCGGGCGGTGGGATTTATCAACGGCAGCGAGGTTATAGAGCCAACGGTTGTCAACACCCGCGAGGAGTTTGGCAAGGCTGTCGCTGACTTTGACTTCGACTTTTCGGAGGTCAAGGGACAGGAAAACGTGAAGCGCGCTTTTGAGGTGGCTTGCGCCGGCGGACACAACATTCTGCTCGTGGGGGCTCCGGGGTCGGGCAAATCGATGATGGCTAAGCGCCTGCCCTCGATTCTGCCGCCGCTCACTCTTCACGAGGCTCTCGAAACCACTAAAATACATTCTGTGTCAGGGAAACTGAAAAAGGGCTCGATGCTGATGACCACGCGCCCGTTTCGCTCGCCCCATCACACCATATCGCCCGTGGCTCTGGTGGGCGGAGGGAGCAATCCCATGCCCGGCGAAATCTCACTTGCCCACAACGGAGTGCTTTTTCTCGACGAATTTCCCGAATTTCCGCGCGCCGTTCTGGAGGTGATGCGCCAGCCGCTCGAAGACAGGGTGATAAGCGTGTCGCGCGCACGATATTCGATCGATTACCCCGCAGGGTTCATGCTTGTCGCCTCGATGAATCCATGCCCCTGCGGCTACTATAACCATCCCACCAAGGAGTGTACATGTATGCCGGGACAGGTGAGCCGCTATCTGAGCCGCATCTCGGGTCCGCTTATGGACCGCATCGATCTTCAGGTGGAGATAATGCCGGTGCCCTTTGAGGAGCTGTCGTCGATGGAGGCAGGGGAGAAGAGCGCCGTCATCCGCGAGCGAGTCGTAAAGGCGCGAGCGTTGCAGACCCTCCGATTCAATTCCGAGCGAAACGTGCATTGCAACGCTCAGATGAATTCGCGGCTTCTCGCTGACTATGCCGCTCTTGACGACGAGTGCATGGCGCGGCTCCGGTATGCCATGAAGCGGTTTGACATGAGCGCCCGCGCCTATGACCGCATCCTGAAAGTGGCGCGCACCATCGCCGACCTCGATTATGCCAACCGTCCCGGCATGACAATGGAAAAAGCTGTCAACGCCCCCATCCTTCCCGCCCATCTTCAGGAGGCGATCAGCTATCGCAACCTGGACCGCTCCACTTGGGGAAGTTCAATGCCGTCCTGATGAATCGAAAAGCTGAAGCTTTTACGCAATCTCAAATAATTTGAATGAGTGCCGGAGCTTCAGCTCTCCAAAATTTCTTAAGATGAACCAAAATCAGCAGATTAAGCGCGCCTATTGGCATGATTACCGCTCCCCGGGGCGATATCTGATCACTCTTTCTAAAAGCCCGGCTGTCCCTCCGCTTAGTGAAATCGAGGGGGATTGGCGGCTTCCGGTCGGCGCTTCCGGGTCATTACATACCAGATGGTCTTCTATCGGGCGGGCAATAGCGGATATGATTTATGAGATGCGCAATATACATCCTGCATTGAAAGCCGAGCAATATGTTGTGATGCCCGATCATGTGCATATATTGTTGTGTGTGCAGTCGATGTTGCCGGAACATCTGGGATTTTATATAGCACGATTCAAGAATGCGATCAATGTTGCCTCCGGATCAAACCACATATTTGAGGACGGTTTTAACGACCAGATTGTTAGTAATAAAAGGAATCTGCAGGCACTATTTGATTACATACGCTCTAATCCCTACAGGCTTGCCGTGCGCCGTGCTAATCCTGACTTTTTCACCCGCCGCAATAATATATCCATAGGAAACCATGAGTGTATTACCTATGGCAATATGCACCTTCTCGACAATCCGTTTAAGGACCAGGTTATAGTGCATAGGGCTGATACGTACGACTTGCTTGCTAAGCGCAGGAAGGAATGGCTATATAACGCTGTCAATGGCGGAGTGCTCGTTTCTCCGTTCATCTCTCAGGCAGAAAAGGCTATACGCGCCGAAGCCGAATCATTCGGGGGGCACCTCATTCTAATCACTTACGAAACTTTTGGCGATCGATATAAGCCTGCCGCGCATGACTTTGCACTCTGTGCTGCGGGACGTCTCCTCATTATCTCCCTCGCTCTTCCTCCCAAAACCCGACTATCCCGCGAGATTTGCATGCAAATGAATGCCGTTGCTCAAGTCATTGCCTCGCGCCCATCTTCAGGAGGCGATCAGCTATCGCAACCTGGACCGCTCCACTTGGGGCGCGGCTAAGATTTAGGCGCCGGCGCGGTTAAAGAGTTTTTGCGCTAAGCGAAAATTCATTATCTTTGTTCTGTGCAAGATTTTCTTGCGGAATAAACCAAAAGCGAATTATCATGAAAAGACCTCTACTCATAGCGCTTGCCGGACTTGCCGGAATGTTCTGCGCCAATGCCGACTCGTCGTTCACGACCGAAACTGTCAGCTCAACAGCCGACAAGGTGGCTAATTATTTCATCACCAACTATCCCGACGTCGGAGCGAAGAGCTATGTCGGCGGCAAGGAGCGCAACAGCAAGATATGGACCAGAGGGGTGTTTTACGAAGGCTTGCTCAACATGTATCGCGAGACCCCGCGCGAGGAGTGGCTTAAATACTCGGTGGACTGGGGCGAATTCCATAACTGGGTGAGCAGCGAAGACAACGAGGCGCGCACCTACAATGCCGATTATCAGTGCTGCGGACAGGCTTATCTTCAGATGTATCTCATGGATCCTTCCCAAAAGAAGAGGATGGAGCATATCAAAATGCGCATTGACGAGATGCAGAGCACCGGAAAGATCACCTACTGGACATGGATCGACGCTGTTCAGATGAGCATGCCGGTCATGGCTTTGCTCGGCGACATCACCGGCAACCAAGGATATTGGGAATATATGCACGACATGTATAAGTATACCCGCGACAAGCAGGGGGGCGACAAAAAAAGCGGCGGCAAACCGCTGTTCAACACATCGACCGGGCTGTGGTATCGCGACTATCAGTTTGACCCGCCCTATAAAGATAAGAAAGAGACTGACAAAGACTGCTACTGGAGCCGCGGCAACGGATGGGTCTACATGGCGCTTGCGCGTGTCATGCAATTTACCCCCGAAAGCGAGGCTTACCGCAGTGATTATGTTGACGACTTCAAGCTGATGAGCGAGGGGCTGCTTAAGTGCCAGCGCCAGGACGGCTCGTGGAACGTGAGTCTCGCCGCTCCCACTAATTTCGGACAGGAGGGGAGTGAAGGACCTGAAATGACCGGAACGTCGCTTTTCGTGGGCGGGATGGCTTATGGCGTGCGCGCCGGGCTTCTTGACAAGGATATCTACCTTCCCGCCATCACCAAAGGCTGGGAGGCGATGCTTGCTGCCGTTCATCCCGACAACGGTTTCGTGGGATATCTTCAGGGCGCAGGCTCCAAGCCTGAGGACGGCGGAGTGATAACCTATAATTCCGTTCCCGATTTTGAAGATTTCGGCTATGGTTGCTGGCTATGGGGCGCCGCCGAGGTCCACGCCCTGCTCAAGCAGATTGAAAACGGAACCGGCGGAATTGTCGACGTGAACTCTGATGCCCGCGAAGATGTTAGATATTATGACCTCATGGGTCGTCCTGTGGATAAGCCTGTCAAAGGTTCGATCTACGTGAGGGGCGGAAAATGCGTGATTTTCTGATTCTCTCCGCAGGGACATCACATTTTGTATAACACTTCAAATTCAACCACCGTCATGAGCAACCAACTAAAAGTCTACTGCAAGAACATCGAGGAATATATCCCTTTCGAGGGGGGGATGACCTTGTCGGACATCTATCAGACAATTGCCGACAGGATTCCGTTCACACCTATCTGCGCCCAGGTCAACAATAAGACCGAGGACATGCAATTTCCCCTGTTCGCGCCTAAACAGGTGCTGTTCCAATCGGTAGAAACGCCGTCGGGCAACCGCGTTTATGTGAGGTCGCTCTGCATGATGCTCTATTGCGCGGTCAATCATCTCTATCCGGGAGCTCGGCTGGTGATCGAGCATTCGGTTTCGCGCGGCTATTATTGCCGCCTTCATGGCGATGTCAATGTCGATGAGGAAGTGGTGGCGAAATTGAAGGAGTATATGCGCCGGCTGGTGGAGAAGGACCTGCATTTCGAACGCAAGGAGCGTCTCACAGCCGATGTAATCAAAATATTTGAAAAGCAGGGGCTTTATGACAAGGTGAAATTGCTTAAGACCACCCATGAGCTCTACACTGTGTATTATCGTCTTGACGGATTGTGTGACAGTTACTACGGTAACCTCGCGCCCTCAACCGGAATGCTCGATGTGTTTGACCTCGTTGTCTATAAAGCCGGATTCCTTCTGCTGGGCAGAGACACCCTCAATCCGGCTGTTCCTGCCGTGCCCATAGCTCAGGAGAAGCTTTATCGCGCCTTTACCGACTATCTTGAGTTCAATAAGGTGATAGGGGTTGACAATGTGGGCGACCTCAATGAGAAGGTGCTCAGCCGGGATACCGCCATGCTTATCAATGTAGCCGAAGCTCTCCACGACAAGAAAATAGGGCGCATATCTGACGAAATATCCCGCCGCTACTCAGAGGGCGGGGCGAGAATAGTGCTCATCGCCGGTCCGTCGTCATCGGGAAAAACCACTTTCACGAAGCGTCTTGCCATTCAGCTCATGACCAATCTGCTGGAGCCTAAGATGATTTCGCTTGACGACTATTTTGTGAACCGCGAGAACACTCCCCGCGACAGTGACGGCGATTATGACTTTGAATCATTGTATGCTCTTGATCTTGAGCAGTTCAACAAGGACTTGAACGCGCTTATAGCCGGTGAGGAAATAAAGCTTCCCACCTATGACTTCGAGCTTGGCAAGCGTGTCTACAAGGGGAAAACGCTGAAACTTGATTCCAACTCGGTGCTTTTGATCGAGGGAATCCACGGGCTTAATCCCGAGTTGACGTCCCACATTGAGGCGCGCATGAAATATCTCATCTATGTGTCGGCGCTGACCACGCTTTCAATCGATGACCACAATTGGGTGCCGACAACCGACAACCGACTGCTCAGGCGTATCATACGCGACTACAAATATCGCGCAGTGTCGGCAGTCGACACTATAAAGCGCTGGCCGAGTGTGCGCCGCGGGGAGGAGCGATGGATTTTCCCTTATCAGGAGAATGCCGACGCGCTTTTCAACTCGTCGCTCATCTTTGAACTTGGCGTGATGAAAGATTTTGCTGAAGATATATTGCGCGGCGTGCCTCATGACCTTCCTGAATTTGCCGAGGCTGACAGGCTTCACCGCTTGCTCCAGTATTTCATACCCATTACCGACAGGCTGATTCCCCACACGTCGCTGCTGCGCGAGTTCCTTGGAGGCTCTTCGTTCCGTTATTAATAAGCCGGAGCATATTCCCGGGAGCGGATTGGCAAATTACCGCAATTTTATTTGTTGTGATTCAATTTAAGTTGTATATTTGCAATGTAAATATATAACGACTATGGATTCACAGCCCTCATCTTCTATTCTTGACCGCATAAGGCTGCTTATGCAACGCGACCGCCTTACCCAGGCTCAGTTTGCCCGCCGTCTTGGCATCGATCCTTCGAATGTGTCGAAGTATCTCACCGGGCGTCTTCCCGTGAGTGATTCGCTCATCAACCGCATCATCGTTGATTTCAATGTGTCGAAAGACTGGCTCAGGGAGGGCAGGGGTGTGCCCTATGAAAAGGGCTCTCATGCCGAGGAGGTGTCTGTGTCGGGTATCAGCAGCGAGTTTGACGGCAAAGGCATTCCGGTGTTTGACATCGATGTCGCCGCCGGCTGCGCCGAGATGTCGATGGCGTTCACCCGCGAGAATATGATAGGCAAGCTCAATTTTCCCCACCTTAATCCCGAGTGGGTGGCGGTGAGAGCCAAGGGCGATTCGATGGTGCCTGTCATCAACAATGGCGGTTATGTGGCTTTCCTGCCTGTCAGCGACAAGGAAAACATCCTTTGGGGGCAGATTTATGTGGTGGTCATGGAAAACCGCCGCGTAGTGAAATATGTGCGCCGCCATGAGAATCCCAATAAGATAATTCTTAAAAGCGCCAATCCGGCGTATGATGATATTGACATATCGCTCAATGAAGTGTATGCCCTTTATGTGGTTGAGCGGATTATAAACATCCAGGACTGCTTCTGACACGGCTGAAAAGAATGCCGGGCAAGTCACAACTAAAGTATTGCTAAACTGATGGGAAAAAACAAATTAAAGAAGTTCGGAGAGATGGAACGCATGGATTGTGTGTTTCAATATCCGTTTAAAGTGCTTCAGGAGTCGGGCTTTCCGATGAAAGGCTCATGGGGACGCGAGTATTTTCACAATGATAATCCTATTGTGCTTGAGCTCGGATGCGGCAAGGGGGAATACACTGTGGGGCTGGCTCGTAAATTTCCCGATAAAAATTTCATAGGCATTGACATCAAGGGCGCCCGCATGTGGACCGGAGCCCGCGAAGTGGAACGCGATTCCATACCTAACGCCGCTTTTCTGCGCACGAATATCGAACTGTTGCCCTACTTCTTCGCTCCCGGAGAAGTGAGCGAGATATGGATCACATTCCCCGATCCCCAGATGAAGAAAGTGAACAAGCGCCTCACCGGCACCCGGTTCATGCAGCTTTATCGTCAAGTGCTTAAAGATGGCGGCACCGTGCATCTGAAAAGCGACAGCCCGTTCCTCTACACTTATACCAAGATAATGGCAGGGCATAATAATCTCCGTGTCATTACCGACACTGACGACCTCTATCACAATTATCCGGGACTCGACGACATTCTCAACATACGCACCTTCTACGAGCAGCAATGGCTTGACCGAGGGTTGACAATCAAATACATCTCATGGGCACTTGACCATGACACCCCCCTGTCGGAGCCTCAGGTGGAGATCGAGCCCGATACTTACCGCAGTTTTTCGCGCGGAGAGCTTCAGTGCCCTCACCTGTGCGCGCCTAAAGTGCGTTATCTCGACGACGAATCTAAACAACAGTAAAAATAAATATTTATGGAAACTTTATATCCCAAGCTTATTCTTGACGCTCTCACCAACGTCCGTTATCCCGGCAACGGTAAAAACATCGTTGAGCTGGGAATGGTGGAAGATGATATACGCATCGACGGCTCCAAGGTGAGCTTCTCGCTTATTTTCGACCGTCCAACCGATCCGTTTGTAAAGTCGCTTGTCAAGGCGGCAGAGACTGCGATCAACACCTATATTTCTCCCGAGGTGGAGGTAAAGGGCAACGTGGCTGTCAAATTCCGCAACGCCAACCCCGCGCCTGCGAAAGAAAATCCGCTTCCCGGAGTGAAAAACATTGTAGGCGTTTCATCAGGCAAAGGCGGTGTAGGCAAGTCGACCGTGGCAAGCAATCTTGCCGTGGCTCTTGCCCGTCAGGGCTACAAAGTGGGGCTGCTCGACGCCGATATTTTCGGCCCGTCGGTTCCGAAGATGTTTGGAGTTGAAGACGCACCTATCTACATGGAGAATGTCGATGGCAGGGATATGATTGTCCCTGTTGAAAAGTATGGCGTGAAATTGCTGTCGATCGGTTTCCTTGTTGACCGCAATGCCCCCGTGCTGTGGCGCGGAGCGATGGCGTCGCGCGCTCTCAATCAGCTCATCACCGAGGCTAACTGGGGCGAGCTCGATTATTTCCTTATCGACATGCCGCCCGGAACGAGCGACATCCACCTCACTCTCGTGCAGACTCTCGGGGTGACCGGAGTGGTGATTGTCAGCACTCCCCAGGAAGTGGCTCTTGCCGACGCCCGTAAAGGTGTCGCCATGTTTACCGATGATAAGGTGAACGTGCCCGTGCTCGGAATAGTTGAAAATATGGCATGGTTCACTCCTGCCGCCCATCCCGACGAACGCTATTATCTGTTCGGAAAGGACGGAGCCGTGCGTCTCGCCGAGGAACTCGGCGTCAAGGTGCTCGCGCAGATTCCGATTGTAGGCACCATCTGCGAGGGCGGAGATGCAGGCGAGCCGATCGCGCTTCAGGACACTATCACCGGCGAGGCGTTCTCTGAACTTGCCCGCAATGTTGTCAAGGCTATCGATGAGCGCAACAGCGCGCTTCCGCCCACGGCGAAGGTAGAAACCCACAGCTAAAGCAGTGAAAGCTTGGCTCGGCTGACCGTTTTATGTCCCATTTTATTAGGCATTGGCGCTAATGTTTAATAAAATGGGATATTTGTGTGGAGGGGTGAGTGAAATTTTGTATAAATTCGCAGGCAAAAACAAGTAATCTGTAATTATATATTTTGAAAAATAAGCGCTATGGTTGATTTTCGATTTCTGGCTGCGGCTCTCTCAGCGACTGCATTGACGGTGTTTGCCGATAATATTGACGAGGGGATAAATCTTCCTGAGGCGGTGGTGACTGCTCCTGCGAAAGTTCATAACGTGGAATTGCTGCCGCTTAATGTGAGCATTGTGGACTCGGCGACTATAGAACGCAGCGCTGAAACTTCGCTGCTGCCTATTCTTGTCAACCAGGTTCCGGGACTATTTGTGACTGAGCGCGGTTTTGCCGGTTACGGCGTGTCGGGCGGAAGCGCCGGCGCTGTGAACATACGCGGCGTGGGTCAGGGTAACAAAGTGCTTTTCATGATCGACGGACAGCCGCAGTGGGCGGGAGTGTTCGGACACTCGCTCCCCGACACTTACGTGGCAAACGGCGTTGAGCGAGTGGAGGTGGTGAAGGGTCCTTCGTCGTTGATTTATGGCTCGAATGCCATGGGCGGCTCTATAAACATCATAACTTCGCGGGCAAAAAACGATGGCGTTTCGGGACGTGCGCGTGCCATGTTTGGCTCGTTCACTACCGAGAAATTCGCTGTCGCCACCAATGTGCGCCGCGGACGTTTCGGCGCTTCGGCGTCGGGACAGCTTGACCGCAGCAATGGCAATCGCCGCGGCAGCGACTTCTGGCTCGCCAATGAATTCTTGCAGATGCAATATTCGTTATCGAAAAACTGGGAGACCGGCGCTAACGTGACGATGTCGCAAACCAAGGCTAATAATCCGGGCACACTGCAAAGCCCGCTTGAAAGCATGTGGACCGATCTTCAGCGCGGAACCGCATCGGTCTACGCCAAGAATCATTATGGAAAGTTCACGGGCGGCGCGCAGGGATATATAAACTGGGGCAGGAATAAGGTGGATGACGGTCACGCCCCCGACGCGGCGCCCAAGGACTACCTGTTCAACTCCACCGACTACAACATGGGCTTCATGCTTTATGAGACTTTGAGCATGTGGAAGGGGAGCGACATTTCGCTCGGATTGGATTTTGTCCATTGGGGCGGACACAATTGGAACACGGATAAAGAGAATCCCTCGCTGCGCAGCAGTGAGTTCAGGGAGCATGAGAATGAAGTGGCGGGCTATGTGATGGCTCAGCAAGGATTCTGGGGCGACGTGTTGTCGCTCAATGCCGGGGTGCGTCTTCAGCACAGTTCGCAATATGGCAACGAGTGGGTGCCTCAGGCGGGTTTCATCGTGAAGCCGGGATGGGATTCCTCCATCAAATTCTCTTTCGGCAAGGGGTTCCGCGCTCCGAATCTTAGAGAACTGTATCTGTATGCTCCCGCCAATCCCGATCTTAAGCCGGAATATCTTTATAACTATGAGCTTGAATTGCGCCGCATGATGCTTGGCGGACGGCTCAACGCCGGAATCGCCCTGTTTTATATCGACGGGAAAAACATGATTCAGACGCAGCGCATAGACGGCAGACCGAAAAACATGAATACCGGCTCGTTTAAAAACAGCGGCGTTGAGGTGGACGCTACGTTCTTTATCGACTCGCGATGGAGCGCCGGGATGAACTACAGCTATCTTCACACTGACCGCCCGCTGCTTTCGGCGCCTAAGAATAAATTGAACGTGGAGGTCAATTTCCGTCCTGGAGATTTCCACTTCACGTTGGAGTCAAACACGATATGGAGCTTGATAACCAGTGAGGAGCCGTTGAAGAAGCAGGACTATTCGCTGCTTAATCTGCGGTCGGCATACACGATGCAGGGTAAAGTCCCGGTGACCTACTCGCTTAAAATCGACAATATCCTCGACAAGCATTATGATATAATCTATGGTTGCCCCATGCCCGGAGTGACTTTTATGGGCGGAGTGGAGATTAAATTCTGAGCCATCGGCAGGCGCTGTGGCGGGATGTTTCGGAAACGCGCGGGTCTAATGTTTTTTAACAGGGGCGATGGGGCGTAAACGGAAAGAAATTAGTACCTTTGCCAATTGAACTAAAACCTTTGAAACACGATGCAATTTTATGTCCTTAAATTTTTCATTTGCTATGTGGTGACGGTGGCTATCTTCGTCATTTATAAGGTTTTGTTCATGCTCCTTTATCCGGGGCATTATGCCGGAGTGTCGCTTGCCGACAGGATGTCGGTTATTGCCCACGGGCTTCCTATGGATTTGAGCGTCGCAGGCTATCTTACGATTATACCGGCATTGCTTGTCATTGCGAGAGTGTGGACCGCGCGCCGTTGGGTCAAGGTTGTTGAGAAAGGCTACTATATTCTTGTTGCCGCGGTGCTTTCGGCGATTTTTGTTCTTGATTCCGGTCTATACGGCTATTGGGGCTTCAAGCTCGACGCCACACCGCTATTCTATTTTTTCTCTTCCCCTTCGGCAGTTGTGGGGGGCATGGCATGGTGGCAAGCGGCAGGCGGTTTCGTGGCATGGATTGCGGTAGCCGCAGTGCTGTATGCGGTTTATCGCGTCACGGTCATGAAGGTGTCGCTTCCGGCAGCCGAGATAAGACGGGCTAAGATAACGGTGAGCTGTGTCATGGGTTTGCTCACGCTCTTGCTGTTTATCCCGATAAGAGGAGGCGTAACGGTGTCGACGATGAACCTGAGTTCGGCATATTTCAGCCAGAATCAGCGGCTCAACCATGCGGCGATAAATCCGGCGTTCAGCTTGCTTTATTCGGCATCTCATCAAAGCGGCGATAATGAAAATCTCGACTTCTTCGACGTGGCGCGCCTGGAGGCGTTGAAGCCGTCGGTGATTCACACGGAGCAGGCTCGTAATGAGGTTGACACGCTTCGCCTTTCCACCGCGCGCCCTGACATCTATATCGTGATTCTGGAAAGCTTTTCGTCCCATCTGCTCCCTTATCAGTCGGGCGAGCCGGTTGCCGTGAAGCTAGATTCCATAGCCCGGACAGGGTTGACGTTCACTAATTTCTATGCCAACACTTTCCGCACCGACCGCGCGTTGCCGTCGATACTCAACGGCTATCAGGGTATTCCGCCTGTGAGTGTGATGAAATATGTTGACAGGCTTGAGGTTCTGCCGTCGCTGCCGAAATCTCTTAAGAATGCCGGATATGACCTGTCATATTACTATGGCGGCGATGTCAATTTCACCAATATGCTCGCATTTCTTGTGAGCGGAGGATTTGAAAATATCATCTGTGACAAGGATTTCCCCGTCTCGCAGCGTCTCGGAAAGTGGGGAGCTCATGACGACGTGCTGTTTGAGCGCGTGGTCGCCGACTTCGATAAGCGTGACGGAGAGAAGCCCGCGCTCAAAGTGGTGCAGACTTCAAGCAGCCATGAGCCGTTTAAAGTGCCTTACAGCAAACTGGAAAATCCTGCCGCCAACGCATTCGCCTATACTGACAGCATTGTGGGAAGTTTCATGGAGCGGCTTAAAGCGTCAGGGCGATGGGACAACACTCTTGTCATTCTCGTGCCCGACCATTACGGTGCCTATCCCAAACCGCTTGAGTCGATGAAGGACCGCCATCACGTTCCGCTCATATTCACCGGCGGGGCTTTGAAGCAGACCGGCAAGAACACTGTTCCGGCGTCTCAAGCCGACATCGCCGCCACATTGCTGGGGATGCTCGGGCTTGATCACAGCGAATTCACATTCAGCAAAGATATTTTTGATGAAAACGCGCCTAAATTTGCCGTTTTTATAGAGCCTGAGCTTGCAGGGATAGTCGACGACAAGGGCTATGCCGCAATCAATGTGATATCGGGCGAGGTTGTGGAGACCTCAGGCGCTGATCCGTCGATAGACAGGCTTAAGGCTTATATTCAATTAGTCAATCAAGATTTTGTAAACCGTTAATCTAAAAAAGGAACTGACACATGATAGAATTTCTCAACAATATAGACACTCAGATTTTTCTGTTTTTCAACGGCATTCATTTCGCTTATTTCGACAAGCTGATGCCGCTGATTACTGCCAAATTTACATGGGTACCGATGTATGCCACTATTCTTTTCGTGCTGTTCAAGGGTTATTCATGGCGGCAGGGTGTTGCTTTGCTTATGGGCATAATAGCCGCCGTCGCTCTTTCCGACCAGATATGCGCCACTGTGATACGTCCGGTTGTGGAGCGTATGCGTCCGGCAAATCTTGACAATCCGTTGTCGTCGCTGGTGCATATCGTAGGCGGGTATCGAGGGGGCAGATATGGCTTCCCGTCATGCCATGCAGCTAATTCATTCGCTCTTGCCATGATAGTGTCGTTGATTGTGCGTTATCGCCGGTGCACTCTGTTTGTGTTTTTCTGGGCGGCGCTCAATTCTTATTCGCGCATCTATCTGGGAGTGCACTACCCCGGCGACCTTATATGCGGCGCTATAATCGGGATGCTTTGCGGCGCCGTTTGCTACTATATCACCTGCCATTTTGCCGATATACGTTATCGCGCTAAGGATTATGCTCCGATGTCGGTGATTTATGCAACTGAAGCGGGTCCCTTTCTCGCTCCCGTTCTCGGCGTGAAGGTGATGAATATCCGCATTTCCGACGTGTTCACCGCCATGGGCTACGGCATAATGCTGACTGTGGCTATACTCGCCTTATTCCTGTAAAAAACGCTTCCCCCAAAAGGAACCCTTGTGGGGGCTCCGTCCACCGCCTTGATTCAGGGGGCGCTCTTTGCAGAGCGCAATCTCCGAGTAAACTCTCAACCGGGCAGAGTTCGCATGTGCTCACTCTACTCGGCTATCCGTAGGGTAAGCCTTTCAGGCTTGTGGCACAAAGTCGCCGTAGGCGGTATTTAAGATTAGCTCCTCAAAAGAACCCTTGTGGGTTCCTGCCTATGCGTGCGCAAACATTCACTGTTCATCTCATCCCCCCACAAAGGTAGCTCGGAGAGCTACAATATGCGAAACCCCACGCTAATTGCGAGGCAATTAGCGTGGGGCAAGAAAACCTACCCCAAAAAACCAACATCGGAGATGTTGAATGGCGGATAATGAGGCATACAAACAGAATATATGATCCCATTTCGCAACACCTCGTGCCGGTGATGCCGCCCAAATAAACCAAGCCCGTAAAGGTTTGTGCCGTCCCGTGCCATCCGTATTATTCAACATCTCCGATGTTGTTAGTCATCCTCCATGCCTTTATACCCCATGTAAAAACGTGCGTTTTTACATGGGGTTTATCATAACAAACATCTCCGATGTTTTCCTTCTTCCACGCACTCATGCCCCTCCACCGACAAGGATGGTGGCTCGGAGAGCTGCCAATATGCGGAACCCCATGACTTACAATCGTCAATTGTCTTGGCGATAATTATTGCCAAGACATCGTTTGTCAAAATGGGAGGTAGGCACTCTATGGGACATTAGCTTATGTTTTGCGACCTGACTCCTATCTTCTTAGGACCCAAGTGGAGCAGTTCAATATGCCGCCTGTTAAGGCAACGTCGTTGTAATCGATTGTCTCGATGACTTTATTCGGGAACACTTCTTTGAGTTTTGCCAGTGCTTCGGCGTCTTTGTTTCCATCAACTCCAAATGCGGGCATGACAATAAGGTTGCCAATCTCAAGATAGTTTAGGTAAATCCCTATTGCGTGTTCATTGTTGCCTTTTATTTTATGCTCGAACCAAGGGAAGTTAATATATTTTAGATTAGCTTTTTCAAGAGCTTTGCCAATGGCAACTTTCATATACTTAAAATCCTGATCGAGGTTATTTACAAGAACCGTGTTGCTGTCAACGAAGCGAATCATGCCATCTGCATGTCCCGTGTAATCATACTCGGGTTTATATGCCGGAATTATAATGATCTCACATTCAAGAAGTGTGGAAAGTTCGTTGATGAGTTTTTCTTTATCCCAGACCGGATTCTCTGAAAAAATACGGTCGGTGATGATTGCTTTATTGCCGTACATGACAACATTTCCACCGTCAAGATTGATGTCAGAGAATATTGGATTTATACCGTTGACTTTATCAACGTGTCTGACATCCGATCGTGAATCAGAATATTCTGAAGCTTTCAGATACGAGGGGTCGTATTTGAATTGAATGAGTTTGCCGCTCGGCGTTTGCACGGGCATATAATCTCTGCACCATATATCTTTTGTGCCTTCAAGGAATGCAAAAGGTATATTATGTTTGTTCAAAATGGTGGTTAATCGCTTACAAGTTTCTGCATATTGTTTCGCTATGATTGCTGATAGATAGACTGTATACGCACCACTTTTATCTTCTGTAGAAGATGTTGGCAACTTCGCTTCAGGAGAAACACAGGTGGTAACAGTGTTAGTCTTTAAATGGCGTGAAGTCCATTCGCTCCTGAACTTCCTTTCGTCATAACCGATAAGAAGTTTGCATATTTCGGTAGTCGGTTCAATATGGTTCTCATTACATATGTCATAGAAAATCGCCAATTTGGATCGTCCATTGGAATGAAAGCCATTGATATAAGCTGATGAAATCCTCTGTCCTGACAGTATTAATCGCTTGTTTATAATTGAAAGGATTTTATGCTGACGATTAATGCCGGTATTCTTATCAGTCAACTCATTCATCAATTCAGACAGAGATTTCTTCTTGATAATTTTATAACCCGCCAAGATTGCAGCACCTATTCCTAAAAGACCGGAGATGAGGCTGACAGCTGATTCAATATTCATAATATTATTTATTGGAGGCAATTGAACTCTGACGAGAGTCTGTAATACAAGACGATGATGATGGTGATATTGCTTTTGACAATTTCTCAATCAGCAAGTCGTATGTTTCTTCTTGCAGTTTGATACGCTTATCTATTTTTAAATACCATAAAACATAAGGACGAAATATTAGTGAAACCACTATTCCAAATATCACGCCTATGATCATATAGAGGAGAATTATCCCTAGGTACAAACTTAAAAAGGAGCCAGCATTCATGATTAAAAATTTAGAGTTACTATTTTATTAATGCTACTCGCCCCAAGCAGTATGATTTTGATTTATGGGTTTATAAAAAAGAAAAGCGCGGGACGATTCTGCTGAATATCTCAATCGAGGCATCGCCAAACGCCTAAAACTCAATAAACAGTCCGCTCCCACGCCTTATCGTATATCGATACCCCTTGCCGGGGGAGCGGATATGCGACAAGCATGAGCGTCTTCTGGCTGCTTATCCTGAGTTTGGAAAATTGGCGATTTTCGATTGAAGGATAAAGCAAAAACGCTTTTCAAATATGTCTTGTCATGACAAAGCTGTCATGACAAGTGCAAATATACAAAAAAAATTTGGTTGGAGATATTTTGTATTTCAAACTGTTTATGCATTGACTTTATGACAATCAGATGAAAAGGAGCTTTTGGGGGCGGAAAAGTATAAAAAGCGGTAAAGAAATGCTCTTTACCGCTTATTTTTTGTATTTTTGTCCTGTAAATTGTTATAATGAGGTATTATGGCTAATAATGAAACTCCTTCCGCGCCGCTTGAGAAGTGGACCGAGATCACCTTGCTCCCTGAATGGGAGGAGGAGTTCTATCTTGTCTATACGGCAAAGAAGCATGGGAAATGGGTTATGCTGAAGACCCTTAAACCGGAATATGCTGACCGACCGGAATTTAAAGACTTGATTGAGAAGGAGTTTGATGTGAGATATAATCTCGCGCATCCCCACATTGTGATGATCAATGATTTCGAGGATGTGCCGGGTCTTGGCAGATGCATCATTACCGATGACGTGTATGGCGACTCGCTCCAGAAGCTGATTAAGGAGAAAAAGGTGACTCCCGACATTATAAATAAGCTAAGACACAATCTTATCGACGCTATAGATTATATTCAGACTAATCATATTGTCCATCATCCCATACGCCCCGAGCGCATTATTTTCACAGAGAATATAGGAAACTTGAAACTGATTGACGTGGGTTTCGACCAGCTTAACCACATGAGACCGGCTGATGTGTCGGAGGACATATATAACTATGGCTGTGTGTTGGGGGCGGCATTGGACGCTGTCGACGATCCCGACCCCGATTTGAAGAAAATAGCGCGTAAATGTGTCGACCCCGATCCCAAGAAGCGTTATCATGACCTACAGGATCTTCATCTCGCTCTTGAGGGGCGCAAGTCTTCCCATCTGTTGTTTCTCCTTATAGCTTTCCTTGTTGTCATGGCTTTGGCTCTCGGATGGCTCACGTTTAATAAAATATCCTGACATAAAAAACTATGGCTGTTGAGATAATTGAAGTAAAGCAGAACAAGAAGGAGCTTGGCAGGTATGTCAAGTTCGGAATAGCACTGTATGACGGTAACCCTTATTACGTTCCGCCGTTGATTTTTGACGAGATAAACACTCTTATTCCTGAGAAGAATCCGGCATTTGAGGTGTGTGAGGCGAAGTGCTGGATGGCGTTGCGCGACGGCAAGCCAGTTGGAAGAATCACCGGAATAATCAACCGTGTTGTCAACGAGCGGTCGGGCAAGAAGGATATGAGATTTGGCTTTACCGATTTTATTGATGACGCTGAGGTGGTCGACGCTCTGTTTGCCACGGCGATGAAGTGGGGCAAGGAGCGCGGCATGGATTCGATAATAGGACCGATGGGCTTTACCGACATGGACCACGAAGGGATGCTCACTGACGGTTTTGAAGAGATGGGAACGATGGCGACTATCTATAACTATCCCTATTATGTGGACCACGTGGAACGCATGGGCTTCAAGAAGGATGCCAATTGGGTGGAATATCGCATCGTTGTCCCCGACACGGTTCCCGATCAGCTCGTTCGTGTGGGCGGTATCGTCGAGAAGAAATTGAAGCTCAGAGTGATTAAATATACCAGCGGCAAGAAAATCAAGAATGATTATGGCGTGGCTCTGTTTGAGCTTATCAACGAGGCTTACGACCAGCTCTACGGGTATTCACCGCTTACTAAAAAACAGATCAACTATTACATTGACCAGTATCTTCCCATCCTGAAGCTGGAGAATGTGAGCGTGATAGTCGATGAAAACGACACTTTGGTGGGAGTGGGAATCTCGATTCCCTCCATGACGAAGGCGCTTCAGAAGTCGCGTGGCAAGCTGTTTCCCTTCGGATGGGTTCATCTGTTGAAAGGGATGTATGGAAAGAATGACACTGTCGACCTGCTGCTTGTCGCCGTTCGCCCCGACCTTCAGGGCAAGGGGGTGAACGCATTGCTTTTCACCGACTTGATACCGGTGTTTATCAAGAACGGATATAAGTGGGCTGAGAGCAATCTTGAGCTTGCCGACAATGAGAGCGTGCAGCAGCAGTGGAAGTTCTTCGAGCGCCGCCTTCACCGCAAGCGCTCGGTGTTCCGCAAAGCTATTCCTGAAAATATTTGATCGAGATGGCGATAACACCATTGCTGAGACCTTTTTTCATTCGTCGCGCGGGAATCGCGCGCAAAGGCGCTATGGACGCCGAGGCAACGCAGCGGCGTCAGCTCGCATGGATGATTGCATCGGCGCGCGACACTCTCGTGGGTGAAAAGTGGGGTTTCAGGGGGATGGACTCTTATGAGGATTTTTGCCGCAGGGTGCCGCTNTCGGAGTATGCCGATNTGCGTCCGCTTGTGATGAGNATGGTCAACGGCGAGCGCGACATACTGTGGAAAGGGGTGACCCGTAATTTCGCNCAATCGTCGGGCACCTCTGACGGTAAGAGCAAGTATATCCCNATCACCGCCGACTCTTTCAAGCGCAACCACTATCAAGGTGGCGCCGACGTGGTGGCTTTCTATCTGTCGCAGTATCCTGATAGCCGCATTTTTGACGGGAAGAGTTTCATTCTTGGCGGCAGTTTCGCTAACGAGCTTTCNCTGCCTGCGGGAGTGTCGGTGGGCGANCTGTCGGCAAATCTTATTCAGAATATAAATCCGCTTGTCAATCTCGTGAGGGTGCCGTCAAAGAAGATAGCGCTGATGGCTGACTGGCGNCTTAAGCTGCCGGCTCTCGTGAAGGCGTCGATGCATGAGAACATCACCAACATATCGGGGGTGCCATCGTGGTTCCTGACCGTGCTGAAAGAGGTGACGGCTCAGGCGGGAGTGGGCAACATCCATGAGCTGTGGAAGAATCTTGAGGTGTTTTTCCATGGGGGCATCGCATTCGAGCCCTACCGTGAACAGTACCGCCACATCACCGACCCGGGAAAGATGCGCTATGTGGAGACCTACAACGCCTCGGAGGGCTTCTTTGCCGTGCAGGATGACGCTGACGACCACGGAATGCTGTTGCTGCTCGATATCGGNGTGTTCTATGAGTTTATTCCGGTCGAGGAGTCGGCTTCCGACTCTCCGCAGGCNNTNCCGGTGTGGAAGGTTGAGCCGGGCAAGACCTACGCTCTTGTCATCACCGCTTGCAACGGGCTGTGGCGNTTTAANATNGGCGACACCGTGGAGGTCACTTCGGTCGACCCGGTCAAGATTATAATTTCNGGCAGAACGAAGCATTTTATAAACGCTTTCGGCGAGGAGCTGATGGTGCATAACGCCGACGAGGCGATCACCGAGACCTGCAGGGAGCTTGGTTGCGAGATAGCCAACTACACGGCGGCGCCGGTCTATGCTGGCGACCGCTCGAGGGGGCGGCATGAGTGGCTGATTGAGTTTGAGACGATGCCCGCCGACATGGAGGCTTTCGCCGANAGGCTCGATGAGTGGCTGTGCAAGGTAAATTCCGATTATCAGGCTAAACGCGCCAACGGCATTTTCCTNGACCGTCTTTCGGTAGTTGCGGCACGTAAAGGGCTCTTTGACGACTGGCTCGCNTCGACCGGCAAGCTCGGCGGACAGCGCAANGTGCCGNGGCTGAGCAACGACCGCCGTTTTATCGACCCGATGCTGGAGATGAACCAACCTGTTGAATAAGTAATATCAAAATATCAAGAATAATGAAAATAAGGACTTTTGTCAGCGCTATTGCCGCATGTGTCGCATTAGGATTGTCGGCTCAGGCGAAGTATGTCTTCTATTTCATAGGGGACGGAATGGGGATGGGGCATGTTAATGCCGCCGAGTATTATAACCGTCTTGTGCTTGGCAACGACGAGCCGCTGCTTATGATGCAGTTTCCGGTATCGACGTTTGCCCTCACTTATTCTGCGTCGTCAAAAATCACTGACTCGGCTGCTGCCGGCACGGCGTTGTCGACCGGAAACAAGACTAAAAACGGCATGATAGCCATGAACCCCGACACTGTAGAGGTGACTTCCATAGCCCGCAAGCTCAAGGATGAGGGCTGGGGAGTGGGNATCCTCACNTCCAACGCNCCCGACGACGCTACNCCCGCATCGTTCTACGCCCATGTGCCTAATCGAAAAATGTATGCCGACATCGACAAGCAGGCGGCGCTTTCAGGCTATGATTTCCTGGGCGGCGCNTCTNTGCGCGGGCTTAAGGACAAAGAGGGAAATGACACCGGCGTTGCAGCCGCAGTGGAAAAAGCCGGGGTGAAGGTCATCTATGGCACNGACGCTTATGANGGCAACACCTCGGGNCCGCTGTGGGTGTTGAGTCCCGAAGGCGTGTGGGGCAATAACAANGACATCGGTTTCAGGGTCGATTCAATCCCCGGAGCAATGAAAATCGAGGAGCTGACCAAGGTGGCGCTTGACCATGTNAGCAANAATTCGCCCGACANGTTTTTCATCATGGTTGAAAACGGNCTGATCGACCACGGGGCTCATGCCAACGACGGCGGCGCGGTGGTGACCGANGTTTTCGCNCTTCAGGACGCNCTCAAAGTAGCCTATGACTTTTATCTTCAGCACCCCGACGAAACGCTGATCGTGGTGACTGCCGACCATGACACCGGCGGCATCGCTATCTCTGACGGACACCGCGACATGGGGCTGATAGGCGGTCAGGCAATTTCCAAGGACCACTTTGCCGATTACTGGCGCGACCGCATGAATGAAGGCAACGCGCCCTCATGGGAAGAGATGCAGCAGATGCTCTCCGACCGTCTCGGATTCTGGAAAGGCGTCCCGGTTTCGAAGAAGCAGACCGCCCAGCTCAAAGACTTGTTTGACAAGAATTTCGTCCTCAAGCAGAGCAACGANGAGAAAGGTCTCTACAATACTTATAATGACTTCATNTCGGAGGTGTTCAAGGTCTACAACCACTGGATAGGGGTGAGCTTCATCAGCGGCAGCCACACCGCCAATCCTGTGCCGGTGTTTGCCATCGGAGCCGGAGCCGAGAAGTTCAACGGAATGAAGAACAATACTCAGCTCCCTGAAATAATATATGAGATAACCCGCAAATAAATTTTCTTTTAGCGGGGATTGCATTATCTTTGTGATATTGTAAACACTACCCACATTACGAAAAAAAAGTATTGCAATGAGAACCAACTATAAAAGAATATTGCTGAAACTCAGCGGCGAGTCGCTGATGGGCAGTCAGGGATATGGCATCGACACCGTTAGACTCAATCAGTATGCCGAGCAGATAAAGGAGATCGCCGACTCGGGAGTGCAGATCGCCATCGTTATCGGCGGCGGCAACATATTCCGCGGGCTGTCGGGCGCGTCAAAGGGCTTTGACCGCGTGAAAGGCGACCAGATGGGTATGCTCGCCACTGTCATCAACTCGCTGGCGCTGAGCTCGGCTCTTGAGGCTCACGGACAGAAGGCTGTCGTGCTCACGGCAATCAATATGTTTCCCATCGGGGAGCATTACAGCAAGTGGCGCGCCATCGAAGCGATGGAAAGTGGTGCTGTCGCTATCCTCTCGGGAGGCACCGGCAACCCGTTTTTCACCACCGACACCGGCTCGGCGTTGCGCGGCGTAGAGGTGGAGGCTGACGTGATGCTCAAGGGCACCCGCGTCGACGGCATCTATACCGCCGACCCCGAAAAGGACCCCACGGCTACCAAGTTTGCCGAAATCACCTATGACGAGGTTTATACCCGCGGACTGAAAGTGATGGACCTCACGGCTACAGCTCTGTGCAAGGAAAATCATCTGCCCATCATCGTGTTTGACATGGACACCCCCGGAAATCTCAAGAAAGTGATTTCAGGCGAGCCCATCGGAACCCTTGTATATTAATAATCAAAAATAAAGATACATCATGACTGACGTAAAGACTTATCTTGACCCTGCTGAAGAGAAGATGGAACTGGCGGTGGCATATCTTGACGAAGCGCTTGCCCACATCCGCGCCGGTAAAGCCAATCCGAAGATTCTCGACGGCATCAGAGTGGAATACTACGGTAGCGCCGTGCCGGTGGGAAATGTTGCCAACATCAGCGTTCCCGACGCCCGCACCATCACCATCACCCCCTGGGAGAAATCGATGTTCCGCGAGATAGAGAAGGCTATCATCAACTCGGAGCTCGGCATCACCCCCGAGAACAACGGCGAGATTATCCGCCTCTCCATTCCGCCGCTCACTGAGGAGCGCCGCAAGATGCTCGTGAAGCAGTCGAAGGCTGAGGCTGAGACAGCCAAGGTGTCGGTGCGCAACGCTCGCCGCGACGCCATCGACGGGCTGAAGAAAGCCGTGAAGCAGGGCATGCCCGAGGATGTTGAAAAAGACGCCGAGGCTACCGCTCAGAAACTTCACGACAAATATCTGAAGAAAATCGACGAGCTCTTTGCCGCCAAAGAAAAAGAGATTCTCACCGTGTGATCCCTTACGGCGATATGCATAGCAAATGGGGGCGGGTCATTTTTGACCCGCCCCCATTGTTGTTATATGTCCCGA
>JAAVEM010000007.1 GCA_014801235.1 Bacteroides sp. | reverse complement strand
CGCGCTCGTTCTGCTCAAGATCGGAGTGCATTTCGCCGGTCTTAATCTTGCTTCGGCGCAATTCGCGGGTGAGCTCCTTCACGGCAAGTTTTGAGGCGGAAAAGACTATCACCCGCTTGGAGTGGAAAGTTTTGAGGAGATATTTCAGGATAGGAGTTTTCTGAGGGTCATAGCACACATATGCCGACTGGTCGATTTTTTCAGTAGGCCTTGAAACGGCAAGCTTTACTTCGGCGGGATTTTTAAGGATAGCCTGGGCGAGCTGCTGGATTTTAGGGGGCATCGTGGCGGAAAACATGAGTGTTTGCCGCGATTCGGGGAGCTGCTTCACAATCTGCATTATGTCGTCGAAGAAACCCATGTCGAGCATTCGGTCGGCTTCGTCAAGAATGAAGTAGGACACTTTCGAGAGGTCGACATAGCCCATATTGAGGTGGGCGAGAAGACGCCCGGGAGTCGCGATGACCACGTCGGCTCCGAGTTTCAGCCCGCGCTGCTGCTGGGCGAAGGTGGCTCCGTCGGTGCCGCCATATATCGCCACGCTGTTTATGGGCACGAAATAAGCGAACCCCTCCATCTGGCGGTCAATCTGCTGCGCCAGCTCGCGTGTCGGCGCCATCACGATGCAGTTCACGGCATCTTCGGGAACAGGCTCATCGACAAGGCGGTCAATCACCGGCAGGAGATATGCCGCCGTCTTTCCTGTGCCGGTCTGAGCCACCGCGATAAGGTCGCGGCCGTCAAGAATCACCGGAATGGCATGTTCCTGAATGGGTGTGCATTCATTGAAGTTCATCGCGTCGAGCGCGTCAAGTATATCATCGCTGAGGTCCAGCTCGTCAAATCTCATAATTTCTTAAATTCTCATGTTCAACGACAAAGATACGAAATAAAAAGCGATTTTTATGTACCTTTGCGCCGATATGAATAAGAAGAAGACCATCTGGGATCTCCACCGCCTGAGCGCGGAAGAGTTCAAACAAGCTCCCAAGCTGCCTATAGCCGCTGTGCTCGACAACGTGAGAAGCCTCAGCAACGTCGGCGCGGTGTTGCGCACCTGTGACGCCTTCGCTGTGGAAAAAGTGATGTTATGCGGGGTGACAGGCACTCCTCCGTCGCCTGAAATCCACAAAACCGCGCTCGGAGCCGAGGACTCGGTGGACTGGCGGCACTATGACAACACTCTCGACGCGCTCAAAGAGCTTAAAGCCGAGGGCTACACGATATGCGCGCTTGAGCAGGTGGACGGCAGCATTTCGCTCGAACAGTTTGAGCTTGAGCCGGGGAAGAAATATGCGATAGTTGCCGGACACGAGGTGAACGGAGTGGCTCAGGAGGTGGTCGACGCCGCCGACATCTGCCTTGAAATTCCGCAGTTCGGCACCAAGCATTCGCTCAACGTGTCGGTGAGCGCGGCAGTAGCCTTGTGGCATCTCTTTTCAAAGATGATTTAAGGCTCCTCGATAACCACCTGCGATGACAAGTAGGGACGGTGATTGATATAAAGCCCCGCCACATTGTTGGCGATAGTGTCAATGACAAGCTCGGTATACTCGGCAAAATTAATAATGCGGTCGGGAAGCTCCTTGTCGAGAATGCCGGGAAGCAACCGCTTCTTGACCACCACTTTTTTAGGATGGTCAATCGAATTGACTATAATCCATGCCTGAGGACCTATTTTCTCAATCATCGTGGTGTCCTTATTTATCTTCAGCTCAAGCAACGAGGCGGGATATTTCTTGAGGTAGGGCTTATCGGGGTTTATGGCGCGCTCGGCAATCACCCATCCGCTGTCATAGCAAAAATTTTTCCCGTCGTCTTTGTAGCACATTTCATCGGGAATGACGATAATCCCGCTTTCCGATTCATGGTAAAGCCGGGTTATAGTGGAATATTTATCATAATTGGACAAGCTCATGCGGCGCTCATGCACAGCGGTCACGACACACGCGACGCCGAGCAGAACAGCGATCAACATCGGTCGCCTTATTTTCGCCCCGAAACCGAAGGCGAGGAGCGTCAGAAAAATATTCACCGGAATAAGCAGGCGCGGAAAGCTCACAAACTTCAGGATGACGGCAAACAGCAATGCGAACGGCACGGCGCCGATCATGAGCATATAGCCCGCAGCCTGCCACGAAGTCAACGGTTTGATATTTTTCCTGCCGACAAAAATCAGAAGCACCGCCATCGCCACCATGGGCAATCCGTTCCAGATGTTTTTCAACGCGCTGGAATTCCCGGCATTTACCTCATCGAGCCTCACATAATTGCCGGGAGCCGCAACCACTATCAGAGTTCCGACAAAGAAACCGACCGCCAAAGCCCATTCCACCGGATTCAGCTTAAAACGTCTCACCAGAATCCACACCGCCAACGCCCCGGCAAGTGGAACAGAAAACGCTTCCTGCGAGTTGCCGGCAATGACACTGAGCAAAAATAACCCTGCGAGAGGGAGGAACGACACCCTTCTTTTGATTGAAAAAAGATTCAACCACAGGAGTATGACGGCGCCCATCCACAGATAGTTTATCAAGAACGGCGGATCATAGGGCAGCGTGGTGAGCAGAAGGAAAAACACCGAAACGACGAGAAAAACTTTCAACGGTTCTCCAAGGCTTATCCGAGCCAGTTTCAACGCCAAAAACAGGAATATCAGCAAAACGGCGGCATTGCATATCTCAAACACAGGACGGTGGGTCAGCCCGCAGAACACCTGAACAATGGACTGGCAGAAAAACCGCCCGCTCCAAGTCATGTAGTGAGCGAGCTGCGACTGCATAATGTCGCTGAAATTCTCAATAGGGTATCGGGAATCGCTTCCGTCCATTTCAAATTTAAGGGCGAAGAAAGGAGCATCGGAAGTCCAGAACGAGATTACCGAAAGATAATATATAAATCCCACAAACAGGAGTATGATACCCCAAGACAACAGTATTCGTTTATTTTCGGAACGCATATTACAAAAGTAAGCCAATAAGATTATAGATCTCGGTTAATATTTGTTAATTGTTTCGCTATAAGCCGTCCACCGGTTTATAGCCAGTTAGAAACTCCTTCTCATTAGTTAAACTTCGTTAAATAAAATTTCCATATAAGAACTCCATTTTTTGTAAGATAGTTATAATTACATTAAATGCCATTTATTTATGAGATCACTACTTCCACTTGGCTCCCTGCTGGCTATCGCATTATCCACGCCTTTATGCGCAAATGCGTCTGACGCCTCTCCGGAAAAATATCTCGAAAGAGATATGCCCGAAAACTGGGCTTATAATGAATATTTCACTCAGACCGTGCCGACCGACGACTCCTGGTGGAAGACATTTGAAGACCCGTGTCTTGACTCGCTCATCAATGAGGGGGTCAATAACAACTACAATGTGGCTATCGCCGCCCATCGAATCAAAATAGCCTCGCAAGCGGTCAACCAGGCGCGCTCGGCATACTTCCCCACCGTCAACCTGAGCGCCGGCTGGCAAAAGTCGAGAAATTCAGGCGGATTGGGCGACGCGCTGAACGATGCCTCCGTGTCAGATTATTTCTCACTCGGTCTTAACATGAACTGGGAAATAGACGTGTTTGGAAAAATCACGTCAAAAGTTAAGTCAAGCAAAAGCGCCTACGATGCGACACGAGCCGAATATGCAGCCGTAATGACAGCCCTATGCGCCAACATAGCCAAGTCCTATGTCACGCTGCGCATGTATCAGGCGGAATATCAGGTGGCGATGGAGCATATCGGTTCCCAAGGAAAAATAGTGAAAATAACTGAAGCGCGCCATGAAGCGGGACTCGCCTCGATGCTTGACGTGGCTCAGGCGAGAATGGTCTATTATTCAACCCAGGCATCAGTACCCGGACTTGAATCGGCAATCCACACAACCATCAACTCCCTGGCAATCCTCACCGGAGTATATCCCGACTCAATTTACGAGCGTCTTGAAATAGCCCGCGAAATGCCCGACTATCACCAGATGGTGCCGGTGGGAGCGCCGGCTCAGCTGCTGCGCCGACGTCCCGACATCGTAGAAGCTGAATTTCAATTAGCGCAATATGCGGCTCAGCTTGGCATAGCCAAGAAGGATTTCCTCCCAACCCTGTCACTAAACGCATCCATCGGGACAGCCGCCCATGACGCAGGAAATCTGTTCAAAAACCAGACATTCACCTACACAATTGCCCCGACACTCAGCTGGACCATCTTTGACGGCATGTCGCGACGCGCCAACGTCATTTCAGCGCGCGAGCAGATGGAGGTAGGAATCGACAACTATAACCTGACCGTCATGACGGCAGTCGAGGAAGTGGACAACGCCATCTCCACCTACATGGCATCGCTAAAAAACATCGACGTGCTCAACGATGTCATCGACAACAGCAAGCAGTCGCTTGACCTTTCCGTAGATCTTTACAAAAAAGGACTGAATCCGTTTACCGACGTGGTGAACGCGCAGATGAACTACCTGAGCTATCAGAACTCCATAATCGAGTCAAAAGGGAAAGCCCTCTCGGCTCTTATCTCCCTCTACGAGGCGCTCGGAGGGGGCTGGGATCCTAATCAATCACAATTAAACTTATAAAAAACACCACAAGTATATGAGTACCGTCAAATTATATCATTGCGCGGTTGCGGCAGCAATCGCCTTGACAGTCAGCAGCTGCTCGGGCAAAAAGAGCGAAGTAGCAAGCGAATCAGCCCCCACAATAGATGTCGCCACCCCTATAGTCGACTCGATCGTGCTTTACAAAAGCTATCCCGGCTATGCGTCGGCGGCAAGCACCGCCAAAGTTGTGGCGCGAGTGAACGGCACGCTTTTAAGCAAGCAATATTCGGGAGGCGATCTTGTGCAAAAGGGACAGGTGCTCTACACGATAGAATCGACCAACTATGCCGACGCTGTCAACCAGGCTCGCGCGGCTCTGTCAAAAGCTGAAAGCGAATACCAATATGCCTCCAATCAATACACGGCGATGAAAAAAGCGCTTGAAAGCGACGCCGTGGCACAGATTGAGGTCGTCCAGGCGCGCAGCAATATGGAGACTGCTCAAGCGGCAATAAAAACAGCCAAGGCGGCGCTNAACACNGCTCTGACCAANCTGGGCTACTGCACNATCACCGCTCCGTTCACAGGACACATCGACAGCGGAACCACCGANGTGGGCAACTACATAAACGGCTCGGGAAGTCCCTACACTCTCGCCACGATATATGACGACTCCAAAATCTCGATAGCNTTNGCCATCGAGGAGAAGCAATATGAAAAAATCATGGGCGACATCAAGACGCCTATAGGACATGAGCTATATGACAGCATCCCGCTATCATTCNGCGAACCTCTCGCCCATGAATACACAGGTTGNCTAAGCTATGAATCGCCAACTNTCGACAAGTCGACCGGTACGCTCACATTGAAAGTGAGAACCGACAACCCTTACGGCGAACTGCGCAACGGCATGTATGTCAACATTAATCTTCCATTCGGAGAAAACAGCAATGCTATCCTTGTAAAGGATGCATCNATCNGCACCGACCAGCTGGGCAAATACCTCTATGTGGTCAACGATTCNGACAAAGTGGTGTACACTCCGATTAAAACCGGCGATTTATATAACGACTCCCTGCGAGTGGTGACCGAAGGAATCGGACCCGACACCCGCTATGTGACCTCAGCCCTGCTTAAAGTGCGTGACGGGATGACGGTAAAACCGGTGATGGCAAAATAACGCACTCCGTTTCACTCACACAATCACTCGACTATGTTTTCAAAATTTTTCATTGACCGCCCGATTTTCGCCACGGTGCTGGCGATAATCATGNTATTTGCCGGTCTGATCACAATCCACACATTGCCGGTGGCTCAATACCCCGACATCACTCCTCCCACCATAAGCGTTTCGGCAACCTATCCCGGAGCCGACGCAAAAACAGTGGCTCAGACCATCGGCGTGCCCATCGAAGAGCAGGTGAACGGAGTTGAAAATATGCTCTACATGAGCTCCAACTCAGGCTCGGACGGCTCCTATAACCTGACCATTACATTTGAGCAGGGCACCGATGTCGACCAGGCGGCAATCAATGTGCANAACCGCCTNAACGCGGCGGAGGCTACGCTCCCCACGGCTGTTAAAGAACAGGGTATAACCGTGAACAAGCAATCGACCAACAATGTGCTTTTCTGCACTCTCGAAGGGGACAGCACAGGAAGATATGACGCTCTGTATCTCACCAACTATGCCAATATAAATCTTGTCAATTCGCTTTCACGAGTGAAAGGAGTGGGAGGCGTCGAGGCATTTGGCGGAGGCGACTACAGCATGAGGGTNTGGCTCGANCCCGAGCTGATGCGCGCACGCGGCGTGACCCCAGCCGATGTCAGCGCCGCTATACAGGCGCAGAACATGCANGTATCGGCGGGAGAAGTCGGCGCCGCGCCCAATTCGGCAGGGAGCGCGTTTGAATTCACAATCGTTTCNCAAGGCGAGCTTTCAAAAGCCGACGAATTTGCCAACATCATCATACGCAGCGACGGCAACGGCATCCTGCGACTTAAAGATATAGCCAAGATTGACCTCGGGAGCGCCAGCTACACCGCCACTACTCTCGTGTCGGGCAAGCAGGCGGCGCTACTCGGCATAAAGCAATTGCCGGGAGCCAATGCGCTCGACGTGTCAAAAGGAGCGCGCGCGGAACTTGAACGTCTCAGCCAGTATTTCCCGCCGGGNGTGACTTACAGAGTGGTGCTTGACACATCGGACTACGTGACGGCATCAATCGACGAGGTTCTCACCACCTTTGTTGAAACATCGCTCATCGTACTTATCGTGATTCTGCTCTTCCTCCAGAACTGGAGAGCGGTCATCATTCCGATGCTCACTATTCCCGTGTCGCTCATAGCCACGTTTGCGGTGATGAAGATAATGGGATTCACAATCAANACATTGACTCTGTTTGGTCTTGTGCTGGCGATAGCGATTGTGGTCGATGACGCCATTGTGGTGGTCGAGGACTGCGCCCGACTCGTCGACTCGGGAAAACTNTCGCGCCGTCAAGCTGCCGAAAAGGCGATGCAGGAGCTTACGGGTCCGGTCATAGGCGAGGTTCTTGTGCTGCTGTCGGTTTTCATCCCTACCGCATTCGTGAGCGGCATAACCGGACAGCTTTACAAACAGTTCGCNCTGACAATCGCAGTGTCGACGGCGTTCTCAGGATTCAACGCCCTGACTTTCACNCCGGCAATGTGCGCCCTGTTNCTCACTCCGCGCAACAAGAACACAAAGAACCCTGTCTATAAAGTGTTTAACAAGGGTTATAACGCAACCGAGAATTTTTATAAACGCTGCATCGGCAAGATGCTCAAGCACCCTGCCGTGTCCCTGTCGGTATTCCTTGGAATAGCTCTTATAGGAATTATCGCCTTCCTTAAGTGGCCTACCAGCTACGTGCCCCAGGAGGATCAGGGCTACTTTATAACCTCGGTTCAACTTCCTCAGGGNGCATCGCTCGAACGCACACAGAAGGTGGTCAACGGACTCTCGGAAGATATGCGCAAACGATTGCCTGAAATCGCCGACGTGATGGCTATGTCGGGCTTCTCGATGATGGGGGGCGGAGCATCGTCAAACATGGGTACCCTGATGGTAGTGCTGAAACCGTGGAAAGAGCGTTCCAAAAAGGGTCAGAGCGTGTTTGCTCTTATCGATAGCGTGAATGTGATCGCATCCAAGTATCAGGAAGCAGTGACTTTCTCGGTCAATCCATCTTCAATACCCGGACTCGGAATGTCGTCGGGTCTTGAAATGATGATACTCGACATCAATAACCACGGCGCCGCCGAAATGAAAAAGGCGATTGAAAGCTTGAGCGAAGCGGCTGCCCACAATCCTAAAATCAAGTCGATCACCTCGCTCTATCAAGGAACCGTGCCGCAGTATAAGCTGAACATAAACCGTGACCGCGCCGAACTTCAAGGACTTGAAATGAGTGACATATTTTCAACCTTGTCGGCATACATGGGAGGAAATTATGTGAATGATTTCAATGACTTCGGAAGAGTATATCAAGTGACATTGATGGGCGACGACTCGGCGCGCGGCAATATCGAAGACATCTCGAAGCTAAGCGTAAGGAACGAATCGGGAGAAATGGTACCGTTCTCGTCGTTCTCCACCATTGAACAGGTGATGGGCGAACCGAGCGCATCGCGCTACAACATGTATGGCGCGGCATCGCTTACTGCCAATCTCGCCGATGGCGTAAGCTCAAGCGACGGTATACAGGCGATGGAAGAACTCGTCACGCAAACCCTGGGAAACAACTACTCATACGCATGGACGGGAGAGGCTTATCAGGAAACGCAGTCGGGAACAACCATCACGGTGGTGTTCATATTCGCCATCATAATGACACTTCTCGTGCTCGCCGCCCAATATGAAAGCTGGACCGACCCGATAGCGGTAATCCTGTCAATGCCGGTGGCAATTCTCGGAACCGTCCTCGGATGTATCCTGATGGGACAGAGCATAAGCATCTACACCCAGATCGGACTCATACTTCTACTTGGACTATCGGCTAAAAACGCCATCCTCATCGTGGAATATGCAACTTACTTCCGCAAGTCGGGCACCGATCTGATGAACTCGGCACTGAACGCAGGAGTGATACGCTTCCGTCCTATCATGATGACAGCGCTGGCATTCATTTTCGGAGTAATGCCGATGATGTTTGCGACCGGAGCGGGAGCCGAGAGCCGTGTATCGTTGGGAACAGCCGTTGTGTTCGGAATGCTTATGAACGCTATTCTCGGCACACTGTTTGTGCCTAATTTCTGGGAATTGATGCAACGCTTCCAGGAGAACGTGCTGTCGAAAGTATTCAAAGACAGCGACAAGGTTCCGACTAACGATTGATTGAACGCACCTTGATGATTTTCTTTGCGAGCGGATACCACAAATAGCCGTTGACAGTTTCTCCGGGAAACATATCAGCAATGTATCTCATGTAGCGGCTCACCTGAGAGAAGTATTTCTTGGGCTCCTCCTCGCCAAATTTAAAATCAACAATATCTATCGATCCCGATTGTGTCCACACGACACGGTCGGGACGATATCTTTCTGAGCCGTTCTTGCCGTTGACAATGAAGGGACGCTCGTTGAGAACTCTCACCACATTGTTGAACCAAGGCTTTACCTGCTCTTCGCTCAAAGCCGCAATGAGGAAATTTTCATAGTTCTCCTCATCTTCCTCAGGCAGATTGCCGTTGACGACAGCCTTACGGACAGCGCGATGTATGTCGGCAGCAGTCCTGATGCGGCTCATTATTCCATGGAGCACGATGCCTCGCTGACGCGGACGCGACATGTCGGCTATATCCTCAATGCAGCTCATGTCCCAGATGTGGGTGTTGTCATAAGTGTAGTAATCGGGCACGGCAAGCATGGATTCCTGCTCTTTACCTTTGCCGGGAACAGTGGGCGAACCAAAGTTGATTCCTCCCGATTCGCTTATCGCATCCTTCAACGCCGCAACAGTGACAGCCCCCGGAGCAACAGTCTCTTTCCACGCGTAATCGGAACGGTTGAAAGCGTCTTCCATCAACTGGGAGATGGTGACCGACTTACCCGATTTAGGCGGAGTCTTATAGCCTATTATAAGCTCGCGCGCCGCGCGGGTGAATGCCACATAAGCGCGGTTCATCGTGTCGACCCACTCCTTGCGGCAACTTTCATTATATTGCGGCGCGAGAGCCGTCATCGCCAAATCGCTCGAAATGTTCAACGGCATGAACGGTGGCACCTCTTCGCGCTTGAAATAATCGCTTTCAAACGGATTCCATGCGAGCTTGCCGCTATCGGCACGCAGGTCAAACCATATCAACCTCTTTCCCTGGCTCAATGTCCAGTCGACAAAAGGCACGTGAACGCATGGGAATTCCAACCCCTTTGACTTGTGGATGGTCATCACGCGCAAGGCGTTGACCTCGGTAGGAGTGTCGAGAGCGGCATGGCGTCCGGCATCGTCCCACCAGTCAAGGAAGGACTGCAAATCGGCACCGGGGCGTTCGCAAAAATCTATAATCTTGTCCTGAAACGCGCTTATATACACATTTTCAGCCTTGCAAAGTTCCGTAGACACGCATCGCTCGATGATGCGCTCCACAAGCGAGGGCAAACTGATGCACTCCATGTCGGCAGCGTCAACCATTAGTCCCGAAATGTCGGCAGCGCTTGTGAATGACGACGCAATAGCATCGGCACGCGACATACCCATGGCGGAATAATAGCGGAACCTCTTCTCAAATTCCTCGGCAGTGAGACGCTCTGACACTTTATCATCGCTTGACGTGCCGGAGCGGTAGGAATCTATAAACCTCATCACGGCGACAATCAACTGGACGGAATAGGCTCCTCCAATAATAAGCGAGTCTTCCGACATCACCTGAAGCGACGACAATTCAGGATCGCTTATCTTATGCTCAAGGAGATATTCCACCACCCTGCCCCCTTCATTTCGGGTGGCAGTGAGAACGGTGATGTCGCCTTGCTTATAGCCCGACGCCAGCTGGCGCTTTATTTCTCCAAGCATGTGGCTGAGCGTTTCCTCGTCATCTTCATAGGGGGCGGCTACAACATACCCGGGCAAATCTTTCTTCGCCACTTCCTGCACCACATTGGCGTAAATGTCGTCGAGCCCCACCGCCGAAGTGATCAGCCGGAAAACAGTATTGTTGAACTGCACCACTTCGCGCGCGCTTCGCCAATTGGTGTTCTCCTCGGGAATGTTGCCATGCAATTCAAGCCTATCGGCAAATTCCTCGGGGACATCCTTCATGAGCAGGTCGGGATCAGAATTGCGGAAACGGTAGATTGACTGTTTTTCATCGCCGATGATAAGATTGTCATTGCCGATGGAGAGACTCTCCCTCACCAAGGCGCTGAGGTTTTCCCACTGAAGACGAGAAGTGTCCTGAAATTCATCTATAAGAAAATGATTGAGCCTCACTCCAAGACGCTCATATATAAATGGCGCCTCATCCTCGCTTATTATGCGACGCAGAATGTCGGAGGTGTCGCGCAGAAGGATGGCGTTGTTCTCGTTCTGAAGCTCATTGACCTGGCGATTGACGGCGCCAATCAACCCGAGTTTATATATCTCACTCTCGAATTTGGAATAGAGAATGTCATCGCCGAAAAAGCGAACTGCCTCGGCAAGCAAATCATCAATCAAGGCATCGACATCAGCTGTCGACGCATATTTTTTCTTGAAACGCTTCTCGCGGTTTTCAAGACACGTATAGGCATAGTCGGTTATCTTCATTTCGCCCGACACCCAACGCTCTATATTCTTTCTAAGATGAGCCGACATCATATCCATGTCGGCTATGCTCTGCAAAGCGGCATATTGCCGCGCCGCATAACCGGAGAAGTCCTCCGCGCGCTTCTTTCTCGCATTGGCAAGCGAAGATGAAAAATCGACTATTTTTTCATAATCGGCAAGATAATTGTCAATCTCAGTAGCGTTCAAGCGGTATTCTTCGGAGAATGCGTTCTGCATGAATTTCACAATCTCGGCGTTGAGCGAAGAACCGCGGTTGAACACATTGAAAGTCTTTCCCTCCTGAATGCGCATCTTCATGTAGCGGGTGAGCCAGCTAACAAGAGCTTTCTTTTCAGGACTCTGGCGCAACTCGGCACGTGAAAGGCGGTTGAGCACGGTGAGCAGTTCATTCACGCCTATCGACACGGCGTTGGCATCGTCAAGCTCCACTTCATAGTTTCCTGTCAGCTCGGCTTCGCGGGCGAATGTTCGGAGGACTATCTGAAAGAATGAATCGATTGTGCTAACGTTGAAGTTGGTGAAATCGGCAAGAAGCGAAGTCAAAGCCGCTCTCGCGCTGCCGCGCAATTTTTCTTCATCGCATCCCAGCTCACGGCAAAGCCTGTCGGCATAATCGCTTTTTTTATCGGTTATCCCGGCAAGCGCAGCAAGCTGCGCCACGATTCGACGCTTCATTTCGTCGGTAGCCTTGTTGGTGAATGTTATGGCAAGGATGCCCCTATGACGATTCCTGCCCGATGACAATGCGTATTCTCCCGATTGCTTCTTTTCACCGAGAAGCAACTTAATGTAATTATAGGTCAGTGTGTAGGTCTTGCCCGAACCGGCTGACGCCTTATGAATCTGGAGCATACTCCAATCAGATTATGCGTGCTTTATATCCAAGAGATTTAAGAATCTCGACAACCTCCTTGCGACGGTCACCCTGAATTAAAATTTCGCCGCCGCGAGCCGAGCCGCCGGTGGCAAGCCGCCGCTTCAGCGTGGAAGCCAGCTCAAGCAAATCATCATCAGAGCCTTGAAAACCGCAAATTATGGTGGCTTGCTTGCCGGCTCGTCCTTTCTTTTCAAGCACAACATCCATTCGGAAATCGGTCTTCACCCGTTCCGCTGGCTTCTCCTCAACAGTTTCGCCTTCAGGCAAGTCGGGATTATTTTTCAGGAAAGCCTCCATTGCCGCCCTGAAATCATTGGTTTTCATAGGAAAGTGGATTTATTAAGGGATAATGCCGCTGCTGTCGGCTTCATTCACATATTTCATCTCGTCCTCGTCAGGATCGATAAGCTCATCGGGATTCAACGAGCGATTCACAATCGATGACATCACAGCCCAATGAGCCATGTCGTCAACACCGATACTGTCATAGCAAGCCGCCGCTCTTGCCGAGTCGGCTTCATAAGCTTCGCGATAACACTTCACGGCATTTTCAATATTGGTGTCGTAGTCGCTCCAGTCGGCAATCTTCATATAAAGCAACGAAAGGTCGCACAATGACTTGATGCGCGACGGCATAGAGTCATTTTTAGATGCGGCATAAAGCTCATCACACACACGCTTGGCATAAGTATAATCCTTATTCTCAATAGCCTGCATGGCATACACCTTGACCTCTTCTATATTATTGGAGCTCATGCATGACGCCATAAACACCAACAGGAGGATAAACAGATAAGAATGCTTCATAAAGGGGTTCAACTATTTGCAAAAACAAATATATGAAAAACTTTTCAATAGACCAAAACCGATTTCCTCGGGTGGATGTCACATAGCCGAATATACCGCAGCTGTTTCACGCGCGATGTTGTCCCAATCATAGGCGGAAAGATCATATTCGCGCTTTCCGGCGGTGTCAATTTTTCGCAACAACGCCGCGGCAAGGTCGTCAACGTCAGCCGTCTTAAAAAAATCGCCGGGAGCAAGCTCTGACAATCTGTTTGCAGGAATATCGCTTACGAGAACATCGAGGTCATAGCTCATCGCTTCAAGCAAGGCGATGGGAAGCCCTTCATGATAGGAGGGCAAAACAAAAAGCGCCGCATTTGTAAGAACCTGATTCAATTCCTCGCCGCGAATGAAGCCGGTGAGAATCGCGCCGGCATCGGCGGCTTGCTTTTTCAGTCGCTCAGAATAGGGGTCGGGGTGATCGGCGTCGCCGGCTATCACAAGCTGAATGTCGCTACGGTCTATGCGCGAATAGGCTTCAATGAGATCATGAAACCCTTTTTCCTCGACAAAACGCCCCAGGGCAAGAATGTATTTTTTAGGTTTTATTCCTTTTTTATCAAGAAAATCGGTGGATGAAGATTTAACAGGTTTATCCACCCCGTTATATATGAGCTCGACATCTTCACGTCCATAATTAGTTTTCAAGATATCGGCAATGACCCGGGAAATCACAATCACTTTATTGCTCCATCGCGTTCCCAAGCGCTCGCCGGAGCGAAGCATTCCCTTGGCAAGTTTTCCCCATTTTTTACGGTCATAGTCAGGACCGTGATTGGTCATGATTACCTTCATTCCTAACAGACGCGCCAACGGCGCCATCAATGACGGTCCTACGGCATGGACGTGAAGAATGTCGGGGTTCATCATTCTTGCCTTGAACACGGCAAGAAAAGTGTGGGTTATCGCCTCAAGACTCTTTTTGCGGGGAGCATAGACATCGACAAGTTTCACCCCCTTGTAATCGCGCATCCGATTGGAATCATTGACATAACATGACCGGCGAATGACCGTCACGTCATGTCCCATCGCCGCAAGACGCGGGTACAGGTTTTCACAATGAGTCTCCACACCCCCCTGTATGCCGGGGATGCCACGTGTACCGATTACTACTATTTTCATCGCTATAATGAATTTATGCCGCGACCCTGCTCAGGATCCTGCCCTACGTCATACCATGTTTTGTCAAGGCATGGCTTGAGTCCGCGCATNACCCTCAGCTTATTGGACAATGCCCATTTTGCCGGGTGCTTGATATATTTTTTCATCACAGGCGCNGCNGTNCCCACCATCCANCAATTTTTGGGGCATTTGCGCACTTTCTCTCTCACNTTTTCAGCCTGCTCGCTGTTCCAGATGGTCATAAAGTCGTCGCGGCGAATATTTCCCATGGACTCTTTCCANCATTTTTCTTCAAGACCGTTGCAGGGATAAACTTCGCCCCAGGGGTCNATGAAGAAATTAGCCATTCCCGCCTCACACGGCAGCATTCGACGCCCGCCTTCAATGTAGTTTATCAACCCCATGTTGAAGAATGCGCGAAACCATGACTTGGGATGTTTTTCATTGAGCTGCCATTCAATCAACTGCTCAAAATTCTTAATCACCTCCTCGCGGTTGGTGATCACATTGTCATCCTTGTGGAAATAATAGGAATTGTGGAATGCGGCAGTCGCAAATTCCAGTCCTAACTCACGAGCAAGGCGATAGAGCGCCANCATATCNGATGAGTTATTGTTGGANACAGTGCAACCAAAGCCAATGTCCTTCACACCCATNGCTTTCAGNGTGAGAAGAGTGCGAAGTCCTTTGTCGAAACCTCCTTGCCGTCCGCGCAATTCATCATTCTTGCCGCTTAGACCTTCAATAGAGATGCGTATTCCTATATTGGGAAATCTTTCGGCAAGTTTTATAACCCGGTCCTCAAACCACCCCGATGTAGAAATTACAATTCTCGGAGCGTGACGATAGCACTCCTCGACAATTTCGGGGAGGTCTTCTCTTATAAACGGCTCGCCACCAGTGAGATTTATAAATTTCAGTTGCGGTAGCGATTTAAGGTCCTCTGCAGTAATTTCTTCCTTTCTATCAGTTGGGTATTGCCATATATTGCACATACGACATTGCATAGGGCAACGATAGGTCAATATGATAGAAGCATCGGTTGGTTGCTGAGCTTTCATATTATCGGTAGATAGTGTGGTANTATGTATAACGAAACCTACACNGANTATATTTTGTCTAANGCAAGATAATGTTGTTCAGGTGAAAATTTCTCAAGAGCATTCTTTTGAATCGATGCATAGTCCCACTCNCGGTTCCATGCCTCNTCAATGGCGAGCTCCAGACTTTTNATATCGCCTGAGGTGAAAATTATTCCATTCTTATTATTTGCCAGTTCCGGAATGCCNCCTATGTCNGCTCCGACAAACGGAGTTCCNCNACACAGNGATTCNATNACNCTGAANGGATTNTTTTCATACCANTCTGACGGAGNCACCGANAACCGTGCNTTNGCAAAAAGATNCTGCACCTGTTCAAGACNACAATGCCCGAGGAACTTGATATTTGAGCATGANGCAAACTCTTTTTTGANTTCNGCTTCAAGNGGNCCNGTNCCGGCNACNCGCANNTCATAGGGNAGNCCTGANGCCACTTTCAAAAGGGTTCTTATTCCNTTNTCAGTCGACAGCCTGCCCACATAGCANTAGTAGTCCTGNCGCTCTACGTTAACGCCACTTCCTGAATANAACTCCATCATTTCAGGGGATATGAAATTGTAGAGATGATAGAGCTTGGTGGGCGGGAATCCNCCCTNCTCCATTTTCAGCGACATGANTNGGCTTGGACAAAGAAAAACATCAGTCCATTCNGTCAGTTTTTCTTTGTTCCATTTTCTCGCTTCAGCATAGGCGAGCAAGCTTGCGGGAAGCGANCCNTTCATGCATCGTTTTGTCACAACTGCAAAGGGATTTTCAAAACACTCCTCACACACTTTCCCGTCGATAAGACATGAATAGGAAGGACACACCAATTTATAATCATGGAGGGTCCAAACCACTTTCGCCCCATATTCCGACGCCATCTGAGCCAATACAGGCGAGAGATAGGAGTGGATATTGTTGAGATGAACCACATCGGGACGGAAATCTTCAAGGATGCGAGCGAATGACGTTTTTATATCGCCATANCCGAATATTCGCTCTATCCCCTTGACCTTATCTTTTCCGAAATCAACCTCTTCAGGAAAATAACGCGACCATTCAGAGGGCAGATTTTCGGGATAGTCCATGGCATAGACGGCAACATCGTGACCGCGACTTTTCAGCAATGACTCAAGGTTGAGTACATACACACAGTCGCCGCCACGACGATAATAGAACTTATTTATTAACAGTATTCGTTTTTTCACGAATGCAAATATAGTTATTTTTCACTTAAACAAGCATCCCTGAAGCGACAGAAGACGCCACATCCTGTCCAAGCGTGTTGGAAACAATGGCAAAAGCGAACAAGAACGCTGACGAAGGACCGTTTGACGTGATGAGATTTCCGCTTTCAATGACGCGCATGTCCACGTACTGAGCNCCNGCGGCTATCAACTCATCTTTAAACGAAGGATAGCAAGTGGCTTCCTGACCGCGGACTATGCCAAGCGGACCGAGAACCACAGCNGGAGCAGCGCATATAGCGGCAATCTTGCCCTGCTTGTTCCACTGGACAGTGAGCATATCATTAAGTTTTCCACATGCCGCAAGGTTGGTAGAACCCGGCATTCCGCCCGGCAAAATAAGCCACTCGGCATCTTCGGTGTNGATTTCAGAGATAGCCTTGTCGGCTGTGACAGGAACACCATGAGCGCCCTTGACAATCTTGTCGGCTGTGATAGAGACAGTGCACACATCCATTCCGGCACGGCGCAATATATCAACAGTGGACAACGCTTCAATTTCTTCAAATCCTTCGGCGAGGAATAAATAAGATGTTTTCATAATAAAATAAGTATATCNGTTAGGTTAGCTTTCTTATATAGAANACATCCAAAATTAGCGTTTTGTTATCATAAAAACCAAACTATTGCCACAATTTTTTTTAATTTTTCTTTGNCAATTAAAAAATAAGCTCTACTTTTGTNCCATAATAGTAATGCACATCACTACATCACATANCAGATTATGAAAAAATTTGCACTTACAGCTTTAGCTCTTATCGCCGGACTTACAGCGTCGGCTCAATTATTGTGGAAAGTATCAGGAAACGGGTCTAAAGGCGAATCATTCATTTTTGCCACTCATCACGTGGCTCCAACCTCAGTACTCGACAGCATCGCAGGACTGAATGACGCAATAAAATCGGTGGAAACCGTCTATGGNGAAATCGACATGGCGGAAATGACATCGCCTTCTGCCCAACAGGTGATAATGACNTTTGCAATGGCNCCCTCCGACAGCACGCTCACTCAGGTGTTGACTCCGTCGCAAATAGACTCAATCAACACAGTGCTTGCAAAATACACTCAGGGAATGGTGAAAGTCGAGCAGATGAATGTTTTAAAACCGGCAATGGTCAACACTCAGATAGCCATGTTTCAAGCCATGGTAGAGTTNCCGGAATTCAACGGCAAAGAACAGCTTGACATGACCGTTCAGAACCGAGGCAAGGAAGCGGGTAAAGCCGTGAAGGGATTCGAAACAATGGACGAGCAGTTGGGAATGCTCATGTGTGACCCNATCATGGAACAGGTGGATGACCTGATGCACACTGTNAGAACCGACGGAACAGCATCGGAACAAGCTCATCAACTCGCCAACGCATACCGCACCGGCAATCTGGAGGAGATTGANAAAATCATGTTTGCCCCTGAAGTGGGAATGAGCGAAGACACNGCAGAAAGACTCCTATTTCGCCGCAATGACAACTGGATTGCCAAACTCAAAGGGATACTTCCCTCTGAAACAGTGTTCATTGCCGTTGGAGCAGGACACCTAATCGGCGAGCACGGACTGCTTGAACAACTTAAAAAGCTTGGCTACACTGTTGAACCGGTAAAATAATTCCTGGCAATCAATGATAAAGCTCAACAACATTTCATACAACTATCGCAAAGGGGCNNANNNANNNAAAAATGTTTCCGCCACCATCGATAACGGTATCCACATAATGCTCGGCGAAAACGGCGCGGGAAAAACCACGTTGCTTCACATTATAGCGGGATTGCTGCTGCCTACGACCGGAGAATGTGAAGTGGATGGCGAAAATGTGTGGCACAGGAATCCTGCCGTCATGAAAAGAATATTTTTCCTTGACAACAATATGCCTTTCCCTGCCGACACGATTTGTGAAACGGTGAAAATACACTCGGTTTTCTATCCTAATTTTGACAAAGAGATGCTTCAACGAAATCTCACTCATTTCAACATGACCGGAAATGAGGGATTGTCAAAAATGTCATTCGGCAACCGGCAGAAGGCGCAACTCGCCTATGCATTAGCATTGAAATGCGACGTGCTGCTTCTTGACGAACCGACCAACGGACTTGACATTTCGTCAAAACAACAATTGCAGAGCATGGTCGCCGAATGCACTGACGAGAAACAGACGGTGATAGTCTCCACCCACACGGTAGGCGATCTTGAAAACCTGTATGACGGAGCGATTCTTCTAAAAAACGGTCAGGTAATCATAGCCGCGCCAACTGAAACGATATGCTCAAAGCTATTGTTTAAAACCTCAATGTCGCCTGTGCCTGAAGCTATTCATTCGGAAATGAAACTGGGACTTTTCCTCACGATAGAGCCCAACGACCGGGGCGAGTTCAGTGACATTGATTACGTGCGCCTCTACAACGCAGTCCACAATCCCGAAAGCTGCCAAAAGCTGCTGTCGGCAATGAAAAAATAAGATAACTCATGGCAAACTTCTCATTTCACCGCTTCGTCTCGGTAGCGCGTTTTTTCTTCCCGCGCCTGAAACTGCAAATTATATGGTATCCGATAATATCGCTCATCCTCGGCATGGCGACAATGGCGTGCATGCTGTCACAGTCGCCCGGGCTGTTTTTTCTCGCGTTGACAGGCGACACATTCATTCTGTCGATCCTGCTTGAATATGGACCGCTCGCATTCGCTTTCTATTCAAGCCCGGAGATGGAGACGTCGCTGCCGGCAACCAATACAGAGAAAATCACTTTCATTTTCGGATATACTTTCATCGCAATTCCAATAATGCTTTTAGCTCCGGTGACATTGATTGAGCTCATGTGGAACGACAAATTTTTCACTCCCACAATGACCGAGATTCTAAAAAATATCAATTCAGCCGTCGGGTCACTCTCCTGCAAGAATATTATCATGAGCTTGTTCCAGTACCTGTTTCCTATGGCGGTGTGCCTGTATGCCGTGATGAAGCATACCAGCAAAAGGCTTGCCAAGGGAATAATATGGACGGTATGCGCCAATGTCTCTCTTGCGGTTATCGGAGTCTTGATCGGAGCCGGAAAAGCTTTTGTCGAGGGCTACAACGACGCGATGACGGGGAAAGAACCGCGTCCTGATGAAATAACCCATGAAGTTCTATCGGATATGGGAACATTCATCGATTGGGGAGGGGCTATTTTAGCGATTTGTTCTATCTTTGTAATCTATAAAACATATCGTGCCATAACATCACGCCAACTATAAGATGGAGTTTAACGCCAACAAACCTATTTACAGGCAGATTGTGGATTTTTGCTACCGCGAAATCGCAACCGGAGTCTGGGAAGCCGACGGGAGAATCCCTTCGGTGAAAGATCTGTCGGTTAAACTCGCCGTCAATAACCGCACGATTCTTAATGCATACGACGAGTTGCAGGCACAGGAAATCATATATCAGAAGCGCGGATTGGGATATTTTGTAGCCTGCGACGCAAAGGAAAAAATACTAAGCGAACAGCGTAAGGAATTTTTTGAGGAAATCGTGCCGGGAATACATCACAAAATGAAACTGCTCGGCATCACGCCTGAAGAACTCGTCAAATATCTCAATAGCGCAGAGTGACCTCATCGTCATTCACGTCAAGACAGGCTTGCGCCGACATGACGACAGGCAGATTGCGGTCCACGTGCCCTATCGGAAAATTGAACGCAACAGGAAAGTCATATCCGGCAACCGCGTCTCTAATCATGTCATACATATCCGAATAGTTCTTATCGGGACGATATTCGGTGAACTGACCCACGACAAGCCCGCTTATGCGACTGAACACACCCGCCAATTTCAATTGATAGAGTATTCTCTCCACCTTGTAGATGGGCTCGGCGATATCTTCGATGACAAGGATGTCGCCATCACCCGCAAACGGGTCCCATGGAGTGGAAATCAAGGCGGAAATCACAGCGAGATTACCACCTGCTATTCTACCCGCAGCATGCCCTTTGCGATTGTAGGGGTGGGTAGAAACGGTGTAATGAGGAAGTTTCCCGGTAAGAATATCGATAAGCCGACGTGAACACTCTTCATCGGTGCCGAAATTGGCAAGATGCTTGCACATTGAGCTGTGGAGACTCGCTATATTATGACCGGCGGCGTAGGCATGAAGCGCTGACACGTCACTGAACCCGATAATCCATTTAGGATCGGCAGAGAATGCCTCACCGTCTATGCCGTCGAGAAGATGCACGGCACCATATCCTCCACGGCTGCAAAGGATGGCGCGCACTGACGGATCGCGCAATGCCTCGTTCAAATCGGCGAGACGCTCTTCACGAGTTCCGCTGTAAGATCCATAGGAGCCGAGGGCATGAGCGCTGACATAGGGGCGCCATCCAAGACGTTCAAGCGCTTTGACCGCGCCATCAACATACTCGGGATTGATTATCGACGCTGGAGATAGGATGGCAATTCTGTCGCCTGCGGCAAGTGGACGTGGAAATATAGTTGCTGCCATGATGGATCAGTTGACTTGCACATTAATTCCGGCGGCGCGAATCTTGTCGGCGATGCGCTCCAGTTCATCCTTCTCGACCTTACGCAGATTGCTTTCAGGGGTAGGACGGTCGATGGAATATAGCATCACCTCTGAAGGATTGATGCGCTTATATGCCTCGATCAAAGCCTCGATTTCGTCATCGCCGGTGTTGTCGACGACTTCACCGTTGTGGGTTCCCCGCAGCATCATGGTTTGTATTATGCACTTGTCGCCAAACTCCGCAAGCTGCGGAATAAGAGTCTCGCAGGTAAAATTCCGGTTTGAAGGACGGTCGATGAGCCTCATCGTGGGGGTAAGAGCCGAATCAAGTTTCAGAATGCAGTTGTCGACTTTCCTGAGCCCGCGGCACACCGACTGATTGTCAAGACGCGTAGAATTGCACAAAACCGACACCTTTGCCCGAGGATAATACTTGTCACGAAGCTGAAGAGTATCGTCAACCACTCCCTCGAAATCGGGATGAAGAGTTGGCTCTCCGTTCCCCGAGAAAGTGATTACGTCCAAAGGAGCGTCCTGCTCAGCCATAGTCCTGAGCTTTTCCTCAAGCAGACGCTTCACTTTATCACGTGAAGGCAGCCCCGAAGAACCTGCTCCCTGGGAATTATAACCTGCCTCGCAATAAAGGCAATCGAATGAACACACCTTGCCATCGTCGGGCATAAGATTTATGCCCAGCGAAGTCCCGAGCCGACGGCTGTGAATGGGACCGAATATCGTAGAATGAAATAATATCGTAACCATAATAATGAAAACGTTTATCAAAATTTACTTTGACAACCTATTGTCGAGAGATTCCTACTAATCATAGAACTCTATACTTTTAGCATGCACTTGAATCTTATCTAACGGAGGAATCACAGTATAGTCTCCGTAGATGCGCCTCAGATAAGCATCATAGTTGCCGGGAGCCGGAAATTCGTGTCCCTCAAACGTCACACTTGACAATGGAAATATCTCCTCGCGTCGACGCGGAGCATGAAAAGGAGCGGAAAGGGTGTGTCGCAACTGACTGCCGGCATTCACACGCGACATAAATCCAAGCAACGGCAACGAAACGTGTCTTATGGGAAAATCAATCATGCGCTTCACCATATTCTGCACCACTGGCGGATAGCCCGATATGGCGCGCCATATCGTCATCTCTTTGCCGATGCACTTTCGCGCCCACACATGTAAGCGGCGGGAATTGCTGGGAACCATCGTGAAGATATCTATGGAGCAGCCGTTGTAACGCAGTTTCTGAGGGACGACTTTTTCCTCCTCTATACATGATTTCAAATCACGCAGCTTTGTGAACGAGAATAGGTAATTAGGATCGTTGGAATGATTGTGGATGGCATATCGCCCGTCAGAATCATTTTCAACAGCACGAATGAAACGCACAAGCCCGTCGGGCATCATTTCTATATCGACATCATCGTCCCACGGAATAAATCCTCCATGACGCACTGCCCCGATCAAAGTGCCCGAACTGAGCCAATATTCAATCCCGTTCTCTCTACACACACGGTCAATATAGAGCAACATATCCAGCAATCTTAACTGAATTTTGCGCACATCCGACCCATCGGGATTAAATTTCAGTCTTAACTCATCCTGTAAAGACTCCGATATCATATCAAATCCACTCGCTTTATCAATCCTCTTTTCCTATTATCAGTGTATAGATATTTTCCTTATCTAAATTTACCAAATCCTTTTTCAATGATGATGAAGAGATTTTTCCTGACTCAATAATCAACAAAATACCGTTTTTTTCAGCGGCAATCTGTGAGGATATGGTATGTAAGATTTCTTTTTCAGGAATCGTCACAAAAACCATGTTATATTTAGTCAACAGCTCATCCACATGGTTTTTGAAAGACTTAGTGAAAATCTGATCATTCTCTTTCAAAGAATCATACCATATAACGTCTTTCTCTATATTCCTAAATTCAGAAACAAGTTTATCTTTCATTGATGACGAGCCGGCATAATCCATCACGTAGAACACTTTCTTATCGCTGTCAAGCAATTTCTGACGGAAAGATGACAACTGTCGTTTTTTCCCTGTGTAAAACTCAGAGTTATCTTCAAGACCTAAGCGAGTCAAGTCCATCGGCATATCTACCTTACGCTTAAACATCAGGAGCACAACGGCAAGCCCGGTAGGAAGAATTACCGAAGCCAATATCGCCAGAATAAACACCATAATTCCCATTGTGTTTTTAGGCTTAAGATCGCAATAGGCATCCTCGATTACGAAACCGAGAGTTGAATTAGAGTAAAACTTCAACTCAGCGCTCTCCTTCTTTTGTAGAAGGAAAAGGTAAAGCTCGCTATTAAATTTCTGGTCGCGCACCAATTGGGCATATTCACGCTCCACTTCAGGAAGCTTATCCATCTTATTTGAAATATTGTCATTAAGATGTTTAAGTGATGATATATTGACCTTTGCCTGCCTAAGCATCAATTCCATATTGCTTTTTATGAAACCTCGCAAATAGTCAATCTGCTCATTCAACACCTGCAGAGATTTATTTTCCGAAGTTGCCGACACTTCAAGATTTTTACGCTTAGCTATCGCTTCGTTATAACTATTAATTGCCGGATTTTCAGCTGCGTCAACTACAGGGATGAGCTCTGAATTATCACTGTTCAATAGCTTCAACACTTCCTCATAATAATCTATCTGAGCCTGCATCTTAATTAACGATTCTTTCTTTTCGGCAGTATCGTTTACAAGATTTTCAATGATTATATCTCCACCCACAAAGCTATTGTCACGCAAGAATTCCTCAAGTTTAGCTTCAGATTGAACCAAATTGGACTCAACGACATCCAATCGCGACTTGAAATATTCCATTTCCTGAGCTGCATTCAGATGGCTTCTCTCCATGCGAAGTATGTTATACTCCTGCATGACAGCGTCTATCACCGCCATCGCCTTAACTCTGTTAGGACTTCCATAGGAAACAGCGATTATATCGGTTTTGGCATCAGTTATTTCCATGTACAATTCTTCGGAAAGAATCTTGGAAGTGACCTCATCACCCATGACGATAATATCCATCTTCAATTTCTTTTCCGGAGAGTATCCGACATTTTTCGCAAGAGTAAAATCACCGTATTCAGTGTGAAGAATACAGGGAAATTCCGAATTCTTCACTTCCCCTATGGTCTTTTTGAAAATGCGTCCTTTAGTGGCTTTAGCGTTTACTTTACCTTTATCGACAGTCACATGAACAGTAAAACTTGAAGAAAGAGTATCAAACAATTCCGGAGATGCGTTCAACAACACAGGAGTATCATCATATAGCATACGCTTTTTCAGACCATCCCTTTCTACATATATGCGATTAAGCTTAAGATTTCTAATAATCCTGCGTCTCAATTTATTGGACTGCATTATCGCAATTTCATTGTCAGCAGAAGATGAACCGAAGCCGCCAAGAGAAAATGAACGCATTGCTGACGATAAACCTCCGGAGGGCATCGGTGAAGAATTATCTGATGAATCTTCAATAAGCACTTCTCCAATTGCCTGATATTTAGGCATACTTTTCAAATAATATGCAATACCCCCACTAATTAGAATAATAAAAGTAACTAAATATACCCACTTCAATCTTTTAATTTCACGAATAAATCTTCTGAAATCAAGTTCATTATTATATTTTTCCATCGCCAATTATTTTTTCTTCTTCAAGTTGCTCTTTTATATTATACCCTTTTGCACATATAATGCCTAAAAACATCATATCCATCATACCATAAAATTGCACGAATGTAGTAGATGCTATACTTTCTATAAAAACAAAGCACATTAACATTACCCCTATACAAAACAGGTTTTTATACTTTTGAGGATTCACTCGAATTAATACCTTGATATACTTATAAATATATACCCAGAAATAAATAAACAGAAGAATCCCTACAAAACCAAATTGCGCTAACGATGGATAGAAAGCATCACATATAAAATCAGGCATTGATGGAGACAATCCCCATATATAATTCAATCCGTATTCGTAATAAAGTCCAGAATAATTCTCGACAGAAGCAAAAGTTGCAAAAGAAGCTAATCCGGAACCAAACGGAAAATAATCGCACAATATAAGAAAAGACGTAAAATACAGTACCGGTCTGGCATAGGTTTCCATAACATTCGGATCAAATGAATCAGAATTCCCGGTTATAAAATAATATTCTATCTTTTTCCAACTAACGGCAAAAATCAACAACAATAGAAGGACAATCAAAATAACGTTCTTAAAGTTTACATGTTTCATTATACCGGGTCTATATAAATACATGAAGAACATCGCAATTACAAATTCTCCATAGTATTTGGACCTTGTACACATCAACCCGGTAATGAGCATTAATGTCAAAACAATCAATGACTTTCTTTCAATCGTGCCGTCTTTATTTATCGAACAAAACATGTATACTGCCGCAGATATATATATACACATTCCTGCCGTCATTACATGAAAGAAAATCGGCTCCAACAAAAACTTACCAATAAAAAATCGAGAAAATAGCACTATAACAGCAACCGAAACATTGAATATTGCCACATTCCTCAGTATATATTTATCCTTGTTGTTAAAGGAAGGGGCTATAATAAGCATCGCAACAAATGCTATGTAAGGCTTTAGCTGAATAATCCAATCGGTAACGACATACCGTATTGTATTAAACTTGACCATGGTTAAAGAATATATTGCGTAAGCTGTCATTATAGCAACTATAATCCACAATAGTTTATACCTCAACCAATTTCTATTCAAAATACAATCTATGCCTATAAGAACCATCAGGATCAAACTGGTTAATTCATCAGTAAATCCAACCAGATGGCTGCTCGGCACAAATAGAGCAAAATTGATGATAAAAAGCCAAGAGCAAATACGGTCCAGCTTAACCATTATAGAATTCTATTTTATCGACAGGGCGATGATAAGCGAAGAAATCACAGATACTGCACTGACAATAGTTGAGATAACCGACAGTTTGAATCCGTTGTTCTGATTATATTTTGAATTGTCTTGCTTTATATCATTAGGCTCAACATAAACGACATCGTTCTGCTTCAAGTAAAAAAATGGCGAACCAGTTATCGAACTGTCATGAAGATTAAGCCTTTGGTAAATAGTTTCACCTTCAGGAGTCTGGCGGATCACTATCACACCATCACGACGTCCATATTCTGTCAAATCTCCACATCCGGCAAGCGCATCGAATACAGAAAATTTCTCGCTTGTAACGCTAATAGCTTTCGGTTCTTTAACTTCGCCAAGAACATTTACCTTAAAATTCTGAAGAACTACATATACCTGAGGCTCTTTTACAATTTTAGAAATACGCTCTACAAGATATTTTTTCAATTCCATAGTAGTCATACCCTCGACCTTGATCTCACCTAATACAGGAAAATCTATACAGCCAGCTTTATCTACGATGTAATTAAGAGATCTTGCGGTTGTTGTAACATCAGTCATCTCTTTCTCCATCCTTGAAGGAGCTATATTATTGAACTGGATGCTCGCTTCCGGTACAAGAGAAGAAACCCATATAGTCAATTCATCATTCGGCTCTATCTTGATTTGATAATCTGACGAAAGAAGTTTTCCTGATTTAACATCTTTGATATCATCAAAATAAGCTAAATCTTTTTTTGTTGCACAAGAAGATAGTATGATAACAAATATTGCGAATAAATATGAAATTTTCATATACAAAAATTTACGTACGTTTATATATAACGAAGATGCCTGTACTATATTGTATAATCGAATTATCCAAATTAGGAAAAACACTCCATTAGTAGACTATTTAGCTCTTACATAATCAGATAAATTAACTATAATATTATCGTAAAGACAATATATAACATAATTAATGTGGTCATAAACATATTTAATTATTTTGTTTAGAATATAATTATTGAGTATCTTTGAAAAACAGAAGAAGATACCATTACCATGCCTGAAAAAAAACATATAATTTTAACTGACTGCAATCCTGATGAAATCATGTCTTTCAAAAAGGCATGTGAAGAGAAATCCGGATTTGATTTTGAAATAATATCGGCAGTAAGCAACCTTTATCACGGCTCGATGATAAAGCGTCTTTTGAGATATCTTTCATATTTTTCATTTCCTTTCTCAATATTTTTAAATCGCAAGACAATATCAACTTTGATAGGATGGCAACAGTTCCATGCCATTAACTTTGCCTTTTATTGCGCTATCTTTCATGTGTCAATTTATCCACGAATAATAGCTGTAAATTTCACTTACAAAGATAAAAAAGGTTTACTTGGTAAAATTTATAAAAAATATATTGGTTATATACTTAAAAGCGGATATATAGAAAAGATACATGTACCAAGTCAAAATTATGCTGATGCATTAAAAAAGACTTTTGATATCGCTGATAAAACTGACTTCATAGTCACACCGTTCGGAACACCTGATAACTATACGGAATGGTCTAATCTTAAATGTGATATAACAGACTTTGTTCTTTCATTGGGACGTAGTAATCGTGACTTTGATTTTCTTGTGGAAGTATGGAGGCAAAAATGCCTGCAAAAAAAGAAACTTGTCATCATAAGCGACACCTGGAATCCGACTTCATCACTTCCGCCTAATGTAATTCATCTTACCAATATCAAATTGGACGAGTCTTATTCCTATATTACAAACTGTAACATGTCGATTGTATCGATAAAAGATAGTAATTTATGTTCAGGAGATACAGTTCTACTCAATAGCATGATGATGGCAAAGCCTGTTATAATAACATCTCCGAGCACACTGTCGGAAATGTATGTAAGCAATGGCATGAACGGGTTGCATATTCCAAAAGAACCTATAAAGGCAGCTGAAATTATTTCATCAACCCTTGAAAATAAAGATTTAATGAAACGTTTGTCGGAAAATGCGAGAAATTCATATTTAAACAATTTCTCACGCTTTTCAATGGGAGATAAACTAATCTCCCATTTATCCTTACATTAAGGTAAAACCTTTGACAGCTGTTCAATATAATATTGCTCATTCCAATAGCGATTGAAAATTTCATTGTAAACTTTTTCAATCTGATTTGAATTGATACCCAACTGTTCTATACGAATAATTTCTTTTGTTGCCTCCTCTTTATTATTAAAGCATACCGCATAAGGATTATTAATGGCAATATTTTCTTTATAGGCACTTATCGTATCGGAAAAAACCGGAATCAATCCGGCACCCATATAATTACTCATTTTAGTAGGAGTGGCAACCCTGTTTATTATAGAACCGTCTCTTACTATAAATCCATATTTGTAATTTCGGAGTCTGTTTTCAAGCTCACTGGACGGAACGCAGTCTATCTTAGCTACAACATCGTGTTTTTTACATAAAGCTTCAGCCTTATCTCGCTCAGAAGTATAAATATCAAGTGTCGCAGCAGGTATAGATTTCTGTATCATTTTAAATAATTCTAAAGTATCATCTATACATTGCCAAGCGCTCATACTTCCTGCATACACGAATTTCGGAGTAGCATAACGCACCTCGTTAAAAACCCCATTACCAAGCGTTGTATTGAAACATGGCATGATAAAGTAATCGTTACCTTTATAATTGTAGACTGATTGATAATGATGAAGCATGGCTTTTGAAACAAAAAGTTTAAAAGCTGCCCTTTTCAAGACAAACTTCTCCATATATCGATGAGCCAAATAACGCAATCTGCTTAACCAAGTACCCTTATGCATTAGATAGGTTTCCTCAGGAGTGACACCCTGAAACCAGTTTACCGCAACTTTAGCTTTGCGCCAAAGCAAGACATCCACACAGAATTTATCATATTCAGTAAATACCTTTGAATATTTCGGTATATGCTTTAGATTGTTGACAATCTTTACTTCTTCCCCTCTATATTCAATCGCTTTGCGTATTATATTAATATATCCTGCCGTAACATCTAAAATTCCGTCAGGTAGATAAAAATAGTACATGGTCTACTCTGATAATATTTCAATTATTCTTTTGGAAGCGTTGCCGTCACCATAAGGGTTTATCGCATTTGACATAGATTTATACATGTTGGAATCATCAAGAAGAGTAGAGACGGTCGACACAATCTTGTCATAGTCCGTTCCGACAAGCTTGACTGTCCCAGCCTCGACCGCTTCAGGGCGTTCGGTCGTGTCGCGCATCACTACCACCGGCTTCCCGAGTCCCGGAGCCTCCTCTTGGATACCGCCACTGTCAGTCAATATGATATAAGATTTTGACATCATCCTGACAAATGCAAGGTATTCAAGTGGCTCAATGAAAAACAGATTGCCATCATCCTTGTTGTCAAGATTGCCGAATATAGCTTGTATCGGCTTTCTTACATTGGGATTTAGGTGCATGGGATATACGAAATCGACATCTCTATATTTTTCAGCCAAATCTTTTATAGCCTTACAAATCGATAGGAATCCTTCACCGAAATTCTCTCTTCGATGTCCGGTGATGAGCACCATTTTCCTTCCGTTTGACAATCTTTCCAAGTTATATCCCATTCGCTTGATACCATTGTCAATCTCAGCAACGAGTTCAGGATTGCTCTCCATTCGGTCGACTACTATGTGAAGAGCGTCAATGACTGTATTGCCGGTTATAAAAATAGAATCACCGTCAACTCCTTCATTCAAGAGATTAAGACGACTGGAAGAAGTGGGGGCAAAATGGAAATCGGCTATTCGTCCTGTTATCTGACGGTTCATTTCTTCAGGCCAAGGCGACAGCTTGTTATGAGTACGTAGACCGGCTTCAACGTGACCTACAGGGATATTTGCATAAAATGCTGCTATGCCGGCAAAAGTGGATGTAGATGTATCGCCGTGAACGAGTACTATATCGGGACGGCATTTATTCACGAATATATCCCTCATTCCTTGCAAAACCCTGCAACTCACATCAGTAAGATCCTGCCCTGAACGCATGATATTCAAGTCAAAATCAGGCTTTATGTCAAATATATCAAGCACTTGGTCGAGCATCTCCCGGTGCTGACCTGTTACCGTGATAACGGTTTCAAACTTATCATCACATTTTTGCAATGCCTTTACCACAGGAGCCATTTTAATAGCTTCTGGACGGGTGCCAAACACAACCATTATCTTCTTTTTCATGATATATCTAAACTTAATCTATTAATTAAAATGTGATTATTATTCATATTATTGTTGGTTGCCGATTGCCTGCCAGGTGAAATTTGCCGTGTGGATGCGGCGAGAGCGAAGCAGGTAAATAAAATTGTGGAACGGGCGCAAAAGAAGCGCGCCGGGCACACTCAGCATAAATTTTCGCGACGACAGCAATTTTGAAGCCTTTTTCCATGCTATCATCTGAGGAATCCAGAGCAGCAGGGCAGCCGCTCCCAGAACCGCCATTATAATCCACTCGCTGAATCCTGCCAGCACGGCTCCGAGAGAACACAGCAACCATATCCACATAAACACGCTGACGGCGTCATAGAGCTTGTTTTGAGAAGAATTACAATAACGTGACGTATAATTATATCTGTATTTCTTTGCCTCATAGGATTCTATGGGATGGCTACTGGACGAAATCACCTGAGCGTCACGGGCAATCATAACAACAGTATTATCCGTTGTCGACAGGTCGCTCACGAATATGTCATCGTCACCATAGTGCAGATTCAACGAGTTGCTGAACCCCTTCATTTCAAAAAACTTGTCGCGGCGATAGGCAAGATTGTCACCGTCGCCACGGTAAGCGTGTCCATAAAGCGCCGATGCGAGATAATGAACCGAGGTTACGAGCATTTCATGAGCCCTACGCCGTTTTCCCCGCGCGCGGTCGCCATCATTGTCATGAGCGGCATATCCTATGACAAGCTCGGTCGAGCGGTCATTAAACGGAGAAACCATAAACTTGAGCCATTCCGAAGACTCTATGCGGGTAGAAGAAGTGACATGGACGACCACATCATGCATGGCGGCTTTCATTCCGAGCGTCAACGCAAGCTTTTTGCGGGAAACATTTCTCATCACTTTCGGCGTGAAAGTGTGGCGAAGGTTTTCCCATTCCGCTCCGAATGACATCAGCAGCATTTCAGTTTCATAATCTTTGCCGTCATTCACCACTATCACTTCCCACGGCGACTCATAATTTTGGCAACGCAGCTGTTGCAATAAAACGGCAAGCCCCGCGGCATCTCCGTTGGAGTAAACAATGACCGACACGGGCGGAAAACTGTCAGGAAGCACCATGTCTGACTGTTCCTTGACCGTGGTGCACACTTTAAATATTCTGAGCGTGTACATCACCGTCACGGCAATAGCCATAATTGCCGCAACTCCGGTCAGTGACCACGCTATGTATATATCCGCTCCAGAAAACACCGGCTACAAATTTTATATCCGTCTGCAAAGTTAGCAAGAATTTTTTGTTTACTTATAAGGTTTACATTAACTTTGCGTGATAATAATTCAAGTGCTATGACTTACGAATATGACTATCTTGTAATAGGATCCGGAATTGCCGGAATGAGTTTTGCCCTCAAAGTTGCCGAAACAGGAAAAGTAGCTTTAATATGTAAGACCACTCTCGAAGAAGCCAACACCTATTTAGCACAGGGTGGCGTGGCTTCAGTCACTAATCTTGAAGTCGACAATTTCGACAAACATATAGAAGACACCATGATTGCCGGCGACTGGCTGAGCGATCGTGAAGCGGTTGAAAAAGTAGTCAAAGGCGCCCCGCAACAAATCAAGGAACTCATAAACTGGGGCGTGAATTTCGATAAGAACGAAGACGGAAACTTCGACCTTCACCGTGAAGGCGGACATTCCGAATTTCGCATCCTCCACCACAAGGACAACACCGGAGCCGAGATTCAGGACAGCCTGATAGAAGCTGTCAAAAAAAATCCAAATATCGACATATTTGAAAATCATTTCGCAATCGAAATAATAACCCAGCATCACCTGGGCAAAATAGTGACTCGACGCACACCCGACATAACTTGTTACGGAGCCTACGTACTAGACAATGTAACAGGTAAAGTCGAGAAGTTTCTTGCCAAAATAACCCTTATCGCCACCGGCGGCGTAGGAGCTGTCTACACCACTACCACCAATCCCCTTGTAGCAACAGGCGACGGCATCGCCATGGTCTATCGTGCAAAAGGAACGGTAAAGGACATGGAGTTCATCCAGTTCCACCCCACCGCACTATATCATCCTGGCGACCGCCCGTCATTCCTTATCACCGAGGCTATGCGCGGCTATGGCGCGGTGCTTAGAAATCTGAAAGGCGAAGAATTCATGCATAAGTATGATCCTCGCCTGTCGCTCGCTCCGCGCGACATAGTGGCTCGGGCAATCGACTCGGAGATGAAGCTCACCGGCGATGATCACGTGTTCCTCGACGTGACCCACAAGGATCCCGAAGAGACAAAGCATCATTTCCCAAACATCTACAAAAAATGCCTCTCGCTCGGCATTGACATCACCAAAGACTATATTCCTGTCGCCCCGGCGGCACACTACCTTTGCGGCGGCATAAAAGTGGACACCAATGCCGAGTCATCGATCAAGAGCCTGTATGCTGTCGGAGAATGCTCATGCACAGGTCTACACGGCGGCAACCGATTGGCTTCCAATTCATTGATAGAAGCTGTGGTATACGCCGACGCTGCCGCCAAGCATGCCATTGAAGCTAAGGATCACTATTCATTCCGCACCGATGTACCCGATTGGAACGACGAAGGCACCCGTCACCCCGAAGAAATGGTGTTAATCACTCAAAGCATCAAGGAAGTGGGACAAATCATGTCGACCTACGTCGGCATCGTGAGAAGCGACCTGCGATTGAAACGTGCCTGGAACCGACTCGACATCCTCTATGAGGAGACCGAAAAACTCTTCAAACGCTCAAAAGCAAGCCGTGAAATATGCGAACTGCGCAACATAATCAATGTGGGATATCTCATTATGCGACAAGCCATGGAGCGTAAAGAGTCACGCGGACTCCACTACACGGTCGACTATCCCCACACTGACCATTAACTTTTATTTCACAATATTTTAGCTCCGTTCATTGTTATAGTGACATGAGATTGTTTTATACCCTCATAATTATAATGCTATTGCATGTCACCGCTTCAGGACAAAAAGTGGACAATAACGGCGTGCCTATTCCTCCGAGTCCTGTACAGAAGCCGGTGGAAGGGCGTTATCATTTCATCACTCAGGAAGGCGACACGGCATTGATGATCGTGCTCAACAACATCACTGTTTACCCTACTTTAAAATTCAAAAATAAAAAGCAGGAACAATTCTATTGGCGCACAGTGAGAGATGTCAAAAGAACCCTCCCCTATGCCAAGCTCATAGCGGAGACTCTTCTTGAAACCTATGAATATATCGAAACTTTTCCCACTCAGAAAGAGCGTGAAGACTACCTGTCGCAAATGGAGAAAGAAATCTTCGCCCAGTACAAGCCTGAATTAAAGAAATTCACTAAATCACAGGGAAAAATGCTTGTGAAGCTGATTAACCGCGAAACAAATCAAAGCAGTTATTCCATCCTGAAAGCGTTTCTCGGCACTTTCCGCGCAGGATTCTGGCAAACATTCGGACATTTCTTCGGCGTAAACCTCAAGTCATCCTACCGTCCCGACAAGAATAAAGAAGACGCTATAATAGAGCGCGTGTGTGTACTTGTCGAGGAAGGAGCGTTATAAAAATCAATACATCTGCAAAGCCCTTAGCTTCTCCATCATCTCGCCGCGCGACATGGTGCGACACTGCTTGAGCGTGTCGGCAAAATCATGAGCCACCCGCTGCACACCGGCATGATTAAACACCCGGTATAGATAATTATAATGGCGATTGAAGAGATTTTCTATTTCGTCATCTTCAAGCTGACACGTCTCGCGTCCCTCCTCTTCAACCAGTTCAAGGAGCTGCTTGCGGGTGTCATCGTCGACCGAAGAATTGTTGAGCACATGGCTGCGACATAACACATTGCCGAGAAGCATTCCCATCGACACCTCAAAATGCTTCAATATATGATTCCATGATGATTTTGCCGACAGGCGCGGATTACCGTTAAAATAATATACCGGAGAAAATTCTATAGCCTCCCCTGCTTCCGCATCAAGCGAAATAGCCGACACTATCTCATCAGCGTCAAATATCGTGACGCCGATAGCCATCCCCGTTATACCGTAACATCTGTCATTCTCGTCTATATATTGAAGTTTCATATACCGTATTAAATTAGATTCCTTTTTATAACGACAAATATAGTGGTTTGGATTGAATTTTATATCGGTTATTAACCAATTTTTATATTCAATTAATCACCATGATTTTAGCTACCGCGCCGTTTGACGAACCGCCGTCAGCACTACCGTTTGACGCAAACACCAGATAAACACCTGTTTTCACCCGGCGTCCCGACGCGTCACAACCATCCCACACAGCCATTCCGCCTGTAGAGCGGCACTGATAAAACACATTTCCCGAAATATCGGCTATCTTCACAAGCGAGTCATCCATCAACCCGGTGATGGTTATAGAACCAGAATACTCCGGACGCACAGGATTGGGATAAGCGTAGATTTCGGAATAATCCTCATGAGCCGGAGAAGCGTCTGACGAATATTCAATCAAACCGTAGCGGGTCCCTACATAAACCGAATTACCGTCAGGATCACAGGCAAGAGCCGCAATTTCATCCACGGGCATGCCCGTATTTTCTGACGTAAAATTGGATATCACTTCTTTTCCGTCGCTGCTCACAAGATAAAGCCCCGATGAAGGAGTGCCAAACCACTTTCGGTTGGCATTATCCACAGCTATCGCTGAAACCGTTCTGTTGCCGAGAAGATAGTCGGCATATTGCGTGCCGTCGTTTCTTGGAACCTTGACCCTCTCCACTGTCCCGTTTCCATTGACCATCGCCGCCGGATTATGCATCACTATAACGCCGTCAGATGTCCCTATCCACAATGCGCCGTCTTTATCCTCGGCAATGCTTAAAACGCCGATAGGACCAAAAGTTTTACCATCCTGATCTATAAAACTGCTGTAAACATGATAAGTATCGTCGGAGGTGGTGTCAATCGTGCCGTTTGTGTTATACACCATGAATTTATTGGGACTGTCCGACGAACTCACCACCACTATATTGCGGTTTTTGCTATGTTTGAGAGCCATTATACGTGAATCGCGTGAGAAAAACACTCCCGGCTCATTGCTTTTAAGACTTATCCAGTCATCTTTAGTGACCTCGCTTTTCTTTCTCTTGGATGAGGGAAGCACGCCTATAAACAAATTCTCCATAAAATCATAGGCATACACAAAAAGATTTCCCGAAGTGTCAAAATCAAGAGAAAGAACCGTGCAGTTATAATTCTGGTTAAGCGGCATATTTCGCCAGTCATATTTAGCCACCTGCTTACCGTCACGGAATTTATACATGCCTTCAAACCATGTGCCAACATATATCGTGCCCGGCTCCTCGGGATCCTCAGCAATTGAAAAACCCGGATAAAGATGTTTTGATTCATTATTGGCGAGCTCCACGTCGTTCACATCGGGAGTGATATCGGTGACAAAACCGTCCTTCAAGGCATTTATAGAGAGCATATCGCGGTTGGCGCTGACCGAAACCACATGACTTTCAGCACGGTTTATCATATATATATTGTCCGACGATATTCCCGGCACCAAGCTCCATATACCCACATTAACCGAGGTACCCATAGGCTTTATTTCAATCTGATCCACCTTACCCGAGGCTGCGTCATAGTGACCGAGCCCGTCAGGATTTATGAACCATAGACTATCATCCTCGCTCATAGAATTATAGGCAATATTACTCTCATAACCCGCTTTTTTAATTGCTTCCGGAATATCCTTATAATAATTATTGCCGTTTGATGCGACCAGCGAATAATTATTCACATTGCCAAGAGTCCACCAATCCTCGTTTACACGGTTGATTGTTGGATTATTATAAAGATATATATAGTTGCGGATGAATGAATTGGAATCAAAGTCCAGAGTAAGCACTCCCTCGACGTCACTATCGCTCGTATATAAAAGTTTATTCTCCGACATTGCTTTTATATCTTTCAATTTACCGGCTTCTCCAAGCGAAGTAAACGAATCGATAGTATTATGACGGCTGTCCAGAGGAGAATAATAAAGCTTGTCATCCATCCCGATGATGAGTTTATCGCCGGCTATGGTTATGACAGGCACATTCTTATTAAATATCCCCGACTCTGAAACAGTATAATTTGAAGTGTTGAATTTAACAATGCCGAAACCGGTGGCTACATAAGCATCGTCGCCCGAAAAAGCCACATTGTTGAGAGTCTTGTCAGTGACATAGCTTGCAGCCTGTATATCGCCGAGATTCACTGTCTCGCCGCTATCATAAAGCAGGTCTATATTGCCTGACTGATAAAAAAGCATCACATAGTCACGGTCATAATTGCGAAACATATCGATGACATTTACATCGCTCAATCCGTTTCCCAAAGTATAGCCTATCGTTTCTTTGCTTTTTTTATCATAGGCAAAGACATTACCCCCTGCAAGATAATAGACCATATTTTTAGTGTCTATTACTTTTTGCAGGTGGTTAGTGCTGTAATTACTGTATAATTTCCATGACCCTATGCTCTGGCTGAAAGCAACGGTCACAATAAACATCGACAATAATGCCGACAACAATCTTTTCATCATAGCTGGCTCCTGAATAATACGTTAATTCTCGGAATGAAAATATTCACTAAGACGTGCCACGGCGCGCCCGCGATGACTTATACCGTTTTTTTCTTCAGAAGTCAGCTCGGCGAAAGTGCGGTCAAAACCCTCGGGAATGAACACCGGGTCATATCCAAACCCGTTATCGCCTTTAGGAGCTTCGGTAATAACGCCGTTGACAGTGCCTTCAAATTTAACCATAGAGTCACCCTCTATGAGGCATATCACCGTTCTGAAGCGGGCGTTCCTGTCATCTTTCCCTTCCATATTTTTAAGCAGAAGCTTCATATTTGCCTCCGAATCATGTCCCGGTCCGGCATATCGGGCTGAATAAACGCCCGGCGCTCCGTCGAGCGCGTCGACCTCAAGACCGGTATCGTCGGCGAAACAATCGTAGCCATACTTATCTTTGACAAAACGCGCCTTGATTTCAGCGTTTCCGTCAAGAGTGGAGGAAGTTTCAGGAATATCTTCATCACAACCTATGTCATGAAGTCCTGCAACACAATACTCCTCACCCAATATGGCTCGCGCCTCATTGAGTTTATGAGCATTATTCGTTGCAAAGACAATCTTTCTCTTTTTCATGACATATATATGAATTCTAACGTATTAATAAGAGTCTTTATTGTATGGGTCAGCCCACAACTATGTTCACGATCTTGCCGGGAACGACAATGATTTTCTTCACTGTCTTACCTTCAAGCCATTTTGCCGCTCCTTCATTTTCAAGAGCTGTCTTTTCAATCTCCTCACGAGGCATGTCAACAGGAACCTCGATATTGAAACGAGCCTTGCCATTGAACGAAACAGCCATTGTCACTGTCGATTCTTTGAGATAATCCTCATTGAACGCTGGCCATGAAGCGTCAAATATGGTAGTATCGTTGCCAAGAGCGTGCCACAACTCTTCAGTGACATGGGGAGCAAACGGCGCAAGAAGCACTATCAGCTGTGACAATATCTCNCGGTTATGACACTTCATTGTCGTGAGTTCGTTCACGCATATCATGAAAGCGGCTATCGAAGTGTTGAAAGAGAAATTTTCAATATCCCATGTCACCTTCTTTATCAGCTTATGAAGCGATTTAAGCTCCTCCTTGGTCGGTTCACCGTCGGTTACGAGGAATTGGTCACCCTTGTAGAAAAGTCCCCACAGGCGTTTTAAAAAGCGGTTCACGCCGTCAATACCGTTAGTGTCCCACGGCTTGCTCTGCTCCAACGGTCCGAGGAACATTTCATAGAGTCTAAGCGTGTCGGCGCCGTAACGCTCAACGATATCGTCGGGATTAACGACATTGAACATCGACTTCGACATCTTTTCAACNGCATAACCGCACTCATATTTGCCATTGTCAAGAATAAACTCGGCATCATTGAATTCGGGGCGCCATGANCGGAACTTGTCTATGTCAAGAATGTCGTTGCTCACTATGTTTACGTCCACATGAATCGGAGTCACGTCATACTGGTCCTTCAATCCGTAGGAAACGAAAGTGTTTGTGTCCTTAATTCGATAAACGAAATTGGAACGACCCTGAATCATACCCTGGTTGATAAGCTTCTTGAAAGGCTCATCCTTCACCACAAGCCCGAGGTCATAAAGGAATTTGTTCCAGAAACGGCTGTAGATCAAGTGACCGGTGGCATGCTCCGTNCCCCCTATGTAAAGATCCACATCCTGCCAGTAGTCATTTGCNTCCTTTGAAACAAGAGCCTCATTATTGCGCGGATCCATGTAGCGCAGATAATAGGCTGAAGAGCCTGCGAATCCCGGCATAGTGTTCAATTCAAGAGGATATCCCTCTTCAGTCGACCAGTTTTTAGCGCGTCCCAGCGGAGGTTCGCCGGTCTCGGTAGGAAGATATTTATCCACCTCAGGAAGAAGCAACGGAAGCTTGTCTTCGCTGAGCAAATGAGGTATTCCGTCCTTATAATAAACAGGGAACGGTTCGCCCCAGTAACGCTGGCGGCTGAAAATGGCGTCGCGAAGACGATAGTTCACCTTCACTTTTCCTATCCCCTTCTCTTCTATAAATTTTTTAGTGGCGGCGATAGCGTCCTTAACCTCCATTCCGTTAAGATTGAGTTCGGCGCTCTGCGAATTGATCATTTTGCCTGACTTGGCGTCAAAGCTCTCCTCGCTCACGTCACAACCTTCTATAAGCGGAATGATAGGAAGATCAAAATGCTTGGCAAACGCATAGTCGCGGCTGTCATGAGCCGGAACCGCCATGATGGCGCCTGTTCCATATCCGGCAAGCACATAATCGCTCACCCAAACGGGGATATTCTTNCCCGTAAGAGGATTCACTGCGTAAGCTCCGGTAAACACTCCCGACACGGTCTTCTCAATCATGCGCTCGCGCTCAGTCTTGTGCTTCACCTCATCGAGATAAGCATTCACCGCTTCACGCTGCTCGGGAGTGGTAATCATGTCCACATACACGCTTTCAGGAGCAAGCACCATGAAAGTGACTCCAAACACTGTATCGGCGCGGGTGGTGAAGATTTCAAGCTCAACGTCGCTTCCTGCAATGGGAAAACGCATCTCGGCGCCTTCCGATCTGCCTATCCAGTTACGCTGAGTCTCTTTAAGAGAGTCGGTCCAGTCTATTCTTTCAAGACCGTCAAGCAGTCTTTGAGCATAGGCTGAGACACGCAGACACCATTGATACATCAATTTCTGNTCAACAGGATATCCGCCGCGTATCGACACACCCTCGCTCACCTCGTCATTGGCAAGCACGGTTCCGAGTTTAGGACACCAGTTCACCATGGTGTTGCCNAGATANGCTATGCGGTANTTCATCANNGTGTCGCTCTTCTCTTTCTCGCTGTAAGCGTTCCACTGTTCAGCGGTGAAATCAAGCTCTTTGCCACAGGCTGCTTTTATACCTTCGCTNCCCGATTTTTCAAAATGCTCTATAAGCTCGCTTATAGGNCGCGCTTTCTGAAGTTNAGTGTTATAATAACTGTTGAACATNTGCATGNACGNNCATTGNGTCCATTTATAGTATTCAGGCTCGCAAGTCTTTATCTCGCGGTCCCAATCATAGCAGAAACCAATCTTGTCAAGCTGGCTGCGGTAACGTGCCACGTTCTCCATTGTGGTCTTCTCGGGATGCTGACCGGTTTGGATGGCATATTGCTCGGCGGGCAATCCATAAGCGTCATAACCCATCGGGTGGAGCACATTGAAACCGTTAAGGCGCTTGAAACGTGAAAATATGTCGCTTGCTATATAACCGAGCGGATGTCCCACGTGAAGACCAGCTCCCGAAGGATAAGGAAACATGTCCAGAACATAATATTTCGGACGCTTCTCATCGATCTCAGCCTTGTATATCTTATTATCTTTCCAATATTGCTGCCAGCGTGATTCTATTTCTCTATGATTATATTCCATGATTTGTGTTTATTATTTTTCTTTTTTATTCTTACTTTATCTTGGCGCTTATTTCAAGCATTCTTTCAATGGGGCGGCGAGCCTTTTCGGCTATTTCCGGATCTACATGAACTTCAGGAGACTCTGTTTTAAGACATTCAAGCAACTTCTCCATTGTGTTCATCTTCATATAATTGCAGTCATTGCAAGCGCAGGTCGAATCATTGGGAGGCGCAGGAATGAAGATTTTGTCGGGACACTTCTTCTGCATTTCGTGGAGGATGCCGCTCTCGGTGGCGACAATAAATTCGCGGCTGTCGCTATCTATGGCATATTTAAGCAAGGCTGCCGTCGAACCCACTTTATCGGCTATGAGCTGAAGCGGACGCTTGCATTCGGGATGAACCAATATCTTTGCTTCAGGATGCTGTTTCTTGAGCTCTATTATCTTTTCAACCGAGAACTGTTCATGAACATGGCATGCTCCGTTCCACAACTTCATGTTGCGTCCGGTTACTGAATTGATATAGTTCCCGAGATTGCGGTCGGGACCGAATATAATAGGAGTGTCTTCAGGGAAGCTCTCCACAATCTGGCGGGCATTGCTTGAAGTGACCAGCACGTCGGTGAGAGCTTTCACATCAGCCGATGTGTTTACATAGCTTATCACTGTGTGTCTCGGATTCTCTTCAATGAACTTCCTGAATTCTTCAGCGTCGCAGCTGTCGGCGAGCGAACATCCGGCATTGATATCGGGAATAAGCACTTTCTTGTCGGGACAAAGAATCTTGGCGGTTTCACCCATAAAATTGACGCCACACATTACTATTATAGGTTCCTCAAGCTTAGCCGCTATCTGGGCGAGGGCAAGGCTGTCGCCTATATAATCGGCAACGTCCTGAATCTCCCCTATCTGATAATAGTGGGCAAGGATGACGGCGTTCTTCTCCTTCTTAAGCTTCAATATCTGATCTTTCATAAAGCCGTGTTATATTATATGTGTGCAAAGTTACTAAATTTTCCCTATATAATTTCCAACGCACTGCTCCCACTTTCAACGACTTTCTTTTTTATTGTTTTATTTTTTAAGAAGAAAATTTTTTAAAAAGAAAAATATAAGGTGTTAGTTATAGATGTTGATAGCTGAGATAAGTTTTTCACTTTTCTCTTGCATATTAACTTATAAAAGTCACGTTAACACTCAGTCAACATTCAATGTAAAAACTGAAATTATTCTAAGATATTTTGAATCAGCGTTATATCTCCTATTATTCCTGCCGCTGAATCAGGTTATCAAGATTAGGTTTATAACTGCGATGTTAATTGTTTTAAAACTGTCAACACTATTGATAAGTGAAGAAAAGCGTGTGGAAAACAGTTTTAAATAAATATGATAATTAATTTGCGCTTCGTCCGCAGCTCGACGTTTATATAAACATCCGAGAATTACAAAAAGTTTTATCAAATATTGTTTTTTATTTTTCAACCTTTATAAACACCGTTTTCAACAATTATTCACCATTCATTATCAATTGTCCGTTATATTGTTTAACTTTGAGAGTAAATAGAAGATTATTCATGAAGAAAGTTCTTATTATAGGAGCGGGAGGGTTCATTGGCGGCTTTATTGCCCGTGAAAGCCTTGATCGAGGATATGAGACATGGGTGGCTGTAAGAGAGTCCACCTCGCGGAAGTATCTTGCCGATGAACGGTTGAAGTTTTTAGTGTTGGATTATGATAATGTTGACAACTTGGTTGACAAGTTTGAAAAAACTTTGCCCGAGGGCGAGAAATGGGATTATATAGTGTATAATCTCGGTGCTACCAAGGTGACCGATTACAGGGATTTCAACAGAATTAACTACGAATATCTTAAGAATGTGACCGAAGCGTTGAGAACAGCCGGAAAGATTCCTTCACGGTTTCTTTACATGAGCAGCCTGAGCGCGCTCGGACCCGGCGATGAAAAGAACTACGCTCCTTATACATCTAAAGATATACCGTCGCCCAACACCCGTTACGGTGTGTCGAAAATAAAGGCTGAAACTCTGCTTGAAATGTCGCCCGACATCCCGTGGATTATCTTCCGCCCCACCGGAGTCTACGGTCCTCACGAGCAGGATTATCTAATGATGATAAAATGCATAGACAGCCACTGGGATTTCGGAGTGGGTTTCCGCAAGCAGTTGCTCACGTTTATTTATGTTGAGGATCTTGTCAACGCTGTTTTCGACGCGCTTGAAAAGGCTCCGTTGAAAAAGAAGTATATAATAAGCGAGGATCGCGCCTACACTCAGAAAGAATTCCGAAGCATCGTGGCAAGCGAGCTGCATAAAAAATTCGTCATTCCGGTGCGTCTTCCGCTGTGGGTGGTCAAGATTGCGTCGTTCGTCGCTGAAAAATACGGAGTGGCGAAGTTGAAGCCCTCCACTCTCAACAGCGATAAGTATAAAATCATGAAGCAGCGCAACTGGAATGCCGATGTGAGCGACGCAAAGCGCGATTTCGGATTCAATCCTCAATATTCGCTTGAGCGGGGAATAGCCGAGACTGTCAAAGCTTATAAACAATCAATCGACAAAAAATGAACGCCAATAATTATCAGCGTCCCCCCTTGTGGGTGATAGTGATTATAATCGTGATGTTGCTGCCGCTCTTCTCCTGGCCGGCGGTGATCACGCGTGTCCTGGCTGATTATGACAAATACGACACCATATCGGTGCTGTTTTTCATTTTTCCTCTGTATGCTGTATTGAGCTGCTACTATGCTTATAAAAGTTATGAAGCACGCAAAGATCTCTGCGTGATACTTCTCTGCGTGCTTCTGTTGGCTTATATAGGATGTTTCTGCCTACTCTGAAATAGTGATATTTTCACTGTCTGACTTGACATATACGGGGCGTTCGTCGGGTGATTCGGCTACTATCTTCACGTTGCGGAATTCTATATTCCGGGTGTGATTTAGCCAGAATCCCTGTGCCGGCAATATGCCCCACATCGTCGATTCGGGATACTCCTTTATTTTTTCATCGGTGGGAGCCGGTGTTGCTTTCTGATCTCCGGCATGGCTGATGGTGATGTCGTGAAGCGTTATGTCGGTGACGGGATGCCCCTCTATGCCGGTGATGGAACATCCTGAAGGACCTGCTCCGTCAATCATTATGTCGTGAAGACACACTCCGCTTATGCTTCCCACTCCTTCCACAGGATGGTCCTTGGAATAGGGACGAGCTCGGTCGGCGAGACGGATGAATATGGGCGACTCCGTTCCGGTGATTGTTATATCCCCTATGTTTACGTTGCGCATGGTTCCACCGTCGACTATCTCAAGCGAAATAGCCGAGTGTCCGCGTCCGTCGGGATATCCGAAATATTGGCTAGACTGGTCGGCTGACGGTTTCACCACTATTCCGCGGATATTTATGTTGCGGAATCCGCCGTTGGTCTCCGTTCCGAGTTTTATCGCGTTACAGTGGCTCGACACGATGCAGTTGGATATGGTTATGTCCTCACACAGTCTCGGCGATGTGCTTTTCAATGTGATTGCGTCGTCGTCAGAATCGGCGATCATGTTTGACACCACCACGTTGTGACATCCGTCAAGGTCAAGCGCGTCGTTATTGTAATTGTTGCGGTTGAACACTGTTATCCCGTCTATTTTAAGACGGTCGCAAGCGAGATAGTGTTGCATCCAGCACCCCGAGTTTTTCAGTGTGACCCCGCTTATGGTTATGTCCCGGCTGCGGATGAAGCGCAGGAGATGAGGGCGTGTCAGCCCCTCGTCGTTCCACGACAGCTTAGGAAAAGCCTTGCCGCGTCCGTCGATGGTTCCCTGCCCTATTATAGCCACATGGTCCACGTTGTCGGCATATATGAGCTGGATGGTGGGCACTCCGGTGCGAAGCGACACATAGTCCGAACTTATCGGAGTGTAGTCGTTGATATCGGTGCTTCCGTAGAGGGTGGCTCCGTTCACGATCTGGAGCGTCACGTTGCTTTTCAGAAATATGCTCCCTATTTTAAAGTTTCCTGTTGGCACAGTCACTGTGCCTCCCCCCTCCCGGTTGCATCGGTCTATTGCTGTTTGCACTGCTTCGGTGCTTAACACGGTAGTGTCGTTTTTAGCTCCGAAATCCACTATATTATAAATTGCAGCGTCGGCGCCCAGTGAGGCGCCGACGGCTATGAGTGAGATAAGAATTTTTTTCATCATTATTTGGCAAGTGATATTTCAAGTCCGATAATACTCAATGTTCCGGTTGAGTTATTGACGATTTTTACATAAACCTCTTTTTCGCTGCGCAGTTGAGCTGAGAAATCAAATTCAATCACGCCTTTCGTTCCCGAGATGGATGCTGCGTCAGTATAAGTCGCTCCCCCGTCTTCGCTCTTCATCACCTTTCCGGCGAAAGTGCCGGTGCGAAGCATTTCAGCCTTGAACACGGATACGCTCGGACATTTAATGATGACAGCGCCGCCATCTTTGTTGAGCTGGAGAGCTCCGGTAACATTGGTATATTCGGCATAGGCGAAGTCTGCTTTGTAGCTTCCTCCATCAAAAGTGATGGTGCCGTCATCCACGAGAGTTTTTGCTGCGTCGTTGTTGAATCGCATATATCCGCCGTCAGTTCCTGCGATAAATGTGTCGCCTGTTTCCACCGGAGGCGCGATTGGAGTGTTGCCTGCGAGATTGCCGTCGCCAAACGGATGTTCGTCGCCTTCGTTAGCGTCGCCGCGCGGATTGAGCGAACCCTCGCCGCCGTTTCCGAGGTCGGTGTCACCCTCATAGAATCCCACCAGCGTGGTCTCATAATTTTTAAGAGCCGTAGAGAGCGCGTCGATGACGGCATAGTTTTTATCCTGGCTGTTATTGTTGAATGTCCAGCGGAAATCCCCGTGGTTCATTCGCCCTGCTCCATACACGCCCTTAACTATGCTCGGCACGTCTTCGGCTGCGTCAGGAGTATAAGAATATATCAGAGTCGGGTCGGTGTCAAAGTTTGAGTAGGTTTTGCCCCCCTGTTTAGCTTTGACTGTAGCGGGCACTTTTTCATCGCGTGATGATGCTTCGTAAGCGTCAAATTCAACCTTGTTTGCTTCCGAATAAGGACGATAGGTGTAAGAGCCGCGCATCACGTTGCCGAATGATTTGATCACGCCGCCATCTTCTTTTGAGAAAGTGCCCGTGCTTCCGCCGGCTATATCAGAACCCTGCATTGAAGAAAGCATGGGATACTTGCAGTCGCGGAAATAGTTGCCCTCTACAAACGCTTCTGAATTCTTAGCCGCTCCTACGCCATACTTCGAGATGCCGTCATAGTAGTTGTTGTAGACATGGACGCTCATTGTGCGTATGCGCGGGTGGCGCGAATCGCTGTGGTCAAACCAATTGTGATGATAGGTAATCCAGTTGGGACCCGATTCGCTCGTCATGCCGCAAAGAGATGATTTTCCTGAATCCCAGAAGTGGCAGTTGTCGATAGAAATATACTTAGAGTTGGTCTTCACGTCGATCGAGCCGTCGCCCTTCGCTTGGTCCGAGTCCGAACCCTTCTGACCGTAATAGATGTCGAGGTTGTGAATCCAGCAGTGAAGATTGTCAGTGTCGAGAGAAACGGCGTCGTCCATGAAATACATTATGCCGAAATTTCTCAATTCCACGCTTTCAGCATTGCGAAGCAGGAAGCCAAAACCGTGGACGGTGGCATCATTTCCTATACCCTCGATAGTGATGTTAAGCGGTCCCGTTTTGTTATTCTTGATTTGGATTCCTTCAGCCTTGCTTGAGAACTTGTCGATATCACCGGCATGGAGACATCCCACTATGCGGAACACGATGGGAGTGGTGTCGTATCCCTTCGTGTATCCGTCAAGGATATCCTGGATTCCGGTGTAAGTGGTTGTATTACCCTTATTGGAGGTGATGACATCGGTCGATATAGTCTTTGCGTTCTTCGAAGTCACATAAAAGACTTTGGCGCCCTTTTTAAGCGTTCCGTCATTGTTATAGGCTCCGATACCTTCCGAATAGTTGAAATGGGCGAAGCCGCCGCGGTTGAAAGCCTTTACCTCGAGCGGCGAAGTTTCGGCTGAAGCGTCGTCCATCGGAGTGCCGTTCACCACCGGAACCACCTTCATGGTGTAGCTTCCCGGAGTGAGTCCGGTCATGTCGGCTCTGCCATAGCTGCCGTAGTTTCTCACCAGTTCCTTGTCGATGCGGGTATAGTCGGCATATCCGGGACCCTTCACATAAACGTGATAGTTGTCGGCTCCCGACATATTTTCCCACTCGACATAGCAGGCTTCCATCCACCCTGCCGCTTCGGTCAAGGTCACGTGTCCCGAAAGATTGCGCAGGAACGAAATGGAACTTACGGTGCCGTCATATATTTTAGGATTTCCCTCTTTAAGATTCAGCGTGACCTTGTTGCCATCGACATCGATAGCGTCGACATCGGTGGTGTTGAAAGTTTCCACGTTTCCTCCCTTAAGCGAAAGATTTACTTTGTTCTGAGCAAGGGTTGCCGATGCGCAAAGAGCGAGCATCGACAGGAATAATATCGGTTTTTTCATCTTTCGTCTATTTTTGGAATTTGATGCAGTTTTTGCCGGCTCTCAATAAATAGATTCCGCGTTCGAGCGATGAAATATTTATTAGAGCGGGATCACTCTCTATTTTTTCCGACACGCGCAGTTTACCGGCGGTGTCATATATCTCTACCGATGTTCCTGCGGGAACGCCGCCAAGTTCGATGTTGCCGTTTATGATTCCGTTGAAACTGTAGGAAATGATGTCATCTATTCCTGATAGAGCCGAGAAGGTCAGGGTGACGGTGTTCATGTCATGGGCTTCGGTTTCATTATTGAAATGAAGCACTGCGTTGTCACCTTCAAACGTGATTCGGGTAACGGTCTTTTCAACCTCTTTACCGTTGATGGTGAGTGTCGGTCCCGCTGCGTTGCCTCCTGCCACCATCGCCAGTAGGAGAGCCAGGGTTAAAATTACTCGTTTCATAGCTGTATAAAATTTGAAGACCTTAAAGACCCTAAGGTCTTTAAGGTCTTCATGTATGTGATTGCGGTTAGTTTATCTGATTGCGATTTTAACCGGTTGCATGTCGCTGACGCGAACCACATAGATGCCGCTGCCGAGAACGAAGCCGAGGCTTTCGCTTGAAGCTTTCTGCATGAAGACGGTTCTTCCGGTCATGTCCACAACCTGAATGAGAGCTCCTGAACGGAGGTTGTTCACGGTCACTGCGTCGCCGATCACTTCAACGTCGGGAGTTGCAGCTCCGTCGCCGATGATGTTGTCGATGCCGCCCGTTCCTGTAGCGATGCGCTCGATAAGGATGTCATGGAAGTTGATACCCTTGTCATTGATGCCTGCGCGGTCAAGAACGATGCCGCTGCCGATAGTCCCCTCATAAGTGTGGGTGAACTTGAACATCTTCTTTGACGATGCCGAGAATTTGAATGTGGCGAGATCGTCGTCGGCGTTCACGACACCGTCGCCGTTGATGTCGTCACCGGTGCTGAGCTGGACCGACTGGGCGCTTGAGTCAGAGTTACCGCAGTAGACGGTTATTTTCCACGGTCCTTCTATATCTGAAATCTTGATGTAGGACTTGCTCACGGCACCGTTCTTTCCGATAAAGCCAACAGCGTTGTCCGATGCGCCTGAGTGAGCGCTTGAATAAGCCGGATAGGCTGACGCTTTGAGGTTTCCGAATGCCACGATGCGGCCTCCGGCTGTTCCGATAGTCATGTTGTCAAAGGTTTCGCTGGCTGTTTTGCCCGATTTTATCATATCGGTCTGAGCGCTGGCATTGACAGTTCCCCAGTCAGAGGTTGCGAATGACGCAGGAGTGGTGTGGAAGTCAGTGTAGAACAATGTTCCACCGGGAACAACCTTGAATGACCACACTTCGCCTGTGGTGGTGCCAACGTCGTTTGTAGCGTCCACACGCCAGTAGTAGGTGGTGTTCTCTTCAAGTTCACCGGGATTGAGCGATGTTTCAGTAAGGTCTGATGCGATGTTTTCAAGATTCAGTGCGTCGGTTCCGAGATAAACGCTATAGGTAGTCGCGCCGAAATATTCGGGAGTGGTGTTTTTCCACTCAAGTTTCACGTCGAGCACTTTAGCTTCGCCGCCGTTGGCGGGGGTTACAACTGTTGAGGCATTGGGAGCGAAAGGCTCGTCGACAGTCATTGTCTGCAATACGGGCGAGCTGACTGACTCTATATCGTCGGCATAAGCTTTCACGCGGAAATAGTGAAGGGTGTTCTCTTTAAGATTGTCTACTTTTAGAGTGGTCACGTTAGCGTCTGTGCGTCCTGCTTCGATGAAAGTCTTGTTGTCAGTTGAAACCTCAACGATGAATCCCTTCTCATCGTCTGAATTGTCATTCCATTCGAGAGTGATTGAAGTCTTCTCGTTTTTAGTAGCCTTGAGAACGGTGGGGTTCTTGACATAGGGGTAAGCGGCGTCGAGAGTGAATGAATAGTTCTCGATGTTGGCATATCCGTTGGCTGCTATCTTTGCCGCGTCGGAAGCGTCGTTGGGATCAAGTCCGTTTGCTGTTTCCCAAGCGTCGGGGATTCCGTCGCCGTCAGTGTCAAGAGGCTTGTAGCCGCCATAGAGGGTTCCTGTTCCCTTGTGGGGAAGTGATTTTTCCGACGCGATACCGTCGGTGGTGCCGAAAGTGCCGAAGCTCATCAACTCGTCGATGAGATACTGGTCAACCTCGTCACGCGCGGGAAGCGACGCGCCTACGTTTTTGATAACCCATTCAACAGCTTTTTCAGCGGTGAGGCGGTCCTGAATTTCAGGGAAAGCCTTGGGAGCGCCTGCGGCTTCGAGAGCGGCGATCGATTCCATCTGATTTCCTCCTCCGGTCTGGGTATANTCNGTTCCGTTGAGGGTTCCGTCAAGGTCGCTGTCATAATAGTTTCCNGNGCCATAGAATTTATAATTGGCATTACCGCCAATAAGAGGAGCGGTAGCGCTTTTCCACGGACCTCTGATGAAATAGTTGTCGGTGATTTCAGCCCATGAGTCGCCGGCGCTGTCGCCGCCCATATTGTAGGCTGCTCCGCTACCCCAGTTGTAAAGCACNTTGTTCACGAACTGGTTGAGTCCTTTCACCTTCGGGTTNCGGGTCTNGTTCTCGATGTAGAGGTTACGGAAAATGGTAACTCCATTGTCAGTCTGAAGAAGACCGCCGCAAGAGTGAGGCTGAAGTCCTTGACCGATGATAGAATTCTGGATAGTGATGTTGGCGGGACCGATCGACTTGTTGTTGTTGCTGATTGAGAAGTTTTCGTCCTTCCCCCAAAGCACCGACATGTGGTCGAAAATCTGGTCGTGNGCGCTGTCGGCTGTTCCGGCTGCGTCCTTGCCGCTTGAACCGTTAACACCCATGCGAATGCGAAGATAGCGCACGATGAGGTTGTTGGCTTGTGAGAATGAAACGCCGTCGCCATATATCTGAACACCCTCGCCGGGGGCGGTCTGCCCGAGAATGGTGAGATTGTTCTTGAACACAAGGCGCGACTTGATATTAATCACTCCCGAAACATCAAACACAATNATTCGGTTGGGTTGTGAGATAGCGTCGCGGAAAGATCCTTTGCCGCTGTCGTTAAGATTGGTGACGTGATAAATTGTTCCGCCGCGTCCGCCGGTAGTGTAACGTCCGAAACCCTCAGCTCCGGGGAAAGCGAGCAATTCATCAGCTGCTGCTGGCATTGCAGTGAGTAAGGCAATACCGGCTGCGCATGTTGCAATGATTTTCTTTTTCATGATAATGGTTGATTCTTAATCAAGTAGTGTTAACGGGCAAAGGTAATAATAAATTCTTTATAGCTATATAAATTTTAGTTAAAACTAAATAAATCAAGAGCNGTCGACGNTTTTTGACGCCGACAGCTCTTGATTTTACAGTATTTGAAGATTTTAAAGCTCTTATTTGACTACATTGCNAATACATTGAAACCGCCGTCGACAACGGCGACGGTGCCGGTGACAAATGTCGAAGCGTCAGAAATAAGATACTGGATTGTGCCGCAAAGCTCNTCGGGCTTGCCGAAACGCTTGAACGGTGTCTGGCGTATCACGTCGGCGCCGCGTTCGGTAAGTGAGCCGTCGGGGTTGGTCAGCAGTGAGCGGTTCTGGTTAGTGAGGAAAAATCCGGGGGCTATGGCGTTCACGCGTATGCCGGGAGTGAATTTCGTAGCCACCTCGTTTGCCATGAACTCGGTGAAGTTGGTGATTCCGGCTTTCGCCGCCGCATAGCCTATCACGCGGGTCAACGGACGGAATGCCGCCATCGACGTGAAGTTGACGATAGCGCCCTTTCCGGCTTCAATCATCGGCTTGAGGAATACCTGGGTTGGAATAACGGTGCCGATGAGATTGAGCTCAACCACTTTTTCGAAGTCCTCGACTTTCAGATCGAAGAAATTGCCGTTCGNACCTATTGTGGCTCCCGGCATGTTGCCTCCGGCGGCATTGAGAAGCGCGTCCACTTTGCCATATTTCGCAAGAATATCGCGGCAGTTGCCTTCGACTGTCTCGGCGTTCATCACGTCGGTGGTGAGAAACATCGCCTCTCCGCCCTTGGCGGTGATGTCGGCTACTATTTTTTCACCCTCCTCTTTGCGGCGTCCCATGATCACCACTTTGGCTCCCTGGAGAGCGAGATATTCGCTTATGCATGTGCCGAGCACCCCGGTTCCGCCGGTGATGACGACAACTTTATCTTTTACTGAAAATAATTCGTTCATGTCGTTACTATCAATTGGTTTGTTTTTCTGAGTTTATCGCAGCCATGATTCCCGACACCATTCCNAGGGCGAGCATNCNNCCGTGGAAAGAGTAGCCGGCNTTGTAGCCCATNTTCTCGTCGCCCAGCATCAGAGGAGCGTGGTCAACGCGCATCGGCACTCCGGGGCGCTCTTTTTCAAATGTNCGCACCACGTCGATCAACCGCGGGTCAAGATGGCTCGACTCCTTGAAGTCGCCGTTGGGCATCACGTTGCAGATGCGNGCATGGACGAAGTGGGTGCGCGAAGCATATTTCTTGGCAAGCTCGGGAACATTGTTGTGGGCGCCGCCGCTNAGCGAGCCGGCNCAGAANGTGAGCCCGTTGTGAGGATTGGGCACAGCGTCGAGGAAAGCCTTTATGTCGGCATCGCAGGTCACGATGCGAGGAAGTCCGAGAATCTGCAACGGGGGATCGTCGGGGTGGACACACATGTTGATGTCATATTCGTCACACACCGGCATGATNGCCTCAAGGAAATANTTCATGTTNTCACGAAGTTTGTCGGCGTCGATACCTTTGTAGAGTTCGAGGAGCTCGCGGAACTTTGCCACNGGNTCGAGGTCATTTTCCGAGATATTGCCGTTGACAAATCCCTGGGTCTTCACGATTATGTTTTCGACAAGNCGCTGCTCGGCTTCCTTATCCATCTTNGGNCGNAGCTCCTCCACCCTCTTCAGGGTNTCGGCNTCATAGTCNTTTTCGGCGCCCTCNCGCTTNAGGATGTAGATGTCGAAGTAAGCGAANTCGGCTCGGTTGAAATAAAGATTGGANGTNCCGTCGGGGTTGGGATANTCNAGATCGGTNCGAGCCCAGTCNAGNACAGGCATGAAGTTGTAGCANATGGTCTTCACTCCGGCTTTNCCGAGATTGGCAAGGCTCTCTTTATATTTNTCAATCAGCTCGTCGCGGTCAGGACCGGCATATTTTATCGACTCGCTGACAGGAAGACTCTCGACTACCGACCATCTCAGTCCGTGGTCCTCGATGAAGTTTTTCATTTTCATAACCTCGTCATAGCTCCACACCTCTCCGTTGGGAATGTGGTGAAGCGCGGTGACGATTCCTTCCACTCCGATCTGACGGAGCATTTCAAGCGTGATTTTGTCATTAGGACCAAACCATCTCCAAGTTTTCTCCATGATTTTTCAGTATGTTGTTTTAATACGAATTAAATTTGCTATTTTTGCAAAGATAAGAAAATTTTGAATAGATAGAGGATTGTAATAATCCCATACTCTTTCATTATTATGCAAAAGTATAACATATACATAGGTTCACGCTATGAACACCTCAGGGAGGAGATTTCCGAGATAGCCCGAAACGGTGTTCCTTCTGCGGCTGAAGTGATTTACTCCGGCAGGAACACGCTTTATCGCATGAAGTTCGGAAACGTCACCGCTGTCATAAAAGCGTTCAGACTGCCCGGCTTCATCAATTCGAGAATCTACACCACCTTCCGAAAGAGCAAGGCTTACAGAAGCTATCATAATTCTAAGGAAATGATAAGGCTCGGATTTCATGTGCCCGAACCGATAGCCTATATCGAGGTGACGCGCGGCATGAAACTGTGCGAAAGTTATTATATATGTGAGGAGGTGACGGGCAGGGAGCTGCGCCATTGGGAGGAGTATCCCGAAAGCGAGCCGATGTTGCCCGAGCTTGCCAAGGAGATTGTGAAGCTCCACCGTGCCGGTGTGTATCACAAGGATTTCTCTCCGGGCAACATTTTGTATACCGGCTCTCCGTTGACGGGCTACTTGTTTTTCTTTGTCGATTTGAACCGCATGGAGTTTGGCGTGAAATCGCGCCGAAAGCTCATGTCCATGTTCAAGTCCATCAACCTCAATGTGCCTGAGATGGTGAAGCTCGCGCGCCTTTATGCCAAGGCGGCCGGTGAAGATGAAGAGAAGGTGGTTGCCGAAGCTGTTGCCGCCAATAAGAAATATATGGCTCGACGTGAGTTCAAACGAAAATTGAAAAACCGGAAAAAGTAAATGACGAAGATGGATACTACTGCTGTAATCCCCTTCAATAAAGTGTGGTTCACAGGGAGAGAGGAGGAATATATAAAAGATTGCATAGCTGCGAAAAAAACTTGTGGCAACGGACGTTTCACGAAATTGTGTCAGGAATATTTTGAGAATGCTTTAGGCGCGGAAAAATGTTTGATGACGACTTCCTGTACTGACGCTCTTGAAATGTGCGCGCTTCTTGCCGGCATTGGTACCGGCGACGAGGTGATAGTGCCGTCCTACACTTTCGTCTCTTCGGCGCTTGCTTTCTCGCGCCAGGGCGCCACGATAGTGTTTGCCGACAGCATGGCTGACAGCCCCGACATCGACCCCGATAAAATAGAGAGTCTTATCACGCCGAAAACAAAAGCGATTGTTCCGGTGCATTATGCCGGCATAGCCTGCGACATGGACCGCATCATGGAGATTGCCGACCGCCACGGTCTTGTCGTCATCGAGGATGCCGCCCAGGGCATAGACAGTTTCTATAAAGGGCGTCCGCTCGGGAGCATCGGGCACCTTGCGGCGTTCTCTTTTCATGAAACAAAGAATATTCAGTGTGGCGAGGGAGGCTTGCTCGCTATAAACGACAGCCGCTTTGTGAAGCGCGCCGAGATACTGTGGGAAAAAGGCACCAACCGTGCCGAGTTTTTCCGCGGCGAGGTTAATAAATATGGCTGGGTCGATACAGGTTCCTCATTTTTGCCGGCTGAGTATGTGAGCGCGTTCCTATGGGCGCAGATTGAAGCGATGAAGGATATTCAGGACGCGCGTAAAGCGCATTGGAACGCCTACTATGAGGGATTGAAAGACGTGGAGCAGATACTTCTACCCCACATTCCCGACTATGCTGTCAATAACGGACATGCGTTTTTCATCATCTGCCGCTCGCTTGACGAGCGTTCGGCTCTGATTGCGTGGCTGAAGGAGCGCGGCATCAGCTCGGTGTTCCACTATCTGAGTCTGCACAAGAGCGTTTACTCTCAAAAGCGCGGGTGGGATAAAGCTGAATTGCCTGAAGCCGACAGATATACCGACTGTTTGCTGAGGCTTCCCATGTTCAAGGAGCTGACACATGATGAAATCGACCGTGTTGTCAACGCCATTAAAGAGTTTTACCGCGAGAATCCATGAAACTGCATCTTGTAAATGACGAGAAGATAATCAATCGCACGATTGATATGTTTGAACAGGTGTTTCCCGGCGACAATCTGTTTTTAGTCGACACGAAAAATGACGACTTCAAGTGGGTTGAGAAGCGGGATTGCGTGATGTCGATGCCTGAGTTTTTAAAAAAATATGACGGTGAAATCTATGAAGCGGTCTATATCCACTATCTGAACCGCCACAAGATGAATCTCATTAAAAAGATTGACACTTCCCGCTCCACGGTCTACTGGATAATATGGGGCGCCGATTTATATAATAAGCTGTTGGCTCCTGAAGGATTCAGCCTTTTCGCTCCCGGAACATGGGGCGCGGGAAAAAAGGCGGGCTTGCTCTCGCGCTGGAGCAAGAGGATGAAAGCGGCGCGCAATGTGAAATTCATAAAAGAGAAGGTTGACTGCATCGTGACCGACACCACCGACAATGACTATGACTATCTCGTCAAATATTACCCTCAGCTGAAGGGCAAAAAGTGGCTCGACTTTTTCTACTATCCGATCGACGTGATACTGGGGGAGGAACTCATGAACTCTTCAACCTGCGGCGACGGCATTATGGTGGGTAACTCAGCGTCGACCACCAACAATCATCAGTATGTGTTTGAAATCCTCTCAAAACTTGACCTCTCGGGACGCAGTGTCACAGTGCCGTTGAGCTATAACGGAAATCCTGAATACATAAAGGAGGTGTGCAAGACAGGCAGAAAACTGCTTGGCGATAATTTCGGGCCGCTCGTGGAGTTCATGCCGCTGAGACAATATAACGAACTTCAGGCTGAAACGGGATATGCGTTCTTTGGCAATCTGAGGCAAGAGGCGATAGGCAACATTCTCATAGTCCTCTATCTGGGAGCTAAAGTGTTCCTGTGTCGCACTAATCCCGTTTATGAATGGGCTTGCTCAAAGGGATTGAAAGTGTTTGAAATCGATAATGTGACTCAGGAAGATATAGACACTCCGCTTGACGAGGAGTCCCGCCGTAGAAACCGGGAGATTCTATTGAAGCTTTACAGCCGTGAACGGCTCTTGTCGCTCATAGCGGGGCTTGCTCCTATAAATGCAAAGATGAAAAAATGAAGGTACTGATTGTTAACACTTCCGACCGCACAGGAGGAGCCGCCATTGCGGCGTTCCGCCTTTTTAGGGCGCTCCGCAACAATGGCGTTGACGCGAGAATGCTTGTTCGCGATAAAAACTCCAATGACCCGTTTGTCACCCAGATTCCTGGAGGCTTTAATCTAAAGTGGCAGTTTCTGAGGGAGCGGTTGGTGATATGGCTCAAGAACCGTTTCAGCTCCAAAAATCTGTTTGGAGTGGACATAGCCAATGCCGGGACCGACATAACCAAGCTGAAAGTGTTTCAGGAAGCCGACGTGATTCATCTTCACTGGGTGAATCAGGGATTTCTGTCGCTCAACAATATCCGTGACATCATTGATTCAGGCAAAGCGGTGGTGTGGACCATGCACGATATGTGGCCTTTCACCGGAATATGCCATTATTCGGGCGAGTGCCTGATGTATGCCAACTATTGCCACAACTGCCCGCAATTGCGCTATCCCGGTAAAAAAGACCTCTCCTATCAGGTGTTTCAGAAGAAATATGGAGTGCAATATTCGGGACGACGTGTGTATTATGTGGCTTGCAGCCGTTGGCTGGAGCAGCAGGCGAGGAAGAGCTCGATACTGACCGGAATGGACCTCACTAATATCCCAAATGCGATCGACACTTCGGTGTTTCACCCCATGGATCGCCGGGAGATGCGCGCCAAGCTCGGGCTGCCTCAGGACAAGAAGCTGCTCCTGTTTGGCTCGATGAAGGTGGGCGACAAGCGCAAGGGTGTCGACTATCTCGCTTCGGCGTGTCAGCAGATATGGAAGCAGTTCCCTGCGGTGGGAAAGAATCTTGGCGTGGTGGTGTTTGGCAAAAAGGATGAAAGACTGTCGCAGATATTCCCCTTGCCAATCTATGAGATGAACTATATAAATGATGAGTCAAAACTCGCCGAAGTATATAATGCGGTGGATCTTTTCGTCACTCCGTCATTGCAGGATAATCTGCCCAACACCATTGTGGAGGCTATGTCGTGCGGCATTCCGTGCGTCGGTTTCAACGTGGGCGGAATACCTCAGATGATAGAACATCGCCTCAACGGCTATATTGCGGGCTATAAGTCGGCGTTTGACCTTGCCAACGGAATTCTGTGGGGGTTGACGACTCTTGATTATGACCGCGTGTCGCAGAACGCGCGCCTTTATGCCGTCGAAACCTATTCTGAGAGTGTTGCGGCGTCGCGATATATGAAAGTCTATGAGGAGGCGTTGAGGAATGCTTCCGAAAAAGCGCGGAATAATAACGCCTGACCGACTCCTATCGTTTTAACAAGCCTTTCCACCAGGGATAGCCCGTGGCTCGGCGCATTTTGATGCGGCGCAACAGATTGAGCGGTTTGCGGCGGCGCAGCTCTTTTTGTCCACGCTCCAGGAAGTCGTCGATTGCGTCAAGCGCCCGGCTGGAGGCTTTGCCGTCGAGGTGTCCTTCGTGAAATTGAGTGTATTCCTTTATCGCCGTCATCAGTTCGGCAGGTCGTGTGAGTGCCTTTTCAATCGCTTTTTCCACCTCTTCCGGAGCTGAGACATCGATGAGATGGGATCCGGGATTGGTGTTGCGATAGGTGACGACAGGGCGGTTCATGAGCATGAATTCAGTGATGATCGACGAGCTGTCACATAGCATCACGTCGGCGCGGGCTATGAAATCGGGATTGTTGTCGCCGTCATAGTATTCGGCGTTTTCATTCTCTTCAGCGAGTTGCTTGTAGCGGTTTTTGACCGCTTCGTCAAGTTTGGGATGAAATGTGAAGAGCCAGTTCCAACGGCGTGATTTCACCATGCGCTCTATCGTGGAGAAAAGCGCCTCGGTCGATGTTATTCCCTGAGTGAATGTCGAGGAATAGACCACTGTGGGGCGCGGGTTGCGCGGCGGCTGCTGTTTTGCCGGGTCGGCATAGAGGTCGGCTTTCGTCCAGCCCGTTTCATAAACCTTGAAGAAGCCGGCTTTAGCGGCGTTGTGTTCAAATGTGGGAGTGCCCGACGGTCCCTGGGAGCAATAGATGTCAAACCATCCTCTTATCGCAAACTGGCTGCCGGGATGATTGGGGCGTTTTGTGATGGGGTAGCCGTGAAACAGCTCCACTTTTATGCCCGGGAGATAGTCGGGTATATAATTGGCGGCTGTCAGCGAAGCGACAGGATTGTAGGCTATCGCCTCCTCGACTGAATTGAGCTTTTTCTCATCGGGACGCAACATGTCGGGTCCGTTGCCTATGTACCATGCAGCTTCGTCGCCGCGGCGGCGTATTTCTTCCTGCACGGGGCGGAGAATGGGGTAGCAATAGGTGAGAGGGGCAAACAGCAGGTAGCGCTTCATTGGTATAAATCAATGTTTTGACGTGCCGATGACGGTGGTTGGAACAATCGTGATGTCACGCTTCTTGAGGCGCGCCTCAAGATAGGATTTGAAACGCTCGTTCTGCTGGCGGCTCATGGTGCGGCTGTATTTGACGAGGGCTATGTTGAGAGTGTCGAGCTCATTGGTCTGTATGTTGCTGACGATGCCTCTTGTCACCGCTATATCCTGCACTTCGGGGAAGAGAACCTTGATTTCAGGCGCAATCACGGCGCTTGCCGAGTCGTTGAGCGCCATCTCGGAACAAGCTGTTTTGAGCGAGTCGATGGTGTTTTGCTGCTTGGTGATGGTAGCCTGTGTCACCTGATACATGTCGCGGAGCATTCCCGAGGTGACCTGCGTCACGTCGACATTTCCCGACGAGGCGTCGCCCTGGATGATGCGCAGGCGCGTTCCTCCAAGATGATAGTCGGGGAGCTTGTCGGTCATGGCTATCATGAGCGAGTCTTTGGGGAGCACTTTGCCGACAAGCGAGATGGTGAGCGTGCGCGCCTTGCGGGTGTACACCGCCTTATAGTTGAGCACCTGAGTGCCGTCGAAGTTGAATTCATCGTCGACAAAGCGTCCGCAGTTGGCGTTGAAATTGTTTTCCTGGAGCATATTGAAGGTGAGATATGCGGCAGGGAGCATCGTGAGGACGGCGATGGTGGTGATGAGGTTTCTCACCTTGCGGGCTCTGACAGGATTGGAGAAGGCATGGGGTGTGTATTGCATCAATTTCACGCCCAGGGTGGTGGCGCAAGCGATGAAAACCGAGTTGATGAAGAAGAGGTAGAGGGCGCCGAAAAAGTAGTTCATCTGCCAGGTGGCGAGTCCGTAGCCCACTGTGCAGAGCGGCGGCATCAGGGCGGTGGCGATGGCAACTCCGGGAATGACGTTGCCCTTGACCTTGCTGCCGATGGCGAGGATGCCGGCGGCGCCGCCGAAGAAGCCGATAAACACGTCGTAGATGGTGGGGGAGGTGCGCGCCAGCAATTCGCTGTGAGCCTCGTTGACGGGCGAGATGAGGAAGTAGATGCAAGAGGTGGCGACACTGAATATGGTAGCCATCATGAGATTACGGAAAGCGCGCTTGAGAAGCTCGAAATCATGCACCCCGATGGCAAGACCCATGCCGATGATAGGCCCCATCAGCGGAGAAATCAACATGGCGCCGATGATGACGGCTGTAGAGTTGGTGTTGAGCCCGAGCGAAGCGATAAATATAGCCACAATCAGAATGATGATGTTTATGCCCCTGAACGACACCCCTTCGCGTATTGCCGTCTCAGCGTCGGCTTGTGGAATGAGGTAGCCTGAGAGGTCAAAGTAGCTGATGAGTTTGCCCCTGAAATCATTCATGCGCTGCGAGAGCTGGTTTTGTTTTATCGGATCCATCGGATTGTGCTTATTTTATGTGATGACTGTTGCAAATTTACAGAAAATTCGATATGTGCGGGTTTTATTTGATGCTCTATGTGGGAAGTCAGGTGCCTCTTCGTGGTATGATCTGACGGAGTGTGATGTGTTCCGTGCGGCACACCACTGCGAGATAGAGCCCGAGAAGAAGTGCCCTGAAGATGTAGTTGAACCATTCCCACGGAGTGTTTGCCACGATTGCGACGGCATACAGCGCCGCAGCTACGGCGAAGTAAAACAGCAGTCGGCGCGGATGATAGTCTATGGGATATTTGAAGCGTCCCACCAGATAGCTTGCCGCCATCATGGTGAAATAGCAAGCCAGCGCGGCGACGGCGCATCCCATGTAGCCCATCAGCGGGACTAAGACCACGTTGAGAGCCACTGTAACGGCGAGTCCCAGCAGCGAGAACCACATGCCCCACACTGTCTTGTCGGTAAGTTTGTACCACAGCGACAGATTGAAAAATATTCCGAAAAACAGCTCGGCGAGCATGATGATCGGAACCACCTTCAGCCCCGAGAAATAGTGGGAGGAGATGAAATATTTCAGAATGTCGAGATAGAACATCACGCCCATGAAGATGAGCAGGGCGAAGATGACGAAGTATTTCATCGCGTCGCTATAGGCTTGAAGCTTGTTGTCGCCGCGTTCCTTATTCTGGGCGAAGATGAAAGGCTCGTAGGCGAAGCGGAATGCCTGGATGAACATCACCATCACGATCGCTATCTTATAGTTGGCTCCATATATTCCGAGCCCTTCCATCGCCTCGGCGTGGTCAGGAACCAGTAGGGGATAGAGGATTGTGTAGATAGTTTGGTTCATGATGCCGGCGATGCCCAGAATGAGCAGCGGGAAAGAGTAGCTGAGCATCTCTTTTAGCAGCGACGGGTTGAACTTCACCGGAACGTGGACCACGAATGGAAGCAGCGTGACGAGCGTGACTGCCGACGAGATGAGGTTGGCGAGGAATATGTAGCCTATACCGAACTCGGGAACATAGAACCACGAGATGGTCTGTGGCGCCGTCTTCCATAGCCACGGACACAGGAGGATGAAGAACAGGTTGAGCCCGATGTTGAGCCCGATGTTGATGAGTTTGAGCGCGGCAAACTTGAACGGCATTTTCTTGTAGCGCAGATAGGCGAAGGGGATGGCTGTATAGGCGTCGATAGCGACTGCGAGAGCCATCATCCACACGTAGGATTCATGTCCGCGCGACTGCATGGCGTCGGATATCGGACCGAGAAACAGCAGCACGGCGATGAAAAACACCGTCGACGAGGATGCGAGCGATATGAGCGACGTGGAGTAGACCTCGCCGGGATCGGTGTAGCGCTCATGGTTGGTGAACCGGAAAAATCCTGTCTCCATTCCATAGGTGAGTATTATCAGCGCTATCGCCACGATGGAATATATGTAGATGACGACACCGTATTCTGCCGGAGCGAATACCTGAGTGTAGAGCGGCACAAGGCACCAGTTGAGGAAGCGTCCTATGATGCTGCTGAGACCATAGATTGCAGTGTCTTTTGCCAAACTTTTTATGCCAGCCATAGGTGTAGTTGTGTATTGGTCAGAATAATGATGAGCTGCGCCCTTCAAGCGAGTGCCCCAGATGGGAGAAGGCGAGTTCGGTCACCTCCCTGCCGCGTGGTGTGCGCTTGATGAATCCCTCTTTGATGAGGAATGGTTCGTAGACCTCCTCGATAGTGCCGGGATCCTCTCCGAGCGCCGTGGCGATAGTGGAGAGCCCCACCGGTCCCCCCTTGAATTTGGTTATGATTGTTGTTAGAATCTTGTTGTCGATTTCGTCGAGCCCATAGCGGTCTATGTTGAGCGCGTTGAGCGCGAACCGGGTGATTTCAGGCTCGATCACGCCCGTGCCTTTCACCTGCGCGAAGTCGCGCACGCGTCGCAGCAATGCGTTGGCTATGCGTGGTGTCCCGCGGCTGCGCATCGATATCTCGTGAGCCGCTTCGGCGGTGCATTTCATGCCCAGAAGCCCCGACGATCTCAGGATGATGCGTTCGAGAATCTCGTGGTCATAATATTCCAGATGGCAATTTATGCCGAAGCGGGCGCGCAACGGCGACGTGAGTAGTCCGCTGCGGGTGGTGGCTCCGATGAGGGTGAAAGGGGAGAGGCTCAGCTGCACTGTGCGCGCTCCGGGACCCTTGTCGATCATTATGTCGATGCGGTAGTCCTCCATCGCCGAGTAGAGATACTCTTCGACAATGGGGCTGAGACGGTGTATTTCGTCGATGAAGAGAACGTCGTTCTCCTCAAGGGAGGTGAGGATGCCTGCGAGGTCGCCGGGCTTGTCGAGCACGGGTCCCGAGGTGATTTTGATTCCCACTCCGAGTTCGTTGGCGATAATCTGCGACAATGTGGTTTTTCCAAGTCCGGGAGGACCGTGGAGCAGCACATGGTCGAGCGATTCGCCTCTTATTTTTGCTGCGGCGACAAAGACTTTCAGGTTTTCGATAATCTTCTCCTGTCCGCTGAACGAGTCAAATTCAGCGGGGCGCAGGGCTTTTTCGAAATCCGAGTCATTGTCGCGGCGTTCGCGCGAGGCTCTTATGTCAAAGTTGTCTTCCATCAGCTTTTTTGATTGAGGATAGAAGTGATTTTGTTTATAATGACCTGAGGATTAATGCCGGTGAGACAAAGGTAGTCGCCGCGCAGACACGGCTTGTTGCCAAACACCGAGCAGGGGCGGCACGTCATCGACAGCTGTATGATGTCGCTCTCCTTCTGCTGATAACCTTTGAAGCCGCAGTAGGGGTGGGTGGCTCCCCAGATGCTCACCACTCTCACGCGCACCAGCGAAGCCAGATGCATATTGGCTGAATCCATCGACACCATGAGATCGAGATGGCTCAGCAACGAGAGTTCGACGGGGAAGCCGTGACGCTTGTCGGCAACGCTTTTCACGTTGGGATATTTCGCCGCCCAGCTGCCGAGAATCTCACGCTCTTTCTCGCCGCCTCCGAAAAGGAACACCTTGGTCGACGGTCGGCGCGACAGCTCGGCAACCACCTTTTCCATCATTTCGGGCGGATAGATTTTGCCTTTGTGCTGTGCGAACGGCGCTATGCCTATCCATTGCTCGCCATCTTTCTTGGGCGCGGTGATTTCGGCAAACATTGCAGGGTCGCCCTTGCCTGTGCCGTAGAGTCCGTTGAAATTCTGCTCCATGTTGAAGCCGAGCCTATAGAACACCTCGCGGTAGCGGGCGCGCGAGGAGAGTAGGGGCAGCATCACCTTGTTGCGTGAGCGCGTCAGAGCGCGCTTGTTGAGACGCCCTTTGCGTATCACGCTCGTCTTGATGCCGTGGAGGAGACAGAAGAGGGCTATGATGCGTGTGCGCAACACTCCGTGGAGATCCACGAGCGCGTCGATTGAATATTCTTTCCTCAGTTCCGACAGGAGTCGGCGCAGCCCCATGAATCCTTTGTATTTGTCTTTCACGTCAACCCCTTTGACAATCAGATTGTCGGGGGCGTTGACAAACAGCGATTGCTGCACCGGCTTGGTGATGTAGACAAAGCGTGTGTCGGGATTGGCTCGGCACACGGAATAGACCACGGGGATGGACATCGCCACATCTCCGAGAGCCGAAAAACGGCATATCAGGACATTTTGGGGCTTCGTGTTATTTTTGCCCATAAAGAACCGGATTTGTTGCCGGGTCGTTATACATCTTCATCTGTCGGTAAACCTTCATATACTTCTTTCCGGCAGCGATATCCTCCAGCAGCTGGTCGATGGCTGTGATGAGGTCCTCGCGCTGTTCGAGGAGCACATTGAGTTTTGCCTGGCAACGGGCTATGTGTTCAGGGCTGGCGTCGGCGCGGCGCACTTCTGCCTCCATGTGATATATTTTCAATGCGAGTATTGAAAGACGGTCAAGCGCCCATGCGGGACTCTCGGTGTTGATGGTGGCGTCGGGGAGCGCCTTCACGTCGGAATATTTCTCGCGGAAATATGTGTCGATCTCCTCAACCATGTCAGTGCGGTCCTGATTGGAGCGGTCGATGCGGCGCTTCAGTGCGAGCGCTGCCACAGGGTCGATGTTGGGATCGCGGATTATGTCCTCAAGATGCCATTGAACTGCGTCGATCCAGTTTTTGGCAAATAGTGTATGTTCGATAGTTTCCTCTGGATAAGGATTTGCCACGATTGCATCCACGTCGTCATATTGGTGGTAGAGCGCTGTTGTGTCGGCAAATACGTTATAGCATTTTTTTGCGAAGTCCATATTGATGATATTTATAGGCTAAGTTATATTGGCAAATATATAAAGAAATATCGGAATATCGTTGATGTGGCGCGATTATTTCCTCGGCTCAAGCTTTTTTCCTCGTCGATTTCAGGAAAAAGTAGAGAAATAGTCCCGCTGCGAGAAACAGGCTTGCTGAGAAACTCAGTATTATGCCGAAAATGCCGAGCTTCATCGGGAAGCCGAGAAGATAGGTGGCGGGAACCCCAACCACGACATAGCTCACGAACGCTATCCAGGTCATCGGCAACACGTTTGATGTCCCGCGCAGGGCGTTGGCAAAGTTTATCTGGGTAGCGTCGCCGAGCTGATAGAGCACCAGTGGAACTATAAGGGTGACGGTCACTGCTATAACCTCGGCATCTTCAGTGAAAGCGTGGATCATGCTCCGTTCAAACACAATGAAGACGAGCGACGAAATTGTGGCAAGCGTCAGCATCAGATGATATCCCGCAAACGCTACCCGTCTCATTCCCGCATTGTCGCTTAGCCCCGCCCGGTTGGAAACAAGCACCGACACCGCGCTGCCCAGGCTGTAGTAGACACAGAATCCAAGCGTTCCGGTTATCACGATGATTTGAAAAGCGGCAAGGCTCACGGCGCCAAGCCACCCCGCCATCACGGCGGCAAACGAGAACGACCCCGACTCAAGCGACATCTGCAATGCCACCGGCCAGGAGGTGCGGAACACCTGGCTCAGGTTTCGCCCGTCAATGCGCGACTCGCTGAATCCATCTCGGTAATGGCGGAACCTGCGGTCAAAAATGAAAAACAGAATCACGACGGCGAGCGTCATAAAACGCGCCGTCAACGTGCTCACGCCGGCTCCGGAAAGCCCCATTTCAGGACACCCCATGTTTCCATAAATGAGCAGATAGTTGCCGATGATATTCACCGCGTTGGAGCCAAGTATTATCCACATCGGCAGCGAAGTGTTGTTTATCGCGAAAAGCCATTGGGCGAAAACATTGAAAAGAGCCGTGGGGATAATTCCCGCAAGAACCAGCAGATAATAGGGGCGGATTAGCGGAAGAAGCTCCTCGGGCTGACCAAGACGGTCGATGTTGAACCACAATATACCCATGACGGCGGTGATCGCCAGAGCGAAAATAAAGTTCACGAGAATGCCGTTGCGGATTAAAGCCCCTATTTTGCCATACCTCTCCTGAGAGAACATCGCCCCGATCAGCGGCGTAAGACCGTAGGTAAAACCTATACAGGAAAACATCGCAGTGTTGAACACATTGTTGACAAACGACGCCGAGGCGAGAGCTTCGGTCGAATAACGCCCCACCATGATATTGTCGGCAAAGGCGACAACAATCATCCCGAGTTGCCCCACCAATATCGGAGCCCCCAGCTTGATCAAAGCTATGTAATGGTCTTTGTAGTCAGAAAACTTCATTTCAACAATATTTGCTTTAAAAAAATCTCACCCCTGCGGTGATGAAAAAGAAGTGCAAAATTACGGAAAATAACCGATAAAAGCCCCCGTATAGGTGAAATTGCCCTAAAATCATTCGGGAAAAGATAAAAATGTTGCAAAAAATTTGGCTGTAACCAAAAAACTACTTACCTTTGCATCGCAAATCCAAAATGACTCCGTAGCTCAGTTGGTAGAGCAAATGACTCTTAATCATTGGGTCGAGAGTTCGAGCCTCTCCGGGGTCACAAGACCAAGCAACGCCACTGAAATCAATCCGATTTCAGTGGCGTTCTCCTTTTATCCCCCTCTGCTCCCAAAAATTATACCACCATCGAGGTGGTATAATTCCTCGATGGTGGTATGTATTTATTTCGAAATACTGTGGGCGATGTTGCGCTTACGGTTTTTTATATCCGCATTTCGGGCATACGCCATTCTCGTTCAGCGCTATTCCGCACAGCGGGCAACGGTCGATGTTGTTATGCGTCTCAAAGTCCATCGAAGCGGCGTTCACTCCGCTCGTAAACGTGATTTTAGCGATATTTAGCTTATCTTTCAGCAAGTCATAGACTATTTTTATCATGCCTTCCACAGTCATGGTCTCTTTCGTGACAACGAGGCGTGCGTCGGGATAGGCAGTTGCAAGTTCTGTCTTAAAAGCCGCACCCTTCATCGTGTTCTGAGGATGTCCGTTCAAAATACCCTGCTTCTCATACACTCCGAGTATTGCCGGCAGCAGCGGGTCATCTTCTCTAAGAACAAGCGCGTGGTCAAAATTCTGCAACACATTCCATGCTGTCTTTCTGATTTCATTGCATGGGAAGACCATGTTCACTCCTTCATTTACGGTATCTTCCACTTCTATGGTCATGATTCCTGTGTGGCCGTGAAGGTACTGTGCCTCGCCCTTGAATCCGTAGAAACGGTGGGCATACTGAAGATCAAATGTTGTAATGCTTCTCATACGTGTGTTTGTGTTGTTTTAATTGTGTGTATATTAATTATGTAACACAATTGTAACAATGCCTGGCTTCCGATTGTTTAGCGGTGTTTTTCTTAAAAAAATTTAATGAAGCCTGAGCGGGCTGGGGGAGAGGCGTGTCAATTTCCGCCCGCAGGCTTTATCAGTGACAGAATGACGGTAAGCCCCGAGCAGATGATGAGCGTGGTGTAGGTCGACAGCTGTATGCATCCCATCCCCACCAGCGGCGTCACCACCCCTCCGAAAAGGAAGCCGGTAGCCCCGATTATAGCCGAAGCCCAGCCAATCATCACCTTCCCCTCGGTCATCGCCATGGTGGTAGTGGAGGGAAACACGAGTCCCAGCGAAAAGAGGGTCATGAAAGCAAACACTTCATATCCCGCAAATCCCGCCTTTGCATAAAAACACACGAGCATTGCTATGGCGCAGAAAAGCATCCCGAAGGCTCCGAAGCGGATGGCGAGAGTCAGATTCTTGAACTTCAAAGATATTGCCGATCCTATGCCTATTCCGAGCGAATTGACCGCAAACACGATTCCAAACATCAGCTCCGACAGTCCGAAATCATTCTGCAATATAAAGGACGCCGACGAAATATAGCCGAATAAAACGCCGTTCGACAGCCCGAAAAGCGCCACATAAAGCATATAAGACCGTTTTTTGAGCAGCAGCGACGATTGCTTCACCAGGTTCCACAGATTCCCCGTGTAATGCTTCTCCTTCGGGTGCGACTCCTTCAATGGCATATACATCAGTATAAGCGCCGCCCCGATGGCGAGCAATATGCAGAATATACCTTTCCAGCCTATCGATTCGGAAAACAATCCCCCTATGACCGGAGCTGTCACCGGCGCTATCCCGTTTATAGCGCCGATTATGGCGAGGGTTTTAGCGAGCTCCCTCCCCGAATAGCAGTCCGTGGCTATCGAGCGCGACAGCACCACCCCGCCGGCTCCCGCGAGCCCTTGGAAAAAGCGGCATATGTTGAACCATTCTATGCTGGCGGAGAGAATGCACGCAAGTGTCGCCGCAAGAAACATCACCAGCGAAGCGCCTATCACCGGACGCCGCCCGAACTTGTCGCTGAGCGGTCCGAAAAACAATTGCCCCGTGGCGAGCCCTATTATGCACATTGCGAGCCCCATCTGAATGCCCGAGGGCGACGCATTGAAGTCGGCAGCCATCGCCGGGAGAGCCGGCAGATACATGTCAGTCACAAGCGGCGGAAAAGCCGATAGAGCGCCAAGGAAAATGAATAGATAAAATAAATAGCGGCGGTTATAAACAGTTCCCATAATCGTTTAATTCAAAATAAATAAAGCCTGTCGAGAAATTGCTCAACAAGCTCTTGTACACACGATTCCTTGAATCTGGTGGCTTTCAGGGGTGCAAAGTTATAAAGAATAATCAGAATGTGCAACCGCCCGCTCATTTTGTTATGGGAACCACTTTGCGGCTGAGGCTGAAAACGCCTGCAAGAACTGCAAACGCCAGTGCCGTTAACAGGCAAATGTGTACCGCCGACACATTTGATGGAATCAAGGCGAATATGAGCGTAACGGCGGTTGCTCCGAGAGTCTGTCCCGTCAGTCGCGCCGTCCCCTGCATTCCGCCGGCGCCCCCTGTGCGATGAGGCGGAGTCGCCCCGACCATCACTATATTATTAGGCGTCTGAAACATTCCGAATCCTATTCCGCAGATGACCATTCGCCACGCCACGTCCCATTCCCCCGCTCCGTGGGGCAGCATCAGAAGCAAGATAAGCCCCGCCCCGTAGAAAGCCATTCCTGCTGCGGCAGTTTTCCCCGGATTATGCTTTTCCACAAATCGGGCGGCAATTGGCGAAACAATCATTGTGGCGAGCGGCCAGGGAGTCATCAGCAGTCCTGTGGTGATTTCTGAATATCCCATCCCGCTGAGAAACAGGAATGGAAGAGAAATCATGGCGAGATTCTGGGCGAAAAACGAGCACACCGAGGTACAGATGCTCAGTGTGTACAGTTTGATTCTGAACAGATCCACCGGAAACATCGGCTCCGTCTTGCGCGTTTGGCGGCGTATGTAGAAATATCCTGTTCCCAGTCCTACGGCGAGCAGTATCACGCTTGTCGCCACATCCCCTTTTCTTGCGAAATTGCCGAGGGCATAGAAAATAAGACCGAATGTTATGGCGTTTTCCACGGCTCCGCGGCGGTCAAATCTCTCCTTGTGCTCCTTCTCCCGGTTGTTAGGCAGAAGTTTGTAGCCGATCACGAAAGCCATGATTCCAAACGGGACATTGATCAGAAAAAGCCAGTGCCACGAAGCCGCCGACAGAATGAGTCCCGCGAGAGTAGGTCCCGAAGCCGTCGCTACAGCTATCACCATCGCGTTCAGGGCGAGTCCCCGCCCGAGTATCTCCCGGGGATAAATCATGCGTGTCAATGCGATGTTCACCCCCATCACGCAGGCGGCGCCAACGCCTTGAATGGCTCTTGCCACGAGAATCATCGTGAAGTTGCCCGCTGCCGCGCAGAGCGCCGACGCAACGATAAAAATGGCGACACCTACCAGAAACGACCGCTTGTAGCTGTGCAGGTCGCCATAGGAGGAAACCGGCAGAAGCAGCATGGTGATGACAAGCTGATAGATGGTGACCACCCAAACCACGTTAGAGTCCGACACGCCCAATGACGACGCCATCACAGGCAACGCAACGTTGACAAGCGTCACGTCAAGCACAGTCATCACCAGCACAAGCAGGATGGCGATGACTGCGACATATTTCTTTATCGAAAGCTTCGTTCCCGGCATTTATTTACTTGGTTTGCTTGAAAAGCCAGTCCCTAACTGATGAAATTTTGTAGGCGTAGTCAAAGGAATACATGTGGTCAATCCCCTTTGTCATCCCTTCAGGCAACACCGACCCGGTCTCAAATTCGAATATATTTATCGGCGCCCCCTTTTCCAGCATGGCTGAAGCGAGGTCATTCTGCTGCGCTTCCGGGAGTTTGGCGCTCCACTCGGTGAACGTGTAGTCGATTTCCGCTTTCTCGGCGGCTTCTTCGAGCGGTTTGAGCTTAGGATAAGCCTTGCCGCCGTCGCCCGCTATGAACCACACGAATTTGTGCTTCACCAGTTCCGGGAAGGTCGATGCGTCCCAATGGCTGTCGACAAAGACCGATGCGGCAAACATCTCGGGATAAGCCACGTCATAATACATTGAAATCATGCCGCCCATCGACTGTCCTGTCGAATACAGGCGCGAGGGATCAATCTGATTCTCAGCCACGATTTTCTTCACGAGTCCCATCAGGTCATCCACCTGAGCCGAGTGTTGATAGTCATCATTTGTAGCCCCGGTGGCAAGTTGAGGCACAAGCACGTAACACGGATTCTTAGCCTGCGACTCGGGGGTAGCCCACACCAGCGCGCCATACCCCTGTGTTAGCGGAACCTTGACATCCTTTCCTGCCGTCGACGCGTCGGCGATGAAAAGCACCAATGGATATTTTTTAGAGCTGTCGATATTTTCCGGCGTATAAAGATTATATTCTATCACGCCCTCCTTTCCATCTACGGCGGCATACGTATAGGTGTGCTGCTTGAATTTAGGCGCCACCTCCTTGATCATGGACTGGAGCGTTGCGTCCCCCGATTTGTCGATGGCAAATCCGCCTGGACCTCTTTTCTTGTCGGGCGACGAGGGTTTCATCGAGTCAGCGGCAGTGACATCGGCTCCTCTATCGGCTGTTGGGTTTGACCTCCCTGAGCAAGAGGTTGCGGCAATTGAACTGCACATGATGCCCGCTCCGGCAATTGCCATGAAAGCTACTTTTCTAATATCCATTTTGTTCGGTATATTTATGATTTCTATGGATATAACCTCGTTAGAGCGGAAAAAGTTCGCCTCATTTGCCTCTCCTTCTCGACACCGCGAATGTTATGAGGATAACTATGAGAGTGATTGCTTCCGATGAGGGAATGGCTCCCCACATGCCCCATTTAGGAAACACCGCCGCAAGCGTGAAAAACATTGGAACGAGCACAATCACTCCGCGCAGCAGCGTGAAAACCAGTGCTTTCATCGACATCTCCACGCTCTGGTAAAAACCTATCATTGCTATGTTCATCGCGAAGAAAATCCCCGTCAGCGAAAAAATCGGCAACCCCGCCATGGCTATCTGCGCCGCTTCCGAGTCTGGAGCGATAAACAGGCTCACTATCCGGGTTGCTCCAAGCCCTATTCCGAGCGTTGCGAGCGAACCGCATATGAATGCCACCGTGAGGCTCACTTTCAGCGCCTCCTTCACCCGTTTCCGGTTCCCCTTGCCATAGTTCACGCTTATTATAGGTTGAGCCGACTGAGCCACGGCATTGTTTATCATGAAGATGAGTGGAAAGAGATAGCACGCTATCGAATATGCCGCCACGCCGTTCTCGCTAAATGATTTCATGAACACCACATTTCCCGTCAGCATCATTATCGACATGGCGATTTCGGTCACAAATGCCGAGGAGCCTATCTTAATCTGGGCCCACACCGTGTTGCGAAACGCTTTCAGCCGTCGTGTGAATTTAAGGGCGTAAGAGAATCTGAAATAGCTCACCGCCATTAATCCGCCGAGCGCGCAGGCTATCGACGTGGCGAGAGCTGCCCCCTTGACACCCATCCCGAGCGGAAACACAAACCACCAGTCGAGAATGATATTGATGACCGACGGAACCACATTGCACATCATCGCATATTTCGGCGACCCGTCGAGGCGTATCACCATCATCCCTATGCTCTGCCACATCAGCGGAACGAGTCCTATCAGGAGAAAGAGCAGGTAGTCAGTCGCCTTATCCATGAGAACGTCGGAACACCCCAGCATCCCCGCCACTTGATAGGGGAACGCCCCGCACAGCCCCACCATCACCACTATCGCGCATGTCGAAAAAAGAAATGCCGATGTCACTATTCGGTTGGCTTTAGCCCCGTCCTTGGCGGCAAGGGCGATACCTGCGCTCACCGACGCCCCGATGCCAAACATCAGCCCTATTCCGGTAGTCACCATAAACAGCGGCGCGATGATATTTACAGCGGCAATCCCTTCAGGACCCACTCCGCGCCCCACAAACACCCCGTCGACAATCGTTATCAGAGCGTTGAAAATCATTCCAAGCAACGTGGGGAAAAACACTTTGCAAAATAGCGGCGTTATTTTCCCGTTTTCGTAGTCAAGACGTGATCCGTTTTTCTCATTATTATCCATAACAATAACTCTTTCAAACTGACATAAAACAAAAATGACCGGAGAAGATGTCAAAACAACCGGGCGCACCCGACATCTTATCCAGCCAATATAGTTGCGACTATAGACCCTCTGATGAGTAGCGCGAAATTACTACAAATAAATCATTCCCGCGCAATAAAAAAGCGAAAAAGCGCCACATCCCGTCATTGCTCAAAATTCCGGAATGTGGCGTTCGCCATTTGGGCTCCGCCGATATCAGTGGAGCAGAGCGCCAATGTCAGTTTTTCTGAGGCGCCGTCTCCTTCTGTATGAAGACAAACACGAGGGCTACGAAAGCGGCTATAACATAGGGTGCAAACATTCCCCTGAAGCTTGCCCCATGGCTGTGAAGAGCCGACGGAATGTTCTGCAATATCCCCCCGAAGATAAACATTATGCCGTTTAAGAACGCGCTTGAAGTACCCACCAGCGGACCGCCGGCGACATCGCCCCCCACCGTGAAGGCAAGCATGTGCGACGTTGCGCCCATACCGATGACAAACAGCATCACATACATGAGCCACAACGGCAGCTTGACATACACCGTCAGAACAAGCCCCGCCGCCATCAGAAGCATGCCTATTATGCTCGGGATGCGGCGGCTGTGAATCCGGTCGCTCCATTTAGGCCAGAAGCATGACCCGGCGGCGAGCCCAAGCCAAAGCAGAGCCGACCCCACGTTGCCGTTGTCAAGAGTAAACCCCGCTTCAGTAAACAACTTGGGAGTCCACACCACGCCAAGAGCAAGGTTAAGACCGAAAGCGATACCCCCCCAAAGAGCCGCGATCCACATCTGAGGCATCCTGACTATCTGCTTGAGATTTCCTGCCACAACCTTGAACGGGCTCTTATGAGAAACGACAGGCGCGGGATTACGCACATAGAGCACCGCCAGAACCACCAGAAGAATGCCGAAGAAACCCAGATAAACAAACAGCTTCTCATAGGTCAGATGCGACAGCAATCCCTCGGTGATGGGCTGCTGGATAGCGCTCGACAGCGATGAAAGCACCTGAACGTAGCCAAACATCGTTCCATAGGCAGCCATGCCAAACCACACCCCGCCCACGTAGCCTGCCCCGACAAATCCGCAGCACGCCCCGAGAGCCATAAGAACCTGAGCCAGGAGTATCATCGAATAACTCGTGGCGATACCATAGAGAAACACTCCCGCCGTGACAAAGATAAAAGCAGGAATCAAAACCTTCCTTGAGCCGAAACAGTCAAGAAAGGCGCCTCCGAAAAACTGGAAGATGGCAAATGCCCAGGTATAGGTCCCCGCAATGAGCGTCAAGTGATACTCGTCGAGATTGAGAGCGCTCTTGATGTCGCCCTGAACCACGCTGAACATTGTCTGCACGTTGAAAAGATAGATGGTGAAGACTGTCACTATAATCCACACCCACCAGGCTCTCGGTCCCCCGAGGCGATATTGTGATGATGGCGCGGCGGATGCGCCGGTAATGTTTGTTGCCATGATTTTTTTCTTTAATTAATTCAACGGATTACATCTTGTCAAGTTCAGCGGCGTGCATCCACTTTCTATCGCGCGAGCGGTCATAGACCTTTCGCCCCGCAACATAAGTCGCCTTGTTGAGATTATTAAGACCCAGAGTCATCAATATGAAAAGCTTCTCAAAAATCGTCTTGGTGAATTTCATCCTCCACGTCGAGAACTCCGACGGCTGCAGGTCGATGACGGCAATATCGGCTTCATACCCCGGCGCGATGCTCCCTATGGTGTTTTCAAGGTGCAGCGCTTCGGCGCCTCCGCGCGTGGCGAGATAGAAACTCTTTATCGCGTCAAGATTCTTTGACTGGAGCATCGCCACCTTATAAGCGTCGCCAAGCTGGCGAGGAATGGAGAAATTCGTCCCTCCGCCAACGTCAGTTCCCATCCCCACCTTCACCGGGCGGGTGGCGTCCTTTGCCTCCCAATATTTGAACTCCCCGTCGCCCAGAAACAGATTGCTGCTCGGGCAGTGCGCTACTCCGCAGTCAGCCTTGTGAAGCGTCTCCCACTCCTCCTCGCGCACTATGCAGCAATGCGCCATCACCGAATAACGGTCCACCAGCCCGAAGCTCTTGTAAACCTCCGTGTAGTTAGGCTGGTCGGGGAAAAGCTGCGTCACCCAGTCGATTTCGCTCTGAACCTCGTCGAGATGGGTGTGCATATACACTCCCTGGTCGATATACCGCCTGTAAAGGTCGCCGGCAAGTTTAAGCTGCTCCGGTGTCGACGTCGGAGCGAATCGAGGTATGACCGCATAAAGCTGCCTGCCGCGGTGATGCCATTTCTTCAGAAGCTTCTCGGCGATGATTATCGACTCCTTCGTGTCAGGATCCTTGAGCGAATCGGGAAGATTCCTGTCCTGAAGCACCTTTCCGCTTATCATGCGGGTGTCATAGCGCTCGCTCTCTTCAAAAAAAGCGTCAACGCTCGTCTCAAAAGTTGTGGCAAAGACATTTGCCGTAGTGGTGCCCTGTTCAAGAAGCTGCTTCAGGAACTCGCGAGCCACCTCGTCGGCAAACTTTTTGTCCTTGAACTTGCTTTCCGTAGGGAAAGTGTATTCATTGAGCCAGTTCAGGAGCGTGTCGCCATAAGAGCCTATCATCGGGCTCTGCACATAGTGGACATGGCAGTCGATAAATCCCGGCACAATAAGAGAGTTGGCATAACTCTCTATATCCCCATTGCCAAGCTGAGGATAGCGGGGAGCCAAATCGCGGTAAGCGCCGACATCAACAATGTGACCATCCTGAATCACCACAAGCGCGTCGCTCAGATAGTCATAACATTCATTCTCGTTAATTAAAAACGGATCCGCTTTAAATGTAAGAAGCTGTCCGCGAATACCTTTCAGCTTGCCGCCGTCGGGATTGACAGGAAGGGGTGTGTGCTGTGCCATTATGTTTAGGTTTTAATGTGTGAGTTAAACTGAAGCCCTTTACTTAATTAACACATTTTTAGCAAGAATAGTTCTGCCCATCCCACCCCTGCGTACACATACATCCCGCCCCACCCCAAACAGTAGTGACATGGCGTGCCATGTCACCAAAACGCCACCCTCCCGCCAATTGACACTCTACCGCACGCCAAGCCTGCAAAGGCTTGCCCCATGGATAGCCGGGTACGGCGAAAGAAATGAGCCGTGCCCGGAAAACATGCGCCACAATCCATCGCACTCTGACAGAGTGCCCCCTAAAAAAAGCATAGGGGACATGCCGTTCCATGCCCCCCATGCTTTTTCTGCAAACTGGTACCCCGTCAGGCGTTCAGAGCCTGCTCGATGTCGGCTATAATGTCGCCCGCATCCTCGATGCCCACCGAGAAACGGATGAGGTCGGGACGCACGCCGGCTTCCATCAACTGCTCGTCCGAGAGCTGGCGGTGAGTGTGGCTCGCCGGATGCAGCACGCAGGTGCGCGCATCGGCTACATGGGTCACGATAGCAGCGAGTTTCAGGCTGTCCATAAACTTGATTGCCACGTCGCGACCACCCTTAAGCCCAAACGAAATCACCCCGCATGAGCCTTTCGGCAGATACTTCTTGGCAAGCTCGTGATATTTATTGTCGGGAAGTCCGCAGTAATTCACCCATGCCACCTTGTCGTTCTTCGACAGATATTCCGCCACCGCCTGAGCGTTCTCGCAGTGGCGCGGCATCCTCAGGTGCAATGTTTCAAGCCCCAGATTGAGAAGAAATGCGTTCATTGGCGACTGGATGCTGCCCAAGTCGCGCATGAGTTGGGCGGTCAGCTTGGTGATATAAGCCATTTTGCCAAACGCTTTAGTGTAAGTCAGCCCGTGATACGACTCGTCAGGGGTGCAGAGTCCCGGGAATTTGTCGGCGTGAGCCTCCCAGTCGAAGTTTCCGCTGTCGACCACCACGCCACCCACGCTGGTGGCATGCCCGTCCATATACTTCGTGGTGGAGTGTACCACTATGTCGGCGCCCCATTCAAACGGGCGGCAGTTGATAGGGGTGGGGAAGGTGTTGTCCACTATCAGCGGCACCCCGTGGCTGTGTGCCACTCGCGCGAACTTCTCAATGTCAAGCACCTCGAGCGACGGATTAGAGATCGTTTCGCCGAATAGCGCTTTCGTGTTGGGGCGGAAGGCAGCCGACAGCTCCTCTTCCGATGCGTCGGGGTTCACGAATGTCACCTCGATTCCGAGCTTCTTCATCGTTACCCCGAAGAGGTTGAATGTGCCCCCGTAGATGGCTGACGAGCAAACGAAGTGGTCACCAGCCTGGCATATATTGAATATGGCATAGAAATTGGCGGCTTGACCGCTTGAGGTGAGCATTGCGCCCACACCACCTTCGAGAGCTGCTATTTTAGCGGCTACGGCGTCGTTTGTAGGGTTCTGTAGGCGGGTATAGAAATATCCGCTGTCCTCGAGGTCAAAAAGCCGCGCCATCTGCTCGCTGGTGTCATATTTAAACGTGGTGCTCTGATAGATTGGAAGCACTCGGGGCTCACCCTTGGTCGGGGTCCAGCCCGCCTGTACGCATAAGGTCTCTGGTTTGAAATTGTCAGCCATGTCAGTAATCTGTTTTATCTTTTTTATCCTATTGGTGAATTTTCTTACAAAAATACATAAACCATCCCCCTCGCTTAAGAAAGAATGACTCTTTTAACAGTTTTTTACATTGCTATGCTTGTATTTCGCCCATGGTGTGTGGTAAATTTGCAACAAATTAATTCAAAACACCAATAATATAACTAATACTATGACAAAAACTCACCTATTTTTTGATTCTCGCGACCGTGATTTCATCCGAGTTTGCAGGTCGCTCATGGATGGCCCACGAGGCATGGCGATAACTTCGCTCAGAGAGCTCGCCGAGGCGGCTCTCGCCTGCGGGGCGCCGCGCTACTACGTCGACATCGACTTTGCCTACAATATGCTCATGCGCATGAAAGTGGCTGGTGTTGTGCCCAGCCGGCCCAAAGCCCGGAAAATGTGGGAGGAGATTGCCGCCAAAGTCGGCGTTGTGATGAGGACGCATAAAAAGATCTCGCTCATTCGCGCTGTCACTGAGGTCATTGTGCGCGAGCCTGCGTCCGGGTTTTTCATTGAACCGGTTACTGCCCTGAGAATTCTCAGGCGCTATAATCGCCGCTGCAAATCGCGCCCGTTTTCATTCCCTCGAAGTAAATAACCGTCAATAAATTCATCTCATTATGTCTTCTGCGACTACACTTTCCGAAACCACCCTTTCCCTCTCGGTGGAAGCCATCAAGGAATCGGTCTACGCCATTTCGGCTATGCGTTCCTATCTTTCTGACACTGACCGTGAATTGCCCCCGATGCTCACACGCGACCACTCCGCCGCCCTGACTCCCGTGGTGCGTGATGCGGCGGTCTACGTTGCCATGCGTCTCCCTGACCTGGGAATGGACATCGTCGCTGCCGACGACGAGCTTGTCACCATCACGGCTATGCTTCCTGCCTCAGCCGTCGTGCCGGTGCGCCACGCCCTTGAGTCGGCGGTGCAGATGCGCGTCATCTCCTGCTGCTTCATGTCGTGCCGGGAGTCATTGGCGGCTCGCTATGGCGCCGATTGCGAATCGCTCATAACCGCGCTCCGTGAAAAAGCGGGCGCAAACACGGCTCTGCCGCGTCTGCGCCCGGTTCGTTATTGAACTGATGTTTTTGCTGTTACCAGATCACCACCTGTTCCTCGGCGGGACGATAAAGTTTGTCGCCCGGTTTGATTCCGAATGCCTCGAAGAAGGGAGTGATATTGCGCAGCGTCACGTTCACACGGTTAGAGCCCAGTGAGTGGGGGTCTGAAGTGGTGAGCTGGCGTATCTCCTCGTCGCGGATGTTTCCTGCCCAGATGTTGGCATAGTTCATGTAATAAACCTGCATCGGGTCATATCCGTCGATTTTTGCCTCGGGCGAAGTGATGTCCACGCCCTTTTTCTTCTGTGAGTCAAGGAATGCGGTGCGTGCCACGCGAAGACCCCCCTGGTCGGCGATATTCTCGCCGAGAGTGTACTGTCCGTTGGCATGAAGTCCGGGAAGCACTTCCACTTCATTGAACTGAGCCACAAGTCCCTGGGTTAGTTTGGCAAACGCTTCTGCGTCTTCCGGAGTCCACCAGTTGATCATGTTGCCGTCAGCGTCAAAGTTGCACCCCTGGTCGTCGAAACCGTGAGTCAGCTCATGGCCTATCACAACGCCGATACCGCCATAGTTCTCTGCGTCGCTCGATTCAGGATCATAGAACGGAGCCTGAAGGATACCGGCGGGGAACACGATTTCATTGGCGAGCGGATTATAGTAAGCGTTGATAGTCTGAGGAGTCATGCCCCATTCGCTGCGGTCAACCGGCTTGCCCCACTTGGCGAGGCGCTCGTTCTGGTGCCACATGCTCACGTTGTGCATGTTCTCGTAGTAAGAGAGCTTGGGATCGATTTCCATTGTGCTATAGTCCTTCCACTGGTCGGGATAACCGATCTTGACGGTAACCGAGTTAAGCTTCTTGATAGCGTTGAGCTTGGTGTCGTCGCTCATCCAGGGGAGGTTGATGATGTGCTTGCCAAGAGCGGTGCGGAGGTTCTCGACGAGTCCCACCATGTACTGCTTTGACGATTCGGGGAAGTAACGCTCCACATAGAGCTGACCCACAGCCTCGCCCATAGCGCCTTCAGTGGCTCCGAGCGCGCGTTTCCAGCGCGGACGCTGCTCCTGAACGCCGCTGATCACTTTGCTGAATGCGAAGTTTGCGTCGTTAAACTTGTCGCTCAATCGTCCTGAAGCCTGTGATACATATTCCCACAGGTAATAATCCTTTATTTCGCGGTCGGTCAGCGAGCCCAGCAGATTGTCACCCTGCTTAACTGAGTTAAGCTCGGTCACGATGATAGTCTCGGGAGTCTCGATGCCCATTGTCTCGATAAAGAAGCGGTCCCAGTTCACGTTGGGATAAAGCTCCTTGAGCTGAGCGAGAGAGCGGGGATTGTACATTGCGGGGATATTGCGGCTCTGTTCGCGGGTCCATGCCGAGTCAGCGAGAGCTGTCTCGATTTTCATCACGTTCTTCATGATGCGGTTAGCGTCCTTCTTTGAGTAGCCGGCATTCTGCATCTGAGTCACGATAAGCTTCTTATAGGCCTCGCGCACCTCGGTGTTGCGCTTGTCGTTGAGCAAATAGTAGTCGCGGTCGCCCATTCCCATGCCGCCGCCGCTCACATACATTGCATACTCCTTGCTGTTCACCAGGTTCTCCATTGGACCTGCGCCAAGGAAGGGGCTTGAATAATTCTTGTGCATCCAGAAAAACAAGTCCTCCATCCCTTCGTGGGGAGTATCCTCGATCTTCTTAAGGTCGGCGAGAATAGGAGAGGCGCCCTCGCGGTTGCGGCGCGTCGAGTCCATAGCCTGGGAATAGATGGTCCACACCTTGAAGGCTACCGTTCCTGGTTCGGGATTGGAATCACCAAGATTGAGAACGATATTCTTCACGCGCACCTCCGAGCTGTCGTTCAGAATATTGAACGCGCCATAGCGTGAATGCTCCGGGGTGAGGGGATGTGCTTCCTTCCAACCCTTGTTGACGTGCATATAGAAGTCGGTTCCCGCAGGAATCGAATTGTCGAAATACTCCGGATTCAAGCTCTTGAGGTGCTCCTCGGCTGAAGCCGTCATCGACATGGCGGCAACTGCCGCAAATGCAATAATAAGTTTGGCTTTCATTTTGGTGTAATATAAACTATGTGTATTAGTATTGTTCCTTTTCATTGGGGAAATCGCCCGTCTTCACGTCCTCGATATAAGAGCCCACAGCCTCGTTGATAACAGTAGCGAGATCGGCATAGCGGCGAAGGAAACGCGGTGAGAAACCCTTGTTGATGCCGAGCATGTCGTGCATCACAAGCACCTGACCGTCGGCGCCACCTCCTGCTCCGATACCTATCACCGGGATAGAAAGCTGGCTGGCGACTTCAGCGGCAAGTTTCGCCGGAATCTTCTCAAGCACAACTGCGAAACATCCTATCTCCTCAAGCATCTTGGCGTCCTCGATAAGCTTCTTAGCCTCCGCGTCCTCTTTGGCGCGCACTGCGTAAGTTCCGAATTTATTTATCGACTGAGGAGTCAGTCCCAGGTGTCCCATCACCGGAATACCCGCTGAAAGCACTCGCTCTACCGACTCCCTGATTTCAGAGCCGCCCTCCATCTTCACCGCTTCGGCATGGCTCTCCTTCATCATTCTCACTGCCGAGCTCAAAGCCTCCACGCTGTTTCCCTGATAAGTGCCGAAAGGAAGATCCACCACCACAAGAGCGCGCTTCACCCCTTTCACCACCGATTTGGCATGATAAATCATCTGGTCCAGAGTCATCGGCAGAGTGGTCATATTTCCCGCCATCACGTTAGACGCCGAGTCGCCCACGAGAATCACATCCATTCCCGCTTCATCGATAAGCTTAGCCATTGAATAGTCATAAGCCGTAAGCATGGCGATTTTCTCTCCCCTCTGTTTCATTTCAATCAAGCGATGGGTCGTAACCTTGCGCTGATCTTCAGTATAAGTTGACATAGATAACTTAAGTTAGTTCAAAAAACAGAGCAAAGTTAAGGCTTATCACCCACGCGCGCAAACATTTTTTTCCAAAACCTTGCGGACATGCCGCGCCATCTCACCCTCAAACAATACGGACATGCCGTGCCATGCAGTACGGACCTGGCGTGCCATGTCACCTTCGTTCCCGCCGCCAGTCGTCCAGCCGTTCCCGCCACCCCGCCGCCAGTCGCCCGCCTCCACGCTCCATCCTCGCGCATCGGAGATGCGCTAATCCGCGAAACCCAGTCGTCCCGCCGCCCGCCTCCATGTTCCATCCTCGCGCATCGGAGATGCGCTAATCCGCGAAACCCCATGTTGATTCGCGAGCGAATCAACATGGGGCGGGGGACCCCGCCGCCTACAACGTCGGAGACGTTGCACCGCTCGGAAATAAGATGTAAATTTGCGCCATAAATCAACCTACTCCTATGTTTAAAGACGGAAACGACGGCTACACTATGCTCGAAGCCATATGTGAAGCCAAAAGATGCTTGAATTGTAAAGTGCCGCAGTGTAAAAAAGGGTGCCCCATTTCCAACGATATCCCCGACTGGATTCACGAACTCTCCATGGGAAATCTTGGAAACGCCATGGCGTTGATCAACGCCAAGAGCAGCCTTCCGGCGGTGTGCGGACGCGTTTGCGCTCACGAACGCCAGTGTGAAGGACATTGCATCCTTAATAAAAAAGGCGAACCCATCCACATCGGAAAAATCGAACAATTTATCGCCGACTTCGACTCCGACATGAAGCTCACCCATGAAAACATCCTCCCCAAGAACCGGGGCAGGGTAGCGGTCATCGGTAGCGGTCCCGCCGGACTCACCGTGGCGGGCGAATTGGCTCGCAACGGGTTTGCCGTCGAAATCTTCGAGATGGAACCCGAGCCCGGAGGAGTCCTCATGTTCGGTATACCCGAATACCGCCTCCCCAAGGAAGTCGTGCGCCGGGAAATCAAGAAAATCGAGCAGCTCGGAGTCGTCTTCCACTGCAACACCACCATTGGAAACGGCTACACCGTCGACGACCTCTTTCATCACGGCTTCGACGCCATCTTCATGGGAACCGGAACAGGGCGACCCAAGAAGCTCGACATACCCGGCAGCAACCTCGTGGGAGTGCGTCAGGCAATCTACTTCCTTCGCCGCGTCAGCCTCTACAACTCCGGCTACCTCAAGCGTGAGGAGGTCCATGTCAAAGAGGGCGACAAGGTCTTCGTCATCGGTTGCGGAAACACGGCGATGGATGCCGCCCGCACTGCGTTGCGTTTCGGCGCCTCGGAGGTGAACGTGGTCTATCACCGCACCGTCGACGAGATGAGCGCCCTCCGCGCCGAATATGACGACGCCGTCAACGAAGGCGTGAAGTTCATGTGGAAATCCTCGATAGTGGAAATCCTCGACACCGACGGCGTGCTCGACCGCGTGGTCATCGAGTCGGAAGGGGAGCGCGTGGTTTATCCCGCCGACAAGGTTATCATGGCGGTTGGAAGCAAGCCCGCGTCGCGCATCGTTTCCACCACTCACGGCATTGATGTCGACGGAAAGGGATATGTCATCACCCGCGATGTTCCTTATGGCATGACCACGCGCAAGGGAGTCTTTGCCGGAGGCGATGTCACAAATCGTCCCGCCACTGTCGTCCATGCCATGCACGACGCGCAGAAAGTTGCCGAGGGAATCATCCGCTATGTCGACGCGATAAAATTGCTCGACACCATCGACAAGCCGGTCGACGAAAAAGAGTGATTAACTCGACGAAAAGTTTGTTAACACTTTTTTGCTATTTCCGCCCATTTTTTCGGGCATCTTCCCGAGATGATTCTGAATTTTGAAATCTCAGCGAGGTTAAAATTGCATTAAGTCACGGATAATCAGAGTGATAAGCTCTGTTTTCCGTGATTTCTTTTTTCTCAAGATAGATCGAGATTCAGCTTCCGCAATCTTATTTTCTAAAAATGTGAGTTCAATGGGGTGGGGGAGAGGGCGATTTCGATTTTTTACGCTACTTTTGCAAAAAAACTTGCGATGGCATTAAATTACATTTGGGTGGCGTTTTTCCTTCTCGCCTTTATCGTGGCGTTGGGACGCACAATCTTCTTTGGCGACTTCTCGATATGGAGCAACATCATGGGCGCTTCGTTCACTTCGGCGGCTACTGCGTTTGAAATCTCGTTGGGGCTTACCGGAATCCTCGCCCTGTGGATGGGATTGATGAAGATTGGCGAGCGTGCCGGCGTGATCCAGTTTTTCGGCAGACTGATAAGTCCGCTCTTCAGTCGTCTTTTCCCCGGCATCCCGAAGGGTCACCCCGCCATGGGCTCCATCTTCATGAATGTTTCGGCGAATATGCTCGGGCTCGACAACGCCGCTACTCCGCTGGGACTCAAGGCGATGCAAGAAATGCAGTCGCTCAATCCCAAAAAGGATACCGCCACCGACGCCATGCTTATGTTCTTGATACTCAATGCGTCGGGGCTTTGTTTTATTCCCATCGGCATCATGATGTATCGCGCTCAGGCGGGAGCTTCCAATCCCACCGATGTCTTCCTGCCCATCCTTCTCGCCACCTTCATCTCCACCTTTGTCGGCATCGTGGCGTTGTGCCTCAAGCAAGGCATCAAGTTGTGGGACAAGGTGATGATTTCATGGCTTGGAGGTCTTGCCGTGATTGTGGGGCTGATTGTGTGGTTCTTCTCCTCGCTTCCCAAGGAAAAAGTCGAACTCTATTCCTCGTTCATCGCCAATGTGCTGCTATTCAGCGTCATCATAATGTTCATCTGTGCCGGGCTCCGCAAGCGCATCAATATGTATGACTGCTTCATCGAGGGAGCCAAGGAGGGATTCAAGACCGCTGTCATGATAATACCCTATCTTGTCGCCATCCTTGTGGCTATCGGCATGTTCCGCGCCTCGGGAGCCATGGAGGTCATCACCGATTTCATTGCCGGATGCTTCAACGCGGTGGGAATAAACGCCGACTGGGTGGCTGCGTTGCCAACGGCTCTGATGAAACCGTTGAGCGGTTCGGGAAGCCGGGGCATGATGGTCGATCTCATGAGCGCCTATGGTCCCGACGCGTTTGTTTCGCGCGTCTCAGCCGCTATTCAGGGAAGCACCGACACCACCTTCTACATCCTTGCCGTCTATTTCGGCAGCGTGGGGGTGGTCAAGACCCGCTACGCCGTTCCCTACGCGCTTCTCGCCGACATCACAGGCTCGGTGGCGGGAATCGTCGCCGCCTACATATTCTTCCATTAGGGGCTCTTTCCCGCTTGATTATATGGCGGATTTTCCCTACTTTTGTATTGAAAAATAGATAAGTGTAAAATGGAGAAACTTGAATGGCTTGCCGACGGAGTTGCCCTCCCGGAACTTGACTTTTCGCGCTATGCCCGCTGGATTGAGGCGGTGGCGCGCGCCCATGACCGCTTGCTCGGTCCTGTGGTCTACATATTCTGTAACGACGACAAGATAATAGAGGTGAACCGTCAGTTTCTGAACCACGATTATTACACCGACATCATCACGTTTGACTATTCGCGCGGCAAGCTGATAAGCGGCGACCTCTTTATATCGCTCGACACCGTGGCGTCAAATGCCGAGCTTGTCGGCGCTACCTACGCCAACGAGCTCGACCGTGTCATCATCCACGGCATTCTCCACCTTTGCGGCATAAACGACAAGGGTCCCGGCGAGCGTGAAATCATGGAGTCTCATGAAGACGAGGCTTTGAAAATGTTGGATTCTATCTAAAGGAAACTCAATCTATATATGACATTTGACTACGATGTAATTGTTATAGGCGCAGGCCATGCGGGCTGCGAGGCGGCTGCCGCTTCGGCAAATATGGGCGCTTCGACGTTGCTCATAACCATGGACATGAACAAGATTGCGCAGATGAGCTGCAATCCTGCCGTGGGAGGCATCGCCAAGGGGCAGATTGTGCGCGAAATCGACGCTCTCGGCGGCATGATGGGTATTGTCACCGACCGCACCGCCATACAATTCCGGATGCTCAACCGCTCGAAAGGTCCCGCCATGTGGAGTCCCAGGGCGCAGAGCGACCGAATGCGTTTCAGCGAAGCGTGGCGTTCAATCCTCGAGAACACTCCGGGATTGTATATGTGGCAGGATTCCGTGACCGGTCTCCTTATCGAAGACGGCAAGGTGAAAGGCGTTAAAACCGCTCTCGGCGCCGAGTTCCATTCACGCGCGGTGATTCTCACCGCCGGAACTTTCCTTAACGGACTGATGCACGTGGGCAGGGCGCAGGTGAAGGGAGGACGCATTTCCGAACCGGCTTCCCACGGTGTCACCGAACAGTTGCGCGACTACGGTTTCGTGACCGACCGAATGAAGACCGGAACGCCTGTCAGAATCGACGGAAGGAGCGTGAAATGGGAACTTACCGTTCCTCAGGCAGGGGAGAACGACTATCACAAGTTCAGTTATCTCCCCACTGTGAAGCGCGAGCTGAAGCAACGCGAGTGCTACACGATCTACACCAACGAGACCACCCACGAAATACTCCGTGCGGGATTGCCCGACTCTCCGCTTTTCAACGGACAGATTCAGAGCATAGGTCCTCGCTATTGCCCCAGCATCGAGACTAAAATTGTCACCTTCGCCGACAAGACCGAGCATCAGCTATTCCTTGAACCGGAGGGGGAGACCACCCGTGAATTTTATCTCAACGGCTTCTCCTCGTCACTCCCGATGAATGTGCAGATCGACGCGCTCCACACCATTCCGGCGCTTGCCGATGTCCAGATATATCGCCCCGGATATGCCATAGAATATGATTTCTTCGACCCTCGTCAGCTTCACCACACCCTTGAAACGAAGCTCGTGGAAAACCTTTATTTCGCCGGACAGGTGAATGGCACCACTGGCTACGAGGAAGCGGCGGGGCAGGGGCTCATAGCCGGTATAAACGCCGCTCTGAAAGTGGCGGGCAAGGAGCCCTTCACTCTTGCGAGAGACGAAGCTTATATAGGCGTTCTCATCGACGACCTGGTTATAAAAGGTGTCGACGAGCCTTATCGCATGTTCACCTCCCGAGCCGAGTATCGCATTCTTCTCCGCCAGGATGATGCCGATATGCGACTTACTCCGCGCGGCTACGAAATAGGACTCGCCACCCGCGAGCGCTACGACTTCATGGAGTCAAAGCGTGAGCAGCGCGACCGCCTTATAGAGTTTGCCCGCAATTATTCCATCAAGCCCGCCATCATCAATCCCGTGCTTGAGGAGATGGGTGTCGCCGTCCTGAAACACGGCTGCAAGCTGTATGATCTGCTTCTGCGTCCGCAGTTGAATTTTGCGAATCTCGCTCCGCGCATTCCCGCGCTTGCCGATGAGATTGCCTCGATAGAGGAGGCTCGCCGTGACGAGATCGTGGAGGCTGCCGAGATATTGATAAAGTATCAGGGCTACATCGATCGTGAGCGTCTTGTTGCCGACAAGCTGCACCGCCTTGAGGAATTGAAGATAAAAGGACGGTTTGACTACGCCTCGCTCAAATCCCTCTCGACCGAAGCGCGCCAGAAACTCGAAAAATTCCAGCCCGAAACGGTGGCTCAGGCGAGCCGCATCCCGGGAATATCCCCGAGCGACATAAACATCCTGTTGCTGTTGCTCGGCAGGTAATGTTTCACGTGGAACATTTGCAACGATATATAAAACAATTAATTAAATGATTCATATATGGAATACTTGAAATCTAAAATCCGTGATGTAGTCGATTTCCCGAAGGAGGGAATCATTTTCCGTGATCTCACCACCATGTTTAAGGATGCCCGCGCGCTCCACATAGTTGGTTGGGACCTGGCGCAACTTTATCGCTCAAAAGGCGTTACTAAAGTGGTGGGTATTGAATCGCGCGGATTCATCGGCGGCTCGATTCTCGCCTATGAAATCGGAGCCGGATTCGTTCCCGCCCGCAAGCCCGGCAAGCTGCCCGCCGACACCGTCAGCGCTTCCTATGGCAAGGAGTATGGCACCGACACTATCGAGATTCACCGTGACGCAATCACCCCCGACGATATCGTGGTGATTCATGACGACCTTCTCGCCACCGGCGGAACAATGGCGGCGTGCTATGAGCTTGTCAAGAGTATGAACCCGCGCAAGGTTTATATTAACTTCATCGTCGAACTGACTGCTCTCGGCGGTCGCGCCAATCTGCCCGCCGATGCTGAAGTGACATCGTTGATTAAATATTGATCCCTATTGGCTAAAGTTGAAAAATCAAAAGAACTAAAGGAGAAAATCTCCATTCTCCCCGAGACTCCCGGCTGCTATCTGTATTATGATGCAGCCGGGACGGTCATCTATGTGGGAAAGGCGAAAAACCTGAAGAGGAGGGTGTCGTCCTACTTCAACCGCACCCACGACTCGGTGCGCACGAATCTTCTCGTGCGAGCCATCGCCGACATGAAGTATATCGTGGTGCCCACCGAGCAAGACGCGCTCAATCTTGAAAACTCCCTTATAAAGGAGTACAAGCCCCACTATAACGTGCTGCTCAAGGACGACAAGTCCTATCCCTGGATAGTGGTGACGAAGGAGCACTATCCGCGGGTGTTTCTGACGCGTACACGAATAAAGGACGGCTCGAAATATTACGGTCCTTACACCAACACGGGCGTGGCTAAAGCTGTGCTCAATCTCATCAGGGAACTATATCCCGTGAGGACCTGCCGCCACGCCATCACACCAGATTATATTAAGCGCGGAAAGGGGAGGCTCTGCCTGGAATACCATCTCAAGAATTGCCTGGGCTGCTGCGTGGGCATGATAAGCGAAGAGGAGTATGGCGAGATGATCAGCAACGTGAAAAAGATTCTTAGCGGCGACACTCAGGAGCTGCTCGACTATCTGAAAAACGACATGATGAAACTCGCCGGAGAATTGCGTTTCGAGGAGGCGCAGATGCTCAAGGAGAAGTATGAGCTGATAGCACGCTATCAGTCGAAGAGCGTCATCGTGAGCCAGACTCTCGACGACATCGACGTGTTTGGCGTCGACGACGACCGCGAGGTTGTCTACGTGAACTATATGCACGTGCGCAGGGGCGCCATCGTCAGGAGCATCACCCTTGAGTACAAGCGCCGCCTTGACGAGTCGGTGGAGCAGATTCTCGGCTATGCCATCATGGAGATCGCCGAGAAGTTCCAACTCAAATATGACGAAATCATCGTGCCGGCGCTCCCTGAAATTCCGCTTGACGGAGTGGTGTTCAACGTGCCCAAGCGCGGCGACAAGCTGAAGCTGCTCGAAGTGTCGACCCACAATGCCCGCCAGAACAAAATCGACTCCCTTAAAATGATGGAGAAGCATGATCCCGAGAAGCGCGTTGAGCGCACCCTCGTGAGGATGATGACTGATTTCCGCCTTAAAACTTTGCCGACCCACATCGAGTGTTTCGACAACTCGAATATCCAGGGCACGAATCCCGTCGCGTCGTGCGTGGTGTTTAAAAACGCCAAGCCGTCGAAGAAGGATTACCGTCATTTCAACATCAAGACCGTGGAGGGTCCCGACGACTTCGCTTCGATGAAGGAGGTGCTCACCCGCCGCTACACCCGCCTCATGGAGGAGGGCGAGGAGTTGCCGCAGCTCATAGTTGTCGACGGCGGCAAGGGGCAGCTGAGCGCGGCGGTGGAGGCGCTCGACGAGATAGGGCTCCGAGGAGTCATCGCCGTTGTCGGCATCGCGAAGCGCCTTGAGGAAATCTATTTCCCGGGCGACAGTGTGCCGCTCTACATCGACAAAAATTCCGAGTCGCTTAGAGTGGTTCAGCATCTTCGCGACGAGGCTCACCGTTTCGGCATCACCCATCATCGCAACCGGCGCAGCAAGTCGCAGATAGTGAGCGAGTTAGATGAAATAAAAGGTATTGGCAAAAAGACAAAATCGGCTCTGCTCCAGGAGTTTAAGTCGGTAAAACGCATCAAGGAGGCTCCGGTCGACAAGCTTGCCGACGTGATCGGTCCGGCTAAAGCGTCGCTCATCTACAATTCCCTCCACCCGTCGGTGGAGGAGTGAGTTTGTGTTCATGCCGCGCAATAAAACCCGTCGGCGGCAAGTTATATTTATGTCACTGTTTTCTAATCTATTGAAATCAAACTATTGAAATTGACCTTAAAGAGGTTCATAAAACCAATCATAATTAAATTGTAAATTCTATGCGATTATTCTTCGGTTTTGCTATTGCGCTTGCAAGCTTGTTTATGACTTCATGCGACTATGATAAGCAGATTGATGAGCTTAAGGACAGAGTGACCGCTCTTGAAAATTCGGTTACGCAGCTGAAAGAAGCCTATCAGGACGGCAAGATTATCACTAAAGTCGAGTCAGCTGCCGACAACAGCGGATACAGCATCGTGTTCTCTGACGGCAGCACTATAAAAATCAATCACGGCATCGACGGGCAGGACGGCGCCGACGCAGTGACCCCTGTTGTCAAAATCGACGCCGAGGGGTATTGGTCGGTGTCATATGACGGTGAGGCTACCTTCAGCCGCATTCTTGACGGCGCGGGCAACGCCGTGTCGGCTATCGGCATTCCGGGCATTGACGGTACAGACGGTATTGACGGCATCGACGGGGTGGACGGAAATTGTGTCCGCGTGGTTGTCGGTGACAATGGGCTGTATGCGTTCGAAACCTATGCTCCCGAGAATCCCGAGCAGGTCATAGAGACTATCGTGACGCCTTATTCTTCCGATTCGAAATCGGCTCTGCGTTCCATCGTGAAGGACGAGCAGAGCGGTGTCATCACCCTCACTCTCGGCGACGGCTCGGAGTTCAAGTTCAATCTCGACGTGTCCTATCCCACATCGGTGGTGGTGCTCAACGAGCCTCTGCGTCTCACCACTCTCAATGACGGAATCCTTGTTTTCAGGCTCAATCCATCGGACGCTTACATCAGTTTCGTGACCGATGGTGACGAAGCTACAATCGAACTCGACATCGTGACCTCTCAATCGAGAGCCAGCTATGTCAACGGACCGACCGGCTACAAGATAACTTCGGTGGTTCCCGACACTACCGACGACGGCGCCGTAAAGCAAGGGCAATATAAAGCGACGGTGACATCGCTGAATCTCGACGAGAATCTTGACGAGCGCGCTTGCCTTGTCATCACAACAAAAAATTCGCGCGGCGAAACCATCAGGCTGTCCTCCAATCCCTTCTCGATAGTGAAAAGCGGCACTGACCTGTTCAGCGTCAAAATCAACGGCGTGGAGGGTGAAAAAAACGACAATCTGTTTCTGATCAAACTGCCGCCTACCACCGATAGAAGCGCCCTCAAGCCCGAATTTGACGGCAATTTCGCCTCTATCATGGTGAAGGGAGAGAGCATGGAGCAAGCTTCGCAAGGAACCGTCGACTTCTCCAATCCCGTGACGCTTGTGGCTGCGTCGTCCGATGGAGATACTCAGGAATATACCGTTGCCATCACATTCTCCAATCTTCCCACCGTCTATGTCAACACGACCGCGCCGATCGACAGCAAGGAGACGTGGGTAAGCGACAACACCCTGCGCATCTTCAACGCCGGCGAGCAGAACGGAGATTATTCCGCAAGCATGAAGGGGCGCGGCAATTCCACCTGGGGATTTCCGAAGAAACCCTATGCAATCAAGCTCGACAAGAAGAGCGAGCTTCTCGGCATGCCCAAGCACAAGAGGTGGTGTCTTCTCGCCAACTGGCTTGACCGAACCAACCTGAGAAACGAGGTGTCGTTTGAGATAGGGCGCAGGCTGTCGGGGTTGGTGTGGACACCGAGCGGAGAGTTTGTTGACCTCGTGTTCAACGGCGAAATGGTGGGTAACTATTACCTGTGTGAGCAGATAAAAGTCGACCCCAACCGAGTGGATATCGACGAGATGAAGCCTACCGACTTGGTGGATCCGCTGATTTCGGGAGGCTATCTTCTGGAGTTTGACACTGCCTATGACGAGGTGAACAAGTTCAGAACCCAGTTGCTCAACCTGCCGGTCAATATCCAGTCGCCCGACGAGGATGTGCTTCAGCCGGCGCAGATGGAGTATCTTGAAAACTATGTCAACAACGTGGAGTCGAAGCTCGTGAACCAGGCGCCTTATTCTGAAATCGAGGCGCTGATCGACGTGAATTCCTATATCGACTGGTGGCTGCTTCATGAACTCACAGTGAACTGGGAACCCAACCATCCCAAGAGTTCCTACATGTATAAGGCGCGTGAAGGAAAACTCTATTCCGGTCCGGCGTGGGATTTCGATTATGGCACTTTCCGTGAGTATAACGCATGGATTGTGAAGACCTCCATCTGGTACAGTTATCTTTTCCTTTATCCTGAATTTACGCAAGCGGTCAAGTCGAGATGGCAGGAGCACAGGGCGGCTCTTGCGACTATTCCTGACTACATTGATAAATGCGCGGCTGAGATACGCGAGTCGATGGGGTATGACTGTGAAAGATGGCCTATCAATGTTGTTGTCGCGGGTGACGAGAGTTTGACATTCGAGGAGAGTGTGAGCCGGATGAAAAGGAATTATACCGCTCATTTCAATTGGATTGACCGGAATATAGGACGGCTTTAGCGGTAAGTCTCATGAGCTCAATGTGTTGGGCGGATGGCGAGGTGGTTTTAGGGGGCACTCTTTGCAGAGTGCGATTGATTGTTGCGTGTGTTTCCGGGCACGGCTCATTTCATTCGCCGTACCCGGCTATCCATAGGGGCAAGCCTTTGCAGGCTTGGCGGTTCGTTTGGGTGGGGATATGACAAAATGAGATTGTTATTACGTAATGCAACGTCTCCGACGTTGTAGGCGGCGGGGGATCTTTGCCCCATGTTGATTCGCTCGCGAATCAACATGGGGTTTCGCGGATTAGCGCATCTCCGATGCGCGAGGATGGAACGTGGAGGCGGACGGTTGGGCGACTGGGTGGCGGGAACGAGGACGACATGGCGCGGCATGTCCGTACTGTTTGAAGTGGGCATATTTGTAGCTCTTCGAGTTACCGTTGGTGGATTATGGGGCGTCCCCGTAGGGGGCGTTAATGTTAGTCCCGGGGCGATGTCGCGGTCAGGTGGCGTCGTCCCGGGG
>JAAVEM010000006.1 GCA_014801235.1 Bacteroides sp. | reverse complement strand
TCAAGTGATTTTCAGCGTTTTGCGGTGAAAGTTCGGACTTTCTTGTGATCCGCCTGGGGCTCGAACCCAGGACCCCAACATTAAAAGTGTTGTGCTCTACCAGCTGAGCTAGCGAATCATTCTCTCTTAAAAGTGATGCAAAGGTAGGCGCTTTTTCCGTATTATGCAAATATTTTGAGGTAAATTTTTGAAGTTTTTTTAACTTTGCAGAGCGAAAGATGATTAACGTATTAATTATTAATGAATAACGGTTTTTCGAAAAAATGGAGAAATATAGGTATAAAACTGCGGGTACATGTTCGCGAGAGATAGAGATCGGGATTGAAAACGGGATTATAGAAAATGTGATTTTTCAAGGCGGTTGTCATGGCAACCTTCAGGGGCTATCAGCGCTGGTCAAAGGGATGAGTGCCGAAGAGGTGATATCGCGTCTGGAGGGAATAAAATGTGGTGCGAAGCAGACCTCTTGTCCCGACCAACTTTCTCAAGCCTTAAAAGTGATTCTAAACAAGAAGGAGGGCATCAATTAAGATGTCCTCCTTTGTTTGGGCTAAAAACCGTTTATTAACGATTGATTAGTTTGGTTGATATGCGGCTTCCGTCGCTCATGGTGTCAACTTTAATGATTATACCTTTATAGGTAGCATCCACAATTGAGCCTTGCATGTTATAGTAGGTAGTGGATGTTATTTCTGTGTCAGTGTTCACTGAGTCGATGCCGCTTGAGCCTTTCACGGTTGCTGCCTCGCTGAGACCGCCCATTTCGTTGGCGGCACGGATTGTATAGCCGTCAGTGTCGCCTTCCACGGTGTAGGTCGGTTTAGTGGTGAATGCGATTACCTTGTTGTCTTTGCAAACTGCCCAGCAGAGCACATAGTCGCTGTTGTCCCAAGTGATCACTCCGTTTGCGAGTTCAGCGTTGGTTGGAGTCGATGCTTGTTCGGTAGCTTCGGTAGGATCCCATCCGTCTTCGTCGCCCATTACATTTCCGATTGTATATTGCTTAGCTTCTTCTGCGGTAAGGACAGGATTGTTTTCGTGAGATGATGCGAATTTTTTCTTGCGGCTTGACAAGTCGATGACAGTGCCTGATGCAGTCGTTGAATTATATTCGGCAAAGCGAGCCGGCCAGCCGTCGCCCATTTCGTTCCATCCCTCGGCTTTTGGGCGTGCGGTCATCTTGGTGTCGATATAGAGCGCTATCGGAGTTCCTGATCCCCATGGGCGACCGAGGGTGTAGTTTCCGTCGACCGAGCTGTCTTCGCCTACGATTTCGCAGTCCTTAAAGATGTAGCCATATTTCTTCGGAACCGACGGTACTGCTAAATATCCGCCTTTTTCACACATCTGAAGAGTCACATTATTAAAGAACACGTCGCCCTTTCCGCAGAGGAAGTCTGTACGTCCGCGCAGAAGTCCTCCCTCAAAATAGAAGCGTCCCTTGTCGCTGCTGGAGACATAAGTGTCCTGGTGTCCCCACAGGCACACGTTTTTGCAGATTGTCTTGTTGGAAGCGTCGTTCAGAACAATGTCACGGCCTTTTGAGTCGCCCATGGCGCTCTTGAAGGTGATATCCTGGAAGTAAGTGTCGGTCGCGCCTTTCGATAGATTCAGCACATCGCCTTTGCCTATGCCTTCGAGCGGATTCTGGGGCCCATACTGAGTTTGAACAAGGTTTGTGGGAACTGTGTTGGTGATTACGACGCCATCTCTGCTTTCTCCGATTATTGAAACATTAGGGGAGGTCAGGTAGGTGGTCGCGCCGGGATATTTCTCGCCATCAGTGCCTGTCACCGGAGCTTCCGGGTTTGCGGGAATCACATAGTTTCCATTCTTGACGAAGATGCGGAAACGTTTTGAGGTGTCTTCGCGCTTTGAAGCCATCGTGATAGCGTGGACAAATGAACCGTTGTCGGGAACGATGAAGTCAAATTCCTGTTTCACTACTCCGGGACGGTTCTTGGTGGTGAAGTTGATCACGATTTCCTTGTCCAAAGCATTGTCGGTTAGATCGGAAACTGTGTTAGCGGGCAACTTGAATGTGTAAGGGGTTGAATAGGTGAGCCCTCGGTACTCAAACATCACGCTCTTGCCCGACACGATGGGGGAGAGCGATTGGTCGCCGAGAGTTGCGGTTGCTCCAGCTTTTACCTTTACTTTTTCGTCAAAGTTCAGGACGATTCGTCCGTTGGCAGATGCGTTATCGGCGTTATTTGCCGGAACGGTTGAAATCAGCTCCGGCGCTTTGCCGTCATTGACGAGTTTCATTGTTCCGGTGATGAAGACGTTGGCTATTGCGGTTCCGTCGTTGTCTGATGTGGTTCCGGCTTTGTCCGATGCGGTGTCGGCTATCCAGCGAATGAAAAGGGCGGGGGCATTGTTGACAGATGCGGGCAGGTCAAACTCTTCGCTCACCCAATTCTTGCTTCCGGGGATTGTGAAAGAGCCCGCCGTGGTCCAGTTTTCGCCGTCGATTGAATACTGCACGTCTTGTTTTGTATACGCGTTGTAGTTGAACGCCATTTCCGAGTATACCTTGATGTCGGTATATGCCGAGGCGTTTACTCTTGTTTGCCAATAGGTGTTTCCGAGTCCAGTGGTGGTCCAGTTCACAGCGGCGCCTTCTTTGCCTTCATATCCTCCGGCTGCGAGGGTCGATTTGTCAAGCCAAGTGAAATTTTCGCCGGCAGCGTTGCGGAGCACGAACGAAACGTCGTCATTGTCAGCCGATGCGAATGCAGGCGCAATTCCGCCGTTGCCGTTTTTGTAGAAATCCCATCCGACGATGTAATCTATGGTAGAGAATGATGCTGTCAGCTCCTTGTCATCGTCCATGATTACTGTGATTTCGTTTTCAGTCGCTCCTGTGCTCCAGTTGCCGAAAGAGACAATGTGGTTCGACATGGCATTCAGCGTCACCTGAGTTCCTTCCTCATACATGTTTTTACCGTCGACAACAGTTGGCGCCGGCGTTGCCTGAACCATGTAGTCGTTAGCTCCGCCTTCCACTGATGTGCGTAGTTCATAAGTGTGTAGCTTTTTGAAATTGGCGGTATATTTTTCAGCTTTCTTGACTGTAACGCTGAAAACGGGGTCGAGAGAAACTACCTCTCCCGCTTCGTTGGTCCAGTTGATGAATTTGTAACCGAAGTTTTTCGTAGCTGAAATCCTGACTTGAGTGTCTGCCTCATATTCGGCTGCTTCAGGATAGAAAGTTATTTCGGCTGCTTCGGCAGGAGCGGCATTTGCGATAATTTGATATTTAGCTGCCTGTTCGATGGTTCCGGTAACGGTTCCGTCGATGTGGATGTCGCTGAAAAACATCTGCTTGCCGCTGCCGAGGTTCACGGTGCATGTGAGTGTCAGCTCCTCGCCGGAAGTCAGCAGAGCTTGCTGCTCCGCTGTCAGTGTCACGTCTACTTTATTTGTGCGGTTGGTGGGGAAGTTGGAGCCAGTCCATTTTGCTTCATCATATGCCGTGTCCTTGTTGTCACGGATTGCGGTGTAGGTTCCCAAGTCTACTTTCTTGGCGCCGACTGTCAGTTCGGCACTTAGGCAGTCTTTGGCGTCGGTACCCTGGCGCAGCACGTAGAAGCTGACGTGGGTGGGGGTGAAGGTGAGTCCTTTAGAGGGCTTTACAACCCATTTCAAGTTGCTGTTGGACGCCTTCATCAGTCTAACGAATTTCACATCGGGAATGTCGGTGTCGGCAGCGCTTGCGTTTCCGATGCCTTCATAGGTGAAATCGCTTTGGTCAAATGCGGTGAGCGAAAAAACTCCTTCAGGAGTGATTGTGACAGCGTCTTTGTAGTCGGCGGAATTGAAATCCCACACAACCGACGCTTTTTCGCCATTGAATGTTTTGCCAGCCTGAGCATGCCCTTGATTCCACGAGGCAAGCGCTGCNATGGCAACAACAAGTCTGAAAAGCTTTTTAATCATAAAGATAATTGTAGGTTAGAAAAAAGGTTGAATAAATTACTATGCGTGCAAAGATAAGAAAATTATCATAACAAAGATGATAAGTTGTAATTTATTTCGGTATAGTTCAGTGAAATTGGTAAAAATAGTGCGGTCAAGAACTTTAAAGTTCCTGACCGCATGTTTCTGTCGCTTCAGTCGAGAGCGGTGTTACTTTTCTTTGGCGAGGATAAGTGCCGAGCGTGGCTCAACCATGATTTTTCCTCCTTTGATTTTGCCCATTCCTTCGGCATTCATCTGTCCGTCACGAGCCACAACGAGCCAGTTTCCGGAAGGGATTTTCACCTCTTGCGCGTCGTCGGCTCCGTTGAAAATCACNTTTATCTCTTTCCATTGGTCGCCNTTGGCGTAGTCTTTAAGNGAGTAAGAGATGAGATTGTCGCCGTTCACTTTGTCAAACACGAGGTGCTTCGCCACATCCTCGGCGGTCGTCATGCGGAATGCCGGATGGGATTTGCGCAGTTTTATCAACTCGCGATAGTAGTTGTAGAGGTCGGCATTCTCATGTTTNAGATTCCAGTCAATCGCATTGATTGAGTCGGGCGATTTATAGGAATTGTGTACGCCCTTCTTGTTGCGGTANATNTCTTCTCCGGCAAACATGAATGGNGTGCCCTGTGATGTGAANACNATTGTCTGGGCGAGTTTGTCGGCTCTCTGTCGCTCTGCNGTGGTAGCGTCGGGCATCGATTTAGCGAGCTTGTCGGTCAGCATCAGGTCGTCGTGACACGACACATAGTTGATCACTTGTGTCGGCGAGAGGGCGTAGGGCGCTTTTGAGTTGTTGCCAAGCGCATAATTCACTTGCGGATGNGCCGTNGCTCCNACNATTCCGATTTTCACNGTCTCNTCAAGTCCNGGNTTGCCNGTGGCAAATCCACGGTCAGACGCGTCGGTGTAATGTCCCTTCACCGCATCGCGGAGGTCATCGCTGAACACTGCGATTTGCGGCATTGCCGACACATTGTCTTTCAGNGCGCGCTGTCCGACGGGCAGGGGAGAGTCGCCGGCNGTCCATCCTTCGCCGTAAACGAATATGTCGGGGTTTATCTCCTTCAGTTCGCTTGCCACNCGGTTCATCGTCGTGGTGTCATGGATAGCCATCAAGTCGAAGCGGAAGCCGTCGATATGATATTCTTTNGCCCAATATTTCACTGAGTTCACGATGAAATCGCGCATCTGTTGGCGCTCTGACGCGGTTTCATTTCCACATCCCGACGCNTCGCTATAAGAGCCGTCGTCGCGATGGCGGTAGTAGTAGCCCGGAGCGGTCAGAGAAAAATTGGAGTCGTCGTTGAGCGCGGTGTGGTTATAAACCACGTCCATCACCACTCCTATGCCCGCGTTGTGAAGNGCCTGCACCATTTCCTTCATCTCCTTTATTCTTGTTTCGGGATTTGCNGGATTGGTCGAATATGAACCGTCNGGNGCNTTGTANTTCACCGGATCATATCCCCAGTTATACTGGTTGCTTGGCAATTGCGACTCGTCGACGCTGTTGAAGTCATAGGAAGGCAGGATGTGAACATGCGTGATGCCCAGCTCTTTCAAGTGATCTATGCCGGTTTTGTCGCCGAGAGGGCTCTTNGTCCCGTCTTCGGTCATCGCAATGAATTTGCCCTTGTTTACGATTCCGGAATTAGGGTGTACAGAAAAGTCNCGATGATGCATTTCGTAAATGACCGCATCGTTAATGTGCTTGATAGCCGGACCTTTGTCATTTTCCCAGCCATCGGGATTTGTGTTGGCAAAGTCGATTATTGCGGCGCGCTCGCCGTTGGTGCCAAGCGCTTTAGCCCACACTCCCGGGGTTTCGGCAAGCCATTTTCCGTGATACTTGATGCGGAATGTGTAAAACTTGCCATAGAGTTGCTGAGGTACCGATGCGCGCCATGTGCCGTTGTCCGATCGCGTCATTGACAGAGTGTCAAGCGCGGCAGAGTTCCTATCGGTAGGATAGAGTATGACTTGGGCGGCATCGGCTTCCGGCGACCACACGGTGAAATGAGTGCCCGAAGCGTTTACAGCGAGTTCAAGGTCATTGCCGTCATAGGTGGCAAATTCTTCGAAGCGAGCATCAGAATTAGCTGCGCCGGCATGATTTCCGCCGCATATCACAGCTGTAGCCAAGATTGTGCTCTTGCAGAGAGTCATTAGATTCAAATTCATTAAAGTAATAGATAAGTTAAGACAACTAAAAATATAATACTACAGATATAACAAATCAGGGCAAAAAAAAAGCGTGCCGGGCACACTCATTTTTCAGAAAAAAATAGGAATGATTATTTCACAACTATTTTTTTCGACCATTCGCGGCACTTCACTATATAGTAGCCGCAAGGAAGATCAATCACGGCGCTTTCCCTCACTTCAACCGATTTTATCATCTGCCCTGTGATGGAGTAGATGTAAAACTGGTGAGTCTCGCCGTCAGAAACCGTTAGCTCTATACCTTGGGGAACAGGCTTAATGGTTGGCGCAGAAACCACTATCGATGACGACATATCCTGTCCCGCATTGCCAGCTTGAATGAAACTCGGCAATGTGAAACCGGCAAAAATGGCTATTGATATGAGCAGTCTCTTCATCTATTTATTCCACTAAACTTATTCAATCACAAATTTAAAGAAATGATTCGTGATTTCCAAATAAATTCGCAAAAAAAAAGTTTATCAGCATGAAGAATGGCGAATATTAGTGTGGGGATAAAGATATTAAGGACTTTGGGGTCTTTAAGGAGTTTAAGAATGTCAAGGTGCTTTTGCTGCCGTTTTGGCGTGGCGAGCCTGTGTCCTGTTGGGGGGCGTGGTTCTCGCCGCCGCTCTTGGCGGGGGCAGCTGCCGCTTAGCAGCTCAGGGCTTGTTGCCGCAGCCTTGGGGCGGGGATGATGACGGTGACGGAGCCGGGCGGCACTGCGTCATGGATTGCCGGGGGAGCGGGCAGCGTTTGTTGACATGGCACGCCATGTCCGTACGTTTTTTGTGGAAGGGCGGCTTGGCGGTGGAAGGTGTCGTCCTCGGT
>JAAVEM010000005.1 GCA_014801235.1 Bacteroides sp. | reverse complement strand
GGCGCGCTGCTCGTCAGTGTCATAGTCTCGATTCAACACATCAGGGAAGAAAAACAATTTGAATATGAAAAACAGGACAAACAGCTTCACTATTATCATGAGCCACAACCACCGCCCCACAGTCATGGAACGGAATCCGTCACGGTAAAACCGGTAGATTCTCACAAGCGTGTTGGCTTTATCTTCATTCTTCATAATGGCAAATTATATCCTATTCACAAATATAGCGCATAAGCTTAATATTTACAAATTAAAAAACATGAGGGCGTGTCGCCGAGTTCAGCGACACGCCCTCATTATGATGCGCAATGATTATTATTTTTTCTTGCGGTTTCCGTAACGGCTCATGAACTTGTCCACGCGACCTGCAGTGTCGACAAGCTTCTGCTTTCCGGTGAAGAAAGGATGAGACGAACTGGTGATTTCAAGCTTTACCAACGGATAAGTCACACCGTCAACTTCGATAGTCTCTTTAGCGGCAACCGTCGAACGAGTGATGAAAATCTCATCGTTTGACATATCTTTAAATACTACTTCACGGTAGTCTGAAGGATGGATACCTTGTTTCATCTTATTAATATTGTTTTGTTGTTTTTATTCAAGTCTGTCAAAATCACGCTGGTAAGGCGTAAATCTGTAATGGCTTGCAAATTTACGCTTTTTTTGCGAATCCGACAAAATTTTCGCTGTTTTTTGATTTTTTATTTTTATTCGTACTCAACCATAACCTGATCAGTCATCACCTGATCGCCCGGAACAACCAGCACACGCTTAACCGTGTAGTCCCCTTCAGCCTCAAGATCATTCTCCATCTTCATAGCCTCATACACCAGAACAACGTCGCCGCGCTTAATCTTATCACCGGGTTTCACATTGACCTCGACAATCTTTCCACTCATCGGAGCCTGCAACACCGGACCCGTCACAATATTGGCGGCGGCTTCTTCCGCCTCGGCTTGACGCATCTCAGCCATGACCATTTCATACTCCTCGCTACGGCGGCGCTTCAGAAACGGAGCGGCAACCGTGGGAAGTAATTCAAGCAGCAGATATTCCTCGCCGTTATTGGCAAGCTGCACTCCTCCCGCGTCTTCAAGCAGAGGATTTTCAGGCTTTTTATATTTCGCGGTGTCATAGGGCGTTTCGATTTCGCTACCGGTTATCTTAAGCCGGAATTCAGGGTCTATCGCAACAGGAGTATGCCCATACTCGCCTTTGACAAGCGAAATGAACTGATTGGATTTAGTCGTATAATCGGGATTCCCGTTCTTACGGTCAATTGCAAGGCTAACAGCCTGGCTTCCCACTATCTGGCTTGTAGGAGTGACCAGCGGCACCAATCCGGCGTCGCGTCTCACCTTCGGAATGAGCCGCATCGCGTCGTCAAGCAGGTCTTCAGCCTGCAGAGCCTTGAGCTGAGCCACCATATTGGAATACATTCCTCCCGGCACCTCGGCTTCCTTAACCAGCATATTAGGCTTGGGGAATCCGAAATAATCCTCTATGCCATGGCAATATACCAGCAATTCCTCTTCATCGTTGCGCAGCGCCGCCTCGATAGCCTTGTCAAAAAGCTCATCGACCTCAGCCGGCAACTTTTCAGCCACAGGGTTGAAATCTCGCGGAAACTTCTTTCCCAAGTCAAACTCGCTCAACTCCTCCCTCACCTTCTTCAGTTCTTTGGCAATCTTAGCGACAGCCTCCATGTCGGCTTCCACCTCGATATCAAGTTTTTTGGCGAACACATATATCAATTCAATCGCCGGTGCCGCCGAACCGCCGGCAAACCACCATATATTAGTGTCAAGAATATCAACCCCGTGAATCATTGCCATCACTGAGGACGCAAGCCCGTAGCCGGGAGTGCAATGAGTGTGGAAATCGACAGGCACCGTCAGAGCCGCCTTCAGTTTAGGCATCAATGTAGCGACACGGGCGGGGTTCACAAGTCCAGCCATATCCTTAAGTGTGACGATACGCGCGCCGTAAGCTTCCATCGCCTTTGCCTTCTCCACGAAATACTCGTCAGTGAATATCATTTCGGGCTTCTTTGCAAAAAGTCGGGCGAAAAAGCCTTTCGGAGTTTCAGGCTTGGGGTCGACAGTGTAACAAACGGCACCGTCAGCAATACCGCCAAGCTCATTTATCATCTTTATAGACCCCTTCACGTTGTCAAGGTCATTGAGAGCGTCGAATATCCTCATCACATTGAGACCGTCATCAATAGCCTCCTTGTAAAAACCTTCAAGCACTGAATCGGGATAAGGAACATAGCCGAAGAGATTGCGACCTCTTGACAAAGCCGACAACAATGAATGTCCTTTTAGAGCGGCGCTCGCCTTGCGAAGACGGTTCCAGGGCGACTCATCAAGATAGCGCATCACCGAGTCGGGAACAGCTCCGCCCCACACTTCAACAATATAGAAACCAGCGTTTTCATACAGCGGCAAAAGCCGATCGATACTTTTCTGGTTCATGCGAGTGGCAAACAGCGACTGCTGTCCGTCACGCATAGTCAAATCCCTAATTTGCAATTTCCTGCCCATATAACACGCTTTTATCTAAGTTTTCTAATCAAACACACCTTGGATGCTTTCTTCCGCCGAATCAGGCTCCTCGTGATATTCTCCGTAATACTCCTTGAAACACAAATCAATATCAGAGGGGAAATCAAATTTCACATTCTGGTTATAAGGAAGCGCGGGGTCGGCATATACTTTACTGATATAAAGCCCGTAGATGGGAAGCGCCATAGACGCGCCTTGACCCATCGCCATACCGTTGAAGTGGATGTAACGCTCCTCTCCGCCTACCCACACTCCCGACACAAGCTGAGGGGTAAATCCCATGAACCAACCGTCGGAGTTTGAATTGGTAGTTCCGGTCTTTCCTCCCATCTGAGCCGTGATATTGTAGGGAGCGCGGCGCAAACGGTTACCGGTACCTCCGTCAACCACATTCAGGAGCATGGAGAGTATCTTGTAGTATGCCTCGGTGCTTATTACCTCGGTGTGATTTGGAGCGAACTCCGATATTATATTTCCGTTACTGTCGGCAATCGCCGTGACAAACATAGGATCGACACGCATACCCTTATTGGCAAACGCCGAATAAGCCGTCACCATCTCCTTTACCGAAACATCGCACGGTCCGAGACACAACGCGATAACCGGATCAAGATGGTTGGTAATTCCGAAATTGTGCATGTTGCGCACAAGCGTAGCCGGAGACAGCTGGCTCATGAGCCGCGCGGAAATCCAGTTGTTTGAATTGGTGAGCGCCCAGCGCAAATCCACCATTTCTCCCACACGGGCGTTTCCGGCATTACGCGGCTGCCAGGGGCGACCCACCTCGTCGTATATCGTAGGCTGATCGTTCAGCATCTCGTCACACGGCGTGAAGCCCTCCTCCATAGCGTAAGTGTAAAGGAACGGCTTGATTGTCGATCCGATTTGTCGTCGTCCGGTCGAAACCATGTCATATTGGAAGAACGTAAAATTGGGACCGCCCACATATGCCTTCACATGACCTGTCACGGGATCCATCGACATGAATCCGGCACGAAGGAAATGCTTCTGATACATAATCGAATCCATCGGAGTCATTACAGTGTCGACGGGACCCGAGTAAGAGAACACTTTCATGTCGACAGGCGTGTTGAACGCAGCCTTGATTTCGGCTTCCGAGTGTCCGGCACGCTTCATCGAGATGTAGCGGTCGCTCTGCTTCATGCTGCGCTGTATTATCGACTCAAGCTGTGACGACGACAACTCTTCGCGGTTAGTAGTATAAGGAGCTCCTTTAACCCCCTTTTTCTCTCTGAAGAAACTGGGCTGCAAGGTTTTGCTCAAGTGTTGAATCACCGCGTCTTCGGCATATTTCTGCATGCGCGAATCGATTGTGGTGTAGATTTTCAAACCGTCGGTATAAATGTCATATTTCGAGCCGTCGGGCTTGGGATTCTTCTCGATCCAACCAAACAGCGGATTGGTCGCCCAAGCGATGGAATCATCCACAAACTTCTGAGCTTCCCAACCCCTATAGTCGGAGCGCACCGGCTTCTTAGCCCTCAGCACTCTACGCAACTCCTCGCGGAAATAGGGCGCCGGACCCTCCTTATGGTCCACTTTGTGAAAATCGAGCGTCAGCGGCAACTGCTTAAGCGAATCGAGTTCGGCATGGGTTATCATGTCGTTTTTATACATCTGCTCCAGCACAACATTGCGGCGCTCGCGCACTCTTTCAGGCTTTCTCACAGGATTGAAGTAAGACGGATTCTTCACCATTCCCACAAGCATAGCCGCCTCCTCAATCTTCAAGTCCTTGGGGTCCTTGCCGAAATATACATGAGCCGCCGACTTTATTCCAACCGCATTATAGAGAAAGTCAAACTGGTTGAGATACATTTTCATAATCTCCTCCTTGGAGTAATAGCGTTCAAGTTTTATGGCTATCATCCATTCGATCGGCTTCTGAAGGGCGCGCTGCATAAGCCCGTGAGACGACGGCGAATACAGCTGCTTGGCAAGCTGTTGGGTCAGGGTCGATCCACCTCCGGCATTCTTCTGATTCATCAACAGAGTCTTAACGGCAACACGACCGAGCGCCTTCACATCAATGCCCGAATGCTCCTCGAAGCGGGAGTCTTCGGTGGCTACAAGCGCATCGATAACATATTGCGATATATCATCAAATTCAGCGTAAACTCGATTGCCGGTATCGGCGAAATAGCGTCCAAGCTCCTCTCCGTCGGAAGAATACACCACCGAGGCGAAGCGGTCCTGGGGATTTTTAAGCTCCTCGATCGGAGGCATATATCCTATAGAGCCGTTATAGATCAAGAAAAAGAAGAAAAATGCACCCGCCACCAAAACGGCAAAAGCCACCCACATCCCAATGATTATGGAGCGAGTCAAGCTTCTCTTTTTTCCTGAATTTTCAGTCTCTTGATTATGTTGATCCATGCTCATACTAATAGTTGTTCAAGATGAAAAAATAGTTGTTCAAGATGCAAAATTACATCTTTTGCCCAATACTTTACGATTTTACTTTATAATTTTCCCTAAATATGCTTCTCATTTAACAAATAATTGTATAAGACCTTGCCGATTGCAGTTTTTATTTCTATATTTGCATATCTGTTGCATCAATAGACATCAACCACAAAATACCATGCCATGATGCAAAACTAAAATTCTGAACAGTCTAACATTATAACATCTGACCGAGCTGAGTCATGTCTAAGATATATACCGCAATATTCGCTCTGTTTTATTTGCTGCCTTTATTCGGGCAAAACGAAAAGGGCTTTGACATCCTGAGAAGTTTTGACTCTCGGTTTGTCACGCTCGATTCCCTCATTTTCCATCCCGGACAACAAGGCTGGCAAGCCGGCTCAATGAAGCAAGGCGAGCTGCAACCCTCGGTGACCGCCGACCGCGCCGCGCTCGACAGCGCCATCAACGCGCGCACAAAAGCCGAGATTGGAATCATCACGGCTCAAACCGGGCTCAAATTCACCGGTCAGACTTATTACCGCCTCGACAATTCGCTCGGCATCGACGAAGAGGACAACGGAGTGTCGCGCTACAAAGCCAAAGTGCAGGCTGAGCTGAGGTGGTATCCGTTTCAAAGCGCGGTGTTCAAACGCAAAGGACGCATCCATGAGCAGGAGCTGCGAGGACAAATCGACCGTCTCGCTTTTGACAAAGAGGAGCTCGGCATGCTTGTAGAACGACAGAAAGAGGTGTTCCGCAACACCGCCGACACCCTTCTCGCAGGAGTGTTGCTCCACCGAATCAACAATCTCGACATGCTCAGCAACGCCTATCTCTACCTCCTCGGCAATCAGAACATCAGCAGCGACGACCTCTTACAGATTCTTAACGAGAAAGCCGAAGCCGAAAGACTTCTCGCCACTCTCCCCGGAGGGCTTATTGCGGCATCCGACCTTTCAAGCCCGTCGGGAATGACAATCAGCGTCGACACCGCCGCCTTCCTGAACAAAGTGCGCTCAACGCAAGCCGACCTGTCAACATTGAAATTGCAGATGGAGTTACTCGAGACCCAGGCGTCAAACACGAGCTACTGGACCGAATTCAACGCGGCGCCGTTTGTGCGCTACTCTCTATACACCCGCTCGATGGGCAACTCGTCGAATGTCGACGCCGGAGTGGTGTTCACCATCCCCGTCTCTAAAGAGTTCAGCCGCAAGAAAGCGGCGCTCCGGGCTCAACGCGACGAGCTTGCCGCTCAGGAAAACTATCTGGCGACACGCCTTATCGAAACGGCTAAAGCGATTCTCGACGACATCGACCGCTACAACCGCTCGGCAATCGGAGAATACCGCCGCATGGAGGAGTTGAAGCGCTACCTCCAGATTCGCAAAACCGGCTACGACAACCGCATAGGCGAGTATAACCGACTTGCGCGAATGAAAGAATATAACAGCTACCTGATGTGCTGCGAAAAGTTCATCGGGTTTCAATACAGCCGCGATTGCGCTATCGCCGACCTTCAGAAATTCCTGACCGACGTATCGGTCCTGACCTTCTGCAAGGAAACGCCGATTGACAAAATCGCCTCAACACAAAACTAAAATCAGCTTTGTCAAATGAAAAACTTCACCTATAGATCACACGAAGAAAAGGAGAATATCGAAGAGATTCTCCGGCAACGAAAACGGCGAATAAACCGCCAGCAGATTGTTGCCGGAACGGTGCTTGCCGTGATTATCGGAATTCTCCTCTTATATTTCGGTCGCCAGGCTTACTACACCGAGTTTGACGGATATGTGCATGTCGACGCCAATCAGGTGAGGGCACCTTTTGACATCTTCCTCGACAGCATGTATGTCGAAACAGGCGACGTGGTTTTGCCGGGCGACACCCTCTACTCATATTATATGATGGATATGATGGTGCGCAACGCCGACTTCACATCCGAGCCCGACATCGTGGCAAGAAACCGCGACCTGACCATACGCTACAACAATCTGCTTTCACAGATAGCAGTGATAAGAGTCAGAGTGGAGGAACTGCGCAAGCAGATAGGGCTTGAGAGCCATAACATCCAGTTCGGGCTCAGCGACAACTCCCACAAGATGGACCTCGAGCGCCAACTCAACGAGGCGTTGGCTCAGCTCAGAGCGTTGCAAAACGAGCTCGGACTGCTCGGCTCGCTGAAAAACTCACTCGGCAACGGAGGCAAGGGGTTTGGCTCGGGCAACGGAGGATTCTCAGCCTCCGAGCAGCAGATTTATGACAACATCAGGTCAGGTCAGCTCCGAGATGCCCGAAACTACAGGCTCGCGACCGACTCATCGTTGATTGTTAACGTAGTGGCTCCCGACCGCATGGTATTCTTCGAAAAGGAGCTTATTCTCACTTCACAGCACATCGACCTGATGGACAACAACCTTCACGTTGTGGCATACGTCCCGGTAGATAAAATCGACCGAATCACCTACAATTCAACCGCTGAAATTGTGGTAAACGAAGAGGTGTCGTTTTTCGCCCACGTGTCGATTATCGGAGCGCGCACCGAGGAGATTCCCGAGCATCTGAGAAGCTACTTCACCAAAAAGAGCACGGCGCTGATAGCCCATCTGGAAATCGACCAAGGTCAGCACATTCCATTCTGGAGCGTGGCGTCAGGGCTTCCGGTGACAATCAGGGTCAAGAACCTTGAAACTTGGCGCAAGAAAGCCCCCAGCAACTATCTGTGGGTTGACACCGGCGAAGGCATCAGCGAGGAGTCTATCGGAAACTTCGTAAAACGCCGCAAGCATCACCACGTCAGCGAAATCGAGGCGGAGAAGATGCGCGAGGACAGCATCAAGGATGCCCAGCGACGCGAGCGAGAACTCAACAAAGAACTTGAGTCCAAGGACTCAGCGCCGATAGCCAACAGCACAACACCGTCGGCTAAAGCACGTTACTATTTGGTGCATTCGGTTTTCAGCAATCGTGAAAACGCCGAAAATGCCGCTCGCCGGGTTATATCCGACGGCTTCCCCGAGACCGGAGTGCTCCCGAGAAGCGGGCAATGGTATGTATACCTCAGCCGCCACGCTTCACTTGACGAAGCTGAAAAGCAAAGAAAAGCCACAGCCCAAAAATCGCGCAATTACCGCGACACATGGATTTTAGATTCAAGTAAACCTGAAAAACAATGACACAGGACACAGCAATTGACACCCTCTCTACAAGAGAGAAAAAATATGAGATTATCACCAATATCAANCGACGAAAGATATTGGTGATAAACGATGTGGTCGATGTAGACCGCACACCCGAACTTGCCTTTGAAGATTTTGACGCTATATTTATTAATGTGATCAACGGTCTTAACGACTACAATATGCTCGCATTGCGTCTCGCTTCACCNCTTCTGTCGGAAAAGTGCCGTTTCAAGCCCTGTTTTGTGACGCAGCGCCTCATGGGATGGCTTGGCGGAGCCGAAATCATNATCGACGGTTATGCGGCATCGCCCACCGACCGCACCATGGCTCAGAAAATCGATGAAATATACGCGTCGATGCGCCGACTCAACTTCCTTCTCGGAACAGAGCCTGTGGTGACTCACGCCGAAGAGATATTCCGACTGGTGCGTTATGCCATTTCGCGCGGACGTTTCACGTTTAGCTCGGAGCCTATCATCGGGCTTAGCAACGGCTATATGGCTCTGTACAATTATACAATGTGGAACACGGGACAGGAGCGCATCGCCGCCCTTGAACGAGAATTTTTCCANAACGAGATGTTGCGTCTGGGCTACATACGCCGAGGACGTTTCATGGACCGCATACATGAGTGCCCCCACTGCGGTTCCTCTCACCTGTTCTTCTTCGAGAGCTGCCCCAAATGCTCAAGTTCCGACATACGCCAGCAATCGGTTATCCATCATTTCCGATGCGCCAACGTGTCGCCCGAAGCGACCTACGAGTGGGACGGCGAATTGCGCTGCCCCAAGTGTCAGCAGCGNCTGCGCCACATCGGTGTCGACTATGACAAGCCGTCGGCTATCTACACCTGCAACCAGTGTGAGGAATCGTTCATGTATCCCGACATGAGAGTGCTCTGNTCTTCATGCCANCGAACNCTGTCGACCGACGACCTNNTNCCNCGCGACGTCATCGAATANGANNTNACNCCCGACGGNATNCACGCNTTCGCCAACAANGAGGTGGCNCACACCATCAGCCAGGCNGGATTCNANGGCTACACNTCGACNCGCAACTTCATGGACTACTTCAGGCAGTTTGCCACCTCGGCAGTCAACTCGGGAGAAATCCTGGTAGTAGTGCGTTTTTATGTGTTTGACCCGCTTGCCGACGAAATGGCAGGACTCGACGTGCGTCCGCCGGTGGTTCAGGCAATGAAACGCTTCTCCAATTATAAAAGCACGATGTGGGGTAACAACTATTACTTCATGAGCCGCATACGCGAAGGCGAAATAGCCCGTGTNCAGGGTCAGATGGAATATGAGCTGACCGCCGAGCTCAATGACTACAAGTCCCACAACCCGGGATTCGTATTTGACCTTATCGAAACCTATATTTATTATCCGAACATGGATCCGGACCAGTTCATATCACGACTGGAGGAACACCAACGAGGATAACAGTTAATTTTAATCATTTACTAGCGAAACTAATACACAAAATGACATTTTTGGTCAACTTNATTAAGAGCGTTTTCACCGACATCTTCGCGTTGCTGGACGGAATCATGGTCTGTTTCTCAACCAACCTGTCGTGGGAAGTGGCGTTCTCCACATTNTGGTTTCTTTTCATAATAGAGTTTCCACGCTATTATGCCCTTGACCTGTGTGTGGCGGTAAAGCACATCGCCACCTGGNGGCAGCGTCGCTCGCGCGAAGCCATCGCGTCGAGAATGCTTTTCATCGAAAAGCCGCTCGTGTCGATTCTCGCNCCCGGCAAAAACGAAGGAAAACACATATATAAATTAGTAAAATCGCTCCGCGAGCAAACTTATCAAAACTTCGAGATAATAATCGTCGACGACGGTAGCGACGACACCACCCCGCTGATATGCAAAGACCTTCAGCGCGCCGGCTTCATAACCAAGTTTTTCCGCATGAGAATAGGCGGCGGCAAGGCAAGCGCGGCAAACTATGCGGCGTCCCATGCCTCGGGCAAATACATCATCCACCTTGACGCCGACAGCTCGCTCGACCGTGACGCCATCGAAAAGATTCTGCTCCCGTTCTATTTTGACCGCAACATCAAGGGCGTNGGNGGCTGCGTGAAAGTGCGCAANGCTCATGACACCCTCTGTTCCTCGGTCCAGGCGCTGGAATATCTCAAAACAATCATGGTGGGACGAATGGGNACCAATATGCTCGGCATCTACCACATCATTTCAGGTGCGTTCGGAGCCTTTGAAGTCGAAACGCTGAAACAGATCGGCTATTGGGANATNGGTCCCGGTCTTGACGGCGACATCACGCAAAAGATAAGNAAAGCCGGCTACAAAGTGTGGTTTGCCAACAACGCCATTTGCATGACCAACGTNCCCACNTCATGGAAGAAGTTGTTCAAGCAGCGCATGCGCTGGTCAAAGTCGCTCGTGAGATTCCGCATCCGCAAGCATCGCGACATCCTTTGGAGCAACCGAAACTTCAACTTCCTCAACATGATGTCAAATCTCGAGAACATCATCTATGACTGCTGGCTAAACTACGTGTGGTGCTTCTACATCATCATGCTGGTGTTCATGAATGTNGACCGCTTCTGGGANATCATCATAATNGGNTATCTCATNCGCATCGCATTNGCAATCGTNGCNTTNGGNGTGATGATGATCGTGACCGAACGCCCGCGCGANGAATTCAAACTCTTCCCCTATGTTTTCGTGCTGACGTTCTATCACGGATATTTCCTGCGCATAACGCGCTTGATGGCTCACACGATGGAATTTTTCTTCTTCTCCTCATATAAAGACAAGTGGAATCCCAAAAAGACATCCAATGTCGCCCGAATCGAAGGAATATAACATCATACCTCACATTAATAATATACACCTTAAATGCCACAACTACAATTCAACCCCGTCGAAGAAGAAAAAACGGCTCTTAAAACAGCATCGTTACCCGAGCACCCTGTCATTGGCGTCATCGGACTGGGATATGTAGGACTACCTCTCGCCTGCCTTTTCGCGAAAAAATATCAAGTGACAGGACTTGATATTGATGAATCGCGGGTAGCCGCGCTCAACGAAGGCGCCGACCACAAAGAACAATGTGACAAGGACTCGTTAAAAAGCGCCATTGGCAAAGGTCTTAAATTCACTTCATCAATAGATGACCTTGCCGGATGCAACGTGTTTGTCGTTTCCGTGCCAACGCCTGTCGGCGATGACTTCCTGCCCGACTTTGCCCCTCTGCTCGGCGCATCGGAACTCGTCGCAAAAGTAATGAAGCCCGGCGATGTCATTATATATGAGTCTACCGTAAACCCCGGAGCGACGGAAGACGTGTGCGTGCCCGCGCTTGAACGCGCGTCAGGCATGAAATTCAACCGCGACTTTTATGTAGGATACTCTCCTGAACGCGTCAATCCCGGCAACTCAATCCACACGGTGGAAAAAATATGCAAAATCACCTCGGGCTCAACTCCTGAGACGGCGAGGTTCGTCGACTGCCTTTACAGCTCGGTGCTTGACGCCGGAACATGCCCGGTGTCGTCAATCAAAGTGGCAGAGGCGGCTAAGATTCTGGAAAATACCCAGCGCGACGTGAACATCGCGCTGATGAACGAGGTGGCGATTCTTTTCGACGCCATCGGGATAGACACGCGCGAAGTGATCGACGCGGCAGCCACCAAATGGAACTTCGGGCGCTATACCCCCGGGCTTGTGGGAGGTCACTGCATCAGCGTAGACCCCTACTATCTCATCAACAAAGCCCGTGAATGCGGAATAGACCCGATGGTGATGGTGTCGGCTCGAACGCGCAACGAAGGGATGGCATCCCACATCGTATCGCGCCTGCGACGCACAATGAAAGCCAAAGGGATTCAGGTGAAGGACTCGCGAGTGCTGCTTGTGGGCTTCACATTCAAAGCTGACTGCAACGATACCCGCAACACTAAAGTATACGACATCTATAATGAGATCTCGGACTTTACAGCAAACATCGACGTGTTTGACCCTAATGTGGAGCCCGACAAAGTTATGAAAAGCCATGCGATAAAAGTGATTTCGGACTGGAAAGAAATTTCGGAAAAAAAATATGACGCCGTGATTTTTTGCGTAGCCCATTCCTCTCTTGCCAACTATGACTTCAAGCCATTGATGGCGGAGCCCTGCGCATCCTTCGACATCATGGGTTCACAGAAACGTCACGATGTCGACGACCGCCTGTAGGACAAAAAGGAAGATTGATTGCGCACACGATTTCAATCTTCCTCATTAATAGCTTTTTATTTGTTAAAAAATTTGCTTTTTAGCGCCAGATTTGCTATCTTTGTCCCCAATAATGCAACCTCATAATTCATTATTGCAAAACCAACATATAAACTAATTATTAACGCAATACATTTTTTTACTAACCATGAATAGGAAATCTTTCGACTTGCGATTCAATCGCAACATCATGGCTGTCGTAGCGACTTCCATGAGCCTATTTTATTTTACCGGCTGTAGCTCGGACAACGAGCCCGGTAAGACTGATGACGTTCCCCAGCCGGAACTAAGCACCGAATCCTACACAGTGAAGAAAAGTGATGCATCACGTATCATCAACTACGTGAACACCGGTTCACGCACCGATGCGACCGCATCGTTCGAAATGCCCGAATGCCCGGAAATCCCTGCTGACGCAAAAGACCTCAACGAAACCGACGAATGGGGCGGCAAACCCAACTATCATTGGGGTACTCCCGAGGCGGGCACTTACTATATCAAAGCCGGCGACAAGATGACCGACGGTTTAAACCTGACCGGAAACGTCACCCTATACATTGCCGGAGAACTCGCAATGTCTTATATGAACGCACAGAACGAGAACACAATCTATGTGCTTCCCGGCGGTAAATTGACTTTCCCGAGCGCAATCAATCCCGGTATCACCGTTTACAACTACGGAACAATCGCAGGAAATGTAACTATCGGTGAAACCGCAAAAGTATATTCAGCTGTCGATATTACCGAATGTTCAGAATTCGGCGTAAACGACAACGCTGAGTTCTACAGCAAGGGTTCAATCATAGCCGACAAAGTTCGCCTGAACGGCAACACTGTCGCTTGCGCATTCATCGCTGAAGACGAAATCATCTTCAATGGCAAAGGCACCATGAAGGCTTCATACTTCAAGGCAGCCCACATCGGCATGAACTCAGGAAACATCATCCTCGACCAGGACGGACTTATCGACGCCGACGAGCTTAACGTCACCGACCAGTATGCCCGCGTGAGCGTCGACGGCGACAACGCTGTAGTAGCAGCAAGAAAGTTCTCGACCAAAAATCTTACTTGGCCTAAGCTTACTTTCGCTCCCGCAGTTGTCCTTGACTTCACTGAAGCTTATCTCGCAACCGAGAAGAAAGCTCTTAACGACTTCGAGTTCCAGGTAAGTAACGACAACCGCGTGGCATACGTTCCCGCCGCAGGTTGCCACCCGTCTTATCCCGAAGGCACTCCCGACCCCAAACCTGAGCCTCCTACCGTAACTATCGAAAAAATCACCGATATCGATCCTCTCGACCCCGACCACGATCACGGCGTGATCTCAGCCACCTGCATCACTTTCGCAGGCAACAAGGCTTATGCGTCTTACCACCTCCGCGGACAGGGTCAGAAGGGCTGCATCGAAGTTATCGAGGATAAGGGCGAAGGCCTCAACCTCAACTCTTACATGATTTCTCCCGACTATGACTTCAACCACCTGATTGTAGACAACGGCAACATCATCACTGTCGGAAACCACGCTGCAAAAGGTGCGTTCATCGGCTCACTTCCCGTTGACTTCGAAGCAAGCGAAACCGTTCGCAGCGACTTCAAGGTTAAGGAACTCACTACCGACGAGGTTCTCACCCAGGCAGGCAAAGAAGGTGAAATCAAGGCAGGTTACAAGAATGCCGGCGACGGAAACTGCGTGATCCGCCAGGGCAACCTCTACTACGTCAACACTTACCGCGGATATGGTTCACTCAACCTCGACTTCTCAAAGGTTAAAGGAACATTCCACAACACTACCGGTTCTTCAAAGCACATCGCAATTGCCAACGGAAAGGCAGCTATCCTTTCTCTTGACACTTACGACAGCGCGTCTTCATCTTCTACAGTTAACGTATATGACGCTAACGACAGCAAGTTTGAGACAATCCTTAACAGCTACTCAGCCGGCGTTATCTCTCCCGTTGACGGAAAGAACGTAGTGGCAATCGACGGCGACAACATCTACGCTTGCCTTGGCAAGGGCGGTCTTGTTCGCCTCAACGACGGCAAGGAATTCCACGCCGGAACCAACGGCAAAGTTCCCGCCAACGGCATGGCTATCGACGAGAATTATGTTTATGCAGCAATGGGCAGCTTCGTGTTCGTCCTCAACAAGAGCGACCTCACCGAAGTAACTCACTACCATGCAGCATCACAGAAGTCAGCCAACTACATCGCTCTTCACGACGGCAAGATCTATGTAGCATTCGGCGAAGACGGTATCCAGGTATTCAAGCTGAACAAGAAATAAATCCACCTCCATCCCAAGGAGAAACAAAAAGAGAGGCTTGCGGATTGCCGCAAGCCTCTCTTTTTGGTCATTAAACGACAGCCTCCACGCCCTGCCACACACCCAGGCGGCGCCCAGTCCGGAGTTCAAGCACAAAACACGCGCACGGAATAAGCGCACATTTTTTTTGCTGATTTAATAATAATTGTGTAATTTTGAACGATAATACCAATAAACCACAAAAACACTTGCAAAGCTATAGCTTATGGAATACTTAAAGATAGGCGCTATTTTCAAATGCCTTATTCTAGCCATCTACTTCATCGCTCCGGCACGTGTCAATGCACAGGGCTCCGGCGACAACGAAGAACGGAAGCAGCTGCTTGTCATCAACGCCTTGAACGAGATGGCTCCATGGAGCCAGAGTTTTATCGCGCAAATTCTCACTGAAGGCGGAATCTCAGGCAAATACATTGCAACCGTCACCAACATGAACAGCACGTTCATCACAAATGACACTATTTACCAGCGCACCGCCGACGGAATCATCAATTCAGTCGGTCCTAACGCCCCCGACGGAATCGTATTGATCGGCGATCCCTCGTTCACTCTGCTCGACCACATTGTTGAAACATGGGGCTCAGTGCCCATGCTTCTCATCGGAAACAACGATAAAGTGGGGCTTCCGTCTTATTATTTCACAGGGTCGCAAGGAGTCGACACCGACGATGAATTGATCCCGTTGAATGAATTGCGCGAAAAATTCCACTATAACATGAGCTATGTGGAATCGCCCATCATGTTCCGCGAGACTATCGACCTGATGATTTACATGAATCCTCATCTTGACAAAATCGTCTTCGCCGCCGACGAGCTATGGGAAAACCGCAACCTCAACCGCAGCATCCGCTCCTACATCCAATCACATTACCCCGGCATAGCTTATGAATGGCTTGTGGGCAAAGCTGCCAACTCCCGCCATCTCATAGACTATCTTATGAGCGACAACAAGAAGATGGGCTTTCTATTCTCATCATGGTTCTATGCTGAGACCGACGCCAACGGGCGTCCCACGCTCGTCATGGGCGACTACAAGTCAATCAGCCAGGCAAAACATGCCGTCTACGCCTTGCGCGAGGCATATCTGACATCGGGAGTGCTCGGAGGCTATTATCCCGATAAAGAAAAAACAGAAAAAGCAGTCATTGACGCAATCCAGAAAATGGTCGAGACAGGCAATCTCGCCAATCATCCGTTCTTCTATCCCGAATTTCCCGCCGACTTCCATAATGTGGTCAACTATCCTCAACTGCTTGTCGACGGATATAAAGTCAAAGACTGCCCCGCAGACACTGTGTTCATAAACCGCACGGAACGCTCAATCAAGGATTACATCTGGCTCATCGCGCTCGCAGCGTTCATCATCCTTGCCTTGATCGTGTTCATTCTCGTGAACTCCTACATGCAGAAGGCGCGCAACAAATTCTACAAAACCCAGGAAACACTCCTCAAGAATATGCCTATAGCATTTGCCAGCGGCAGAGTGCATATGGACGCTAACGGAGAGGTGACTGACGTGACCTATCAGCAGACCAACACTATTTTCGAGACGATAGTTCCAATTGACGGCGGACACACGATACTCAGCAATGAGAAGCATCGCTCTCTGATGAAAGAGGTTGTGACTGAAGGCAAGTCAGTGACGCTTCCATTGCATTTCACAAACAACGACTCATATTACGATTTAGTCATCACCCCGGGAAACGATCCCGGAACAGTGCAGGCTTTCGGAATCAATAACACCAAAATACGCCGCGCCGAGGCAGAGTTGCGCGAATCGCGCAAACAGCTCGCCATGACCCTTAATGTCGCTCACATCATTCCGTGGCAGTGGGACATCAAGGCACAACGCATTTACTGCGAAGCCAAGACAACCAACAAGATTTTTGGCAACAACAATTTGGATCTGAAGGACCGCAGCGTCACAATGATCGACTCAAACGAATACTTCCAGCGCATTCATCCCGAGGATCTCGCCGGTGTTCGTCAATGCTATCAGGACTTGATCGAAAAGCGCAAAAAGTTTGTGAAGCAAGAGTTCCGCTACGTTGTCAACAAAGACGGCATGCCCCACACCGACTGGGTTGAAGTCAACGCCACCGTCGACCAGCTTGATGAGGGCGGAAACCCCATATCGCTCATCGGCTCGATGCTGATCATTACCGAACGCAAAAAGCAGGAAAACTCAATTCTGATCGCCAAGGAACACGCAACCGAAAGCGACCGACTGAAATCAGCATTCCTTGCCAACATGAGCCATGAAATACGCACTCCGCTCAACGCAATCGTGGGATTCTCCAACCTGCTCGCCCAGACTGACGATCCATCGAAGAAAGAGCAGTTCATGGACATCATCGAGAACAACAACCAGCTGCTTCTCCAGCTGATAAGCGATATTCTCGACCTTGCCAAGGTAGAAGCCAACACCCTCGAATTCATCTATCACCCCACCGATTTGAACGAGTTGATAAGAAACATCGAGAACACGGTGAAAATGCGAGTTAAGCCGGGCGTAATGCTCAATTACACTCTCGGGGCTGCGGAATGCATCGTTGAGACTGAGCGCAACCGCTTGTCACAAGTGTTGATCAACATGCTCACCAACGCCACTAAATTCACTGACCGCGGCAGCATCACATTCGGCTACGAGTTGCGCGGACCTGAAATTTACTTCTTTGTGCGCGACACCGGCATAGGCATCTCGCCCGAAAAGCAGGCAAGCGTGTTCCAGCGTTTTACCAAGCTTAATGACTTCGCCCCCGGCTCAGGACTCGGTCTGTCGATAAGCCAGAGCATTATCGAAAAGATGGGAGGCCGCATAGGCGTCGAGTCGCCCGGGCTCGGATTCGGCTCCACTTTCTGGTTCACGATACCTTTTAAAGAAGTAAAATCGGAAAAAATCGCGGCTCAGAAAACCGAACCGGTTCAAAAAGCGAAAATCGAGAAGAAGAAACTCACCCTTCTCATCGCTGAAGATAACGAAAGCAACTATCTCCTCTTTGACACGATTCTCTCCAACGACTACAACCTCATCCACGCATGGGATGGAGTCGAAGCGGTGGAACTGTTCAAGCAGCACAATCCCGACATGATCATCATGGACATCAACATGCCCAACATGGACGGATATGAGGCAACCCGCGAAATCAGGAAACTGTCGCGCACGGTGCCCATTACAGCTGTGACAGCCTATGCGTTCGCTTCCGACAAGGAGCGAATCATGGAAAACGGGTTCAACGGCTATGTTTCAAAACCCGTGAACGCCACCAAGCTGAAGAGCGAGCTGAAGAACATGGTCGACAATCTGTTCATCATGCTCTGATAATAGAACCTCAGCCACAATAAAGAGGGGATTAATTACGTTTTATTACGTAGTTAATCCCCTAATTTTATGCACAGATTTTTTCTTACCGGCATCATAGCCGTTATAATATTTTTCACGAGCTGCATTGAAGACGGATTCTCGAATTCGCCCTCTCATCAGCCCGACTATTCCACCGACACCCTGAAGATAGGCGAAGTTTTCACCGCGCAAGGAACACCCACGCGAAGTTTCATCGTCTATAACCGTCATTCCAAGGGCATGGTGATCAGCAATATAAAATTCCGTGATTCATCCACCGGAGAATATTTTAGAGTGAATGTCGACGGAGTTTCGGGCAGAGAGTTCAACAATGTGGAAATCAGAGCCAAGGACTCCATTTTCGTGCTTGTCGAGGCTACTGTTCCTGAAAACGGATTTGACGCCCCCAGGGTTATAAACTCGCCGCTTGACTTCACTGTCAACGGGGTGACTTCTACCGTCATCATCAACATTTCAGGACGAGACGTGAACCGTCTCAACGGAGAAACTTTGACAGCCGACACCCGTTTCACCGCCGACCGCCCTTATCTCATCACCGACAGTCTTGTAGTGGCTCCGGGCGCCACGCTCACCATCGAAGCCGGAGCCTCGCTATACTTTCATGACAAAGCGTCGCTGAGAGTGAGAGGCTCGCTCGTGACCGAGGGCACACCGGAAAAGCCGATCAATTTCACCGGCGACAGAACCGGGAATGTGGTAGGCGGCATCCCTTATGAACTCATGTCGGGACAGTGGGATGGGGTGAGATTCTACAGCACGTCACGCAACAACACGCTTTCCCACACCTCTATCCGCAATTCTTCAACGGGCGTGACCGTTGACTCCGTGCCCGAAGGCGTGAACGCTCTTTCGCTGGTCAACTGTGTCATCCGCAACACCAAGTCCACCGTATTGTCATCGCGCCATGCCTCGGTGCGAGCCGTCGGCTGCGAATTTGCCGAGGCTCCGGCAGGAGTAGTCTATCTTCACGACGGGACACATCAATTCGTCAACTGCACCTTCTCCAACTATTACCTGTTTGCCGGAATCACCGGCGCGCTCATCAGTTTTAACGGCGACGACATCAACGCTACGATCGACAACTCGATTCTCTATGGGCTCGGGAGCGTCATTTCGCCCGACGACATCGAGGGGATGCCGATCTTCTTCCGCAACTCCCTGTTGAAACCCGCAGGGAGCGACGATGACAATTTCATCGACTGCATTTGGGACGCCAATCCGCTATTCTACACCGTCAGGGAGGAGTATCTTTTCGATTACCGGATTCAAGAGGATTCTCCCGCAAGAGGATCCGCCAATCTCTCGCTGCTGAACGGAATTCCCGAAGCGGCTCGCGACTACTACGGAATGAGCCGAGGGAATACCCCCGACATAGGAGCCTACGTCTACACGCCGGTCAATTGACCGGCGTGTGTCGCCACATGACAAAAATTTCTCTATGTCGGCGATTTTATCTACCTTTGCAATGCATGGACAACAATCACTACATCACATCATCACCTTATCGACGCGGCGCCGTCTACGGAATGCCTTTCGGACTGTATCTCACAGCCCTGTTTTTCGCCATATCCTACACATTTGACTATCCTCTGCTCGGTCCGGTTTCATTTGCGCTGATGCTGGGGGTTCCGTTCATGATCTACGGATTTCTGCGTCGCTCATTTGTCGAGGACCGCGGCACTACAATCTACTCCTCGCTGTGGATGGAAGGGATAGCCATCTTTTTCTTCGGCGGATTGATAGCCACACTGGTTGCCGTGGTCTACATGAGATGGCTCATGCCCGACTTCATCGAGTCGAGAATAGACGCCATGATCGAGCTTTACAACCAAGCCGACTTCTCACGCAGCCAGGAAGCAATCGACCTCCTGACCCGCGCCCGTGAACAGAATCTTATCCCCAAGCCCATTGATATCGCTATCGACATGCTATGGTTTATAGTGTTTTCCGGCTCCATGCTCTCAATGCTCATGGCGCTGCTTGCAAGAGCCCGCGGATATAAAATCAAAAAATAAACGAAAATGGATATATCGGTTGTCATCCCCCTGTATAATGAGGCTGAATCCCTGCCTGAACTTGAAGCATGGATAAGACGCGTCATGGATGCGCATGGTTTCACCTATGAAATTATCTTTGTCAACGACGGTTCCACCGATAATTCCTGGAGCGTCATAAAGAATCTCGCCGAACAGAATCCCAACGTCAAAGCCGTGAGCTTCCGCCGCAATTATGGAAAGTCGCCGGCGCTCAACACCGGATTTGCCAGAGCTAAGGGCGACGTGGTTATCACCATGGACGCCGACCTCCAGGACAGCCCCGACGAGATTCCCGAACTTTACCGCATGATAACCGAGGAGAATTATGACCTGGTGTCGGGCTGGAAACGCAAGCGCTACGATCCGCTGTCGAAAACCATCCCCACCAAACTTTTCAACGCCACTGCGCGCAAAGTGAGCGGCATAAAAAATCTCCATGACTTCAATTGCGGACTCAAAGCCTATCGCAACATAGTGGTGAAGCACATCGAAGTGTATGGCGACATGCACCGCTATATCCCCTATCTCGCAAAAAATGCCGGATTCAAAAAAATCGGGGAAAAAGTGGTGCAGCATCAGGCGAGAAAATATGGCTCAACTAAATTCGGGCTCGACCGTTTTGTCAACGGTTATCTTGACCTTGCCACTCTGTGGTTCATGTCGAAATTCGGCATAAAGCCCATGCACCTTTTCGGGCTTTTGGGCAGTCTCATGTTCATTCTCGGGTTTATCGCCGTCGCCGTAGTGGGCTTCACAAAACTTTATGACATGTATCACGGCAATCCGTACAGACTCGTGACAGATTCGCCCTATTTCTACCTGTCGCTCGTGCTTATGCTGCTCGGAGCTCAACTATTTCTCACCGGTTTCATCGGCGAACTTATCGTCAGGAACTCCGACCGCCGCAACGAATATGAGATAAACGAAGAAATAACAAAACCCTGAAAATATAATCGGAAATGGAATCATATCCCAGTTTCTACAATCTTTCGGAACAGCGCTATTCCTGCCGGAAATTCACCAACGCTCCCGTGGGACGCGATCTTATAATAGCCGCTATGGACGCTACACGACTCGCGCCGTCGGCTTGCAACAAGCAGCCGTGGAAATTCCTGGTTATTGACACGCCTGAACTTCGCAGCGAAATCCAGAAATGCTACCCCCGCGACTGGTTTAACGAGGCTCCGGTCTACATCGTCGCGCTCGGATTGCATGACGAAGGCTGGCACAGGGCATGTGACGGAAAAGACCACACCGATATCGACACGGCAATCGCCGTGGAGCATCTATGTCTTGCCCTCGCATCGCTAAAACTTGGAAGCTGCTGGGTGTGCAATTTTGACCCTGACGCATTAAGAAAATCGCTGTCATTGCCGGCTGATGCCGAGCCTGTCGCAATAATCCCGGTGGGATATCCCGACATCGACACAACTCCCGAGAAAAACCGCAAGCCACTTGACGAAATCCTGCAATGGGGAGCTTATTGAAATCCATAATAACGATTTGCGCCGCGGCGTGCATCCTTGCGGGATGTAATTCATCGGGCTGTATCAACAACCAGAATTCGCTCCCGCTTGCCGGAATGTATTCCTACGCAACGCTGACGACTGTAGCGATTCCCGGACTCACCGTGGGTGGCGTCGGAGCTCCCGGCGACTCACTGATCGCCTCAAACGGAACGGTGTCTTCAGTGTATCTGCCTTTCAGATCCACTCAGGATGAAACCTCGTTTTTCTTCCACTACAACCAGGAGGGCATCGACAGCGACGCTTTCAACGACACCTTGACGTTTTCCTACTCGTCAATCCCCTATTTCGCATCGGAGGAGTGTGGCGCCATGTACCGGTATAAGATAACGAGTGTCACCTACACCACCCATCTCATAGACTCGGTGGGGATAGTCGACAGCCTTATCACCAACATCGACCGTGAACGCATACGCATTTACTTCCGCTCAGCCGACAACGATGACGAAGAGAGCAACAGCGAAGAAAATGACGACAATAACCAATCGCAAGAAGCCGAAGCATGAAGCCACGCCACATCATACTGCTCCTAATATCGGCGATGTGCCTGTCAGCCGCCGCTCAACGCCGCATCACTCCGGTGAAAACCTCACCCAAGAAAGGGGACACACCGACAGCTGTCGCCACTGACTCGACCGCCCGTCCCGAGAGTGTGGTCGAAGTTGCCGGCACCGACGGCTCGATCATTCTCGTCGACACTATTTCAGGCAAGGAGTATACCGACACGATTCTCACCGTCGCTCCAAAGCTGATTTATCCACGCTGGGAATCAATCTCGGCGGGAGTGAACCTGTGGGACCCTTTGATGAGATGTTTCGGGCAGCACTACGGGCTTATCGGATTCTGGGGAGAGGTCAGCATCCACAACTGGATAAAGCCCTATGTTGAAATAGGGCTTGGCAATGCGTCATACACTCCCGACCGTGGCAACTACACCTATAAATCAGGAATCGCGCCCTATTTCAAGATAGGCGCCAACTATAATTTCCTTTATAACTCCAATCCCGCCTACTCGGTTTATCTTGGACTCAGATATGGCATCTCCAATTTTTCTTATGACATCAGCAATGTCGAGGTATATCCCGGCTACTGGGGCGAAGAGGCGTCAATGTCGGTTCCGTCGCAACGTGTCACCGCCGGCTATTTTGAAGTTGGCGTGGGGCTAAGGGTGATGATTGCCGCAAACTGCTATCTGGGTTGGGAAATAAAGGTGCACAATATCATCCACACGTCCAAAGCTCCTTATGGCGATCCATGGTATGTGCCCGGCTTCGGCGCGCGAGGCTCCCTGTTTACCGGCGCCGTGTCATTCAGCTACACATTGCCGTTTCCGGCATCAAAAAAGAAACGCAAAGAGATAAAAGAGGCAGCCTACGCCCCGGCTCATGAAGAATCAGCGCCTGCTTCTGACAGCGGCGAAACCGCTGAATAGCGACAGCACGGGCACATTCAAGCCGTCACTTCCCCTGCCGCTTCAAAAAGAAGTGGAGCAATATTATGCACAGCAACGTGCATCCTATTATTCCGAAATAATATCCGTAATTACCGGCAAGAAATTCGCCTCGTCCTATATAGCTCATCACGGCAAGATAGACGAGAAGAATCAGCGGAATATAGGTTGACTTTTTCATGCTTTTGACTCTTCGGGTTGAACCTCCTTAAGATAGGGTGAATTATCGGCATCAAAACTGTTGGACAACAGTTCGGTGAAAATTTTCAGGCACGCCCATGCGTCGATAGCCGCATACATCTGCTGAGGACCGGTCAGCGTCTCTGCCTCCCAATTGGACAAACGCTGGCTTTTGGATATACGCCCGTTGAAGATAATTCCGTAAATCTTCTGGAGACTACAGTCTGAAATCATGTAATCTTTAACAAATGTCTGCAAGTCGACAAAGTTTCTGTGTTGAAATTGCCGCGACTTGTGCATCACAAGATAATCGTCTTTCAGCGAAAGACCTACTTTCACAATCGCATCGTTTTCAAAAAGATCAATCATCTCGTCGATCAATCCGAATTTGTTGATTCGGAAAAGATAACAAGCATCGTCAGTGGCAATCTGGATAAGAGCCACTTTATTGGCATGTCCCTTTTTAAATGACGGTCTTGTCTCCGTGTCAAAACCAATCACCGAGTGACGGCAAATGGCGTCCAATGCCGCCTTAGCCTCTTCTACGGTATTGATCACCACTATATCTCCGGGATATACGACTGTGGGCAATTTCGACAACTCCTCTTTAGAAATTGACAATACCATCTTTTTATAATCCATAATCTACTGAATGTATATTCCTTAAATAAAAATCACTGCCAAAACCGGCTCTAAGCTTGTATAAAGGTAGGAAAACTAATTGAAACCGACGATTCATTGACGACAAACACATGACGAATTAACATCTATTTACACTGTATCGTCAAATTTTGCCCGATTCAATCTGCCGATTTTACATTATAAGGTACTCGGCATCGGGGAAATTCTCAACCAAATAACGCCCGATAAACCCCGACGTATCCTCGGCTATAATCTTATCCTTGTCGAAAAAGGTGTTATATATCACTCCCTTCAATTTAATTCCCCTATGCTTTATGGCTTCAAGAGAAAGAACAGTGTGATTGATCGACCCCAACACGCCGTTGGTCACGAGAATAACAGGCAATTCATGCTCCTTCACATAATCAATCGTGAAATAATTGTCGGTTATCGGCACCATCAATCCTCCCGCTCCTTCAATAAGAACCGTGTCATATCGTGCGGCAAGCTGTGCCGTAGCCTCGGCTATCACGTTTGTATTGATTATTTTCCCGTCAATACGCGCGGCAAGCTGAGCCGACGCGGGATAGGAAAAAATTATCGGAGCCGTGAGATGTTCAACATCTTCAGGCAGCAATCCGGTCCCCATAATCTTTCGGTGAACCTCGATGTCTTCAGAAAACTCCTCATTTCCTGTCTGTATGAATTTCTGGGTTATGACCTTGCGCCCCTGCTCCATGAGCATACGGGCATACGCTCCTGTCATGTAGGTCTTTCCGGCATCAGTGTCTATTCCGGAAATAAATATAACTTCACTCATCGTCTTTACGTTTTATTATTATGTACTGGGGATGATAGGTCAACCGGCACATCCCGTCGACACGCAGATAACCACCAGCCATTGAGGCATATCCCAAATCAACATGCTTCAATGCGTTTACCCCGGTATTTCTCAAGTGCATCATCACCTCGCGCGGAGATTTGAACTCCATAACCGCCTTTTCTTCTTCAGCCACAATCGTAGCACAGCTCTTGGGAACCATCCCTTTCAATTCCTCCAGCGTATAATATCGCAGCGGCATTTTCGTAAGCTCGGTTATTTCAGCCATGTTCTGCGGTCCGAATGTGGAGATAGCCATTATTCCGCCCCGTTTCAACTTCGTTGCCGCTATAGAGATGAAGCGAGGCAAATTATTAAACCATTGCACCGTCGCCGCCGACAATATAATGTCAACAGTCCTATCACCGACATCAGCAATCATCGCCTCGGCATCACCCTTTACGGTCTCAGCCTCAATTTCCAACTTCTGCGGAGCAAGATCCCACANGGTTATCCTCGCACCGCTCAACCTGCGGCAATACAACTTTGTCAGGAGTCCCGTTCCATAGCCTATCTCCAGCAATGATTCTGCCGAGCCGGGTATGCGCGGCTCCACAAGCNTCCATAGCTTTTCAGCCATAGCGCCCTGAATCTCAGCNGCNCCATCATAAGTGGCGGCGCTCCCGGCAAACCGCGCGGCTACAAGCTCCTTGTCAATTATCTCCTGCTCTATTATTTTTGAAAAATCAGGAAGATGCCCCCCGGGAATATGTCTCACTCTTGAAAGCGACATCCACGACCTGACAAGATTGTCGGANGGAAATATCCTGTCGCCATCCGAGATTACCGCACGGTCCCATGCAAGNGGAGAAACATTGACCGACTCATCACGACTCATGTCATAGATTGCCCGCAACTCGCTTTTTAATTCGGCAATATCACGTTGCGGCGCCATCTCGACAAACCGTTNATATTCCTGCGCGTCAAAACACATNCGTCGGTAAAACTTGGCAAGGTTGCGCTCGTCGAGCCCGTTAAGAGTNCCCTGAAATATCNCCTCAGGTATNCCGGTCAAGTCGTCGACCGGAGTAACCGAGCCATTTATAGCCACACGGAGCATAATCCGGAACCGTTCAAGCTCTTTCATCTTTAAAGATGCGGCAAAGACCCCAAANGACCATGCGAAAAGATATATTTCACGATATGCTCCAAGAGCCGACAGATCAANATCAGCATTTCTATAGTCCCAAACGACCATCATGTCATATCCGGCAAAGGAAANGCGTGAAAACACGCGTTCATCCATCCCCCAGCCGGCAAAGACAAGTATCAGNTTGTCATTTGAGCCAATATCCCCTACAAAAATCTGCTTCATTTCAATCGGTTCAAAGCGTCAATCAATCCATCTATATCTCCCGGCGACATCGACGCGCTTATGCTGAATCTCAACCGCTCGGTTCCNGCCGGAACTGTCGGGGTGCGTATNGGCAACGCCTTATAGCCCGCCTNNAGCAATTTTCCTGAAAGCGCGACAGCCGCAGCCGCGTCGCCCACTATCAGCGGCAGTATGTGGGAAGCCTCGGCACCGAGCTTCAATCCCTCGCTCAAGCGGCGAGAAAGATCAGCAACATACCTTCGTTCCGACTCCATCCCTACAAGGCAATTGACCATGAATCGGGTCCATGCCGCAGTCATCGGCGACAATGCGGTGGAAAAAATGAAGCTCCGCGCCCTGTTTATAAGAAATCTCTTTATTTCATCAGATACCGCCGTAAACGCGCCCGATGATGCCGCCGCTTTTCCAAAAGTGCCGACAATGATATCCACTTCAGGATATTCACAGGCATATCCGAGTCCCATTCTGCCGCAAACGCCAAACGCATGAGCCTCATCGACATATAAAATCACATTAGGATAACGGCGCTTAATCTCTACAAGCCGCTCTATGTCGGCTCTATCGCCGTCCATGCTGAACACNGATTCGGTNATNACAAGCACCCGNTCNTAATCCTTCGCCGATTTTTCCAGNACCNNTTCAAGATGGGCATAATCGTTGTGGCGAAATCTCACAAACGGAGCTCTTGACAGAATCATGCCGTCGATAATGCTCGCATGGCTCAACTTGTCAGCTACAATCAACGTTCNTTCAGCTGCAAGCGACGAAATTATGCCGGTATTAGCGTGATAACCGCTGTTGAACAGCAACACTTCACGTCCATAAAGCTCGGCAAGAAGCGCCTCCAGTTTAAGATGCTCACTCTGGCATGATGCAAGCAGCCTNGATGCCGATGCCGACATCAGAAGATTGCGATTAGCGTCACTGTCGAAAAATTCGCGGNGCAAGTCGTCTCTTAACGCCAGCCCCATATAATCATTGGTAGAGAAATCNACACAACGGTCGTCAACTCTGTCACCGGGAATCGTCCTGTAGTTTCCCGATTTTTCAAGATTTCTCAATATNTCCGAGTAGCCAGCCATAAATCTCAAGGTAATATGTCGATCATCGTCCTGCACAGGAACCGAAGCTGCTCTTCGCTAATCACATAAGGGGGCATTATATAGACATTTCTGCCGAAAGGACGTATCCACACTCCCGCTTCGACACATCGTTTCTGAAACTCGCCCACATCAACGGGCTCCTCCATTTCAATCACGCCTATGCTGCCAAGGACTCTGACGTCTCTGACTCCCTCACGATGCTTCACAGCCGCCAACTCCTCCTTCATTATCTCTTCGAGTTTTGCGACCCGGGATGCCATATCGCTCTCTCTCAACAATTTTAACGANGCAATGGCNACGGCACACGCCAGAGGATTAGCCATAAATGTGGGACCATGCATCAACACCCCGGCTTCTCCTNGGGAAATAGTGTCGGCAACTTCACGAGTCGTGAGAACGGCGCTCATCGTCATGTAACCCGCCGTAAGCCCTTTGCCTACACACATTATATCAGGTTCGACACCCGCCCATTCCCAGGCGAAGCATTTTCCTGTGCGCCAAAATCCGGTGGCGATCTCATCAAATATCAGATACACNCCATAGCGGTCACACAACCGGCGCGCCTCGACCAGATATTGCGGATGATAAAAACGCATTCCTCCGGCGCCCTGGACAACCGGCTCAAGAATAAGAGCCGCAATATCGTCATGATGCTCGGCAAGCATCTCGGCAAGCGGGGTGATCGCTTCATCATCCCACTCGTCGTAGAANCCTATTCTCGGGGACTCGACAAAATATCTAACCGGCAGTGACGGACCGAAAGCGCCGTGCATCCCGGTGACGGGGTCGCACACGCTCATGGCATTCCACGTGTCGCCGTGATAGCCGCTGCGNATAGTGACGAAGTTTGATTTCCTGTGGTCGNCGGTTTTTGAGACAGCCGCCTGAACAGCCATCTTCATTGCCACCTCAACGGCAACCGACCCTGAATCGGCATAAAAAATATTGTGCATCGACGGCGGCGCTATTTCAAGCAGCAGTTTTCCAAGCTCGATTGCCGGTTCATGGGTGAATCCGCCAAACATGACGTGAGCCATTTCATCAATCTGAGCTTTAGCCGCCTCATTTATGTATTCATTATTATATCCATGAATCACGCACCACCAGGAAGACATCCCGTCGATGAGCTGCGTGCCGTCGTCAAGAGTTATCACAACGCCCTTGGCTGACTTCACCTTATAGGTGGGGAGAGGATTTATAGTGGATGTGTAAGGATGCCACAAGTGTTCCCTGTCCCACGAATCATGCAATGAAACGTTATCTTTCATCATTCAAAACTGCACTATAAAATGGCGTAACCGCCTAAACTTTCTGCAAAATTAGCATATATTTCAATATCTNTCTAATATTCGCCGANTCATCATGCCTGATTTTTTAACATTTTAACCTAAATACCACTCACAATATAAATTTAATTTTTACCTTTGTGAAAAACCAAATCTAAAGTCAAACCAATAAAACTAATCCCCAATGAAACCATACGTAGTAGGAATCGACATCGGCGGAACNAACACCGTTTTCGGAATCGTTGACGCCCGCGGAAACGTGATNGGCAGCTCGGCAATAAANACNGGCAAGCANNCNGANGTAAANGATTATATNGCNGAATTGTCNNNNGCNCTGAAAGCTCTNATCAATGCCCACAACGCNCAGGACAANNTNGCCGGCATCGGTGTCGGAGCTCCTAACGCCAANTACTTNACCGGCGTGATTGAAAACCCGCCAAACTTGCCGTGGAAAGGCAACATCAATTTGGCGCACCTCCTGCATGAAGCGATGGGAATCCCGGTGGCGATAACCAATGACGCCAANGCAGCCGCTATCGGCGAAATGACCTACGGAGTAGCGCGAGGCATGAAAGACTTTATCATGATCACCCTCGGCACCGGAGTGGGCAGCGGCATCGTCGTCAACGGTCAACTCGTGTATGGACATGACGGATATGCCGGCGAACTCGGACATGTGATTGTCAAGCCTACCAACGGACGCATGTGTGGATGCGGCAGAACCGGCTGCCTTGAAACATACTGTTCCGCAACAGGAGTGGCGCGCACCGCCCGCGAATTTCTTGAAACACGCACCGACCAGTCGACCCTTCGCGAAATTCCAATCGACGAGATCACCTCAAAGAATGTATATGACGCAGCAGTAGCAGGCGATAAACTCGCAAAAGAAATATTCAAATATACCGGCGACATCATGGGCGCCGCTTTCGCAAACTTCGTTTGCTTCTCAAGCCCCGAGGCGATAGTCCTGTTCGGAGGTCTGTCACATGCCGGCGACCTGCTGTTGAAACCTCTCAAAGAATCAATGGAACGCAACATGTTCAGAGGCTACAAAGGAAAAGTCAAGATTTTGCTTTCGGAACTCAAAGAAAGCGACGCCGCCGTTCTCGGAGCGAGCGCTCTCGGCTGGGAAGCACGCCAGGCTCCCGCGCCTTCATCGACACAACCGGTGGCATAAGACGAATCATTCCCGCCCTTATCACAGCGCATGAAAAACATGCGCTGTTTTTTTGCCGTGATTTGGAAATATTTATTATTTTTGCTCTCTCAACATTTCATAAGTCATGGATAACGAAAAGCCCAACTCCCGACGTGAATTTCTGAAACGTCTTGCCGCGCTCACAGGCGTCGCNGCCCTGTCGTCAACGCCATTNCTCGGCGGNATTTTGAATGCCGCAGGACACAACGGTCCNTCAGGACAGCAAACCTGCAGCTCCTCTTNCTCNTGTTCAGGNGGNAGNGGNAAATGCGGAAGCTCNTACGANTGCGCAGGGCAAGGNTCNGGCGGAAACGGTAAGTGCGGTTCAAGCTACGATTGNTCNGGCGGTGGCGGAAAATGCGGAAGCTCATACGACTGCGCAGGACAAGGCTCCGGCGGAAACGGCAAGTGCGGTTCAAGCTACGACTGCNCAGGCGGNGGCGGAAAATGCGGAAGCTCNTACGANTGCGCAGGACAAGGCTCCGGCGGAAACGGNAAGTGCGGCTCAAGCTACGATTGCGCAGGCGGCGGCGGAAAATGTGGGAGCTCCTACAATTGCGCAGGACAAGGCTCCGGCGGAAACGGAAAGTGCGGTTCAAGCTATGATTGTGCCGGTGGTGGCGGAAAATGCGGCAGTTCTTACAATTGCGCAGGGCAAGGATCGGGCGGAAACGGAAAGTGCGGCTCAAGCTACGATTGCGCNGGTGGTGGCGGAAAGTGCGGAAGCTCCTACGATTGCACAGGGAATTGATGATATGCCGATGAATCTTGACCATGTGTATACCCTCCCCGAAGGNCTACATCGTTTTGAGCGGGACGGAAAAATAATCCTCATCAACAGCGCTATTCCTGCCTGGATAGTCACCGATGCCGTGGGCGAGCTGATTCTTTCCCTTTTCGACGGAGAAAACACGGTAAAGGATATCATCGACATCGCCGGGTCGGGAATTGCCGTAGAGATTGTCANCAAATTCATCTCAGAAGTCATCGCTTCAGGAATATTCGACACGAGGACAACACCGCCGCAATACATCCCGGGGGATTTGCAATCAGTCCACCTTTCATTAAGCGAAGACTGCAACTTGAAATGCAAATACTGCTATGCGCGGCTTCGCCAGGAAAGCTCGACAAANCCGCTCACCATCGAAGAATACCGCAATTTAATAACACAGCTCACCGAGGCATTTCCCCGTCTGACCATAACACTCACCGGCGGCGAACCTCTGCTGAACCCCCACTGGAAAGAGATAGCCNGCATGGCGAAAGACGGCGGAGCCAAAGTGTTTCTGCTGACCAACGGATTNTTGATAAACGAATCAAACATAGCTGACATCTCCGGATTATTTGATTTAGTGACCCTTAGCGTCGACGGTTCATCGGCAGATNTACACGCGCTNACNCGNGGCAACAANCTGAAGCAGGTCGAAGATGCCATAACCCTCCTTGACAAAAACGGCATCGACTACACCNTGTCGATGACAGTCACCCGAAGCAACATCCGCGATGTCGAAAAAATGGCAAGGAAACATGGCGAACGGCTAAATTTCGCACCCCTTTTCCCCACCGGCTCGGAGACTTCCGNNCTNACCATAACNGGAAAGGAGTATTANGACGCGCTCGCATCGGCNTTCGGGGTNAACCCGCTATCTTACTGCAAATCGGCTCTATTGAACAGCCGCAACCATCCGGCGATGAAATGCNCCATNGGCGACGGCACNCTNAGCATNTCGGCAACAGGCGACATATATCCTTGCCAATTATTGCACGACGAGACGTTGCTCGTGGGAAACACCCGTGACANTCCCGACCTGGTGACGCTGATAAAAAACTCNGNNATNTTGAAAAAATGCACTGAGNTAACNGTNGACAANATGGAGGGGTGTCGAGATTGCGCTTACAGATATNTGTGNGGAGGAGCNTGCCGCGCGCGGGCATTCTATGAAGGAGGCTCGCTTGGAAAAGCGTCGCCATTCTGCATCTATGAACAATCGGCGTTTCTTGACGGAATACTGAAATTGTACTCTGCAAACATCATGTCGTCAGCCGAGTTTAGTGACGGCAAGAGTGAGAACTGAGATGCGCGCTGTCGGCGCNGCTTCGTGAATGGCATTGCAACAAGTGAGCAGCGTCGAGCCGGTGGTGAGCACGTCGTCAACAACAAGTATATGCTTCCCCTCAAGGTCGGCGGGATTTTTANCCTTATAGTCNCCCTGAGAATTAAGCCATCGNGAAAACACNCCTTTNCGGGTNTGNGTCTTNCGNTAACGTGCCGCTTTCAGNTNTTTGCCNGTCTTTATTNCGGNAATGTCATTAAGNCCTTTCACNATATAATCAGTCTGATTATAGCCCCTCATCATCAGTTTCAAAGGATGCAGAGGCACGCCCACAATAAGATCAATCCCGTCGAAGAATCCGTCGCGCTGCAATTCACGGGCATATTTCCGAGCCAGAATCCTCAACAGTTCGGGATGCCCGTTATATTTCCCCCGGTGAATCATCGCCACGTAAGGGCTGCTCCGATAATAAAAGAACCAACTCGCTCCAAGTTCAACAGGAGTGGTGCCGACAAGTCGCTCATGCACCACATTGAAAGATGATCGATGAGCGTTGGTGCGGGGCAATTCATAAGAACAATGCAGACACATCACCTCCTCGCCGGGAGCAAGTTTACGCCCGCATATCTCGCACAAGTTCGGATAGATTAGGTTTAATATGCCGTTAAAAATCCTCCGCATCGTTATCATCAACATCGTCGTCATCCAACCGCGCAAGCGCATCCTTGATATATTTCCACTCAAACCCGCGGCTCATCGCAAACCGAGCCACCTTAGCCCTGTCTTCATGAGAAAGCGGCAAATCCATTGTTGCAGCCTTACGCTTCACAACCGACTTCACCGCCGAGCGATATTCCTGCTCGTCAATAAGGTCGAGCGCTTCATCTGAAAAATCACGCGGAATGCGCTTCACTGCCAACGCCTGGGAAATCTTTACACGCCCCCAGTGGCTGAACAGGAATTTAGACCTCACAAACGCCTCGGCATAACGGCGCTCGTCGATAAACCGGCGTTCTTCAAGACTGCTCAGTATTTTCTCGGCGTCAGACGACCCTATCCCCCACTGTCGCAATTTCTCGGCAATCTCCGAGCGGCAGCGTTCGCTGCGGGCACAAAGATCTTCAGCCTTGACCAGCGCCTCTTTCGACGTGATTTGCCGCTTAATCATATAATGGCGATTTTGCAATTACAAAACGCTGCTTCCCGGTCATGTCGGCAACGGAGTGGACATCGTCCAAACCGACAGAACGCAACAATTCACACAGTGGCTCCACTTCGAGCGGATTAATTTCCAGATATAACTTACCGCCCGGAAGAAGAGCCTTGACCGCATAATTTCCTATCGGCTTATAAAACTTCAACGGGTCGTCGTCAGGCACGAAGAGAGCGATATGGGGCTCGTGGTTCAACACATTAGGCTCCATATCAGCCGCTTCCTTTGAAAGCACATAGGGAGGATTGCTAACTATTATGTCGTATTGCGGATCCTTGGGCGGAACCATCGCAAGCACATCTTCAAGACGAAGATTCACTTTAACTTTCAGCGACTCGGCATTCTTGCGCGCGATTTCTATAGCTCCCGGGGAGATATCGACACCTTCCACGACTGGAAATTTCAATCCCCTGGCAAGCGCCATCGCGATGCAGCCCGACCCCGTACACAAATCAAGCACATGGAGATCAGCACGGTCGCCCCACTCTTTTATTATCAAATCGACCAGTTCCTCAGTTTCAGGCCGCGGAATAAGCACATCGGGCGAAACAATTATGTCCAGCCCGTAAAAACGAGCCTTCCCGAAGATGTATTGCAACGGTTCGTCGGCAAGCAACCGGTTCACAACTTCATCGATTCTTTGTCGGGTAAAATCAGAAATTATAGTATCTTTGCGTAGAACTATGTCAACGGGCGTATATCCCCGCAACTCGGCATAAATCGCCCTCGCAAGCGACAACGCCTCATCGGCAGGGAAATGTCCTGCCAGAGCCTGCCTGGTGGCGGCAAATGATTCTTGTAGTGTCATGTCAGCCATAGGAAACAAAATTAACAAATAATCCCCACATTAGGAAAAATGGAGAACGAAAACGACATCAAGTATATGAGACGCGCCATTGAGCTGGCTCGGCACGGACTCGGCAACACCTCGCCCAATCCGATGGTTGGCGCCGTCATTGTCAGCAACGGATTAATCATCGGAGAAGGATATCATCGCCGATGCGGAGAGGGACATGCCGAGGTAAACGCCATAGCTTCAGTCAAAGACCGCGCCGCGCTCGCCGACTCAACCATATATGTCACTCTCGAGCCTTGCTCCCATTACGGCAAGACTCCCCCATGTTCCAAACTCATAATAGAAACCGGCATTCCCCGAGTGGTGATAGGCTCGCTGGACCCGTTTGAGAAAGTGAGCGGCAGAGGGGTGAAAATGCTCCGTGACGCTGGCATCGAAGTCATCGTAGGAGTGCTGGAAAAGGAGTGCCGCGCCATCAATCCTGTGTTCATGACCGCGCATTCCAAGCGTCGTCCCTACATAACACTGAAATGGGCGCAAAGCGTTGACGGCTTCATCGACCGTTCACGGAACAACGACGAAGAGCCGGCGAAATTCTCGACACCGCTGACATTCACCCTCTCCCACAGGCTACGCACACTCAACGACGCAATAATGGTAGGAAGCCGCACCGTGATAACCGACAATCCGTCATTGACTCCACGCCGATGGAAAGGACGCATTCCGCTGCGGGTGATAGCCGACCGCTCAGGCTCAGTCCCGAAAGATTGCGCGTTGCTCACCGACGGCAATGACACGATTGTGCTCGACTCTCCAGCTAATGCCACTATCGCCGACTACATGAAGCAACTTTATGACAACGGAATCACATCGGTCCTCGTCGAAGGGGGCGCCACACTTCTACAAACATTTATAGATGAGAACTTATGGGACAAGGCTCGTGTCGAAGTTTCACCCCGGGAACTAAGCTCAGGCGTGAAAGCCCCGTCACTTGCCGCAATTCCTCAACGGATGTTAAAGATTCAGCAAAATAAGCTCATTTACTATACAAATAACGGGAGTTAAGCCGTTAAAAAGACCTAAATATATGTTTTTGCCCTCAATCTCTGCGACATTAAAGAAAATGTTGCTAAATTTGCAAATTGAAAATTAATGTCAATATACTAAAATGAGGACAAAATCAGGAGGATATCTACTGGCTGCCGCAATGTTTGCTATGGGAATGACAGCTTGTAATTCCGACTCCGATGGAACTGAAACAGGTTTTACATCGGACAACATCTATTCATCGACAGCAATCACTGCTTTTAACATAAAGGCAAATTCCAAGATAATCAGCAATCTTGACTCTTGCTATTTCACTATCGACCTTGTGCAAAGCCAGATTTTCAATGCCGATTCGCTACCCTATGGCACTGACGTCACCAAACTCGTGCCCAACATAACCACCAACGGAAGCTCCTTGATTGAGATTACCGTCACCGGAAGTTCGGTGATGAACGACACGGTGTTCTCCTATACCACCGATTCGACCGACAGCATTGACTTCTCAGCTCCTTCAAAAGTAAGCGTGAGAGTCGTTTCGGTCAACTCGCTCTACAGTCAGACCTATGACCTGAAAGTGAACGTGCATCAGGTGAAAGGCGACTCTCTCACATGGGGTGAGATGGCTTGGCGTGAACTGCCCCAATCTCCTACCGCGCAGAAGACAGTCGAATATGGAGGCAATATTCTGACCCTGTTCAGCAACAGCAACGGATATAGCATTCTGACAGTTGCCACTCCCGACGATAACGGCACCGTAGTTTCCGCTACATTTCCAGCCACTCCCGAAATCTCGTCATTCACTGCTACCGACGACGCGCTCTTCTGTCTTGCCGACAACGGCTCACTGATGTCATCGGTCGACGGAACCGCATGGAGCGAAACAGGCGAAACCTGGAGCCACATTTACGGGGGCTACGGCTCTCGCCTTATAGGTGTCGAGAAATCAGGCGACGAATATTTCCACGTAAGCTATCCGGCTGGAGCGTCAAAAGCGAAAGTATCGGCAGATTGCCCTGTTTCAGGCACAAGCCAGCTGATTTTGATGGAAAATATATGGTTCGAAAATCCGATCGCCATTACTGTCGGAGGACGCATCAGCAACGGCAATCTCACCGGAGCCACTTGGGGATATGACGGAAACACCTGGGCTAAACTCAGCCAGGGTCCGATATCCACCCAATATGAAGACATGAGTCTGTTCCCCTATTTTGCGCTTCGCTCCACGACAAAATGGTGGAGAGTCACAAAAGACTCGGCGCTATTCGCAATGGGCGGACGCAAAAACGACGGAACAGTTTCCGACACTGTCTACGTTTCGCTTGACGGAGGAATCCATTGGGATATAGCCGGCGAGTCGCTGCAATTGCCCGATGTCATTCCCGCATTTGCAGGAGCGCAGGCTATAGTCGCTGACAACACCTTGACATCGCGCAGCTCATCGTCAGCCGCATGGAACGAATTGCCATTATATCGCAGCAATCCGTTCAGCCGCGCAATCACCCCGGTATCGTCATGGGAATGCCCGTTCATATATATCTATGGCGGAGTCGATGCTTCAGGAGCATTGTACCCCACTATTTGGCGCGGAGTCATCAATCAGCTCACTTTCAAACCGATTGAATGAAACTCCGATTAGCTCTATTAGTTCTCACCGTCATGACGCTGCTCTCAGCTCCATGTGCCGCCGGTCAGGAATCAACTTACAAGTTTGATTTCGGGGCATCATTGGGCATGAGCGGTTACCTCGGTGACGCCAATACCGCTAATCTATATGCCAATCCCGGTTTTGCCGCCGCTGTCAATTTCCGCTACCTCATAAACACACGCTGGGCTATAAAAGGCTCGCTGATGACCGCCGGACTCAGCGGCAACAGCGCCGACATGGAAAATGTGTTTCCCGGAGGAGAAACCTACAAGTTTTCATCGACCGTCTATGACTTGGGCGGCAGGGTGGAATTCAATTTCTTCAACTACGGAATCGGAGAATCCTATCGGAAGATGAAACGCTGGAGCCCTTACCTGTCACTGGGCATAGGAATGACGGTAGCGTCATCCTCAGGCACTCATGTTTACGCCAATCTTCCAATAGGGCTCGGGGTGAAATACAAATTGCAACCCCGCATAAATCTCGGAATCGACTGGACAATGACAAAAGTTTTCGGCGACAAAGTCGACTCAGAGATACTTGATGACTTATACAAAATAAAAAGCTCGTTCATAAAGAACACCGACTGG
>JAAVEM010000004.1 GCA_014801235.1 Bacteroides sp. | reverse complement strand
TTCACCAATAGCGGTTTATATCACAAAATTACGAATAAATTCTGATAATCAAGATATAAAAACGGGGTATTTATTTCACGTAAGGACATTAGGCACAGGGGAAACGGAAGGATATGTTGAGGACATTGCGGGATAGTGTAATCTGTTTTGGGGATGATTAGTGAGGGATTTTTTGTAATTTTGCCGTATGACTGAAATGATTGACAATACTCTTCCTGTGCCGATAAAAATCGTTCGCACACTTGACAACTGCTATCCCGGCAGCCGAGCTGTGCTGGACAGCATAACGGAAACTCTGAATCCCCGGCTACGCACGGAATTGCAACCGCAACTCTACGGCAACGACACGTTGCGGCAAATCGAGATTAATACGGCGATGAGTTTTTACGACGATTTTCATTGCAAGACAAATTACATAATTGCGGATGAATCGCTAAGACTCCGACGGGATGATTATTATGAGACGCTGCTGACAATGTTTGCTGAAGATGAGATTGATCGGGAGGGGCTGTTTCTGCGTCCCCGTTATCAGATTGGACCGTTGAGCAAGCGCACGGGACTGGTCTATGTTACCATCGTGTTTGAAAAGGCGTTCAGTTTCTTGCCGGAAAAGGAACAGAAACGGAAAATGAGCGAATATTTCTTGACTGCCGTCAGCAGAATTGCCATGCGAAAAAAGAACCTAAACTATGACTTCCCCCGTTTGATAACGGACTTTAAGCGAGTACTGGATTGGTGGATAAGCATTTGAATGAGTATAAAATACCAGCCTCCATCCGAGTCTTTGCCCGGAAAACGCCCTTGGTTCTAACTCTTGACCTTGAACCTTGACCTTGCCCTAACCATCATCGGCTTGCCATATTCAGGATTTTTATTATGTTTGTGTTATAATACGATTAGCATAGCTTATTATGTTCAACTTAATCTTTTCAATTATTGCAAAGTTGGTCTGTTTGTTATTTATGATTGCCATTGTTTTTATGGTAGTCGGCTTTTTTCGTATTATGTTTAATGGTCGTGGTAACGATTCGTCTAATAACCTCGGGGACTCATCAATGTGGGTTAACTCTTGCCGTCAGCAAACATCGACACGATCAGCTCAGCTCGGTTTCGGTTTTTCCACCGCTCCAGCCACATAGTTTCGCAATAGAGCTGTGCCCATTCCTCTTCCGGCTCAATCTTATCAATATTGACGTGCAGATTGGCACTGAAAGCCGTTAAGGATTTGAGCAAATTTTGATTGTTTCAGCGTTTTTTGTTGATTAGCGGCTTGTTTATCCGCGTTGGGTGAGGTCTACCCCATTTCTGTTCCCATTCGTCGATGGCTTTTTCTCGCTCTGCTTTTGCATACGCTTCCGAGGGCGTAAGGCGTTTTTCTTTCTTGGTATTAGTACTAGTATTAGTATTAGTATTAGTATTAGTATTAGTATTGGAATTGGAATTGTCAAACAACCGCCCTAAACCAACGCACCAGAATAGACCGTAGATAATAACGCCTATAACCGTACATATCGCACGGAAAACCGCGCCTATCGCGCGGAGAATATAAGGACCTATCCAACGTAGCAGAAAGTAGGCGGACACAACAATCGCTATCGAACAAAAAAACATAGTGAGGAAACCGGGGCAAGTTCCGAGAACTATGATGAAGATTAACACGAGCCAAACTATAATTCCGATAGGCATAATTGTAAGCGTTTAGTGTGTAAAGTTAACAAATATTTCTTTTCGAGCTGCCGATAGACGTTAAATTAACGTTAGTGGGCTTATTTTATTCCGAGACTATCATACATTTTCTTAAAACAAACGGGAGAGATTGGACACTCATGCTGCTCGGTCTCATAGGCTGGCTTCTGGATTTTTCCGTGTCATTGCCGGATTAGCAAAGGGGGATAGCTTCCTGTTCTTTCTGCCGTTTAGCTTTCTTTCGTCTAAACGGAACAAACGTCCTTAACCTTTGCCGTCAGCAAACATCGATGCGATCAGCTCTGCTCGGTTTCGGTTTTTCCACCGCTCCAGCCACATAGCCATGCAATAGAGCTGTACCCATTCCTCCGCCTCAATCTTATCAATATCGACGTGCAGGTTGGCTCTGAAAGCCGTTAAGGACTTTTCCTCCAAGCTTTTTTGAACAGCCATGAACAGCAGCGTGTCGGTGCGTAGTTCCTCGCTGTCCCCCAAGCCACCTTAATGATTATTATGCAGCTTAAACGTTAACGAGTGTTATTGGACCTATTTTGACACGAACAACTTCCTATATCTCGATGTTTCTATAATAGAAATTACTAACAATTAAATTATAGGATTATGGATAAGAAAAAGTATGTATGCGTAGTATGCGACTGGGTATATGACCCCGAAGTAGGAGATCCCGACCACGGCATCGCTCCCGGAACTGCATTTGAAGATATTCCCGATGATTGGACCTGTCCCCTATGCGGAGTCGGCAAAGACCAGTTTGAACCGGTAGAATAAGTTTTAATTCAATAATAACAAAGATAAAGTCCTGCTACAAAAGCAGGACTTTATCTTTGTATATTTTAGGGCTTACATTTTCCTACTGGAGGTTCGGTAAGCGTTATCCTTACCACTGTCGTCATGGCAAGACTTCGATTTATAGCCTCATCAAAATGCTCCATGTGTTTTGGGAGAAAACGTTGACACAACAACCGCAACGCATCAATTTTCTCCTCGACGTCAGCCACAATTTCAGCTTTTCCTAACGCAATAGCCGAATGGAAGTATTCCGTGAAATTATTTTTATCCTCCTCATAAACGGGCGTGCATCGGCTCACAGCCGACAAACTGACCACCGGATTGTGTTTTATGCAATCCATTTTTTCTCCCTCATCGGCACAATGAAAATAAAAAGTTTTATCGTCTTTCCTCACTAATGAAAGCGGCAATCCGTATGCCGTTCCATCGCTCCGCGTCATGCTCACGGTGACATAAGGAGCCTTGTCAAAAACTTCAAAAGCCCATTCTTCACTCTTCTGCCGAGCAGCTTTCCTCATCGGTCGCATATCCAAATAATATTAACGTCAAAATTAGGTTTACAAATTTAGCACAAAAAGTGCCTAACGCTTCTATTAAACGTCATTTTTATTGATGGTGCCAAAATTTTGACAAGGTCGACTAAACCTCAACCATGTTTTAAGCGTTAAAACACAAATACTAAAAAATACCACTCAATGAAAGTATTGACAATAAATGGCAGCCCGCATCTTAACGGTTGCACCGATCGCGCGCTTCGAGAAGTTGAACAGACCCTTGTTGACAATGGCGTTGAGATAGAACGTCTAAACATCGGCAATAAGGATATCAGAGGATGTATAGGTTGCAATTTTTGTCGCACACACGGTAAATGCGTATTCAATGATGCGGTCAACGAAACTGCCCCCGTTTTTGCTAAAGTCGACGGCGTTATCATAGGCAGTCCGGTTTACTATGCGGGAGCCAACGGTCAAGTACTGTCATTCCTCGACCGCTTGTTTTACAGCACATCGGGAACTATCGACAAATCCATGAAGATAGGAGCCGCAGTGGTTTCATCTCGACGCGCAGGTTCCACATCGGCTTTCGACGAGATAAACAAATATTTCACAATAAGCGCCATGCCTATCGTATCGAGCACATATTGGAATGAAGTGCATGGATTCACAGCAAAAGATGACCTTGAAGGCTTGCAGACCATGCGTAATCTCGGACGCAACATGGCTTTCATGCTTAAAGCATTTGACATGGCGAAGAAAGAAAGCGGACTGCCCGCACAGGAACGCGGAGTTTTCACGAACTTCCACACTGAAGCATAAATCTCCCCTATTTTTTACTATATTAAAATGGATAAGGACATCTCGTCCCTATCCATTTTTTCTTATAACTCGCTAAAGCTCCTTGATAAACTGCCCCGTCACGCTGTCAGGATTGGACGATATCTGTTCAGGAGTTCCGACGGCGACTATCCGTCCACCCGACTCTCCTCCTCCGGGACCCATGTCAATGATGTAGTCAGCATTACGAATCACGTCAAGATCATGCTCGATGACAATGATTGTAGCGCCAAGAGAAATCAAGCGGCTGAACACATCGAGAAGTTTTCTGACATCAAGAGGATGGAGACCTATCGTAGGCTCATCAAACACGAAAAGCGTGTCGGTTTGAGTCCTACCCATCTCAGTGGCAAGCTTAAGACGCTGCGCTTCTCCGCCCGACAGACTCGGCGTAGCTTCTCCAAGAGTGAGATAGCCCAATCCAAGCGTGTCAAGAGTTGAAAGCCGCGAAGCCACGGTTTTATGATTAGAGCATATTTCTACCGCCTGATCCACGTCTTCAGCCATCAGTTGAGGCAAAGAAACGGGGTATCCTGCCGAACTCGGGATATGTACAGACCAAGCAGCTTTTCCGTAGCGCGAACCTTTGCACTCGGGACATGGAATTTCCACATCAGGCAAAAATTGCACGTCAAGACTAACCGACCCCGTGCCGTCACAAACAGGGCAGCGCAGGCTTCCGGTATTATAAGAAAAGTCGCCGGCTTTATAGTTCAAGCTCTTAGCTTCGGGCGATCGACCGTAGATTTTACGGAGTTCGTCATGAATATTAGCATAGGTCGCAACCGTCGAACGCACATTGGCACCTATTGGAGTGGAGTCAATAAGCTTAACATGGTCTATTCCCGGCGCATCAATCGAAATCACGTGCCCGGGCATCGCCTCCCCGGAAAGTTTTGCCTGAAGCCCTGCGACAAGACTCTCAAGCACCATTGTCGTTTTTCCCGAACCGGAAACGCCCGTGACAACCGTAAGCCTTCCTTTCGGCACTTTCACGTCAAGAGGCTTCACGGTGTGGATAGCTCCTGTCTTCATTTCGATACAACCCTGGTCAAACATCTCATCAGACGCAATGGGAGGAAAGACCCGGCGCTCTTCTTCCCCTGAAAGGAACGGAGCAATCTTAGACTCATGGTTCCGCTCAATTTCCCTTATCGTCCCTTCAGCAATTATATTTCCCCCATTTACTCCGGCTCCGGGTCCAAGTTCAATAAGCCAATCGGCATCACGCAATATGCGTGTATCATGGTCAACAAGCACGATTGAATTTCCGTCATCAATCAAATCACGCATCACTCCTTTAAGCCCGTTTATATTAGCCGGATGAAGTCCTATCGACGGTTCGTCAAGCACATAAAGAATACCCGTAGTGCGATTGCGCACCACTCTCGCCAACTGCATTCGTTGACGTTCACCCGTGGAAAGAGTCGACGATGATCGGTCAAGGCTCAAATAACCAAGCCCGAGATCGACAAGGCGACGCGCCGTCAGGAGAAAGGCTTCTCCGATATTTGCCGCCATCTGCCTCATTTCATCGGGAAGAGTATCAGGCACCCCCTTCACCCATTCAATCGCATCCGACAGAGTTTTTGCGGTAGCTACATCAAGTCCGATTCCGGCAATTCGAGGAGCTCTCGCAGACTCAGACAACCGTGTGCCATTACAACAAGGGCACACGTCGCTCTTCAAAAACTTTTCCACTCGCTTCATGCCCTTCTCATCAGTAACCTTCGCCAAGGCATTCTCCACAGTGTAAACGGCATTATAATAAGTGAAATCGAGCTCTCCTGCCGTTTCGCTTTTCTTCGCTTTATAAAGTATAGTTTTCTTAACTGCCGGTCCATTGAAAACGATATCACGCTCCTTCTCAGTCAGTTGATTGAAAGGTATGTCAGTGCGAACCCCCATGGCGCGACACACGTCGGTCATAAGCGACCACATCAAGCTGTTCCACGGTGCCACAGCCCCCTCATCAATAGATAAGGACTCATCAGGGACAAGCGTCGACCTGTCGACTGTCATCACAACCCCCGTACCGCCACATTTTTCACAAGCGCCGGTGCTGTTGAACGCCAAATCTTCGGCACCAGGTCCATAGAAATGATTGCCGCAATTTTCACACACCAATTCACGTTCAGCGGCAACGTCAAGCGATGGTTTGTGATACACTCCACACTTGGGACAACGATGACTCGCCAATCGTGAAAACATCAATCGCAAACTGTTCAGCAATTCGGTTCCGGTACCAAAAGTGCTTCGCACCCCCGGCACTCCCGGACGCTGATGAAGAGCCACTGCCGCAGGCACATATCTGATTTCCTCAACATCGGCTCTTGAAGACTGCGAAATGCGGCGACGCGTGTAGGTCGACAAAGCTTCAAGATAACGTCGCGACCCCTCGGCATACAAAACGCCTAAAGCAAGTGATGATTTTCCTGATCCCGAGACTCCGGCAATACCTACTATCTCTCCAAGCGGTATGTCCACATTCACATTTTTCAAATTGTGAACTTTCGCGCCTCGGATCTCTATTTTGTCATGTTTCATTTCTTAGTAACTGCTCAAAATTATTTCACCTGACGAAATTAGCGCATCGCAATAAACTACACAACATAATTCAAGCCAATTATTAATCGGTTCTCAGCATAGTTCAAGGTATTTTCAATATACGCGCAACATTTTGGAGAATATTTTGGTAACTTTGCCTCGCATTTTTTCAACTTGCAAAAACACTGTATAATAACAGCGTAAACAATTAAAAACTTACAGTCACAATGCTAACGACAGGTAAACTTGGATTCTGGGGGCTTACAGCTCTTGTTTTTGGTCTGATGGTAGGAGTCGGAATCTTCAATCTCCCGCAGAACATGGCTTCCGTAGCCACTCCCGGAGCAGTATTTTTTGCCTGGATAATAACCGCCATCGGCATTCTGCCAATTGTTCTGCTGTTTAAATGGCTAAGTGACCGATACCCGCAATACAATGCCGGGCTTTATCAATATGCTCAAGCCGGATTCGGAAACTATGCGGGCTTCAATATCGCCTGGGGCTATTGGCTATGCACGGCTTTCTCAAATGTAGCCTATGGTGTCATGCTCAACGATTCCGTAGGCGCATTTTTCCCGGCGCTTCATGAGCATGGACTCCCAACCGTAGTTTTTTGCTCAATATTGATATGGGTGATGTTCTACATCGTATCAAAGGGTGTAAAAACCGCTAAAACAGTAAATTCACTTCTCGCTCTGGTAAAAATCGTGATGATTATTTTTATAATAACGGTATTCATCATCTACTTTAAAGCCGGCTTATTTAAAAGCAGCCTATGGGACTACACCGCAGAAACAGGCGGAATTGGAGTCCAGATAAAAAACACGATGATGGTCACGCTATTCTGCTTCTTCGGCGTCGAGGGAGCGGTAATGATGTCGGCGAGAGCAAAAAGAAACTCTGACGTGGGTAAGGCAGGGATTGCCGGATTTGCCATCGCCCTGATTTTATATATGTCAGTGTCGCTTCTCAGTTTCGGGCTCCTTAACCAATCACAGCTGTCCGAGCTACGCGACCCGTCAATAGCCTACATCCTTCGTGAAAGTTGCGGAGAATGGGCATACTGGTTCGTGATAATCGCCGTGATAATATCTCTGCTCGGAGGCTGGGTGGCATGGACGCTTGTGGTGGCACAAGTCCCCTATGAAGCTGCAATAGTCGGCATTCTTCCAAGCTCATTCAAGCGCCTGAACCGACACGGCATGCCTGCATTCGGCCTATTCGCCTCAAGCGTGGCGATGGAATTATTTCTACTCATGGTGGTGATGGCTGACGATGTTTATCTTGCCGCACTGCAGATAACCGGGCTCATGATTGTGCCTTGCTATTTCTTCACTACCCTGTTCTCCCTGAAGAAAGCGGAGACATGGAAAATCAAAGCACTTGCCGCCATCGCAACCGTGTTCTGTATGTGGATGGCATATGCCGGAGGGCTGCTCAATATGTTCATGACATCAGTCTTCTATCTTGCCGGAATCGGCTTCTTTATAAAAGCAAGAAAAGAACAGGACAACGGTAACACCATCCTATTCACCAAAGGCGAAAAATATTGTGTTGCGGTTCTCGCCTGCGCCTCGATAATCACTGTAATTCTATTATTAAAAGGGTTCGCTTAATTTTTTCAGCATAAAACGCTGGATTTAACACAACTAAAATCAAACCATAGTTGTCTTGTCAACCATTTTCGTCGTGTATTGTTTATAAAGTACTATGACGAATGAACAGAATCTATATGGAATGCCCAACATGGGATGTATGCTTGGAACGGCTTATCAAGCCCTCGTCAGCGAACTCTCATCGGCTTTGTCGGCAAGCGGCGCTGATATCTCAGTTCCTGAATACCTGATACTGCGCGCTCTTTACACACGCGACGGAATGCAGCAATGCGAAATCGGAGCCATTATCAGTAAAGACAAAGGAGCCATTTCAAGATGCGTCGCCTCGATGGAGAGAAAAGGTCTCGTAAGAACGGAAGCTGTGAGCCACAAATGCCTGAAAGTGTATTTGGCGGAGAAAGGCAGAAAACTCGAGCCTACAATCTCATCGGTGGCTCAGGAACGCCACAGCGCGCTTGAGTCCATGCTCACTCCTGACGAAATGACAACATTCGCCACGGTATTAAGAAAAATAATTCAACAACACAACAAATAAGAGAAAGGAAATATTATGATGACACTAACAATTTGGAGCGATTTCGCTTGCCCTTACTGCTACATTGGTGAAACAAGATTGGAGAAAGCAATCGAGGAACTTGGATTGAAAAACGATGTCGTAATCGATTTTAGAGCATTTGAGCTTGACCCGACAGCACCGAAAGAAGTGACCACCACTACTCCGGAAAGATTTGCAATGAAATACCGCCTTTCAATCGAGGGCGCAAAGAAACAAATCGAGCAAATATCTGATCTTGGCAAGGAACTTGGCATAGATTTCAAATACATGACAACCCAGTATTCAAACACTCGCGACGCCCATCGCCTGATGAAACTTGCCGAAGCGAAATATGACCGTGAAACCGTAGCAAAACTTAATGAAGCTCTGTTTGCCGCATATTTTACTGAAAACCTCATTCTCGCCGATCACAAAGTTTTGCTTGACAAAGCCCTCTCAGTCGGTATGGACGAAAAAGAGGTCAAGGAAGTTCTTGACTCTGACAAATATGATGACGAAGTGCGTCTTGACGAGCGCGAGGCGGCAATGCGAGGCGTTCACGGAGTGCCTTATATCGTGTTCAACGGAAGTTTTGCCGTTCCCGGAGCCATGACTATCGACGGATTCAAATCGGCTCTTGAGCGCGAACTTAAGAAACAAGCAAAAGAATCGGAAGAACAATCAGGCGAACGTCCTCATGCTTGTGGACCTGACGGTTGCCAGCTTTTATAATTGAGTAACTAATTAAGCAGAAAAACAAATGGTACGAGAATTGACAGTGCAGGGCGTATTTGCCGAAAACTGCTACTTTTATATTGACGATGCCACAAAATCGGGCTTCTTAATCGATCCGGGAGCGCAAGCCGGCATAATATATGACACGATAGCGCGCAACGGATGGAATATAGAAAAAATTCTGCTTACTCACGGGCATTTTGACCACACCGGAGCAGCAGAATTATTGAGAGAAAAACTTGTCGCTCCAATTTATGTTTATCCGGCTGATGCAAGATACCTGACTGACACTTATCTGAACCTCAGCGCCAATTCAGGCAATCCCGTCATTGTCTCCCATTATGAGGAGATTTATGACGGTGAGATAATCAGGCTAAAAGCCAACTCAGGATTTTATCTTAAAGTCATCCACACTCCGGGGCACACTCCCGGATCGGTAACTTACTACTCTCCGGAAGAAAAGGTGGCATTTGTGGGCGACACTCTCTATGAACACGGTCCCGGACTTACCAACTTCCCCGGAGGCAATCGCCGGGAGCTGGAGCATTCAATTGTAGACAAGATTCTAACTCTTCCCGGCGACACTGTCCTTCTGTCGGGACACTCCTCGCCTATCACTGTAAAAGATGAACGAAGTATTCTATTAGGAGGTACTTAAGCCGGAATATGGATATTAGTCCCTATGCAGTACGTGAATTTTCACGGAACTGTGTAGGGCTTATTCCTGTAACGCGCTTAAACATCCGTGAAAAATGCTGAGGGTACTGAAATCCCAGGCTATACGCAATTTCGCTTATGTCAGAATTGGTCAATGACAAGGCTTGCTTCGCCTGGTCAATCATTCGCAAAGAAATAAGTTCCTGAGCGGTTTTTCCGGTTTCACGTTTCACCATGTCGCCAAAATACCCCGGAGTAAGATTTACCGCATCAGCAAAATAATTGACCGACGGTATTCCGTCTTTCCCCTTTCCCGAATCATAATAATCTTTGAGAAGAATCTCAAAACGGGACAAAATATCGGAATTTACCTTCTTTCGCGTGATGAACTGACGTTCATAAAAGCGTGCAAGATAGTCAAGCAAAACCTGAATGTGGCTCGCCACAATTTCAGCCGTATGATTGTCGACCGGATGGGCAAGTTCGGCATTTATCCGCTCAAGACACTCAAGAAACAACCTGCGTTCTTCTGTCGAGAGATGCAACGCCTCCCGCTGAGAATAGTCAAAGAATCCGTAGGCTTTTATTTTTGACGCCAATGGAGTGCCATAAATAAGATCGGGATGAAACATAAGCCCTATCACGTCAGGAGCCGTTTCGTCAACTTCCGTATGTACTCCTACAATTTGTCCCGGGGCGAAACTTACAACTGTTCCCTCCTGATAATCGTAAGGCTGTCTGCCGTAACGCAGAGTGCAGTTTACCCCATTTTTAAGAAACAGGGCGTAAACGCCATAGTCCATCACAACGTGATTCACCGTCTTTGTGGCATTATTAAGATTTATAACCGTCACCAAGGGATGACGCGTGTCAAGACCGTAAAGTTTGTTATACGAATCGATTGAATCAAGTTTTATTGTCGTCAAGTTCTGTTTCATGATGCAAAAATAATTATTTTCCCCCATATTATTTTTACTCATCAGCAATTAAGGTAGGTTTTACGGCAATTCTGGTAAGGAATAGCGAATATTTGCGCCTAACTTTGCAATATACAAATCAGTTATTAAAAAAATTCGATTATGAAGAAATTACTACTCCCCGCAATTTTACTGATAACAGGCATGTCAACAATAAATTCACAAAATATGACAAACTTGAACACCAACACATCAATCGCTCCCGCCGAGCAGCTCACTCTCACTTCGGAATGGGACAAGGTATTCCCTAAAAGCGAAAAAGTTGACCATCGGAAAGTAACTTTTGTCAACCGATACGGAATAACACTCGCCGCCGACATGTATATTCCTAAAAACGCCGAAGGCAAGCTTGCCGCAATTGCCGTGAGCGGACCATTCGGAGCAGTGAAAGAACAATCAAGCGGACTCTATGCCCAGCAACTCGCTGAACGCGGTTTTCTGACAATCGCTTTTGACCCGTCATTCACAGGAGAAAGCGGCGGACAACCACGACGAGTAGCCTCGCCCGACATTAATGTCGAAGATTTTTCGGCAGCGGTAGACTTCCTTTCCGTACAGCCTAACGTTGATGCCGACCGTATAGGCATACTTGGCGTGTGTGGTTGGGGCGGTATAGCAATACAGGCAGCTATCAATGATCCGCGCATAAAAGCTACAGTTGCATCCACTATGTATGATATGACACGCGTAAGCGCTAACGGATATTTTGATGCCGACAATTCAAAAGAGAAACGCAACGCCACCCGCAAGGCACTCGCTCAACAACGTACTGAAGACTATCAAAACGGTTCATATCAAAGAGCCGGCGGTGTCATAGACCCGCTACCTGACGACGTGTCTCAATTTGTAAAAGATTATCACGCCTATTATAAAACTCCGAGAGGATATCATGAACGCTCAGGCAACTCCACTGACGGATGGAACACAACATCAGTGATGCCTTTCATGAATTTCAAATTCTTCGAGTATGCCGGAGAACTGGAAAACGCAGTATTGATTGTTCATGGAGAAAAGGCTCATTCCCGTTATTTCGGCGAAGAAACCTTCAAACTGCTGCATGGCGACAATAAGGAACTCCTCATAGTTGCCGACGCCTCACATTGCGATCTATATGATAATCTTGACAAAATTCCAATGAATCAAATTGCGACATTCTTTACAACATGGATGCCTGAGAATAAATAGCCATCATGACTACATCGGAATTTATAAAAATAATGGACTCCGGGGAGAATATCCCCGGAGGTTCTCATGTTCATGCCAAGATGCACGAGCTGAGCCAGGAAGCGATACGCATAACTATGGAAATAAACAACTCATTTCACAATCATGTCGAAATAATTGAGTTGATGTCGGAACTTACCGGTAAGAAAATTCATGAAAGTTTCAGGCTGTTTCCGCCGTTTTACACTGATTGCGGGAAAAACTTGCACATTGGAAAGCGGGTGTTCATAAATGCCGGTTGCAAATTTCAGGATCAAGGAGGCATAACGATCGGGGATGATGTTCTGATAGGACATAATTGTGTAATAGCCACGCTCAATCATGCCATGGATCCAGAACATAGGGCCGACATGATTCCCGCTCCGGTAAAAATAGGCAATAAGGTGTGGGTAGGATCGAATGTCACAATTCTGCAAGGAGTTACAATAGGAGACGGGGCTGTCATCGCAGCCGGGGCAGTAGTAAACAAAGATGTTCCTCCGCGTTCAGTTGTTGGAGGAATCCCGGCTAAAGTTCTAAAGACCGTGTAACAAATGAAGAAAACCGCTATATTTGCATTATTATCCTTTATTCCGTTAATGGAAACATTTAATTAAATAGAACCACATTTTCTAAATCCCGAAAAATGATAAAAGAATTTCTATCAGCCAGCTCATTAATCCTAAGCCTTATTGCCGGAACACCTGACGCCACCGCGCAACAGGTTGCTCCGACAACTTCCGATTCGGTATCTACTGTATATTACATAAAGGATATCACACCGGAAAATCTCCTAAAAATATATAACGCTCTCGACCGACGGGCTACAGGAAAAGTGTGCGTCAAACTTTCATCAGGAGAAAAAGGGAACCCAAACCACCTGTCGCCTAAGCTAATAGCACCACTTGTGCAGGGTCTTAACGCAACAATTGTCGAATGCAACACCGCCTATCCCGGCGCACGCACTAACGACAGCGACCACATGGAAGTAGCACGTGAACACGGCTTCACTCAAATAGCGCCATTCCATCTGCTCGACAGCGTGTCATCAACCGCACTGCCGGTTTTAGACGGCAGACATATCGATTATGCCTTGATTGGAAAAGATTGGCTTGATTTCAACTTTACTATTGTTCTGTCACACTTCAAAGGACACCCTATGGCAGGATTTGGCGGAGCTATAAAAAACATGGGAATAGGCTTACAATCGAGAGAAGGCAAAGCATGGGTTCACTCAGCGGGGAGATACACCGATCCTGATAAACTTTGGGGAGCTGATATGCCAGCGCAGGATGATTTCCTCGAAACAATGACTGAAGCGGCAAAGGCGGTCACGGATTATGCTGACACTCACATCCTTTACATTAATGTGGCAAACAATCTCTCGGTCGACTGTGACTGTGTGGCTCATCCGGAACCGGTCAAAATGGCTGACATCGGCATATTCGCCTCTCTTGATCCTGTTGCTGTAGACCGAGCATGTGTCGATGCGGTAAAATCATCCAATGACCACGGCAAAGTGCATCTTGAACAACGAATCGCAGAACGCAACGGCACCCACGCTCTTGACTATGCGGAAAAACTCGGACTCGGAAATCAAAAATATGTATTGATTAAGATTGAATGACCGATATATTAAATCGCCAAAAACAATGAGAGCCGCATTGAATTATGCGGCTCTCATTGTTTCAAATTCTCTCAAATATTTTATGCTTTATGCTGTTTCAGCTCCTCTACAAAACTGTCGATCGACGCCATGCGCGACGGAATGTCAATTCCCTGAGGACAGTGGACCTTACATTCGCCACACCCTATGCAATGATTGGCTTGACGAAGCTTGGGCACTTTCCGGTCATATCCAACCAAAAATGCCTGACGAGCCTTATGGTAGTTAGGATCCTGATCACCTTCGGGCACATTTCCTTCATTGACACACTTGTTATAGTGAGCGAATATCGCCGGTATATCAAGCCCATAGGGACAAGGCATACAATACTTACAGTCGGTACATGGAACAGTAGGATAATTCAATATAAGCTGTGCCGACGTTTCAAGCATCTTCAGCTCATCGTCGGAGCAAGGCACAAGCGGAGAATAAGTGTGAAGATTATCCTGGAGATGCTCCATGTAGGTCATTCCGCTGAGGACGGTGAGAATATTATCGGGGGTACCGGCAAAACGGAACGCCCACGCCGCCACACTGTCGTCAGGACGACGGCTCTTGTAATTCTCCATAATGTGATTGTTAACCTGTGCGAGACGGCCTCCGAGCAACGGCTCCATGACAACTACGGGAATGCCGCGTTTCGTCAGCTCATTATAAAGATATTCGGCATCAGTGTTGCGCTTGTTAACCTCTTTGGCATGAAGCCAGTCGATATAATTCAACTGAATCTGAGCGAAATCCCATTTTATTTCGCCTTTATCCTGCATTTCAAGCAAATGGTCAAAGACCTCCACATCACCGTGATAAGAGAATCCGAGATTTCTGATTCGTCCCTTTTCGCGTTCCTTTACAAGATGGTCGAGCATACCATTGTCGATATATCGCCCGTTCCAAGCCTCCATTCCCCCCATGCCGATACCGTGCAGCAGAAGATAGTCGATGTAATCTACCTGTAGATTCTTAAACGAGTCTTCATACATCTTCATCGACTTTTCCCGCGACCAAACACCGGGAGCGAAATTAGAAAGCTTGGTCGCCACATAGAATTTATTGCGAGGATGGCGCTTCAACGCAATTCCAAGCGCCGACTCACTGAAGCCTTTGCAATATGCCGGCGACGTATCATAGTAATTCACACCATGCTCCATCGCATAGTCGATCAACTCATTTATCGCCTCCTGATCAAGGTCATTGCCATCTTCAGTTTTGGCTCCTCCAGAAAGTTTAGGGAAGCGCATACATCCATAACCGAGGATAGACACCTTGTCGCCGGTAACTGAATTGGTGCGATAGGTCATTTCTCCTGTTGCCTTCTCGCCCGACGATATTGACTGAGGGGCGGAAGCGGCTTTATCCTCTTTTTTCCCGGAGCATGCGGTAACTGCAGCTGTTGCCGCTCCGACACCCATAATACGCAGAAATCCTCGACGGGTTATATTTATATTTTCTTTCATAATCAAGTTCTATCAGATAATACGATGACGTTTGTGTCCCTCAACATATATTGCACTCAACGGACGCACCGGACAAAGGTTTTCACACGCTCCGCAGCCAATGCAACGCTCGGTGTTCACCGCCGGCACTTTGGGTGAGTTTTCATCTTCCGGATCAAGAGCAACCATCGCAATAGCACCTACCGGGCAATGACGCGAACAGTTGCCACATGACACTCCTTGAGTGGCAGCTATACAGCTTTCCTTAATCCACACCGCATGTCCCACCTGAATACTGCTTTTGTCGGCCAAATCTATCGGCTCGATTGCGCCCGCAGGACAAACCTGAGAACAGTTATTACATTCAGGGCGGCAATAGCCTCGCTCGTAACTCATCTCGGGCAACATGAACGTCGAGGCATCCGCCGACGGTCTTAACACGCCGTTAGGACAATTGCTCACGCAAAGCTGACATGAAACACAACGTCGTGTGAAATTTTCATAGCTATGACTACCGGGAGGGGTGACGGGAGTTTTCCTTATCGGTTTCTTTTTGTCGATAATCTCGGCAAGAGCTCCGTCGGTTATCTTGTCTTCCGCCTTCAACGCAGCTCCTGCTGCAAGAAGCGCTCCGACGGTCAAAGCCTTTCTCCTACCCTCGTCAACTGTTTTCTCGTCATGTCCGGTTGAGGCAACGCATTTTCCGGGATGGGTGTATGAAATCGCTTTGACGCTACAATTTTCAAGACAGTTCATGCAGGAAACACAGCGAGTGTAATCAATGCGGTGGTTTTTCGTATCAATACATGACGCTTTGCATAACTTTCCGCATTTACCGCAATTCACACACTTCGACGTGTCGATAACAGGTTTCAACCAAGAAAATTGAGATAAATAACCGAGGATAGTTCCAACAGGACAAATCGAGTTGCAATAAATGCGTCCGCCAAACCAAGCCATCAGCCCTACGACAAGCAGGGTCACAGAAGCAACGACTATCAATGAAATCGAAATATAATTGTCAACATGATAGAAATTATAAACGTCCTCAGCCTGACGGTCGGCAATCATATTATTGGCATCGACATATAGCGGCTTAACCAATGAGTTCATAATACGGCCGAATTCGCTATAAGGCTCTATAAACGAAGCTATTCTCATAAAACCGAAGATTACAAGCGCCACAAACAGAGCAAGGATACCGATGCGCGCCCATGTCAACGGGTCAGTATAACGGAAGCGACGTTTACCGCCAAAGAGGTCATGAATCCAAGAGATAAAATCCTGCATCACGCCAAGCGGACACAACACAGAGCAATACACTCGTCCAAAAATGAGTGAAATCACAACGAGCGCCACAAGCACAACCACATTAAACGACAACACGGCAGGCATAAATTGCCATTTTGCGAGCCAGCCCCAATGCTGCAAAGCGGTAGAAGTAAAATCCAGGAATAGCGCGGAAATAGCAATAAAGCATATCGCGGCTAAAATGATTCGGAGTCTTTTTAACATTACTAATTCTATTGCAAGTTTATTATCTACAAAGATAGCAATTCCCATAAAACCAACGAGTCATATTAACATTAATTTAGAGCAAAATATGACTCTTGATGTTTAATTTTGGTCATTAATGGAAAAATGACTATTTTCGCATAACCAATATCAGTTATGTATCACTTCACTCCATTTTCACTAAATATTAAGAGACATCTTCTGTGGTGTGACCGACCGCAGGTCATGGGTATAATAAACGTGACTCCCGACTCATTCTTTTCGTCGTCACGAACCGAGCAGGAGAGCGCCATCAAGTCACGCGTCGAGGAGATGATCGCATCAGGAGTGGACATGATTGACATCGGCGCATATTCTTCTCGTCCGGGAGCAGAGGAGGTTCCTGTCGATGAAGAGCTTTCAAGGCTTCAACGCGGTATCGCGGCAGTGAGGAAAATCGCGCCTGAAATTCCTATAAGCATCGACACGTTCCGAGCTGAAGTGGCTGAAAAAGCGATTGTAGACATGGGCGCCGATATCATAAACGACATTTCGGGGGGAACACTTGATCCCGCAATGGAGGAGACTGCTGTAAAACTGAATGTTCCATACATACTCATGCACATGCGCGGCACTCCTTCATCCATGAGCTCCATGACGGAATATAACGACGTGACAGCCGACGTACTTGCCGATCTTGGCGAGAAGATAAATCGGCTGGCGCTCGCGGGGTTAAACGACATAATTGTAGATCCGGGATTCGGGTTTGCCAAAACATTTGAGCAAAACTACGAATTGCTTCGCAATCTTAACCTGTTCCAAATACTCGAACGCCCGCTGCTGGTTGGAGTTTCACGAAAATCCATGATTTATCGCGCTCTTGACACAACCCCACAAAACGCTTTGACCGGCACAATAGCCGCCAACACTATCGCACTTTGCAACGGAGCGTCGATACTTCGCGTGCATGATGTGAAAGAAGCGGTCGAGACTGTAAAAATTGTAACAATGACTTATCATGACTTATAAACCATGGCTCCTTTCGGTATAAAAGACGCTCTTGACATTCTTATAGTGGCGATGCTGCTCTATTACCTTTATAAAATCATGAAGGAATCGGGCACAATCAACATTTTCTTCGGAGTGCTTGCGTTCATAATCGTGTGGGTAGTGGCGTCTGAAATATTTGAAATGCGCCTTATCGGAACGATTCTTGACAAAGTGATGTCAATCGGGCTGATTATCCTTGTCATCCTGTTTCAGGATCAAATCAAGCGTTTCCTTGTGGAACTCGGCAACCATAACCGATGGAAATTCCTACGCAATCTTTTCAGACACCATCGTCTCGGGGCATCAAAAGACGAGGATCACCGTAAATGGGTCATCCCCATTGTATATGCGTGCATGTCAATGTCTAAATCGAAAACTGGAGCGCTGATAGTCATTGAACAGTCAATTCCGCTTGAGCATTATGAAAAAACAGGCGATATGATTGACGCTACAATCAACTCTCGCCTTATTGAAAACATATTTTTCAAAAATTCGCCGCTACATGACGGAGCATTAATCATAGCCCATGACCGCATGAAAGCCGCAGGCTGCATTCTGCCCGTTAGTCACGACACAAACATTCCCCGATCAATGGGACTGNGACACCGATCGGCACTGGGGATTTGCCAAGCTACCGACGCTGCGGCAATAGTAGTGAGCGAAGAAACAGGAAACATATCTTACGCACACAAGGGCAAAATAACCACCCGCCTGTCATCGACCGATCTNGAACACAGGTTATCAAGACTCATTCCCGACGAATAAAAATTCGCAGCAATGAGTATCATNAAAGCNGTATATNAATATTAACGGNTCTTTGTNTCGCCGTTGACTTTATCGCACGAGTCAGTGCAGTTGTCACTAAGCAAGCATCCGGAGCATGCTGCACTACGTGACCTGTTCTTTTTAAAATTTTTAAACCGCCGGGCACGCATTATAAAAAACAAACAAGCACATACAATTATTAATCCGACCCAAATCCATTGTATGAAAAATTCGGTTGTTGTCCAGCAAAATATCACTTTATAAAATCTTTAATAATTAAAAACTCTTGTTCAAAATTAGGAGTAAATATANTTTTACCTATAGCAATTTCAATTTCCGGTAGAGTCCAGAAGCGTCCTTCTGAAATCTCAGACGGGTCCGGGTTTATTTCACACCCATCCTTAACATAAACAAAGAACGGATTGATTAGTTCACTCTCCCTGTCAGAATTATATCGATAAGCCGGCAGCCGCACCGGCTCAAAGCCGGTAAGTCCCAGNTCCTCAGATGCTTCACGAAAAAGAGCATCAATCACATTTTCTCCATAATCGACATGACCTCCCACAGCCGTATCCCACTTCCCTGGCTGTATATCCTTGTCAAGCGATCTCTTCTGAAGATAAAGACNGCNATGCTCGTCTATAACATGAAGATGAACCACGGGATGAAGCAACCGACTTCCCCCATGACATTCGCCTCGGGTAGCCTTGCCGATAACAACNCCGTTATCATCGACAATCGGAAACAACTCTGCTGAATTAACTCCCATATTTTTTCTTTATATAATTAGCGACTTTAGCAGGAGTAAGCTCGCTGCCGCACTCTGAAAAATCAATTCTTAATGAACATCCGTCTCTGAAACAACTGCATCCATAGGCAGTATTACCCTTCAAAATGTGTCCCTTTCCACACACGGGGCACTTTACATCGTCAAGTNTACGGATGCGAGGAGCACGAGGCTTCTTCTCCTTTTCTTCTTTCGCTGTATTTCCTTTGGACTTCTCAACCGCCTTCTGCTCAACTTCTATGTGACGGGAAGAATTATCGCTCAACACATTGATGACGATATCACCGATAAGGCTTTTCAGTTCCGCTATAAATTCAGCCGCTGAAAATTCACCGCGCTCAATTCGCCTCAATTTATTTTCCCACAATCCGGTGAGTTTAGCGCTTTTCAGNAGNTCCTCATTGATGGTNGCGATAAGATCGATTCCCGCCTGCGAGGCGCGTATATTCTTCTTATCACGATATATATATCTGCGCCTGAAAAGAGTTTCAATAATCGCAGCTCTTGTTGAAGGGCGACCGATTCCGTTCTCTTTCATCGCTTCGCGGAGCTCTTCGTCATCCACAGTTTTACCCGCCGATTCCATAGCCCTAAGCAATGTACCNTCAGTNTACAGCTTCGGCGGCTGAGTCTGCTTTTTTAATAGCGACGGNTCNTGAGGTCCCGATTCGCCGACAGTGAACGGCGGCAATATTCCATCTTCCGAATTGTCATTCTCGCTGTCTTTAGCCGCATATATCGATCGCCAACCCGGCTCAACTATAACTTTGCCTGACGCTTTGAANCCAACAGAGTCAATCTCACCGAGAACGACTGTCGACTGAAAAACACANTCAGGNTANAACGCTCCNATAAAACGCANNGCAATCANATGATANAATTTACGTTCATCNCCNACCAGAGCNCGANGGNGATTGTCCTGTCGGTATAATTGCATGGTGATCAGTGACCTTGCTGTTATCAAACACCTTTTTGGATTTCGGCAACTTTCCGGCAAGCAACGGCGCCNCCAATTGGGCATAAGGCGTCATTTGCTTAAGTATCACCGGCACTTTAGGGTATATGTCTTCGCTAAGATAAGTGGTGTCGACACGCGGATAGGTCGTTACTTTCTTTTCATAAAGCGACTGAATGAGCCTTAAGGTATCATCGGCAGTCCATCCCCACTTCTTGTTACACTCCACCTGAAGCGAGGTAAGATCAAATAGACGAGGGGGAGCCTCCCTACCCTTCTTTTCCGACACATCGGTAATGACCATGGGATTGCCCTTGATAAGCTCCAATGCCGCCATAGCGTCATCCTCAGTGGCAAATCTGCCTGAAGTCGCATTGAATGTCACATCGCGATAAAGGGTTTTCAATTCCCAGAAATCTTCGGGTTTGAAATTGGCTATCTCATGATGCCTCTGGACAATCAGCGCAAGAGTCGGAGTCTGAACACGTCCTATCGACAACACGTTTCCAGGGGCCGAATACTTCAAGGAGTAAAGTCTAGTTGCATTCATCCCGAGAATCCAGTCACCGATAGCCCGTGACAATCCCGCATAGTACAGAGAATCATAGTCAGCCTCAGGTTTAAGCGACTTGAAGCCTTCTCTGATCGACTCATCGGTAAGCGAGCTTATCCACAAGCGTTTCACAGGGCAATGTATGTCGGCTTTTTGCATCACCCATCGCTGTATCAGCTCCCCTTCCTGCCCGGCATCACCGCAGTTAATCACCTCTTCAGCTTCGCCGATCAGGGTCTTTATTATATTGAATTGCTTTTCAATCCCCTTGTCAGGAATTACTTTGATTCCGAAGCGTGGCGGAATCATAGGCAATGCTCCTAATGACCACCGCTTCCATAGCTCAGTATAATCAGCCGGTTCTTTCAAAGTGCAGAGATGTCCAAAAGTCCAGGTTACACGATAACCCGGACCTTCATAATAACCATCGCAACGCTTTGACGCGCCAAGGATTGCCGCTATGTCTTTAGCGACGCTCGGCTTTTCGGTAATACACAGTTTCAACTCAGCAATCTATTATTTAGAAAATCTACTGGAGTCAACCCCTCGCGCGGTTTCGATAATCAGCGTGCCTGACTTTACCGGCTGCATAGCCTTGAAATCGACTTCAATCGATATCACTCCGTCATCCTCCCACTGAAACCAACGTTCAAAATCGACGCCGTCAATATCCTCAGCGTTGAAAACAGAAGAGCCAACCTTCATTTCCATGCGGTTAATCTTCTGCGAGGTATGCGGGACTCCTATCATTCTTCCATAAAGGCGAGTGAGATCTTCTCTGAAATCAATGCTGTCTATAATGAGGTTTACATGATCGGCTGCCGTGTTTTTATAGTTTTTTTCTACACGGGCATTAGCCACAGAAACCGCAATCACCAGAAATAGTATTGCGAAAATGAATATGACACCTCTTCTATTGGATGTATTTTCGTTCATAGTCACAGTTAGAGTTTACATTCGTTCAATTTCGCTTCATTCCACAGGCGGTCCATCTCGTCGAGCGAGGCATCTTTCATGTTTTTCCCTGATTTCCCTATCTGCTCTTCGACATAATTGAATCTGCGGATAAACTTGCGATTCGCTTTTTCAAGCGCATTTTCAGGATTTATCTTATAAAGACGCGCGGCATTGATGAGACTGAAGAGCAAATCGCCGAATTCCTCTTCAATTCTATCATGGTTTGCCGAATCGACCTCAGCCTCAACTTCAACAATCTCCTCCTTTACTTTATCCCAAACCTGGCGAGGAGTCTCCCAATCAAAGCCTACATTGGATGCTTTCTCTTGAACCCGATAAGCTTTAATCAAAGCCGGAAGCGACGAGGGGACTCCGGCAAGAACGGTGCGATTGCCACCTTTCTCTTTAAGTTTGATCTGTTCCCAGTTATGCTCAACTTGAGTCGAGTCGTCGACATGAGTGTCGCCAAACACATGAGGATGTCGGAATATCAGCTTTTTATTAAGTTTATCAGCGACATCGGCAATGTCAAACGCATCTTTCTCTTCGCCAATCTTTGAATAGAACAACACGTGCAACAAAACATCGCCAAGTTCCTTGCTGATATTTTCATTATCATCGGCAAGAAGAGCCTCACAAAGTTCATAAGTCTCTTCAATGGTGTTAGGTCGCAATGACTCGTTGGTCTGCTTGCGATCCCACGGACACTCCTTTCGCAGTATATCGAGAGTTTCTATCACACGCCCGAGCGCCTCGGTCTTTTCTGACAATGAATGTTTCATGAAAAATCGGTTTATTTAATGCAAAGATACTCTAAAATTCAATTATATCATCAGGTTTAAATCTAAATTTTGCTTTCGGTATCATACAAATCACCTCCCGAACCCCATCGTCATTAGATGAACGCAACAGTTTCACAATCGACGAAAAAGACTTTTCAACACGACATTTCCACCCGCTTTATATAATTTTAATCCTTGACAATTAACAGAATCATGGTTATTCCGGATTTTTTTCGTAACTTTGCCGAAACATACCAGTACAAATAGTTAATTTCGAATAGATGGATATCAACAAAGTCCTTTATATTTCGCAGGAAATTACTCCATATCTTCCGGCTACTCCAATGTCAGAGCTGAGCCAAAAGCTCCCTCAGGGCATTCAGGAAAAAGGAAGCGAAGTTCGCACATTTATGCCGAAATACGGTTTAATAAAAGAGCGCAGAAACCAGCTGCATGAAGTAATAAGGCTTTCAGGGTTAAACATTGTCATTGATGACACCGATCACCCACTTATAATAAAAGTGGCAACTTTGCAGCCTTCACGCATGCAGGTATATTTCATCGATAACGAGGATTATTTCTTCCGCGGACAATCGGCAAAAGACCTTGAAATCGTACTGTCGCCCGATGACAATGACGAGCGCATCATGTTTTATGCCCGTGGTGTTGTGGAAACAGTGAAAAAACTTCGCTGGGATCCCACCCTTATCCACTGTTCAGGTTGGGTTTCCGCTCTTGCCCCGCTATACCTTAAATGCGCCTACTCTGACGATCCGTCATTTGCCAATTCAAAAATCGTGTATTCCGTATTTGACAGCAAATTTGACGGCACGCTTGATCCGCGCATGAAAGAAAAGCTAAAACTTGACGGTTTTTCTGATGAGGATATCGCATCGCTAAACGAAAACGGAGCCGACATAATCAGCCTGCACAAACTGGCAATAGACCACTCTGACGCCATCGTGCAGTCATCGCCTGAAATACCCCAGGAAATACTTGACTACATCAAAGAATCAGGCAAGCCTTTCCTACCTTATCCAGGCGACACTGACTATGTTGACAAGTATGCTGAATTCTATAAATCACTCTAATCCTTATTCCTGAATCGAAATGAAACTCAACAGATGGATTCCGGCTGCAATTATCGGTGCATCGCTTATTGCATGCGAAGATTCTACCGAAATCGGCTCATCAATTATAGAAGACAGTGTAGAGGTGCTTGTTGATTCATCGTTCACCGTGACAGGATTTTCAGTAACAAATCCGGTCATACAGGCAAGAACCGAAAATCAAATATTGGGCAAAATCGACGCCAAGGGATTCGGCAATTTTTCAAGCGACTTCATCACCCAGTTCATGCCAGCAGCCGGGCTTGACACATTTGGCATAGATATCGAGTCAATCGACTCGATAAAACTGCGCATGATAATGAAGTATGGCGACTGCGTCGGCGACACTTTAGTACCAATGGGTCTTGAGGTCTATCGCCTTGACAAGCAATTGCAATCTCCTATATACAGTGATTTTGACCCGTCAGCGTCCTATTCTCCCGGCGATCTGCTTGGCTCTACCATATATACCGCTTCAGTTGTCGGACTGCCGTTGTCCCTCCAGAAATCATATACTCACCCGGATACTGCGATTCGAGTAGTAGACGTAGACATGCCCATATCGCTTGCCCATGAATTCTGGGACAAATATCAGAGCGATCCGCTGATTTGGAACGATCCTCAACAATTTGCCGAATGGTTTCCCGGAATATATGTAAAAAACAGCTTCGGATCAGGCCGCGTCATGACATTCTCCTCTACGGCAATGTACATGTATTATTCGCGCCATTTGAAATATGACGACCTCGACACAATCATCCCGGGAGCTCAGATATTCCTCGCCGTCACTCCTGAAGTGATCAACAACAACAACTTCAAGCTATCTATAAGCGAAGAAATTGAAAATCTCGCCCAGACAGAACCGGTCGTGATGGCGCCAATAGGATATGATGTTGAAGTGAAACTTCCAATACAGGATATGGTCGATAAATATCGCAATCGGCCCAACACTTTCAGCATATTGAATTCAATGGAATTCAATATCCCTGTCGAAGAAATCACAAACAAATATGGCATCACGCCACCCCCCTATCTTCTCTTGGTCAGAAAAGACAAAAAAGATGAATTTTTCTCGCGTCAGCAAATTAACGATGACATAAGTTCATTTTATGCCGCCTACAATTCTTCGACAAAAAGCTACGACTTCACCTCCATGCGTCAATATTTCCTCGAAATGAGCGCAAAAGAATCTCTGACAGAAGCTGACGCCGAATTTATCATCACGCCTGTTTCTTTAATGACAGAGACTTACACCAATTACTACGGACAATCCCAAACTATGATTCTTGCGATTGTACCCTACACCAACTCTCCCGCCATGGCACATTTAAACCTTGACAATGCAAAAATAACACTTACATTTAGCCGTCAAACTTTGCCATAACCAAATTAATTACTATATTTGCACCCGCAAATAAGCCACAATAGCTCAGTCGGTAGAGCATTTCATTCGTAACGAAAAGGTCAGGGGTTCGACCCCCCTTTGTGGCTCAGACAAGAAGGCGGCAAACTAAATAGTTTGCCGCCGTTTTTGTTTCTCTTCAACATATAAACATAGCCAAATTAGAAAAGCTCAAACACGCTTATCACAAAGTGTATGAAACACCGATGCGGATAAACGGAGCGACTTTTTGATGGCAGTCAAGGTATTTTTTCGTGCCGGTAACACCGTTCACTCGACAAGACATCTTGACCGCAACACCTCCCTGCGCATCAAAATATAAATTAGGAGCAAGACGCCGGCGATATTTAGCCATCGGACGGAACGAAGTTGAGGTGAACCGGCATTTACTTGGCAACAATTCGTTATGCGGTTTAAAATAAAATGACTTTACATCAATATCCGCCCCTAAACTGAAGAGGTTGTTTGGTGTCGGATTATAATCTACGCCAAACATACCGCCATAAAGATTCAGGCTCCATTTGTCATCAAACTTGTGGCGATACATGAACACGATAAAAGCCGGAATCCTTGACGATGTGTTTATCATCACAAGCGGTCCTATACCAAACTGAGTCGAACGATTAGCCCTCAGCATCAACAGCCCCATTGCTATACCTGAAACTCGAGCAAATCCACCTTGCCCCCACTCCGCATTAAGCATACCAAGCGCAAAAACAGGTTTTCCGAACAATCTTGACCTGAATGTCGACGTGACACCGGTTTGACCAAAAAGATGCGTGCCATTCAGATTTATATCTTTCGGATTGAATCCGTCACTTAAATCATTCGGCTTGAAAGCCGCCTCAGTTGATGAATATAGCGCATTTGCCGTTACCGTAAATCTTCGGTTACTAAAAAACTCATAGGATACACGAGCCGCAAAACCATCTTCAAGCACACCCCAACCATGATCATAATTAACTCCGATATTCGTTTTCAGCAATCCATAGCCACCCTCACTCACATTAACCGCCGCCTGAGACTGCGCCAACAACGATATACCGCTGAAAAGAGCAAAAGTAAGCAGAAATCCAATTTTTTTCATTTATTTAGAGTCAATTACATTTTTATTTCCCACAAAGGTAGTCCAAACTTTTCATTATCATACCATTTTGCACGAGAATCTACAATCAAACGCTTTAAATATAAAAAATCGGAAGACCTACTGTTGAGATTCTATAAAAAATTAGAGCGTGAAGCCCAAATGCTCCACACTCTAATTCAATCGTATATTACGCAGTGAATAACCGTCAGCGAACTTGAATCTTTACGGGGCTTCCATCAACTACCACCACATACACGCCCGGCATAAGTCCTTCAGTACGATTAATCACGGCTCCTGAAATGGAGTATATTTCTAATATGTCATAATCGCCTAATACAGTGATTTCACCTGTGCCTCCAAGCACCTGTACTGATGACTCAGCTCCGGATATAACATCGTCAATACCCGAAACATCAGAAGTCCCGAATATCGCAAATGCTCCGGCAGGAAGGGTTACTTTATTTCCACTCAAAGACGGACTCACGCCATAGCTTGACAACACAAGATTATAAGATTCAGGAGCCTTCGCAAATGGCACCTCGATAGCGCTCTCGCCGGAAACAGCGGGATTAACAACGCAATAGAGTTCCGATGTTCCATCGGAGAGAGTAATATTAAACGGCGATGTCCAAGACGTGGAAGTCGTTTTACAATTCAAAACCGCATTCGCCGAATTGGAGAATAGTCCCGGAGAATTAGCCCTTATGCCATTAAGTTTGGCATAAGTCTCTTTCAACCCCGCTCTATCGGCATCGTTAAGATAATTCCACACTACCTTCTTGTTTCCAGTGTCGTTGCCGCTAGAACTTTTAGTCGTTTGATCAGCGCCAAATTCCTGGAATTGCCATATCATGTGAGCGCCCGGAGACATCAACATAATCGCTGCGACCGAACCAAGACGACGCATTGACATCGCTGTATTTCCTTTAATTCCTGTCGCTCCATATTGATTCACCTTATAAGCCATTCTCTCCTCGTCATGACTTTCAGCATAGGAAACGGTCGACCCGATAGTTCTGGAATCATCAGGAGCATAGAAGCGGTTCATATTACAATTTTCAGCCCATCCCATAGCAAACTGGCATGAAGCATCATTCACATTAGCCCAGTTCAGTTCACCATCGGCTGCCATTTCGTTTTCCTCTTTTTCACCTGCGAGATTCTCATTAATAAAATAGGCATTAGGATTAATCTCCTTCATTGCGGCGTGGAGCTCTTTCATGCGTGCCACACGACTTGCATTATAAGCATTTGTCTTCGCATCGGTTACCCCGCTCCATGCATTTGTCGCCGCATTATAGGTAGCACCATAGCTGCTGTCATCGCCAAGACCTTTAACCAGGTCAAATCGGAAACCGTCGACATTATAAGCCGTCATCCAATACTTGAGAATATCTTTAAACTGCTGTTGAACGACAGGATTCTCTTGCTTCCAGTCATTGAGAACACTGTAGGCATGAGGTGCCGACGCGTTATAGAACGGATTTTTTGCCGGAGAATACATCATGTACCACGGATGAAGACCCGCAGTCTGATTAAACACCACGTCGAGAATAACGGCAATTCCGGCTTGGTGAGCCTCGTCGATTAAACGGCGATATGCATCGGGGGTTCCGTAGGCTTTATCAGGAGCAAAATAAAAGTTAGGGTTATAGCCCCATGACTGATTACCGTCAAATTCCATGATCGGGAGCAACTCTATCGCATTTATTCCCAATGATTTCAAATAAGGAAGTTTTTCTATCACCCCCTCAACGGTGCCGTTTCCGTTTGAAGCTCCCTCTGTACCTGTAAAATCACGGATGAGCAACTCATAGATAACAAGCTGTTCAGGATCCACTCCACGGAAATTTTTAATTTTCCAATCATATACATCCTGATTAGTATTATAGACCGCAACCATTGTCTCGCTCACGTTATCGATAGGATATGCCGGCATATTCGGATACACTGAGCTTGAAATATATTTATCGTTATCGGGATCCAACACCAGACGGGCGTATGGATCGCCAACCCTCAACGTTTCTTCAACAACAAAATAATACAAGTAGTCGGTATTCTCGGCAAGTCCGCCCACATTCCACCAAAAATAGCGAACGCCATTATAGTCCTGATACCACGTTTCCTCTTCGGGGCGATAATTATTCCAAGAGCCAACCAGGTTCACCTTATTCTTTTCAGGGGCAGCAAGACAAAATAATGTCTTTCCGTCGGATGTTCTAACCGGACCCATCTGCGGTACTCCTCCCGGATAATCCTTTGCTACCGCATCATTATATACCACAGGAGTCTCCCCTGCCGCATAGACAGGAATGAGAATATTTGATGTCTGCTTACTTCCATTAGCATTCCTGAACACGAAAGCAAGTTCTTTGACTGTCTCACCGGTTTTCACCCCGTAATACCCGACAAGGTCGGAGATTGTCAAAGTCCAAACATCGGCACTCACATAAGTCAGTTTATACTTTGCCGCATTATCAAGCCATGCAGGAGCATATTTCCACTCCGATTCCCCCTTCAATATAACCCCTGTATGGGCATATATCGGCGACGACGCGGTCAGTCCTGCCAGCGGAGTGCCGGAAGCATTGAAAGTAATAACAATAGGAGCACTGTCCTGATAAAGTGTCTTTGGCGATGTCTCCACGGTTTGAGCCATGACGCATGAACAGCACCATGCCAAAATGGTCGCCATGAAAAAAACAAAAAATCTTTTCATACAAATACGCTATAAAACAAATACATTAAAATGCCACGTAGGCAATTACAACTATCAATTTGCAAATTTGCTCATTCTTTTCGTAATAAGCAAACCAATGCAATGTGTTTTAAAACATATTTAATGAAACACATCAAATCAAATGCCTTGACTTAACCGTACTGGCAAAAACAATAGAACAGGTATTAAAAATCAATCGTCAACGACACATTAATTTGACGCCGAGTAAGATAATTGGGAACCGCATACTGAACATCGTTGACATCAGTCACCCAATAGTAGCTGCTCACGTTTGAAATATCAAACAGATTAAAACAGTCTAAACCAAGCCACACCGATTTCAAGTGACGAGCAATTCCCGAACGGCTTCCACCCTCCTTGAGCGGAGAAAGAAGCGCATAAGATAGCCCTATGTCAACTCGTTTATACGCCGGCGTACGGAAATATCCCTTGTCTCTCGAGCTATGGGGAGCCGTTGTCGGAAGACCGTCAGAAAAAACACCACGCAGATTCAGCTTTAACTTGGGAAATTTCGGGAAATAGTCGGTAAAATACATGGCGAAACTATACCTCCGGTCATTAGGCCTCGGCACTTTCACTCCATTCAGCGTTTCCTGTGTTTTCATCAGCGAAAAACTAATCCAAGAATCACTTCCCGGCACAAACTGACCAAAAAGTTTGAAATCCAATCCGGCGGCAAAACCCGACGCTGAATTCACACCGTCATACACGACTTTAAGATTATCAACTTCGTAAGGAATCAGATTGGAAAGCGCCTTATAATAAGCCTCACCCGACAGTTTGAATGGACGGTTCAGCATTCTGAACGTATAGTCGGTTCCAAGAATAAACTGCCAGCTGCGTTGCGATTTTATGTCTTTATTAAGCTCTATGACCGTGCCATCCTCAGCAACACGACGGAACTCTTTATAAAAAGGAGACTGGTAATACAGTCCAGTAGCAAAACGAAAAACCCAGTTATCAGCCTTTGACGGAATATAGGACACGCTCAATCGCGGACTCAACAAGAATTCATTGTTAAAATCCCAGTAAGACAACCTGATACCGCCATTCACGGCAAAATATCCGCTTGATGAATTAAGTCGATAACTGTCTTGAAGAAATGCGCTCATCCTGTTGGTCGACAAATCCTGGCGCGACGTGAGAAGGTAAATCATTTCCAGAGATTCCCCTCCTGACGGGAGAGAGAATCCGGCTGAATCACGCAACTCCCACTCGCGTGAACGTTCATAGACCGTCTCTCTATTATATGTCATCCCATAAGACAGATTATGGGATTTAAGTCCTGAATTTCCTCTAAGAGCTAATGAAAACACCGATGCTTTTATGCGATTTCGGGCATGTTCATGATACCGACCCACTCCGAGCTCACCGCCAATCCCGTCATCACCCGAGGTTCCCGCCTGATCAAGCCAATATTCTCCCGAGATGTCGTATGCGACCAATTCATTGGTCAGATAACCCGATGCAAGAAACGTGAAATCATTCGCCTTATTAGGACGATATTGAAGAGCCATGGCACCGAAATAGGTTTCAAATTTATCCTTTTCTTGTCCGTCAAAATAAACAGTAAACTGTTTCGCATCTTCCGAAGTTCCAAAATTAGTCGTTCGGTTGACCGGGGTGAATTTATAATTATTGATTGCGATATTTCCAAGAAATGAAGCTTTCCATTTAGGATTTATGCGATAATTCAAATTGGTCTGATAGTCAAAGAAATTAGGGTCATATTCCCCCTTTGTTTCCAGAGAGCTCAATACCGAATTATTCCTTTTATAACGCAGCCCGTGAAGTTGCGAAAAATGCTTAGAGCTCTGTCCCACTGCGAGATTCGCCCCCATCAGGCTCACTCCAAGCGACCCTTCAAAAGCTTCGGGCTGACGATAGGTGATATCAAGAACCGACGACATTTTGTCGCTATACTCCGCCGGGAAGCCTCCGGTAGAAAATTCAATCTTATCTACCATCGCCGGATTAATCACGCTCAGCCCCTCCTGCTCTCCTGAGGTAACAAGGAGCGGACGATAAAGCTCGATACCGTTTATATAGACGCTGTTTTCATCAAATGAACCGCCATGAACCGAATACTGCGACGACATTTCATTTGACGAACTCACTCCCGCCATTGTGGTTATAAGTGATTCCACACTTCCTCCCGAAACATCAGGCGAAAACTTGTAGGAACTTGTTCCTATTGACTGCATTCCGCCAAGCTGGCGTTTAAAATCGCTCACCTCCACCTCGGCAAGTTCTGTAGTCTTGCTTTGCAATTGCTGGTTCACGATAACTTCACCTTTGGCATCAATCAAAATCCTCTCCGCTTCCTTATATCCTATACACGAAAATATCACCTTTATAGTATCCTGCTCCGCACAGACAAGAGAGTACTCGCCCTTCAGTCCAGTAGTAGTACCTGTGACTGTTCCGGCAATACGCACGGTGACAAATTCAAGCGGTTCATTACTGCTATCGTAGACTTTGCCATGAATCCTCACCTGGGAATACGCGGCAGATGAACTGATAAGAAATATAAAAAATATAAGGCTTTGAAATGAATGTCGCATCTTTAAATGGATTATAAAGTTTAACGCAGAAATCATTGTATTATTGCAGCGATTGCTTAACTTTGTGGCTTAACTAAACGGTATATTTTCTCATGAATGTAAATATAGAGGAACTGATCACACTCAATTACGAGCTTGAAGGGCTGCTTCATCTCGCTTTACACAGGGGTAACGCCACCCCGCCGCAAGTATGGGATTTAATAGCTGCAAAAATAGACGCATTAAAGGAAGGACTTCCGGCTAAAAACGACAAAAATATTGATAACAGCGGATTTACCGACGAGCCAACTCCTGAAACAGAGTTGCATATCGACACCGTTGAAGAAATCCATGCTGAGGTCGAGGAGAACAATACCGACATAGAAGATACTCTGACTGAGACCGAGGAGAACAATACCGGCATAGAAGATACTCTGACTGAGACTGAGGAGAACAATGCCGACATAGAAGATACTCCGACTGAGACCGAGGAAGACGAAGTTAACAAGGAAAATTATTCCGACCTTAAGCCACTTCCTATTCCCAAAGAAGCGGAAAGCCCTTGCTTAACTGACGACGAGATTAAAACCGTCATAAAAGAAGAGGAGCTTGAAGCAGCCGAAGCCGACCCGATGGAGGAACCGTCATTTTCTGCTCCCGAATCAGGATATGTTCCTTACACTGAGTCCTCAATTCCACAAAACCGTCCCTCGGTGTCGGAACCGATAAGGCTTGACGAAAAACTTGCCCGCGAAAATTCCCGCAATCTGCGCAAAGCGTTTTCCCTCAACGACAAGTTTCGTTTTCGCCGCGAGTTATTCTCCAATAGTGACATCCTGATGAACGAAACACTGGATGCCATTGAAGCGATGTCATCGATAAACGAAGCTACCGATTATTTCTATACCGATTTAAAATGGGACAAATCTAATCAAGACGTAATCGACTTCGTTGAAATCATAACCCATCATTTTTCAGGCAAATGAGCGGAAAATTATATATCGTCCCCACTCCTGTAGGAAATCTCGGCGACATGTCGCCGAGAGCCATCGAGACATTGCGAGGGAGCGACCTCATTCTCTGCGAAGACACTCGCACAAGCTCAGTGCTTTTAAAGCATTTTGAAATCTCGGTTCCCACGGCAAGCCATCACAAGTTCAACGAACATTCCGCCACCTCAACAGTCATTGAAAAACTGAAAAGCGGCATGACGATATCCCTGATCAGCGACGCAGGCACTCCGGGAATTTCCGATCCAGGTTTCTACTTGTCGAGAGAGTGCCGTTTAAACGGAATCCCGGTAGAAACACTTCCCGGTCCAACGGCGCTAATTCCGGCTTTAGTGAATTCGGGACTCCCATGCGACCGATTTGTTTTTGAAGGCTTCCTGCCCCCCAAAAAAGGACGAGCCACGAGAATTGCCAAACTTGCTGCCGATGAACGCACATTCGTCATATATGAATCACCGGTGCGCCTACTGAAAACCTTGACCCAATTAGCCGAAGCGTGCGGGCTTGACAGAGAAGCGTCAGTGTCACGAGAAATATCAAAACTCCACAATGACACCGTAAGCGGAACTCTTGGTGAACTTATCGAGCATTTCACCGCGAACATTCCTCGAGGCGAAATTGTTATTGTCATAAGCGGCAAACATGACAGCGAGGGTCCTCGCCGCCACCAAAACAAATACAAGCCGCTTGAAGACGAAGAGCAAGAAGAGTGAACTGAAACATAAACTATTAACAACATATCCAAAATTCTACGAAAATGAAAAAAATCGTTTCAATTATTGCTTTAGGGATGTTAGTCCTTACCGCATGTAATGACGGAAAAGTAAAGCAGCTTGAGGACGCAAAAGTAATGACGGATGATTCATTGCGCGTAGCTCTTGCCAATCAAGACAGTCTGTTATCGCTCTTAAATGATATCACCGACGGCATGAACCAGATTAAGGATTTGGAAAAAATCCTAACTAACACCTCTGACCTTACCGCTGAGTCTCAGTCGCGTAAAGATCAGATCAAAAACGACATGATTGCCATCCAGCAAGCATTGCAGGAACGTCGTCAGCGTCTCGCCGAACTTGAAACCAAGCTAAAAAATTCACAGGGATACAGTGTGACTCTTCAACGCACAATCGACAACCTCAAGGCTGAAATCGCAAATCAGGAAACCACAATTTCCACACTTCGCAACGACCTTGCCGTAGCCAAAATCCAGATCGCAGACCTCGGTACAAAAGTTGATTCGCTCAACGTAACCGTCGCTTCTGTTACCGACGAAAGGAACCGTGCTGAAGAAGCTACGACAACCGCTGTAAACGAACTTAACACTTGCTACTATGCAATCGGCACCAAGAAAGAGCTCAAAGAAGCTAAAATCATCGAAACCGGATTTTTGCGCAAGACTAAGCTTCTTCAGGCTGATTTCCAGCAGAGCTATTTCACTAAAGCCGACAAGCGCACTCTAACCACTATCCCCACCCACGCTAAGAAAGCCAAGATCGTGACTAATATGCCCGAAGGCAGCTATGACATTCAGGATATCGACGGACTCAAAGTTATCAACGTAACTAATCCCGATAAATTCTGGAGCATGTCAAACTATCTTGTTATCCAGGTAAATTGATAAGATTTTAAATCAATATCCACCATAAAAGCATGGACTCACATCGAGTTCATGCTTTTTCTATTTCCAATATATCCCGCTGCAATTTTCCAAAGAAGAAGGCACCTGATTAAAACAGTCGTCAATTAGCTCTTATTACGTCAAAAATGAGTATCTTTGCAGCAAATTTTAATATAGATAAGAATAATGGCTCTTCAATGTGGAATAGTAGGTTTGCCCAATGTCGGCAAATCAACCCTTTTCAACTGTCTGTCCAACGCAAAGGCACAGTCAGCCAATTTCCCGTTTTGCACCATAGAACCTAACGTGGGTGTAATCACCGTCCCCGATGAACGCTTGAACAAGCTGGTCGAAATGTGTCAGCCGCGCAGCGTCGTGCCCGCAACGGTGGAAATCGTAGATATCGCCGGCTTGGTAAAAGGAGCGAGCAAAGGTGAAGGTCTTGGCAACAAGTTCCTCGCCAATATCAGAGAAACAGATGCGATTATCCATGTTTTGCGTTGTTTTGACAATGACAACATCACTCACGTCGACGGCTCGGTTGATCCGGTGAGGGATAAAGAAATCATTGACTACGAATTACAGCTTAAAGACCTCGAAACTGTAGAATCGCGCATTGCCAAAACCCAAAAACAGGCACAGACCGGAGGAGACAAAGCGGCAAAAATGCAATATGAGGTTCTTTGCAAATTCAAAGAAGCGCTCGACCAAGGCAAACCGGCACGCTCAGTCACTTTCGACAGCGTGGATGAAAACAAGTTTGCCAAGGAGCTTTTCCTGCTCACCTCTAAGCCGGTTCTATACGTGTGTAACGTCGACGACTCATCTGCAGTCAACGGCAATAAGTATGTCGACGCCGTGCGCGAAGCGATCAAAGACGAAGGAGCGCAACTGCTAATCGTCGCTGCGCAAACTGAAGCCGACATCGCTGAACTCGACACCTGGGAAGAACGTCAGGAATTCCTAAACGAAATAGGCCTCGAAGAATCAGGAGTGAGCCGTCTTATCCGTTCGGCATACGCTCTTCTCGACCTTCAAACCTATTTCACTGCCGGACCTGACGAGGTCCGTGCCTGGACCTTCATGAGAGGAAGCAAAGCTCCCCAGTGCGCCGGTATTATTCACACCGATTTTGAAAAAGGGTTCATCCGCGCAGAGGTGATAAAATATGACGACTACGTGGCACTCGGCGGTGAAACAGGCGTTAAAGAGGCAGGAAAGCTAAGTATTGAAGGAAAAGAATATGTGGTAAACGACGGAGATATAATGCACTTCCGTTTCAATGTATAAAACACATTTCTTTATTATATTTTAAGGGTCAAAACTTTTTTGGCCCTTTTTTCGTTATACAAGTAACAACTATTTTATTTATGAACGGGAAATTGAAATCGCTTTTAGCAATTACCCTCATTTATCCCTTGGCGTCAAACGCGCAAGGGATAAATGACGTTATAAGCACTTTAAGAGATGCGCAATGCTACAAGGCAAGTGTCGAATATCAGATATTAATGAGTCTTCAGCCCGATGTGGACTACACCATCCGTCTTGAATCAATGGAAGCTCCCGGCGATAAGCTTTCGCCATGCAGTTATCTTATTGATTGGACCATGATGACCCCCTCGGGTGAGCAACACGGATTTTCAGCCTATAACTCAGGCAACGTCTATGACTTCCATGGCGAGAGACTGCTTGAATATCACTATGACTGGGATTCGATACCATTTTTACCGTCGTCACCCTCAGGCATACTTCCCGGCATCCAGAAGCGTGTTCAATTCTGTTCGCTGCTTCCCCAATTCCTCGCCGACCAAATAGAAGAGATTGCTGAAAATCCGCAAAAATATGAATACACTCTTCACTCTGACACCACCGTCAGTGGAAACAAATGTCTTGCGATAGAAGGGGTCATGAAAATAAACGACGAAGTTTGTAAAGAATTCTTGTACGCATTCAATCCCGGCGACGGCATGCCCATGTTTTCCGAAATAGAAAATAATCCGGGAGCGCTTGCCGAGCAGACTATCATAGCCCGCTACAACACCACAGCCGATTCAAGCTGCGACGCTCCGACCGAACCGGAGCTAATGGCACGCTATCCCTCCATCTTTGAAAAATACAGGGAAAGCAACTACGCCATTGAGAACATGCAGGGACAACATCTGCCGGGTTTCTCTCTGCCCACCACAACGGGCGAACGCTATTCACGGCGCAGCGGCGATCCGTTCCGAACGCTGACACTGTTGGTGCTGATGGATCCAAAATCGGGCTTTGCCACCTCAACTGTCTCTGAAATCCGTAAAGCTGCCGACATGCTCCCCGTGAATGCTGATATAATATGGGCGTTTATCTCCAATAATACTGACGAAATTGAAGAAATCATCCCGGTGATAAATCCGGGAGAGCATCTGCTGATGAGCGCCAAGTCATTAGCCCGCGATTGCGGAGCGTCGGCATATCCCGTCACGATAATCACAAAAGATGACGGAACAGTGGCTGATGTTGTTATTGGATTCAACAATGAGCTATCTTCGATTGTTATACAGAAAGCGGCGGTTGCCGTAAAATGAAAACTAAACTAATATTTTTTAGATATGGAAACTGTATACTTTAGCGGAAATGAATGCCACACTTATGGCAACGTACCCGCAGTAGGCTCAAAAGCCCCTGACTTCTCTCTTGTGGACGTAGACCTCCAAAAACTCTCTCTCGAAAGTTTTCCCGGAAAGAAAATCGTGCTCAACATTTTCCCGAGCCTCGATACCCCGGTTTGCGCGATGGGAGTCCGCAAGTTCAATGAAGAAGCAGCGAAGAAAGATGATGTCGCAGTAGTCTGCGTTTCAATGGACCTCCCTTTTGCGGCAAAAAGATTCTGCACTCTGGAAGGCATTAAAAACGTATATCCCGCATCGGCATTCCGTTCTCCGGAATTTGCCAAGGAATATGGCGTAGAACTCGTTGACGGTCCCCTCAAAGGATTGTTGGCTCGCGCAGTCATCATCCTCGATGAGAATCACAATGTGATTTACCGCGAACTTGTCGACGAAATCACTCACGAGCCTGACTACAACGCTGCGTTAAGCATGCTCTAATCAGTCGACCGAGATTGATTCTTGGACAATAAAAAATCTTCATAGAGGCGGATATAGTCCGCCTCTACGTATTTATCAGAGGCAAGAACCAGACACACCGCTCCCGATGAAAAATCGTCAAGCTCGCGCCATATTCCAGGAACTATGTGCAGCCCCTTGTTGGAACGATTGAGCAGATAAGAACGCTTTTCACTGCCGTCGTCAAGTGTCACAGTGAAGCTACCGCTCACGGCTACAATCATTTCATGCAACTCCTTGTGAGAATGACCACCACGGCTCTCCCCTCCCGGGACGTCATATAGATAATATACGCGCTTCACGTCGAACGGCACATTTGACCCGTTCTCACACACCGTGAGATTTCCGCGTCGATTATGATTAAATGTATCCAGACTGATCAACGAGCAGTCCTCTAATCTTGATTGCTTCATTCTGACACTCTTATTTAAAATCATTTATTATGGCTGCAATGTCGGCAGCATCCTCAGCCGTAGTGCATGATGGGCTGATGGGCAAACTCACCACCTCGGCTGCAATTTTCTCGGCAATCGGAAGATGCAACGCCCCCAACTGAGCCTCATAGCATTTCTGCCGATGCAATGCCTTCGGATAATGTATTGCCGTCTCTACGCCATTTTCAGCGAGAAATTCACGAAACCGGTCACGCTCCTTTACTCTCACCACATACTGATGATATGTGTGATATTTTCCGCCGTCAACAGGAAGCGTGACTGCCGGATTGACAATCATTCGGTCATACACCGAGGCAAGTTGACGGCGCTTCTCATTCTCCTCGTCAATATAATTCAACTTGAACGATAACATCGCAGCCTGTATCGGATCAAGACGGCTGTTCACTCCCTGATAGATATTGTCATACTGCCTTAGGCTGCCATAGTTGCCAAGCGCCCTCACTGCGTCGGCAAGCCGAACATCCGATGTAGTGACAGCTCCGGCATCGCCTAAAGCGCCGAGATTCTTGGTCGGATAAAAGCTGAACGCCGCGGCATCGCCCATATTTCCGGTCATGATGCCTTCAGAATGAGCGCCTATCCCCTGCGCGTTATCCTCAATGATCTTAAGACCATATTTCTCGGCAATATCTTTCATCCTTGCCGAATAGGCTGGCAGTCCGTAGAGATGCACCGTCAATATCGCTTTTGTCCGCTCGGTGATGCGGCTTTCAATAAGCGATTCATCAATATTATAAGTGTCAATCGACGGTTCCACAAGAACCGGAACAAGCCGATTGTCGGTTATCGCAAGTACTGTGGCTATATAAGTGTTTGACGGCACTATCACCTCGTCACCGTCATTCATCACCCCAAGCTCCTTATAAGCGCGGAGTATTAGCCGTAATGCATCCAGTCCGTTACCGACCCCGACGCAATAATCAGCTCCGGTATATTCCGACAGATGATTTTCAAAATCAGTCACCTCACTGCCCCCCACATAGCGTCCGCTGTCAATGACACGGGCGCATATATGCTTCAGCTCGTCGGAATATCTGCGGTTCACAAGCCCAAGATCAAGAAACGGATATCTTTTCATTTCGAAATATTGCGTAATCCCTTATGTAATCATTTTCGTCATAGGGAGTCGACGAAAGTATCAAAGCCACTGAATTGGTTGAGAAATTATCCATCACGCGCCATGTCATCGCCGGAACGTATAGCCCGTAATAAGATCTCGACAAATGATACCGACGCTGAGTCTCGCCATTGTCGAGCACAACATCAAAGGAGCCCGACAACGCCACAATCACCTCCCGTTGCGATCGGAAAGCGTGTCCTTCGCGGGAGTTTCCGCCGGCAACATCATATATCCAATAAGCGCGCCGAAGCTCAAACGGCAAAATATCCGGAGCCTGTATAAACGACAGGTTGCCACGAGCGTCCTCTATCTTAGGAAACTCAATCAGCCTTATTTCGTCAAGTTTCATTTAGCACGAATTTAATTTCATGCAATTTACGCTTTTTTATCCACATTCCTGCCATAATTGCCAATAAAAATCCTAATCGGCTCAATAATACGTTATGGCTGAGCCGAAGAGCGCCGTCATGCTCGAAAAAATTTTATTTTGCCAATAATCGTCATGGAAGCAGTCATTACTGGCACGCTTATCACACCACCTCGACAGAACTACGCACAAAGAAAAGATTCACCTCAAATCAAATAAATTCAAACAAAATACAGTGATTTTCTATATCATCGAAGAGAAAATCACATTTTTGATTAAAATTTTTAAAAATAAATTTGCATAATGGTTACTAATCATTATCTTTGCACTCAGTTCATGCTTACTTAGACCCTGATTAAGGTTTAGCCAAATACTATTTAAGTATGAGTTCATCCTATGAAATAAAATGCTCCGCATAATGGAGTGAGTGGAAATGGCATTTAGCCATTTCCACTATTTTAACCAAGCATAAAATCAAGTCAGATACAAACCGATAAAGGTTCAGTAGAAAATTAGTGGAGACAAATTTTTCACGTACAAAGATTCTTGCGAACTTTGAGATATGGGAAACGACTACTTACAGATGTTGGCGCGGATAGTTCTACCCACACAGATACTAGATTATTTTACAATATCCGGCGTTGAGCAGACGGGCACGGAGATTCACATCCGTCTTGATGAGAAGATGCATCCGGAATTGAGCAATGATGTTCATTTTGAATCCAAAGGTTTCATGGAGGCGGTAAATGTCACGGACTTTCCAATACGGGATCACAAGGTCATTCTGCGGATACGCCGCCGGCGTTGGACAGACGCACGCACCGGCAAGAGCTTCAGCATCCCTATAGATCTCGACGTTGTAGCCAAAGGGACACGCTACTCCAAGGAATTTGGAGCTTTTTTTAAAGAAATGTATGGAGACGTCCCCGGTGACCTGCCGTACGCTTGAGGAGTTCTACCATATTGACGGACATACGTTTGAAAAACAGTATAAGGAAGCGCTTAGCGGCTTCCGTGACTGGGATCAGCTGGAACACGCGGATGAGCGGCTGCTGTTCCCCGACAATACCGGACCCCGTCTTGCAATAGATGAGACTTCGCTTTCCAACGGAGAACTGTATACGTTCGTGACCAACCGTGACGGTTGTACAAGGAAGCGGTCATTGGTCGCAATCATAGCAGGCACAAAGTCGGAGGATGCAATCTCAGCGCTGCTGCGCATTGACGTGGCGAAACGTCTGGCAGTCGAGGAAGTCACCCTTGACCTGTCTGATTCCATGCGGAAGATTGTCCGTACGGCCTTCCCTAAAGCCAATCGTGTCATTGACCGCTTCCATATCCAGAAACTGGCCTGCGACGCGGTGCAGGAGCTTCGCATAAAGCACCGTTGGGACGCCATCCAACAGGCAAATGACGAGATGGAGGAGGCCAAATTGAAAGGCGGTGATTATGTCCCTTTCCGATATCCCAACGGGGGCACAAGAAAGGAAATGCTAATCCGTTCACGCTATCTGCTGTTCAAATCAGCCGACAACTGGACCGACCGCCAGAAACAACGGGCGGCTATATTGTTTGAGGAATATCCGGACATAAAGAAAGCATATGGACTTTGCCACTCCCTGAGAATGATTTTCTCGAAAAACACAGTCAAGGATGCGGCGCGTCTGTCAATGGCCCGGTGGTACAACAAGGTCGAAGAGGCGGGTTTTCATTCATTCAACGTTATTGCCGCAACATTCAGATTCTTAACTTCTACACCAACCGTTCTTCTAACGCCATGGCCGAGTCTTTCAACGCTAAAATAGAACTTTTCCGTGCTAATCTCAGAGGCATTGCTGACAGGAAGTTCTTCCTTTTCCGTATTGCAAACCTTTTTGCTTATCCACATTGATTTTCTACTGAACAGAATTTGGACGTGCAGGGACGTACTATAAAAAAATAAAAGCGGCTCCTGATTTAGGAACAGCTTTCAAACTTACATAGCGATTAGCACGGCACAACGTCAACAGAGACCTTTATCATGTCCATGCTTCAGGATTGCCTCACAAATGAATTCTGTTATACTGTCTACTTTTTGTAGCACTTCATGTACGTTAGCCGGAGCATTGAATCCATAGCGTTTCACGGTAGATTTTTTTCGTCCCGCCCCGGGGCGGCGACCACCTCTTTTCTTTTCGATTTCCATAATTTGCCTAAACTGATAGCAAAACAATTTTATAATAACGGGGCTCACACATCCCCTATTTTTTTACAAATCTACAATAAAAATTCAGCTTTCGCATTATAAGTTGTCATGTTTTTGTTAGTTTTATATAAAAATTATGATTTTATGCTAACAAAATAAGTGCTTTTCTTATTTTATAAAGATATGATTTGTAGGTAATCAATTAAATTAAAAGCATGGATTCTATAACAGAATCCATGCTTTTATTCATGCTTATAAGTATTTTTGGAGAATGCTTAACTATGCTTTTCTCCTTAACCGGGCTTTTTAATCTATCAGACCGCGATTACGCAACAGGGCGTCGGCTGAAGGCTGCTTTCCGCGGAACTTAACGTAGAGTTCCATCGGGTCTTCGCTACCACCCATTTCAAGTATGTTTTCTTTGAATGACTTGGCAGTCTCAGGATCGAAGATACCTTTTTCCTTGAACAGTTCAAAACCGTCAGTATCGAGCACTTCTGCCCAAAGATAGGTATAATAACCTGAAGCATATCCGTCACTTCCGAAAATGTGCTTGAAGTAAGGACTGCGATAACGATAAGTGAGCTCCTTAGGCATGCCGAGCTTATCGGCAACAGCCTTTTCAAAGCCTTCAACATCGATATTGTCAGTGTCCATCAGCTTACCCCATTCAAGGTCAAGGAGCGCGGCTCCGGCAAGTTCGGTAGTGCGGAAGCCCTGATTATGCTTAGAAGAGCGGTTGAGTTTCTCAATCAATTCGTCGGGGATAGTCTCGCCGGTTTCTGAATTGTGAGCATAAGATTTCAACAACTCAGGTTCAAACGCCCAGTGCTCATGAATCTGCGATGGGAGTTCAACAAAGTCACGGTCAACATTGGTTCCTGCCTGGCTCTTATACTTGGCGCGTGAAAGCATGCCGTGAAGTCCGTGTCCAAATTCATGGAACATTGTTTCAACTTCATCAATCGACAAAAGACAAGGGCTGTCGGCCGTTGGATGGGTGAAGTTGCAGACATTGAATATCACAGGACGCTCAATCTTGATATCGCCACCTTTTTCGGCATCGAGATTCTCAACAACTCCCGAGCCTTTAAATTCGCTCATCCATGCGCCTTGACGCTTTGAAGGACGGCTGTAATAGTCGGTCATGAAGACAGCTACGTGATTGCCCTCGGCATCCTTAACCTCATAGACGTTTACTTCAGGATCATACTTGGGAGCATCGGGTATCTCGGTGAATGTCACGCCATAAAGGCGGTTTGCCATCTCAAATATACCCTTGCGCACGCTGTCGACGTGGAAATAACGGCTCACTTCGTCGGGGTTGATGTCATATTTCGCCTTGCGCACTTTCTCATTATAATAATAGTAGTCCCAGGGAGCAATTTCAAACGTGTTGCCCTCAGAGTCGCTCAAAGCCTGCATCTCGGCAACTTCTTCGCCCACTCTCTTGACCGCAGGTTTCCATATTTGCATCAACAGATTCTCGGCATTAGCCACGTTCTTTGCCATAACGGCATCAGTCATGTAAGCGGCATAATTCTCAAAACCGAGCAGACGGGCTTTTTTCGCGCGTTCCTTAATAATGTCGGCAATAACCGGATAGTTATTGTATTCGCCCGATGACGCAAGCGAAGTATAACCCTTATACATCATCTCGCGTATGT
>JAAVEM010000003.1 GCA_014801235.1 Bacteroides sp. | reverse complement strand
TTTGTTTTTTCTTTTTCAACCGCTGCCCGAAGGCGTCGTTCTCAAAAGCGAGTGCAAAGGTAGGCACTTTTTACATTCCCTCCAAATTTTCACGCATCTTTTTTCAAAGAATTTTTGAACCGAATCAACAATCACCTGACAAACAGCAAAATAAAAATGCGAGAAACTTAAAGATTTTTTCTAAGAAAACCCGGCGACATCGAAACAAGCACCCAACCGAACCAATCGGGGCATGGATTGTTATAATTATTATAGTATCCGAATCTCCAAAACTTAAAGTGTTATTTGAAATGAAATTGAAATTTTTTATCTGCATGATTGCTTTCTTTGCACTGTTGGGCGTAGAGAAAGCCGATGCCTGCTCAAGAATTGTATATGTCGGCGACACGACCAACACGGCAAACGACAGTGTGCTCCGCATAGTGGGACGTTCATTGGACTGGAAAACTCCAATCCCTACTAATATATATGTATATCCCCGCGGAATGAAAAAAGCGAGCGACAACAAACCCGGCGCTCTTGAATGGGTGTCAAAGTATGGCGCAGTGTATGCAGTGAGCTATGACGGCGGCATAACCGAGGGCATGAATGAGAAGGGACTAGTGATTAACGGACTGTTTTGCAAAGGCACTGTATATGTGAACGAGCAAACAGAGGGACGCCCGCCGATGTCACTCGCCATGTTTGTAGGCTGGCTGCTCGACATGAACGCAACCACTCCCGAGGCTGTAAAGACACTGAAGGAACAAGATTTCAACATTTCAGGCGCTACATTTGACGGCGGCACAGTGTCGGCGCTTCACTGGGGCATAACCGACGCAGAGGGACGAACCGCCATTCTTGAATTTGACCACGGCAAAATCAATATATATGAAGGAGAGGATCTCGTGACCTTGACCAACGACCCGCAGTATCCCGCCATGACTGCCATAAATAATTATTGGAAAAACGTGAATGGCGTGAACTTCCTTCCGGGAACAGTTAAGAGCCCCGACCGATTCGTGAGAGGCGACTTTTTCCAGCACCATGTGGAAAAGACCAATGACGCCGATACCGGCATTGCTATAATCAGAAGCATATTGATGAACGTATCAGTGCCCTATCTTTACTCAATCGAAACCGAACCCAACGTTTCATCCACACAATGGAGATCATTCGCCAACATCCGCGATCGCCTCTATTACTTTGACATGGTGACCCATCTTGGAGTTTACTACATCGATTTGAAAAAGTGTGACTTGCGTCCGGGAGCTCCGGTACTCAGACTTGACAACACCAAGTCGGCAAATTTCATCGGCGATGTCACCTCGAAGCTCGAAAAACATGCCCCGTTCACTCCGATGTATTAAAATCGGCGATAAATAATTATCAGCCGAAAAACAAAGAACGACAAAATAGGCATAGACCAATTTTTTGTAGTATATTTGCACAATAACGCAAATAGCCACAAACGATATTAATATAATATATGGAACTGCGAAAAGTTCTATGCCTTATGTTACTGATATTAATACTGCCGGTAGCCTCGGTTAAAGCCGAGGATGCCGACAGTATTCCTGTTTATGGGTTTAAATATAAATCTACCAACTGGGTCAAGCAGCTGATTGAAAACGGCTTCCGCATAAATGACCCGGGCGTGAACTACCCAAAGTTTCCGCGTTTTCTGCTTAAAGTCTACAACTGGGGAGACAAGACATTCAATTCATATGACAACGACTATGTGATAGGCACCGGAAAAAACTGGAAACTCACCGGAAAAAACTACAACTGGATGGAGAGCTACGCGCTGTTTTTCACGAATCACACCAATATAAGGATGATCAGCAATCCTTACAGCGACTTCGGAGCGCATCTCGGATTCATGGCACTTAGCGTGGGCTACACATTTAAGGTGAACGAGCTTTTCGGAAATCCGAAATCGACTCGAAGCCACTATGAATATGGCTTCACATGCAGCCGCCTCGCTGCCAACGTGGTGTATACCAAGACGTCGGGGGGCGTGAAAGTAACCAAATTCGGCGACATGGAGCTACCCCACTCCTTCAAATTCAACGGCGTGACGCAAAAGACTTTCAGTCTTGACGCATATTATTTTTTCAATAACCGAAAGTATTCACAGGCAGCCGCCTACTGCTACTCGAAGTATCAACTTAAAAGCGCCGGCTCCCTCATCGCCGGAATAAACTATGGAACCCAGAATATAAGCCTTGATTTCACAAAACTGCCGCTGGAGATGCTCGACAGGCTTCCAGGAGATTACAGTCACTATAATTTCCATTATACCGAGTATAACCTGACGCTCGGATATGCCTATAACCTGGTGCTACACCCCAAACGGTGGCTTATGAACGTGACCGCTCTCCCCTCAATAGGCTATAAGCACTCCTATGAGGATTCGACCGACGGGAAAAAGGACATGTTCGCAACAACGGCAAAGGTGATGCTGGGAGCCGTGTTCAATCACCGCAATCTGTTTGTCGCGATGAACGGGCGTTTTGACGGACATCTGCATTTTGGCAACGGCTACACATTTTTCAACTCGATCGAATCGCTCACCGTCGACGTGGGTCTCAGATTCTAAGAGCATTATTCGCTCCAAATTAATAAAAATCAGTAAATTTGCGGCAACAAATCACGACAATGGAAAAAAATAATAAATCTATCATCGGCATAATCGCTTCAATAGCTGTCATGCTGATAATTGCAGTAGCATATTTTTATCCCGATATTTTTGAGGGAAACGAATTGCGTCAACATGACACCTTGCAAGGGAAGGCAATAAGCCAGGAGGTCAACACGTATCTCGACGAAACGGGAGAACAGTCGATGTGGACCAACTCATTGTTTGGCGGGATGCCCACATTCCAGATAACTCCGTCATATCAGTCGGGCAAGCTCATAACATTCGTGTCAAACGCCTACCGCCTGTGGCTGCCGTCGCCGGCGGGACTGCTGTTCATCATGATGACGGGCTTTTTCATCTTGCTTCTTACGCTGAAAGTGAAATGGTATTTAGCGTTGCCGGGCGCTATCGCCTACGGCTTTTCGTCTTATTTCATAATCATAATAGGCGCCGGTCACATCTGGAAATTCATCACTCTCGCCTACATTCCGCCCACGATAGCAGGCATGGTGCTGTGTTACAGGGGGAAATATCTTGCAGGAGGCGCAATAGCCGCACTCTTCGCGATGCTTCAGATCGCAAGCAACCACATTCAGATGTCATATTACTTCCTGATGGTCGTTGCCGGATTTGCGATCGCCTATGCCGTGACGCTTTTCCGTGAGAAGAAAGTGAAACAGTGGTGCATCGCAACCGCTACGCTTGCGGGAGCCGCAGTGCTTGCCGTGCTTGCCAACAGCCCCAATCTATATAACACCTATGAGTATTCCAAGGAAACTATGCGCGGCAAGCACAGCGAACTTGCGCAAGGCGGAACAAACTCAGGAGTGACAGCCAACGGGGGACTCAACAAGGATTATATCACGGCCTGGAGCTATGGCAAAAGCGAGACATTCAGCCTATTGATTCCAAACATAAAGGGCGGAGCGACAATTAAGCCCGAGAAAGGGGGCACGAAACTGATGTCGCTCGGCGACACCGAAGCCGCAGCCGAACTCGTGAACGAAGGCAAGATTCCGGCGGAATTCAAAGGCTATCTCGACCAACTGCCTCAATATTTCGGCGACCAACCGATGACCAACGGGCCGGTTTATATCGGAGCGCTATTCGTGGCGCTGTTCATCCTGGGCTGCATAATAGTCAAGGGTCCGGTGAAGTGGATGCTGCTGATAGTGACGCTGCTCTCTATCGCCCTGTCATGGGGACATAACATGATGTGGCTTACTGACCTGATGATTGACCACTTCCCGATGTACAACAAATTTCGCACGGTGGCAAGCATTCTTGTCGTCGCCGAATTCACCATACCACTTCTCGCTATCCTCGCTTTGAAGCAACTGATCGACGACCGCGAGAATTGGCGCCAATATCGCAAGCCGCTTGCGATATCATTCGGAATATGCATGGCGATATGCGCCATCGGAATCATACAGCCAAGCTTTTTCGGCTCATATCTCAGCGATCAGGAATATGACGTCTACATAGCTTCGGGGATGGCTCAGCAGGTGCCTCAGCTTTTCTCGGCAATCGAGAATGTGAGAATGTCGATGGTGTCGTCGGACGCTCTGAGAAGTTTCATCTTCCTCGGCATCGGGTGCGGACTTCTGCTGCTCTTCTTCAAAGGAACCATAAGCCGCAACGCTTTCTGCGCTCTGCTGACGATTGTGGTCATCGCCGACCTCTTTACCGTAAACAAGCGCTATCTCAATACCGACAGTTTTGTCACCCCCATCGGCTCAGCGGCTGAAACATTTCCGATGACCGCAGCTGACCGTAGCATTCTTGCCGACACCGCCATGAACTACAGGGTGATGAACATTCCGCGCTTCTCCGAGGCGGCTCCGTCATATTACCACAAGACTATAGGCGGATATCATGCAGCCAAACTGACTCGCTATCAGGACATGATCGACCGCCATCTGAGCCACTTCCTCGCTCAGAATCCGACGCAAGCCGACATGAACATACTGAACATGCTAAACGCCAAGTATATCGTGACCGGCGACGACCAGGTGTTCACCAATCCCGACGCTCTTGGCAACGCATGGCTTATCGACAAGATAATTTATGTCGCTACCGCCGACGACGAGATGGGTGCCCTCGACTCGATCAATCCCGCCGTGACTGCCGTCAGCGACAGCAAATTCAAGGAGATTCTTGGCTCGGGAATACCTGAAAAAGCGCTGGGCGACACTATTTTCGAGACCTCATACGCGCCAAACCGCCTTACCTACCACAGCAAGAGCGCCAACGGGGGAGTAGCCGTGTTCTCCGAAATATATTTCCCATGGGGATGGAAAGCCTCAATAAACGGGGCTGACGCTCCTATCGCACGGGTGGACTACATTCTCCGAGCCTTGAAAGTTCCGTCGGGCGAATGGGATATCGTGATGACTTTTGACCCTAAATCGACACATACCGCCACAACGATAGCAACAATCGCCATCGTGATTATCTATCTGACTGTGATTCTTGCCATCTTAAGCGCGGCGTTACCATTGAAACGCAAGAAATGAAATCAATAAAACGCATTCTCACATCATTTAACCGCTACAAGCGCAGCAAAGGGTTTGGCGTTCATTCGCCGTTTGCTTTCTATTTCATCATCAACGTGTTGCGCGAGCGTCTGCCCTACTACGCTTATGCCAACATAGAGTTGCGCCGCAACATGGCACTCAATCTGTCGGCGCGAATATCGCGCCACCGCCGGGTGATCTCCATCAAAAACGCCAAAATGCTGTTTCGCATAGCGTGTTACTTCACCCCCGAGACTATTCTCCAGATAGGTACCACCTATGGGGTTTCGACAACTGCCATTCTCGACGTGGAACGCCGTTCAAAACTCGTCATATGCCCCGGAGCGGAAACCTGCACGCCTATATATAAGAAGGTGACACAGCGCTATGGCGACCGCATCATACACGCCGAGGATATCGAGTCGGCGCTCAAAACGTATCGTGAAATCTCGGTTGCCGGCGGAGCGCCGTTTATTCTTGTAAATTCAATTGACACCGACAACGACGCCAACATTCTTTATCCCTACCTCATGGACGCATTGGAAAACGACGGCGTTGTAATATTCCGCAATATCCTTAAACCCACACGGGTGTCGGCGCTCAACAACAGGGTGAACGACGCGCTCAATCACGGAATGACATTTACCAACGGAAAGATAGCAATCGTGGTGGGACGGAAAACATTGCCGCGCCAGATTTTCAACCTCTGGTTTTAACCGTCATCCCCCCTCCTAAGCCATGGCACGCAGCATCGACGACATAGGCAAAACGCTTGACTCCTATCACGCCTACATGCTTCTTGAAAAAGGATTGTCGAGCAACACGCTCGCATCCTATAATGACGACGTGATGAAATACCTCAGCTATATCGCCGACCGCCGCATCACCCTGCGCGAAACATCGCCCGAGATTCTTCACGCTTTTCTCGCCGATCTCCACGACCTCGGAATAGCGCCGGCGACGCAGGCGCGCATCATATCGGGGCTGAAATCTTTCTTCAAGTTTATGAAAATGGAAGGATATATCGAGGAGAACCCCACTCTGCTGTTGCAGGCTCCGCGCCTCGGCAGGCATCTGCCCGATGTGCTTTCGACCGATGAAATCGACGAGATGATATCGTGCATCAACATGTCGTCGCCCGAGGGACAACGTAACCGCGCCATCATCGAGACACTATATGGCAGCGGGCTGCGTGTGAGCGAGCTGGTGAACCTCGACCTGGCTCACGTGTATCTCGACGAGCAATATCTGATTGTGAGAGGAAAAGGGAGCAAGGAGAGGATGGTCCCGATGTCGGAAATTGCCGTGAATGAAATTAAAGCTTATCTTCCCGACCGCGCGCAGCTCGACATAAAACCTGGCGAGGAAAACATCCTTTTCCTGAATCGCCGGGGCAAACGCCTCACCCGCGTGATGATATTCTACATCATCAAAAACCTGTGTGAACTCGCCGGCATACGCAAAACCATCAGCCCCCACTCTTTGCGCCACTCATTTGCATCGCACCTTCTCGAAGGGGGCGCTAATCTCCGCGCCATCCAGCAGATGCTCGGCCATGAATCGATCTCCACAACCGAGATATATCTCCACATCGACCGCCACTTGCTGCGTCAAGAGATTTTGCTCCATCATCCGCGCAACAACCCTAAAAACAGATAACCCAAAGACAGGGGATTGTGTATTTCATTTTTTTTGTATATCTTTGTCGCCCAATTAAAAACCATATAATCTATTATAGTCATGACTAAAAGTAGAATATACACCACTACCGGCGATACCGGCGCCACCTCACTCGTTGGAGGAGTACGCGTAAAAAAGACCGATATCCGCATCGAAGCCTATGGCTCAGTCGACGAACTCAACGCCAATATCGGAGTGCTGGTAGCAATCCCAAATCTCCAGCCTGAATTCGTAAAATTGCTGATCAAGGTTCAGAACAAGCTATTTAACATCGGCTCATATCTTGCCACCCCCAATCCTGAAAACGCAATCACCCAGTGTAAGGGTCTCACTCACGAAGACATCGAAAACCTCGAGCACAGCATCGACGAGATGGACGCCCAGCTCCCGCCGCTCAACAATTTCGTGCTCCCCGGCGGAACTCACCGCAGCGCCGTGGCTCACGTGTGCCGCACGATGTGCCGCCGTTGCGAACGTCGCATCGTGGCTCTCGCCGACACCACCTACGTTGACCCCAACGTGATGAAATTCGTGAACCGTCTCAGCGACTTCCTCTTCGTGTTTGCACGTTTTAACAATGTTGCGAACCAGACCGATGAAATATTGTGGGACCAAAATTGTTAATATAACAATTAAGTAACAACCTAAAACTAAGTATAACATCATGTACTGGACACTGGAACTCGCATCGAAACTTGAAGACGCGCCTTGGCCCGCAACCAAAGAGGAACTTATTGACTACGCCATGCGTTCAGGCGCACCCCTCGAAGTGATCGAAAACCTTCAGGAAATGGAGGACGAAGGGGAAACCTATGAATGCATCGAAGACATCTGGCCCGACTACCCCTCCAAAGAAGACTTCTTCTTCAACGAGGAAGAGTATTAAGCCGGAATAAGGCGAAATCTCCGCCTTAGATATTTAAAATACAAGCGATTGACAAGCATTTATATAAACTTGTCAATCGCTTTTTATTGTGTTTTGCCGCAAAATGAACTTGCCTATTTTCAGGCGATTAGCCCACCGAAAATTTGTTAACTTGTCTATTATAGTATATATTTGCATTATTAAGTATCATATAATTATATGATTCATATACTATTTTGGAATCCTGACATATCTAGCATGACTTGTGACCGCATAATAGTTAAGTTTGACTAAAGGAATGTCAGAGTATCTGAGTAAATTTGCGATATGGAGACGAACCGCCCAAATGAAATTATACTTTATCAGCCGGATGACACTCTCGCCCTTGATGTAAGGGTTGAGGATGAGTCTGTTTGGCTGACACAGGCACAAATAGTTGAACTGTTTGATTCAAGCAAAGCCAATATCAGTGAGCACCTGAAACATATCTTCCAATCAGGAGAATTGAACAGAGAGGCAACTGTTCGGAAATTCCGAACAGTTCGGCAGGAAGGTAACAGGGCTGTTACTAGAACCCTTGAATTTTTCAATCTTGATGTTATTATCTCGGTTGGTTATAGGGTAAATACCATTAGGGGCATCCAATTTCGTCAATGGGCAAATAAGGTGTTGAAAGAGTATCTACTCAAGGGTTATTCCGTAAATCAGAGAATGATGCAACTTGAGGACAAGATAGACCGGCGGTTCTCGGAATATGATCAGCATTTTCGCGAACTAGATGAGAAAGTAGATTTCTTCGTCCGCTCCTCTCTGCAACCAAAGGAGGGTGTGTTTTTCAACGGTCAGATATTCGATGCGTATGCGCTTGTTGCCGACCTTATCCGTCAGGCAAAGACGCGGATTGTGGTGATTGACAATTATATTGATGATTCTGTACTTGTTCAGCTTTCCAAACGCCAGCCGGGAGTAACTGTGGATATTTATGATGGACAGATTTCGAAGCAACTAAAACAGGATGTGGAGAAACATAATGAGCAATATCCCGGGTGTGACACTCCATAAATACACTAAAGCCCACGACCGTTTCCTTATTATTGATGAAGACGTTTACCACATCGGAGCCTCCCTCAAAGATCTTGGCAAGAAACTCTTTGCTTTTTCCAAAATGGAGGTGATGACCGGCTCGGAACTGTTAGCGGGACTCTAATACCTCACATTGCCTTTCATCTCCAAATATACTTGTCTAAAATTGGCGCCATTTGTTTAATCTACTGAAATCCAATACCTATTATTTTCTTCACCGAGGAGGAGGATTAAGCCGAAATCAGACGCGATTAACGCCTTAGATGATTAAAATACAAGCGATTGGCAAGCGAATAAATAAACTTGTCAATCGCTTTTTAATTTATCGATATTAGTATTTGCAAAGTTTTCTGATAACAACTATTTTTGCAGATGTATTGCCTACTATCCTCTTAAACAATCAAAGCTCCGAATACTCCTTGAGAATTAGCATAGGCTATCAGGAAATTTTTAACTTTGCAAAAACTCCAAGATAAATGTCTTTTTGGAATAGAATTATCGATACTATAAACGGGACCGAAAACCGACGGAATCACTCACTGGAGAACTCGGGAGATTCATGCCGCTATGGTTTGGTTGATGTCGAGATTGGACTGCATGATAAAAAGATTCATGATATTGGAGCAATAAGATGGGATGGTGCGGTGTTCCATGCCGCAAATAAGCGAGATTTGATGACCTTTCTTAAGGATGTAGAATTTGTTTGCGGCCATAACATCATAAATCATGATGCCAAATATTTGTTTTGTGAACGCACGCATCCCTATAAGTTGGTTGATACTCTGTTCTTGTCGCCGTTACTTTTTCCCGAACGCCCATATCATCGATTGGTAAAAGATGATAAACTCATAAGCGATCAAGTGAATAATCCAGTGAACGATTGCGAGAAAGCCCGAGATTTGCTAATGGATGAGGTAGCTCGCTGGAAAGGGCTTTCTGACTCTAAGCAGCTGATTTTCGCAACTCTACTTCACGATCGTGACGAGTTCAAGGGATTCTTTACTTTTGTCAATGCGAAGATTGGACTTATCGAATCCTTAGCAAAGCAGATTCGGTTAGAGTATCAAGACAAGATTTGCCAACACGCCGATATAGAAGGCATAATACATCAATTCCCATGTGAACTGGCATACGCACTTGCGTTGATAGACACTATAGATTATCGGTCAATCACTCCCGCATGGGTACTACATAATTACCCGAATACAGAGTATGTGGTAAGACTTCTTAGGGATACAAAGTGTATCGGGGGGTGCCCTTATTGCACCAGAGCGTTAGATGTGCATTCTAATCTCAGAAGTTTCTTCGGCTTTGATGAATTCCGCACTTATGATGGAGAACCGTTGCAGGAGGATTCAGTTCGTGCGGCTGTAGAGCATAAATCTCTTTTGGCCATTTTCCCTACTGGAGGCGGTAAATCGTTGACATTCCAATTGCCCGCCTTAATGGAAGGGCGTTCAGTGCATGGACTGACAGTTGTCATCTCGCCCTTACAGTCTTTGATGAAAGACCAGGTGGATAATCTGGCAGAAAGAGGAATAACGGATGCCGTAACCATCAATGGCCTACTGGATCCGATCAGCCGTTCAGAGGCTATCAATCGTGTTATGAGTGGAGATGCTTCTTTGCTATACATTTCTCCGGAGATGCTTCGGTCAAAGACTATTGAAAAAATACTGCTGTCACGCCATTTAGTGAGAATAGTAATAGATGAGGCACATTGTTTTTCTTCCTGGGGACACGATTTCAGAGTAGATTATCTGTATATAGGCAAGTTTATCAGCCAATACTGTAAGAAAAAGAATTGCGAAGCAATACCCATCTCATGTTTCACGGCTACTGCGAAGCAAAAGGTGATACAGGACATCTGTGACTATTTTAGAAAAACGCTAAATATTGAGCTTCAGATTTATGCCTCGTCAGCTGCCCGTAAGAATCTGCATTATTCGGTGATACATGCAGATACAGATGATGATAAATATATGAAATTACGTTCATTGATTGCCGAATCGTCATCTCCAACTATAGTGTATGTGTCTCGAACCAAACGCACAAAGCAATTGGCAGATAAACTAACTCGAGACGGGTTCAAGGCTTTGCCTTTCAATGGCAGGATGGATGCAGAAGACAAGATAGCCAATCAGGAAGCATTCATGAACGACAGAGTGCGCATCATTGTGGCGACATCTGCCTTTGGAATGGGCGTTGACAAAAAAGATGTGGGACAGGTTATTCACTACGATATTTCTGACTCGTTAGAAAATTATGTCCAAGAAGCAGGTCGCGCAGGCCGTGACCCTCATCTTGAAGCCCGATGTTTTGTATTATACAGTGACTCAGATCTTGATAAACATTTTATCCTGCTCAACCAGACAAAACTAAGTATTAGCGAGATACAACAGGTTTGGAAGGCTGTGAAAGATTTAACGAGGCAACGCATGAGTGTGTGTTGCTCCGCTTTAGAGATAGCTCGGCAGGCGGGGTGGGACGATTCGGTCTCTGACATAGAGACACGTGTGCGAACAGCATTGGCGGCTCTGGAGCAAGCCGGCTATTTGGAGCGAGGAAACAATGTTCCACATGTTTATGCCACAGGTATAACGGTGAAGAACATGGACGAGGCTCGCCGGCGTATTACCGAATCCTTGCTTTTTGAAAACGAAGAGGTAGAGAAAGCGGTACGTATCATAAAATCGTTGATATCACAGAAATACACTGCCAAAACTAAAGATGCAGAAGCTGAATCGCGCATAGATTACTTGGCTGATATACTTGGACTCCGGAAAGAAGAGGTCGTATCAAGCGTGGTGCGCATGCGACAGGAAGGTATTCTTGCTGACTCAAAAGACATTTCTGCATATCTGCATGATGCGGGAGGTTCAGAAAATAAGTCGAAACGATTGTTGGAGCGTTTTTCGCGACTTGAACGCTACATACTCGGACAAGTGTCTTCCGAGACATATCGCATCTCATACAAGCAGCTGAATGACAATGCACAAAAAGAAGGAATTGATACTGCCACAGAAAAAGACATTCGAACATTGCTATATTTTCTGACAATCAAAGGATATACACGTAAGAAAGAGGATGGCGCACATAATATTGAATTGGCGTGTCAGACGGATATGACATCAATCCTAAAACGTTTTGAGAAACGCCTGGAGATATGTCAGTTTACGATCGGTTGGTTGTACAGGCTTACATCGCAAGCAAAAGAAGAAGATAATGATGAGAAGAATGATGTTCGCTTCTCTGTCGTAGAATTGTTGAACGATTTGAAATCCTCCGGGAATACCCTGATGGAAACCATGAGCAATGTGCAGCTGGAAGATGTGGAAGAAGCATTATTATATCTGTCAAAGATTGGAGCCTTGAAACTTGAAGGAGGTTTTCTTGTGCTCTATAACGCAATGGATATTCGCCGTATCAAAGATAACAGATCGCGATACAAACAGGAAGATTACCGTATGCTCAGCGAGTTCTATAAGCAAAAGATTCAGCAAATCCATATCGTGGGCGAATATGCCAATCTGATGGTAAAAGATTATGATGCAGCGCTACAATATGTGCATGATTACTTCCAAATGGATTATAAACGGTTTGTTTCAAAATACTTTAAAGGAGATCGTGTACATGAGATAGAACGCAATGTCACTCCTGATAAGTACAAGCATATTTTCGGGGCTCTGTCTAAAAAACAGATGGAGATCATATCTGACAAAGATTCTCGCTGTATTGTAGTGGCAGCGGGTCCAGGTAGCGGGAAAACGAGAGTATTGGTGCATAAACTCGCCTCATTGCTCCTGCTTGAAGATGTCAAGCATGAACAGCTGTTGATGCTTACTTTTTCGCGAGCAGCTGCCACAGAGTTCAAGCAGCGATTGTTAGGGCTCATCGGCAATGCAGCCCATTTTGTTGAAATAAAGACATTCCATTCCTATTGTTTTGACCTTTTGGGAAGAATAGGCAGTCTTGATGGAGCTAAGGACGTAGTAGCCAAAGCAGCGCAAATGATAGACAATGGAGACGTAGAGCCAAATCGCATTGCCAAGACCGTTTTGGTCATTGACGAAGCTCAGGATATGAGCAACGAGGAATATTCATTGCTACGCGCGCTCATGTCATTCAATGAGGATATGCGCGTTATTGCCGTAGGGGATGACGACCAGAATATATTTGAATTCCGTGGTTCNGATTCGCACTACATGACACAGTTGATGAAAGAATCGAACGCCCGACTCATTGAAATGACTGAAAACTACCGAAGTTCACGCCATGTNATTGATTTTGCNAATGCATTCGTAAAACGAATACAGGGAAGAATGAAGACTGACCCTATTATATCAATGAATACTAATGACGGGGCGGTCTTCATACGCCATCATGTCTCAGATATAATGTACAGACCTCTTGTCAACGATTTGCTGAGTCACCATCGCAAGGGCACCACTTGCGTATTGACACAGACCAATGAAGAGGCTGTGATTCTCGTTGCGTTATTACGCAAGCATGGTTTGAACAGCAAACTCGTGCAGAGTATGGATGGATTCAAATTTTGGAATATGGCAGAAGTGCGCATGTTTCTCCGACAAATTGACCGTGAANCTCATACGCCGATTATTCCGGATGACGTATGGGAGAATGCGAAACAAAAGACATTCGCCCTATATGCCAATTCGACAAGCCTTCATTATCTTCAACGTTGTCTCTCGCTATTTGAGCAAACAAACAAAGCGAAATATTATACCGACTTTAAGGAATTCATCTTTGAATCGTCTATTGAAGATTTCTGCGATATTTCAGGCGCAGATGTGGTAGTCTCTACTATTCACAAAGCCAAAGGGCGTGAGTTTGACGATGTATATATGCTCATAACCAAGCCTCAGANCATCCAAAACAAAGAATTNCGACGATATTACGTAGGCGCAACCCGCGCAAAAGAGCGTTTATTTATTCATACCAACTCATCTCTTTTCGACCATATNCCGGCTAATGAGCATGTTATGTATCAGGAACAATATGGTATGCCTGACGAGATAGTTCTACAGTTATCCCACCGAGATGTAAATCTTGGATTCTTCAAGGCTCGGAAGAATGATATACTTGCTCTNAGAGCAGGTCAGACACTTCGTTTTGAGAACAACTATCTTTATGAATGGAGCGGCAATAAGGTTATCGCCCAATTGTCTCAAAANATGCAAAACGAGTTGCAGTTATGGGCTGGAAAAAACTATAATGTGGTTTCCGCATCCATACGATTTATTGTGGCATGGCGACCGAAAGATGCACAGCGTGAAGAAAAAGAACATGCCGTACTGCTTGTCGATCTAATGCTCAAAAAAGAAGCATAAATACACATACCCACTGNCAATCTNTTTTGAAGCATTCATAGACAGTAGGTTAGGCAANAATATCTCGATATCATAAAGTCTATAAATGCGAAAACAAAAGCAATCAGNGACANTTTNACCTGAGGGGACTGATTTTGGGGCGTCTCAGGGGNGGAGNCAGGGTGATTTGGANGCTTTTTGGTGATTTCCTTGCTAAATCAATATGTTATTCCTAAATTCGCACTTGATTATACAATCTGCCGCATATGGCTTTATGCTGTCGCAGATTGACAGTAACGACTCATCGTGTTAACCATTCAATTTTATGAAAAATCTTGTACCATTCGCCCTGTCAATTCTCTTCTGCCTGTCGGCGACAGCGCAATCTCCAAAATATTCAGCATCTATGATTCAATCCCACGGCAAGGAATGGTCTGCCGACAAGGCGTGGGACTACGTGAGCGGTCTGGTNGCGAAAACCATNCTTATGTATTGCGACCAGTATCCCAACGACGAGCTNNCNNCACAAGCCTACGAGTGGTGCAAGACCTATGCCGACAATGCCATCGACTCCAAAGGCAATTTCAGAAACTTCAAGAAAGGGAGCCTGGACAATATCGCATCGGGCAANGTGCTCTTCAATCTCTACGCTCGTGAATCGGCTGCGAATCCCGCCAACGGCGAGCGCTATCGCNTTGCCGCCGAATATCTNTACAAATATCTGCGCAANGACTATAAGCGCATCACTCTCGANGAGGGAAAAAACGGTTTCATCCACAAGGACTCGTATCCTTATCANATGTGGCTCGACGGACTATATATGGGCGCNGCNTTCTATGCCGAATATCTCGCCACATTCGCTCCCGACGACAACGAAGCGTGGGCTGACATNGCNCTGCAGTTCACCACCATCCACAGCCANACCTACGACGCTGAGAAATCGCTCAANTACCATGGATGGAGCGCCAAGCCGTCGGATTCCAACTCTTTCTGGGCAAACACCGGCGATCCTCACAAAGGATGCAGCAAGGAGTTCTGGGGTCGAGGCATGGGATGGTATGCAGCCGCCTTGGTCGACGTNCTCGAAATGATGCCNNGCGANCACCCNGATTATGCGGCGATAGCCGAGATTTTCACCCAAGTCGTCGACGGTATCTGCCGTTGGCAGGACAGCAATAGCGGTGTNTGGTACCAGCTTCTGCAATATGATGACTCATTCGTGAGCGCAGGCGGTAAACGCAACTACCTCGAGGCATCGGCATCAAGCATGTTCACCTACGCACTGCTCAAAGGCATCAGGCTCGGGCTGCTCGACTATGCCGAATTCAGCCCCGTGGCTCAGAAAGCCTATGACGGCTTAATAGCCACATTCATCACCGACAGTTCCAATGGCGTGGACATCCACAATATATGCCGCTCAGCGGGACTCGGTCCATCCAACAAACGCGAGCGCAACGGCACTGCCGATTATTATCTTGACGGTAGCGACGTGAACATCGTTTCAAACGAAGGCAAGGGTATCGGTTCGTTCATAATGGCGAGCCTGGAGCATGAAAAACTCGCCACGGCATCATTGCTCCCCTCAGTCGCCGACTCCGAAGAATCGCCAGTCATGATATTTGACATCTACGGCATTCAATACAACAAGCCCCCCAAAGGCATCTACATCGAGCTACGCAACGGCAAAGCCACAAAGAAAGTAAATAACGAATAGTCCCCAACCCCACAGTATTACGGTCTCGTTCATTAACTTCCTCAGAAGAATTAAGACTACTCTCGCTGCAATGAGAGAGGCGGAAACATGCGATAATCTTGAAACATTGGATATCGCTGATTTTCGCAAATTCGTCAATTCTCTATGAGAACTCTGAAAGCATCATAAAACTGATGCGTTTCGACACCCGTTCCGAACCATTTGGAAAAGGCAAAAGAAACAACCTCTCTCAGTTTCTCTATGTCAGTAGACAGCATAAAGATCCTATTGGTTTACCCATATTAATTTATCAGTATCATATCCTCGCCGTTGAGCTTCTGAAAGAATGAGATCTCTAACATCGTCGGAGATTTTCGGAACACGTGACAGAATCCAAAGATAGTCGTCGCTACCGCTACCGACAAGGGCATATTGATACTCATCATCAACCAGCATTACACGATAGTCTGAATAAAAAGGCCTCCAGAATGAAACTCGAAGCAGCGCCGATTCATCAGTAAGTTTGGCAACTCCCTTTGCTTGAGAATACTTTCCGTTTTTCATTCCGGTGTTCAACACACTAATCTTTCCATCTTCTCGAAGAGTGTAGAGAGCGTTGGTCTGCTCCATACCACGCTCAAATTTATGGTCGAAACGTGCTATTTCATACCAGTTACCCAAAAAACGGTTCAGGTCAAAGTTAGCTACTACAGAATTGTCTACAGTCAGTTTCGTGCATCCTACCAGTTGGCAAAGCAGCACGGATAAGGTAAAAATCTTTTTCATGTTGCTCATATTTTTATTGAAACTAATACTATAATGATAACAAGCTATCACACAAAAAAACAGCCGTTCAATTGAATTTTAACGGCTTTTATCATTTATTGGTCTCTTTTTTTAACACCACACCAAATCAACTATTGTGAACTCAGAACAATAAGGGTTTCTGCAGCTTTATCACATGGCGAGTGCAGAAATATGTTTGTATAAACCGGGGATATTCTTTAATTTAGCGGAGCTGATTATGAACAACCCGTTTAATTATACCCCCGGTGCCGCTTGCGAGGAAGCTTTCAGCCGTCTGGTCGCCCGACTTGATGCGCTAAAACAGAGTGCCAACCCCGACGATGTTAATTTCTGCCGCGAACTTGAGGCAGGAAAAATGCTCGGTGTGCTTATTGCCGTCGACGCCAACGGATTGCGACACACTCTCTACGCTTTTTCCGGACAACTTGGAATCGGCGGGTTCTATCATCAAGGATTTGTCGGCCCGGTGTTCGACTATCTTCGACCCGACGGATATTTCAAGACAAAAGAAGCTGAGATTTCTCTACAGAACAGAGAAATAGCTCAATTTGAAAAAAGCGTTTTAGCCCCGCTGAAGCGCGACCATGAACTTGCTAACGATAAACTGAACGCCGAAGTGGCGGAATATAAAGAACGGTGCCGTCGGTCGAAACTGGAACGCGACGCCAAAAGAGAGGCGGGAATTGCCGATCCGGCAGAAATCGCCGCCATGACACGCCAAAGCCAGTTTGAAAAAGCCGAGCTCCACCGCCTAAAAAAGAGGCTTGCAGCCACCCTCGAGCCCATTGCCGCAAATCTCGCGAAAACTCAGTCGCATCTTGACGCGATGAAAGAAACGCGCCGCGCCGATTCCGAAGCCCTGCAGCAATGGCTGTTCAATAACTTCAAGGTGCTAAACGCGCGAGGCGAAAGCAGAAGCCTGAGCGAAATTTTCGCCGACACCCCGATGATGATTCCACCCTCGGGCGCCGGCGAATGCTGCGCTCCGAAACTGCTGCAGGAAGCCTATCGGCAACGCTGGCAACCTGTCGCAATCGCCGAATACTGGTATGGCAAACCCAAAGGAGGGGAAGTGAGGCTGCATGGCGAGCACTATCCCGCATGCCGCGGCAAATGCCTCCCCGTGCTCAGCTGGATGCTGCAAGGAGTTTCCATCGAACCGCCACTCGACAGCGAAATTCAAGCGATCGGCGCCCATAACCCTGAAATCATATATGAAAACCAGTGGTTTTGCGTGGTCAACAAGCCCTCCGGAATGCTATCCGTGCCTGGAAAAGGGGTGGCAATCTCCCTACTGCAGTGGCTCGAAGAAAAATACGGAGCCGACCGACAGGTGAGAATGGTTCATCGTCTTGACCAGGACACTTCGGGGCTAATCATAGCCGCATTCGGGCAAACGTCACTCAAAGTGATGCAGTCGCTTTTCGCCATGCGAAAAGTAGAGAAAACCTATGTGGCAGTGCTGGAGGGCGACTACCAATCACTCGGCATCCCTCCCCATGGACGCATCGACCTGCCCCTTGCGCCCGACTGGCTCGACCGACCGCGCCAACGCATATACTTCGATGGCGGCAAGCCCGCCGTGACTGACTATGAATTCATCGCCACGTCAAACTGCCGCAGTCGCATAATGTTTCACCCGCTCACCGGGCGCACCCATCAATTGCGGGCGCATGCCGCCTCAGCCCATGGGCTCGGAATGCCCATCGCCGGCGACCGCCTTTATGGCAAAAACGCAGGAAACGCTTCCGAGCGGCTCCTGCTCCACGCTCAAAAGATAAAATTCACCTTCCCGCTCGACGGACAACCTTATTCCTTCGAATCCCCCGCCCCCTTCTGAATATATCGGAAATCAATCCAACACGTTAAACTGACGTAAAATGTCATGCGTCAATTTCGATAAAGGGCGCTTATCCAATTCAGTTACATCAACTGATGTGCCCCAAATAAGTTTATCTACGTATTCAGAAGTTTTTCCTGCCATCTGAAACGAATTTATAAGCGGTTCATATAGCGAATGATTGTATGCCTGTATTTTATCCAAAAGTTCCTTTACATAATCCGAATGTCCTAAATATAATTCCTTTAATGCAAGGATATCAACATTCTTATTTGAATTTTGTATTGTAACGATTGGATTGTCAGGAAATATACCATTATCATTCGGGTTATTCATCTGTACTTCAAAATAAGGTTCTCCTCCTTTGGCAAGATGCCCTGCATAAGGATGATAATCAATCTGCTCTTTTCCTTTAACATGATTGCATATAGGACATGATGGTATAAGATTGTAAAATGATAAAGCCAAATGTTGATACTTAGCGTTGCTTTTCGGAAAAAAATGATCCATTTCCGGCTTGATTCTTACAACTCTGCCACTATGTGTATGCTCTTTTTCCACCGTAAAAGTATAGGTTCTATTACAATAGGGGCAAACTCTGATCTTTAATCGTTTTGACAACCATTGTGCCACATTTACAGTTTTTGCATCATCAACATAATAGTTATAGAAAAATGCGTTATATGCGTCTGGAAATATTGTGCCTGCAACCCCTGTATGATTCCGACATTTTTCCAATCCTCCAGGCTCACACAAAATCAGTTCCCTCAATTTCTGAGGATAAACACTGGCAAGTGCATATAATGAAGACCTTTTTGTCAGCCTTTTCCGCCAATCATTTAAAAGATTGAAATACTCCTCAGCGATAGTTCGTATGTCATGCCTTTCAATTCTTATCATTCTATTTATCCTCCAATCGTTTAATACGCAGTTCAAGTTGCCTGATAGTTTCTTCTAAAGAATTATTTCGCAAAAGAATTCTTTGAGAATATAGTTTCAATAATTGAGACCGCAACAGCGGCTCACTGACTAAATAAATTTCCTTTTCCAACAAACTCAATTCTTCCTGTGTCAGTGCACGAGACTCATTAAGCAATGCAAACATTTCATTAATCTTCTTTTTTGCGAACTCACCTATCGGCACTGTGTCAAGAAAAAATCCATTTCGCAACAATGTATGCACGTTTGCCCCAAAGGTATCTTCCTGCATGCTATAATCAGGACGACCATCCTTTATAAACAAAACATTACATTTTGGAATATCCGATAATATAAACGGAGAATGAGTGACAAACAATAAATTCAAAGACAATGGAGTTGACGGTCGTATCTGCCAAATCTGCGACAACAGATAATACACAAATCTGCGTTGATACTCCGGATGAAAATATAGCTCGACCTCTTCAAGAATTACATTCACGTTGTTATACACAATCTTCAGTCCGCTTTCTCTCGATCTTAGCAAATTCTTAAGATGATAAACGATCGAACTTGCCGAATTGAGCAGCTGCCGTTCTCCGGAACTCATTCTCGATATAGGATAAAGCGACGATTGCCCTTGACGGGAGAACAAAAATTCTCCTTTGAAGATAGGAGGCGGAAGTAATGCCGCAAAATCCGCCTTACATTCTATTGTATTATAATAACACTCGCAATCTACATAACTTGAAAATCCAAGTTGTTCTATCTGCGATTTATGCGACTGATTATTTGTCGCAATTTTATTAAAATATGATTGAGTTCTGAAATTCTCTATATAATTCAATATTTGCCGCAGCTTCAAAGTAATATGAGTATGCGTCTTCTCAATATCTTCCATCAGGGCTGCAAACATTTTATCCAGTGCTCTTTGACGTGCTTCATTATTGAAGAAAAGCTGAGGAGTCTCATAAACCTGCAATTCATTGGAAAAATAATCAGGGTATGTTTCAAAAACGCTAATTGTTTTATATATCAAATAGTTGATTGCATACGGCAGGAGTTCTTTCCCTGTAGGCGCCACCGTACATAACGATACGGAATCAGCTCTCAACTCACTCCATTTCTTCCATACTTCGTAAACTAAAACTATGCGTTGAAACTGACGGAAGGTAATATCACCCAAACGCGCCTGGGCATCTTCGATTCTGGGACGCAATTGGTTATAATTTTGCCGCTTCCCCATTTGCCCTGCCATCAATTGAAAATATTCCTGCATATCAGTCCTCTTGTCATCACTTTTCAAGTTGTTTAAACAAACTGAAGATTTATACCACAACGATGTTTCAAACAAGTTAAAATCAAATGTTTCCCAGAAATTCAGATTCCGTTCAAATACTATCGGCGCTTTTATATTCATGCTGAATCTATCCTTGTTTAAACTGCCTCTGAAATGAATTATATTGCAGGATCCCTTTTCTCCGCTCTTAAAATATTCAACCAATATTCTATTCAGCAGCTTCGACTCCTTATCGAGATTGAACGCAAAACCCTCGACATGCTCCGTAGGGCTTATGGAATATTTTCCATGGCGACAATCAAAAAACAGTTCGCTCAGCCGTTTCAATGAAAGACCGTACTCTTTATTTATATTTATAATCCCCCTCTCCCTTTGAGGCGTAAGCACTATCGGAGTCTGATACCCGTCATTTTTGTAAAACAATGAAGCTATCCAAGACTCTTCCTCATTCTCCTCATTATTCTCTCTCTTAAAATCCTCCGAATTATAGGCATATAATGAATAGTTGCTCACAAGCGTATAAAACAGAAATTCCCGATGTTGCTGAAGATCTTTCTTAATCTTCCCGCTCTTCATCTTTTTCTGAAGCATTTGAGTAAAAATCTCCTCATTGTCAACAATTAAAGAAATTTTTTCATCCTCGCATGTTATACAGCAAATCTTATCATCAATGCTATAATATAGTTTTGCGTGAAGACCCGGTATGAATTTCAATATTTCATGATCTGACAAAAATCCGCTCAAATAAGCAAAGTTGTTAAGTATCCTTATCAATAACTCTATCAATGAGCTTTTGCCATCACCATTCTTTCCTACGACACAAGAAATATTAATAGACAAATTCCCTTCACCCTCTTTGGGACAAAAGAAATCATCGGGAATCCCTCCTCCTCTCTTTTTTATAATTTCACCTGATAATGTTCGCTCATAATTATTATTGAAAAAATAAACAACATTCGGGTGTAAGACTTTCTTCAAATCTTTTGAACAGGAATTCAGAATCTCCACACCTATCAAAGAGAAAACCGGAGGATACATTGTGCGTAAATTATGTATTAAATCTTGTAAAATCATTTAGAGACGTTTGAGCACAAATATATTGAATAAATCTCTAATACGGTATATTCTTGATTAAGTATTTATGCCAAGCAAAATAATTCCTGACACTTGCACCAAGCCCTAAATATCTGAACTGTTCCCACTATTTTCTCCATAACTACATGGTATAACCTTATCAAAAGAGCCTTCTGTTTATTATGGTCTATACCTATGTTCATCCTATATAACCAATTGCAAAAATAATGGTGCGTCAACATAATAAAATTATGACACACCATTATATCCACTTTTTGAGTGCTATTTATTTTAACTATTCTTGTATATAGAGCTTCTCTTGTTTATCAATAAAAATAAAACTTTTACCATCATTGTCTTTATATATAGGATACATTATGCCTTTATACTTATAATACTCATGATCTTCTGTTTCTTCAGAAGTCATATAATCTGATTTTGCTGAATCTTTTTTTCCAGATATCGATTGACCGAAAGACGATGTTCCAAAACAATAAAAAATAGGAACTTTTTCATCTATATCATTAGGATTTAGCACTCTTACACCAAATTCGCCATTTTTAGGTTGAATTGTTAATATGTAAGAATTTTTTCCATATACATCCGCATCATACGGAACCAATTTCATATTTCCTTCTGAAATATTTCCTATCCAATTTTCCATTGCCAATTCCGTTCTACGCTCATTTCTTCCCTTTTCAAATTCAACCACTTGAATAAATGAAGAAGGATCAGAACTATTATCTTTACATTTTATTATAATGGTTATCGGTTTTGTGGGATCAAGTTGCACTGGAGAAGCACCACCCTGTATATATACTTTCCTGCGTACATTTCCTATACCTACTAATAATCTACCCGCAGATTGCTTGGTTTTAATTTTCACAGTCGCCTTCTCGGTTGGCTTCACAATCGTGTCATTTTCAATGTCAAGCAAAACGACCTGTCCAACCCATTTAGGCTCAAAATTTTGACCTTTGACATTACACAACGCTAATCCCAACGCAAGGAATAAAAGAATTACTCTCATATCATATCTCATTTATTGCCTAATATGCTCCCAATATTAGTGATTAAAACTTGTTAAAAGAAAAGCGTGAGAGCCATACCGTTGCTCGTTCCACGGTTAGAGGCTCTGGCTGCCCATCGTAGTAGAACGAGCAAACTTGCAGAAGCCTCACGCAGAATATATGCAAATACGTCAAGGACTAACGCTCTCGCGGTTGCCCATGACGGAATATACATATCCACAAGGCATCTACTGTTTGCTACATCCTTGACTACGATTTGAAACTGCCAGATTTCTAACCATCAAGAAAGAGCGTCGAGTAAACGCATTTCAAAAAATGTCTGCCGACCCTCAAGCATAACCCTCAACCGGACTTCTGCAATTCGGTCTGCATCAACAAAATTATCATATAATTTTAAATTGCGCAATATCCAATGCCGAATTTATGGGATATTATAAAGAATCACACCAAATGATACGTATTTATTAGTACATTGGCTCTGAGAATCGCTAATGTATGGAAACAAGCGGATTGCTAAACTCTGAGCCTCAAAAAAATAAAGGTCCGTCACATCGGAGTATGTGACGCATCGTATGGACTCCTTATTGGTCTCGCCTTCAGCTATGGTGCGTCTAGCTTGATTCCCAAGCATTTTCTCCAAATTTATGAAAATGTCATAAGGATACTGGGATTCCGTTATTTCGTTGCGCGGAGAATTTCACGCTTGCCCGACTTCGGACCGGGCAGACGCTCCACCGTGAACCCAACCGCCTGAAGCATGCGTCTCACCGCCCCCTTGGCGCAATAGGTGGTCAGCACGCCGCCCGGAGCCATCGACTCATAGAGCTTGCGGAAAACATCCTCGCCCCACATTTCGGGCTGCTTCTCAGGAGCGAAAGCGTCAAAATATACCGCGTCAAGGTCACGAGGCAAGTCCATGGAAAGAAAATCGGCATTTATTTTAGTCAGACTGAAATAAGGATTCAACTGCGTCTCCTCATCCCAAGGGGCACTGTTCACATCTTCAAAAAAGCCCGAATACTCTGACGGCTGATGTCCGCGCAGCAAGGAAGTCATCGCATCGGAAAGAGGATAAAGCTCCACGGCATAATAGTCGGTGGCAATTCGCTCCTCAACAGAGGCTTTAGCCGTCAGAGCGGCATTCAACCCGGTTCCGAAACCCACCTCAAACACCGTGACCCGGCTACGGCTCATCGCCGCCTGCCGCCAACCGCAGTCGATGTACACATGCAGGCTTTCGGCAAGCGCGCCCTTCACCGAGTGATAGTGTTCGTCGATATCATCACGGTAAAGCGTCACCGACCCGTCGGAAGTGGTTTCCACCTCAAGACTCATGCCATCAGTCATATCTCTTTCCATCGAAAACGCAATTAAAATTTCCCGAAGCGCAAATGTAAGCAGATAACCTCGGATTTTCAAGAATATTTTCACCTCGACCGGTGAAGCGCCCCTCTTTTTTCATCCCGTCAGCCCAACCATTGCCGCAAGCAGCTTGTTAGTCTAATAACAAGAAACAATCAATACCTAATTATATGGACAAGCAAAATGACCAGGAATTCGTAAAGAATTTTGAAGAGAAAGTGCGCGCCGACCTCATCGGCTTCCTCCAGAAAAAAGAGGCGCTCGACGAGCACGTGCCCGAATGCCCCGACGTCGAAGAAAAGTGGGGCGAGATAGCCCGCAGCTATATGCCCGACGGAGTGAAAGAGTTCCAGAACTACCCCGTTGTGTCGCTCGGATGGATGATGTTCATCGGAATGGCGATGTCATTCTACTGGGACACCGATTGGGAAAAATATTCCGACAAAAAGAACATCTACGAGGAGCTCCGCGACAAAAAGGGATATGACAACATGGACGAAACGGTGGTTGAAACACTGCTCGGATATGCCGGCGAGGCTGCTGAAAAGGTGACCGAACTCGTTGCCGAGTGCGCGTCGCGCGTCTACGGCATCCTTAACCATGAGCACATCGAGCCCGGAACCGAAGCGGCGCTCGGATGCTACATCGCAGCCCTCCACCAGCTCTATCTTGCCGGAATGGCTATGGAGCTCAACGCGCTCGGCTACCACATGAGCCCGCTCAACNCCAATTGATCGGCGGCAACACCCGAAGNCCACAACACCCGNCAGTGAAANTGNCNATTTCACTGCCGGGTGTCGCATTATATGCTATACCGCCGTCACACCACAAGCGGAATTATCATTCCCGCCAGNATAAGAGTGACGCTACCCACCGCATAGGTGACCGTGTAGCTCATTGCAGGAAGCGTGCTGTCAAGATTATCTTGAATAGCTCCAAGCGCGGCTACCGCATTACGGCTGCCGGCGACACAACCCAGAGTCACCGCCGGCGGAAAATGAAACAGCTTGCTACCCACATAGATCGACAATATCAGCGGAATTGTAGTGCAGGCGATTCCAACCAAAAACATCTCTACGCCCACCTCTTTCAAGCCCGAGATGAAAGTGGGTCCCGCGCCAAGTCCCACAACAGCAATAAACAGGTTCAANCCNATATTATTCATAAACCATATCACAGGACGGGGTATACGTCCGAAAGTCGGGCGCTTGTTTCGCAACCAGCCCAGTATAAGTCCGGCGAGAATNGCGCCTCCGCTGGTNCTCAGCGACACCGGTATGCCCTTCATGAAGATGGTCAATGCNCCGACAAAGCACCCTATCGCTATTCCGAGCCCCATGAAAACCATGTCGGTATCCTCGGTCGGGCGGTCGGAATAGCCTATCTCCGACACCGCCGGAGCCACGTCTTGAGGCAATCCCACGAGCGTGAGCACGTCGCCCGATTCAAGTTTCGTCTTGCTCCTCATCGGAATCTTCATATCGTCGCGCATCAGCTTGAGCACCATCACCCCGCGCATGTAGTCCTGACGACGCAGTTCGCCGAGNGTCATCCCTGAAGCCCCCGACTTGGCAACGGTCACAGGCAGATTCTCCGCCGCAAAATTAAGAAGCTCATGATCAGTCACCTCCGAGCCGATCCAACCTGCGTCATCCACTATCGACTCGCGGCGTCCGCTCAACACAATCACATCGCCCTTTCTCACTTTAAACTCGGGCTGCGGNTCNNTAATCTCCCCTTTGAGCCTCAACCGCTCGATGAAATGACGAAGCCCCATGTCGGCTATATGGCGTTCAATCTCCTCCACCGTTCTCGGGCGGTTGAAATAATCCGATTCCGCTTTATAGGCNCGAAACGAAATAGGNCGGTTNGCAACAAATGTTCCCGGATCAGGCACAAAATCGCCTGAGTCCATTTCCGCTTCAAGCACGGCGGTTTGCTCCTTAACCTTATTCAATCCTCCCAGCAAGCGAGGTCCGAGATTNGCAATGACCCATGCCGACCCGATAGTNCCAAATACGTAGCACACCGCATAACANGCCGGNATNATGTCAAGATACGCCTGTTGCTGCTCGGCGGGAAGCCCCANCGATTTTATGGTGCTCGACCCGACTCCTATCACGGCTGAAAATGTCTGTGACCCTGAAAACAACCCCACAGCCATCCCCTTGTTATAGCCCATCACNAGGCTTATCACNGCCACCGTGNCNATACACAGNGCCACTTCNACAAGAGCGAAACCTATCTGCTTCAATCCGTCGCCTTTCAACGAACGGAAAAACTGAGGACCCACGCTATAGCCTATNGCAAACAGNAACAGCATGAATGCCACCGANTTNAANGTCTCCGACACAGGTATATCCATCTGACCGATGGCGACCCCCACAATCAGCGTGGCTGTAACCGGTCCAAGCGAGAATGATTTAAACTTCAATCCGCCAATCCAAAANCCCAATCCGATAGTAAGAAATATGGGTATGACAGGATTATTCCTGAAAATATCTACAATCCACTCCATAAATAATAGTTAAAACATCTATAATATGTTAAACACGTTCTCGCTCGTGGATGTTCAATCTCANCNCNTNACNNCGACATANANAAAAAGGGCTGNGACTCACGCCNCANCCCTNCANNAAATCAATTAACTAATTAAAANATTAATATTATGGAAACAAACTTNTNNAATCATTNNCNATTCANNNGATTGANTCTAAATCATTCTTTGNAGANAGCNCATTACGCCATTCNGCNANTTTNTCNTNNAAATTTTTTGNTGTTACCATTCCNGANGTCGATATAAGNNGATGGAAAGTATATTTCCCTCTCAATTCGGGAAATGCCGCATAAAAATCCGCTTCTGATTCCTTTCCGTTAAACACAATTGTCTTTATTGCCGGATGTGCTTTCAGAAAACCGGGCAAATCATTAGCCTTCCTATTTTTTATATTTTCATCAAGGCTGCCGTCTCTCTCGCAACTCTTCAGGCAATCCCACAGAGCCAAGTGATGATCCAATATATATTCCTTGTCACTTTTCGCCTTCTCCTTTTCGCCAAAAATCTCATTCATTATTTTCCAAAATTGGTTGTGAGAACTGCAATAGTAGCTCTGTTGCTTTAGCGACTCATCACCCGGCATCGAGCCGAGAATCAATATCTCCGACTTTTCATCAGCCCACGGCTCCAACCCGTGCTTAACATTATCACCTTCCATAGTTTATTATTCTTTATTATAGCCTATCAGTCGTAGGGACATCGCGTGCGATGTCTTGCTTCGTAACATTATAATTATTAAAATATTATATAATATATTTCTCTACATAAATCCAAAGTTCTGCAACCAGTCATGAAAACCGTTAACTTCGGCATACTGAGCACCAACCATGCTTATATAATTATAAGCATAGCTTAAATCCACTTCATATCCATAGCAACTCATCAACTGCGCTATCAGCAATTCCGGCGTCATCATATCATTAATTATCTTTACAGTGGTTGGACATCTACACTTAATTCAAATTTTTTCGAGTTATCTGTAACCTTAATCTTTATCCGCTTACCGTTAGCTAATTCTCTAAATTTTTCACTTTCATTTAATACAATCCTCAAGTCTCGTGACGTAGCATTACTCTCATCTAAAGGAATCTTACCATCTCTGATATCTAAATTAAAGCCATATCTAGCCCTATTTCCTGCAGTCTCAAAATCTAATCGATCAATAGTTCTCTTCCCTTCCCCTTTCTTAATGAAACACAAAATCAATGTTAAGTACTTTTTTCTCCATATCTCTACATACAAATTACTTTCTCGGCTCATAATAATTATATTTTATTGGGTTCACGATTCCTCAATTCCGTCAACTTCTCTCTAAAATCCTTATTCTCCAGATCATTCTTATTACCCTCAATATTAATTGGAGGATTAAGTTCTTTTATTAGCTTGGTTTCGTCAAGCTTATAATTCTTATTTTCACAATAATAAAATATCAGATTACTCTTCATCCAATCTGTCAATTTTCTCTCATCTTCTGGCTTAAATTTAGTTTTACCATTCGGTTCTTCATCTCGGGGGATTTGACTATATTCGAATAAACTTCCTATGCTTTTCCTCAAAGTTGATTTCCCGGCATTTCCTTCCTGCTTTTTATTTTCTCCAAGATGTAGCTTTATGCGTTTACGCAAATCCGCACTAATACCAGTGTAAACAACCCTTAATCCATCATAAAGCCGATATTTCACAGATTTTCCAATACCTGGCAAATCCACTCCATCCCTGATAACAACTATATAATTCCCGGGATTTTTAGAAATATCCTTTGCGTCATCCTTAGATGGATCAAATTTTTTAAATTCAAGATTTTCCATAATTATTCTGTTTTTATTTGTTTTGTCGCAAAGATAGGAGGGCAGAACGACATTTCGTGTCGCCCTGAAAAATAATTGCACTATTTTTCTAATTATTTTGCTGATGTAGTTCATGGCTCGGGTCCGCAACAATATCATCATGACGGCTGACCCTCTCGACATCACCTCATTATATAAAAAACAAAAAGTGTGAGGGTCAACTATCTATTTCGTTAGAGGCTCTGGTAAACCCGAATGTAAATAGACAATATCCTCACACTTGGAGCGTATGGCGTGGATATGCCTACACTTCAAGCGACGAGAGTGTTGCTTATTTCCCTACATTCGTGAAAATTTACCAGACTTTCTAACGAAGGATAGTCACACTTTCATCAAAATTTATTTTGCCGACCATTGTCGGTTCATGCAAATATAGCCAATCCCCATGAGCCATGCAAAATATTTGCGAGGATATTGTCTTTTCAGATTAAGCCTTTTCAGGAGCATTACGCTTAGCCGCCCCGAGACACACTTCATAGATTCGGTCACGCAACGACTGCGGCTTTATCACAGTCAGCGACCGGCTGCGCGACAGCAACGCCATCACGAAATCATTCGATATGCGAAGATTCAGTCTTATGCGAAACTCATCGGACGTGTCTACGAGCACCGTCTGCGACTGATGAAGCGGCACCCGCTTCAAAAAACTGCCGTCAAGAGCGTCATAAGACAATTCTATCTCCTCTATCGGAACCGACGGGTCATTCCAGATGCCATAACACCCGTCAAACGCGCTCCGAGGGTCAAACGTCTCGTCCCGCTTAAACGTCTCGTCTTCATCAATAACAAGATTCTCTATGCGGTCAACGCCAAACACTTTAAACCGCCCGTCATGCACCCCGATCACATACCATCTCTGCTGATCCTCTTTCAGAAAATGAGGATTGATGCGATAATGTCTCACCGCTCCGTCATGACGCACAAGCGTGTAGTCAAACTCTATGCTATGCCGCTCTTTGATCGCCTTCAATATGGGATAGATGTTCACGCTCCCCGACGGGCGATGACGCTCGGCGAATATATAGCTACTCAACTCCGATTCGGGATTTATAGCTGTCAGAAGGTCATAGTCCGAAATCAGCGTCTCATACCGATATATCGCGCTATTATCGTCGACATCCTTGATATGATAGCCTCTCACCCTGTCACACTCGATGGTGATAGCCATCAACTCCCATATATTTTTAAAATCGCGCTGCAAAAGCTTCATCGCCGCATTTCGGTCGGCAGAAAAACCCAGTTTCCTCAAATCGCACTCGGCGCGCACCCTGTCGATAAGCTCGTCAGGAGTCAGATATCTTCCGCCACGCAAACTGTTCACTATGATGCTGTAGCGCGTAAGCCGTTCAAAAATAGATTTCATACCGCAAATATACTACCCCTCAGCGACAATTCCCGTCTCCCTGATATCTATTCCTGAGAATAGTATTTTACATTGGATGATAATTTGCTTTTCAAATCCTCAAATCTTTCAATTTCCAACTGCTTCAAAAGTACACGCAAATTTTCCCCAATCTCATTTCCGTCATGAGATAACGGTTTATCAAAAACCAACTTCCCGTCAAGCTTACCATCATTTAACGACCAGTCCACATATACCGCCAATGGTCTTGCTCCATCCCACTTACACTTATCAAACCTATAATTCAATGCCTTGCATGCAAAATATATCGTTTGCTTTTTAGCATATTCTTTTATCGGTTGCAATGAATTCAAGCATTTTTGCATTGTCAGCTTTTGACCATCAAGTTCAATTATGTAATTAGCAACTCCGGAATTTTTGATCTCACACCCATCGACACGACTATTCTTTTTATCAGGTGGCAAATTTATCCCGGCAAAAATATCATATTTCTGCTCATCGGTAAGAGCCATTTCTCCCGATTTTAGACCTCCGAGTTTATTAATTAATTCAAATTTCCACCCTAATTTCATTGTATGAGACTCAGTCCTGCCATATCGGTCAAAACAAACTAAATAATCAGAAATAAACCTACCTTCTATGCTCTTAAGACAGTCCCCTATTATTTCCTGAGCTTTCTCCCCAAAAATTTCTTTAGCGCGACTCAATGACATCTTATTTTCTAAAAAGTCGGCATTATTCTGTTTCACGGATATTTTTATCTCTCTGATCTCTCCATCAGCAGCTTTTCCACAAATATATACATCTACTTTACACTCTCCGCTGGATGGGCGAGGTTTACCGCATGCAATCACAGTATAGGTCTTACCCTCAAAAGTGAAATTCGTTCCTTTAGGGAAAAGGTCTATTATCTGTTGTTCCGATTTAACAAAATTAGGCATCGTTATAATAGTTCTTTAAGTGGCACATTTAAAGCTTGAGCTATCTTTTCAGCAACTTTTAAGGACACATTTCTCTTGCCTTTCTCAACATCCGGCAAATAAGTTCTATCAATATCAGCCTTATTAGCCAATGCCTCCTGCGACAGGTTGAGAGATAGACGTTTTGCCCTCACCTTATTTCCAAAAATTTCATTAATATCCATAGGTATACAAATTTATGAGGATGTAGACAATCGCACAACGGACTATTGTCTACATCTCCACATATAAAGCATTTATTTTCAATATCATTAGGTACACTTGATAAAATCGTCACATGAAATGTCTCGATTTTAATCTTCCAGCATGGATTTAAGTGTTGTTATGTATGGGATTGCCGAATCAAATCCCTTTCTATCAATTACTAATCTCGACAAATCAATTCCCTCAACATCTACCTTTCCATCGCCGTCCAATCGGAATGCCAAGTACTCCTTTCCTAAAGGATTGAATCCTAATTGGATCAATTCAGACGCTGAAACTTTGGCGGGTTTTTCCCTCTTAAGCTTGTACAACGATCTGTTTCTTTTATTATGTAGCAATAAATATTTCGGGGAAACCTCAACTCTCGATAGATTTAGAGACCCACGTCGTGGTCCAGTTCTCACATAATATAACTTATTAGACAGTATCAGACAATACTGTTTCTCATTTTTATAATAGCCCACAAGAACCGGTTCGTCTATAACTGACTCAACTGAATTTAAAGTTTTTCTTATCGCTATTGCCAGATATTTTGCCAACCGTGGCGGCACAGCATTGCCTACCATTTTATACCCATCCCTGACATCATGATAAAAAAAACGAAACTTATCTGGAAATGACTGTATTCTGGCACATTCCCTCACACTTAGTCTGCGATACAGATGTTCCGATCCGAACTTAAATATACGGCGTTCAGAATTTACATATATCATCGGTGGAGCTTGTGGATGTAACGGTGTGTTCCTTGCCTGTGCTTGTATTGTAAAGGATGGCTGATGCCAAGACCTAACTCGATTACGTGCCATAAACTTCGCATCAAAAGGTCCAGTGAACACATCATGATTAAAGAATCCATCATATTCAGGATTTACATACTCATTCAAATACCTTCGAGGCTCTTCAGTAATGTCTCCAATCGCTTCTCTAAGCGTCACCCTATTTTTATGCGGCACGGGAAATGCAAACCCACAATTCAAATCTGCTCTGAAACCTACCACAAATATGCGATATCGATCCTGCGGTATAGCATAATCAGCCGCATTTAACATTGAATGGTGAATTTCATATCCGACACTCTCAAGAGATGAAAGAAACGACTCAAATGTATTTTTATGCCTGACGCTGATAATCCCTCTTACATTCTCAATGACAAAAAATTTAGGTTTCTTCTCAGTTATTAACCGAATATAGTCTAAAAATAAACGCCCGCGACTATCTTCAAGCCCCAATTGTTTTCCTCCTTCACTCCAAGCTTGGCAAGGAGGTCCACCGATAAAACCATCACAATCAGGGATATCCGCTACAGTCAACTCCCGAATGTCTGACTTACACAAGTTAGTTGAGGGATGATTATATCTATATGTTTCAAAGATTGATTCATCACATTCATTTGCCCATACGACATTAAAACCGGCCTGCTCAAAACCAAGATCCAATCCACCACATCCCGCAAAAAAAGAGACTACATTCATTTAGTCAACACAAAATTCCTTTTTCCAATAAAGTATTCTTTATCTGCATCGCAACGTGATAAGCAAGGTTGACCGGCACTGCATTTCCAACCATCTTATATCCATAATTAACATCCTCGTATATAAATATAAAATCATCAGGAAAACTTTGGACACGTGCCACCTCTCTGACTGTCATTCTTCGATAAAGATGCTCGCTCCCCTCTACGAATTTCTGCAAATTCTTTTCTACTTTAATCATTTTTGGAGCCTGGGGATGCAATTGACATTGACGTCCGCTTGCTTGAACAGTAAACCCAGGCTCATCCCAGCTTCTAACACGATTTCTTGACATGAAGATTGGAGAATATGCTCCAATAAAATACTCATGATTCGGTATTAGGCAATTTCTTCCATTTGTCTTATTTTTTTCTAGAGCAGGAATCGCTGTGTCTTTAAGGTCCCACACACACTCCCGCAAAGTAGGTTTATGTTTTTGAGGCAATGGATATACGAATTCCTGAATTCCCAAATCTTTTCTAAAACCAATATAAAAGACTCTATCTCGATCTTCCGGAACATCGTAATCATTGGCATTCAACATTTTCAGGTTCACATCATACCCCGCCTCATCAAATAATTTCATAAAACCATTCACAGCGTCGGAATGACGTTTCGCAAGCATACCCGAAACATTCTCTGCCACAAAAAATAATGGTTGCTTATCTTTTAATATTCTAATATATTCATAAAACAATTGACCTCGGGCATCTTCTATACCCTTCAATGAACCAGCCTCACTCCATGACTGGCAAGGAGGTCCGCCAATAATACCGGTTATATCATCGGGAAATGCTTCCGATGGAATATCACGAATATCTCCTTCTATCAAATTAACCTCAGGAAAATTAGCACGAAATGTCGGTGTTATTTTCTTATCATACTCATTAGCCGCAACCGTTTTAAAGCCCGCTTTATGAAAACCAAGATCCAATCCCCCGGCACCTGAAAAAAGACTGATTAAAGTCATTGTATTTCGTTCTTTTTGCATCCTATCAAATCGATATCTGATAAAGCAAATTTACTGAATTATTCTAAACCTTATACACTATAATCTCGAAAATAACTAACATAATATCTAACAAAACATGAGGAATCTCTATAAATCAACAACTTAACATCTCACAAATCTCACAATTTATGAGATTAGCGTTTGAGCCAGTGTTGTCGTTCTTGCGCGTCCATGCGCTCGATGGCATAGCGCAGAGTGGTGCGCGACATTCCACGATGATTCTCTTCCAGAAATTTGCGGAGAAGGTCGATGTCACGCTTGCCCATCTCCCTTAATGCCCACCCCACAGCCTTGTGAATAAGGTCGTGCTTATGCGGCAACAGCTTACGGGCAATTCTTAAAGTGTCGTCAAACTGACCGGCTCGAATTAATTCCAGCGTGGTCACAATGGCAATGCGCTGCTCCCACAGGTTGGAGCTTTCCGCAAGCCTGTCAAGAACGTCACGGCACGGCATAGTCCCGTCGGGAAGCGGATAGAGCATCCACCATCCCAGAATGTATTCACATGACAGGTCCACAAGATCCCAGTTGTTGGCACGGCGCGCATGCTTCAGAAAAAACTCAGCCAACTCCCGCCTCCGGTCAGCTTTCGCAGTCAATGGCTCCCGGCGTTTGGGCAGGGCAGCCTTCATCTCCTCGACAATAAGCAGAAATCCGCACAGCCTCACTTCGTGCCATTCGGAATAGAGCAGTTTTTCGATTTCGGAAAGCGCCACTTTTCCGCGCGCCTCCTTAACGACGCTGCGGGTCTGCGGCACTTTGAGCCCGAGGAAACAGTCGCCTTCGCCATAATCCCCCTTTCCCGTCTTAAAAAATCGGCATAGAATTTCACGCTGACTCTCATTCCTCATCGAGCTAAGCGTCTCTATTACACCTTCAGCAGTTATCATGATTTCGTCTTGTTTTCCTGTTGATTTTTACGATAAGCCGACGGCGACAACTTACGCGACGCCTTGAAGCACTTCCCGAAATAGTTGATATCAGAAAATCCACACTCGATAGCAATATCGGTAATCGACCGCTCGCTATCGGCAAGCAGCGCAGCCGCCCTATTAAGACGGCTCTCCTTAATGAAATCAGCCGGAGTCACGCCGAGCAACGACTTCATTTTTCTATTCAGGCTGCTGCGGCTCGTCGCCGTGTGAGCCGCCATCTCGTCTACCCCGGCGTCAGGATTGCCAATGTTGGCGTTGACAAACTCCATCACCTTTTGCATGAACACCTCATCGGCTTCACTCAGCAACTGACCCGGCGATGCCAACTGACCCGGTTCCTCTTTGCCTGCATCGCTTTCAGCCGACTGCTCCATCAGCTTCATGTAAGCGTCGAGCAATTCGCGCTGCTTTCTCTTCATGCGGCGTATATAGACAATGGTAAACACAATTCCACCCGCCAAAGCAAGAGCAAGCAACACATACGCGCAATAGGCAAGCGGTGTTTCCCACATCGTCGGCGTAACCACAAGGACCAACTCCCGCTCGCTGTCAGGGCGGCTCCCCGAGCTGTCGGTCGAACGCACCCTCAACCGGTATTTGCCCGGAGCGAGATCAAGAAATGTCAGCGACCTCGTGTTGCCGAGATTATTCCACCCGCTATCGTCAAAACTGAAACTATAACGGGCATTCTCAGCCGAGCCATAACTGAGCGATGAAAAGTTTATTGTCACATTACGCTCGTCAGGTTTCAGAACGATCGTGTCGGTGCGCGCCGACAAAAGGCTGTCTGGACGGTTCTGGAGCGACACCGACGTGAAAACAACCGGAGGGGGCGACACGCTTCGCTTCCGCGTCATCTTGTCAAAGTCAATCACTATAGCCCCCGCTTCAAGACCTATGAGCCATTTATTATCCGCGACATTCAAGGGGCGCGCATCGCTGAAGTGCATATCACCATGCCAGAATGACGATGGAAACGAAATAATATCCCCGTTCTCCTGATTAATGTTATATATAGTGTTTCCGCTAAATGTCCACACGCTTCCGTTCCGTGAATCCACGGCAAGTGAATAAGCGACATCATTAGGCGCCCCGTTATGAGAATTAAATCTCATGAATCCCGCTTTCTTATCAAGCGGACTCTCGCCCGGCAGCAGCATATTGACACCGTCGCTTTCAGTCGCGACAAAAATATGCCCATTTCGGTCGGGAAGCACGTGCATAGTCGCGATATTACCTATCGACTCCGCCCTGCCCGGCACCGTGACATGAAGAGTGAATGACATATCCTCAAATCCTTCGTTTCCCCAAGGCAACTTGAAAGCGAGCAAGCCGCCGGTAGTCGCGGCAAGCGCCACCGAGTCGCCTACAATGGAAATGTCACGCACACGATTCGCCGCCGCAGGATATCCCGACACCCCATTCAAGTGTATAAACTCAGGCTTTTCCCCCAGTGGAGCCGTCACACAGTCTATGCCGCCACCCATCGTTGCAATCCATAGTCGCCCTGCCGAATCAAACTCAATGTCATAAACGCCATTAGCTGCCGGAGCCGACCCCGACAATCCCGCCGACGGATCGGCTTTGAAATTATCCACCTTAAAGGAGCCGTCGCCAACGGGGACAAGCCGAAACAATCCGTCGGGCTTACATCCCAGCCACAGGTTATTCTCCTCATCACCCCCGATGCTGTAGACATTCGAGCCGAAAGCTACGAAATCATCATGAAGTTTGCCATCTCTGCCAAGATATTTCGGCGCCGAACCGAGAAAACCGTAACACGCCACAGCCTGCCTGTCGCTTATCGACACCCACGTCCTCCCTGAAGCATCTCTATAAAACGCCCTCATGACCGACTCGTCAGAGCGCGGAACTGCCGAATAAGGCAGGTCGCCTATCGTAAGGCAATAAGCGCCCAAGCTGCTCCTGACCCATATATTACCCTGAGCATCGGTAAGAGCATAAGAAAACGTGCCACCCCTATCGTCGATCTTAGCCACTTTCTCAAGCGGTTCCTCTCTTGATGGAGCCGACATCACTTCGCCGGTCTTAGTAATCACCCACACGCGTCCGGTGGAATCAGCCCTGGAGTATATCAAATCATCATGCCTGTAAGGAGCTATATCGCCGAGCTTCCTGTTGCCCGGAGAGATATAATGAAACTTAGGCTTGACATCGGTTATCGCTGCCGATTCAACCGGCAGCGAATCAGCAATCACTATATACCTCCCGTCGGCGCAGTTGAGCACCGTGTGCCCGTCGTCAGTCGGAAGAATCTGGCGTATGCTGAATTTATCCTTGAATTTCTCTTCAAGCCGCGTGGTTATATCGTGAAAACGATAGGTCGCCACGTCAAACAAAATGATTTTATCATCGATGCGACACCACAAGTCACCGTTTGCTGTCAGCTTCAGGTCACCGAAACGGTCGGAAAAGGCGCGAACCTCATCATCGACATGAGGGCGGATGCGGTCAAATCTATATCCGTCAAACCGGTTGAGCCCGTTCCATGTCGCAAACCACAGTATTCCGTCACGGTCCTGCACAATCTGCTTCACGCGCCGTTCTGACAGACCGTCATATTCGTCATATCGCTTCACACGGCAAAACGGCACCGCAGCAGCATAAGCTATCGCGGCGACAAGCATGACGATTAATATAGCAGCCCGTTTCATAGACACAAATATAATACTTCAAAACCTAAAAAACAAGCCGGAACGCGTCACTCTCGACGCATTCCGGCCACGGTCAAATTCTATTACTAACCTTTTTTCTAAAACACTACTTTTTCTATCCTGCTGTTTCCGTCGGGATAAACGCGTTTCACGATGTTAACCCCTTTTACCGGAGAATTCAATCTATATCCATTGAGATCATAAACCTCAGAGATCACTCCATCGGCAGCCGCTTCAACATTCTCAATGCCTGAAGCGGGAGTGTCAGTGACAACAGCCTTTGGGCTCAAACCGCCAAACTCGTTGACCGCCTGAATCATGAACGGCTCGTCAGTCTTGCCGGCGTTCACATTCATCGAAGGTTCGGTAGTGAAGCCTATCACCTCTTCGCCGCGGGTCACAACGTAGCAGATGGCATAGGGAACAGCCTCCCAGCTTATCATGCCGTCCTTGATGGTGGCTTCAGGCGAAGCGCAAGCCTCGGTCTTCACTTCGGGAGCCCAGTTGTCGTCGCCCGAAAGCACGTTCTTGATTGTGTACTGAGCAGCTTCCTCATCAGTCAGGAAGTTCTTGGCTTTACCATAGACCTTGGTATCGCCTTCCATCTTATAATAGGTGTCGCGGCGCTGTGAAAGGTCGAGCAGATTGCCGGCGGCATCGGTGGTGTTCCAGTCAGCCCACAAAGCGGGTAGTCCGCCCATTGTGTCATACCATCCGCTTGCCGGGATTGTCACCTCAGCGCGGGTGTTGAGGAACACTGTCTTGGGAGCGTTATGCCAGGGACGACCCAACCACACGTTCGTCTCCGAAGGAACGCCGGGAGCTGTGATGACACAGTTGTTGAACACATATCCCCATTTCACGTCATCGCCATGAGACGGAGCCACGATGAAACCGCCGTCCTTACGGGTGATGAGCAAAGTGTCGCCTTCAAGATAGATGTCACCGCTGTTATAGATAAAGTCAACAGCGCCCTCTATCAGCGAGTTCTTGACAAACGCGCGATATTTTGAAGTCGAAGGAGTGATCCAGGTATCCTGATAAGAGAGCATTGCCACATTGTTGAAGATAGTGCGGTCGCCCGAAGTGTTCAAGGCGAGAGCCTGAGGTCCTGCCTGCTTCTCATGCCCGTAAGAATTTTCAAGAGTTATATTCTCGAAGAAGCAGTCGTCGGAGTTGACAACCACTGTAGCGCCCACGCTCACATGGAGGGCGTTATCGCCGCCACACAGTTTGTCGTCAAGAATCACCGCCTTGTCACGGTCCTGACCGATAAGGTGGATGTAAGGCTTGTTTGCCGGGATATTCACGTGCTCGTTATAGTTGCCNTTNTTNACGAAGATAAGCCAGGGCTTTACGCGTCCCGCAGGAGCGGCGTCGATAGCCGNCTGTACCGATTCATAGTCTCCGCTGCCGTCCTTCGCCACGATTGCGTCAAAGAGTCNGGCTTCGGGCTGAACGCGTTCCATAGTGGTGAACGTCAGCTCCACGCCGGCAAACTTGTTTCCGCTGCGGTCAANGATAGCGCCCTCGGGAACTTTAAACGTGTATTCGGTGGCATATTTCAATCCTGCATACTTATAGACCACGTTCTTGCCGCTTACTGTCGGAGCCAGCGTTTCNCCGTTGAGAGTGGCGTTGCCGGCGCCGATTTTGATTTTCTCATCAAAATTAAGCACGATAGAACCNGTTGCCGAAGCGCCTTTCGACTTGTCGGCGGGNATAGAGCNNANGAGCTTGGGGGCGATTTCATCATTTTCTGCATCCTTGTCGGCGAGAATGAAAATCTCGGCGATNGAAGTNCCGTCATANTCGCTTGCCACGCCTATCTTGTCGGATGTGCGGTCGGGCATGAAGCGGATATAAACTCGGTCCTGATTGTCGGCAGCCGCGGGAAGNTCAAACTCCTCACTGTCCCATCCGCGTGCCGGAGGATTATAGGTTCCGAATTTTGTAAACGTANTTCCGTCGGTGCTGTATTCGGCATTGATTACCGAGTAGGTGTTATAGTCGTCGCCGATAGCCGCCGACAGTTTCAGATTAGAATATCCCTTTGACGAGAATGAAATTTCCCAGTACCATTCCTCTGAGAGATATTTCCAGATGCGGGCGGCATACTTTCCGTTCTCCTGCCCGTTTGAGATGCCGCGTGTGAGCCATGAGGTCGTTGTTCCCGACGCATTGCGGAGGCTGAGGAGTCCCGCATTGTCGCTNTCGTCCTTATAGTCGGCGGCGCGCTGGCTNGACGGCTGGTCATAGTAAAGGTCCCAACCCACGATATAGTCGGCGGCAGAGAATGACGCAGTTACATCCTTATCGCCGTCCATCACGAATTCACGCTCNGCNGAGGTCGAGTTNTCCTCCCAGTTGCTGAAAGTGATGATGCGGTTNTTCAGAGCGNNGAGCTTGACATCGGTGCCCTCCTCATAGTGGTGTACACCGTTCACAACATTGCCTTCGGGCATGAACTGAACAAGATTAGTATTGGCTCCNCCCTCCATTTTGAGGTTGACTGCATACACGTTTTTCTTGTCATACACCGCTTTAAGAGTGGTGTTGGCGGTAAGTTCAAATGAATAGGGGTTCGCGTCGGAAACCGATTTNCCNTCTCCGTCAACCCATTCCTTGAAGTGGTATCCGAAATTTTCGGTTGCAGCCACTGTNATCATAGTGCCTTCGTCAAACTCGGCNCCCGCAGGATTGCATGAAACCGAACCTGCGTCGGGAGTGCCGAGAGANACAGCCAGAGTGTAGGCNGGAACAGCCTCCACAACTCCGCTCACATCACCGGTCACCACGAAATCAGCGAAAGCATATTGACGGGNANTGTCAAGATTCTTGATGTATATTTTCAATGTCACGGCATTGCCGGTGGCAGGAATGTCGGTCACCGANTATTTGCAATCCGAGAAATAAGGCGATTCCTTGGTCAATTGAGGGGTAAATCCNGAAGCAAGAGTCTGCGACGCCTCGCCGTCAGAGATAACCACGTCAAAGTTNCCNCCGTTTGTGCCCACCCTGCTCGCCTTGAACTCAACTCCGGTGGGTTTGAACTTCAATCCCTTCTTGGGAACCATGGTGAGAATAACGGCATTGGCATCATTATTGTCCGTGCATTTTTCAACAGGCTGGAACTGGGTGCGCGAAGGAGCGTCACCGTCATTGCGCACGCCCTTCATTTCAAGAAGCGAGCCATAGGANAACTCTGCTACCGAGAAGATGCCGTCGACCGAAGCCTGCGCCTTTGTGTCGCTCGCGTCAGCCTTNCGCATCTCCCATGAGAGAGTCACGCCGCTCTCATTGACCGGAGCATTGGCGTCTTCTCCTGTGACGGTAAGGGCGTCAAGATTCCAGTTGGTAGCCTTCGCTCCGCCGGTGCCTGCGATGAGTCTCACAATCACCTCAGGCTTATTATTGGCTGAGATAGCCACCGACTGTTTGTCATAAGTCCACCATGTCGGCGCTGTAGATTTGCTTCCGGCGNCAAACCATGTCTCGCCGCCGTCGGTTGAGATCACCGTCTCTATCGGCGACGCTTCGTTGTTGCCAGAAGCNAGTTCATAGTTAACNNCTATNTTNTTATAACCNGTNGTNGGGAATTTCACCTCATAATACACGTTGTGCTGTGANGCGTCNGTAAAATCCTTGATGTCGTTAGCCTCGGCATTTTCTATTCTGAGCACATGGTTGTTNTANCCNGTGCATATCTGCCAGTAACGTCCTGACGACATCGCCGTGAGAGAATAAGCGCTCTTGTCGCCAACGCATTCATCGGGGAGCGCCAACGGAGACGCTGTGGCAAACCATGTGACGGGAACGTCGGCATACTCGCCGCCGTTGGGCGTCAGTTTCACAATCTTTCCATCGTTTTCCGATGTCTGTTCATAGCCCCCTTCAAATGTCCAGGAAGCCAAAGTGGTCTGCGCGCCGGCTCCCAGTGGCAAACTGACAGCTAAAGCAAGCAGGCACTTCTTAAATAATTTGTTCATTGTGTAAATTTATGATAATGATTAAAGGATTAAAAAATCATTTTTGAAACCTTTACCGACCCGTCGGCATAACGGTTGTTCACGATATAAAGCCCCTGACACGGCTCGCTGACGCTCAGCCCGTCGAGAGTGTAATACTCCGTGCGCACCGGCTCGGTTTCAGCAGCCACATCCTTGATCGACGCNTCGCCCTCAGCCGTCATCGCATAACCATGGATTTTGACATCCGACAGGCAGATGGTTTTTCCGTTTGCTGCCGAGTTATACCAGGGATAGAAGCGCAGACGCAGCGACTTTCCGCTCTCAAGCGACACTACAGGCGTTTCCTTCACATACTGCATTTCATTTACAGGGAGAGCGCTCGGATTATAAATCATCTGAGGATTGGAAAAATCATCTTCAGTCGAGTAATACACCTTCACGCGCATACCGTTGCCGCCGCAACCACACAGAAAGAAACTCAACTCGTCGATCTTCAGGGTAGTCCCCTCCATCGCTGTCACGCCAAACTCGATATAGCGAGTGCTCACCTCGTCAATCTCTCCGGCNGGCCAGTTCTCCCCTTCGATAAGATTACGCTGAGTTTTGCGTGAGGCGTCATACCCTGTCCAGTCAGGCCAGACGGTATTGGCGTTAGGATTGGAATAGCGTTGAAGAACCATTCCCTGATATGCCTGAGGAATAAATTCGACCGGACCGGTGACGGCGCACTCCGCATCCTTCTCAAGACGCCAGTAGGCGCTCACCTCCTGACCGCCGGAAAGTGTGACAGCAGTTGCCGTGACAGGTATCTCCGACTTTTTCCCGCCCGCCTCTATAGTGACGGTCTCTTTCAATTCGCCATCTTCGTTGAGCAGCATCGAGGCATAGAAGCGCTCGATGACGGTGCCACCTTCATAGGGGATTGTCAGCGAAGAGCTCCACTCCTTGTTGTCGATCGACAGCTGCAGTGAGCCGGTAGCTGAAATTTTGACATCGCCGGCAGCCGGGGTGAGGTCAAATCCGCTCACCATAAATTCGCGCGTGAGAGTCTGCCCCTTGTAACCTGCACCAAGATTAGCGTCGGTCGGGGAAACGCTCAACTCGCTCGTCAGATTAATGTATTCCGACATCAAGCCCGCATCCTTACACAGCTGAGCGAATCGGCGCGCGATAAGCGCGGCGCCAGTAGCGCTGAGGTGGGTCGAGCCGTCGCCATCGCCGAGAATGTCATGACAATCCTTGTCGCCATAGCTCAAATAAAGGTCGGCGGTAGCAGTTGTAAGGTCCACAAACGGGACATTCATCTCCTTAGCCACCTCCTGCATCTGATAGACGTAATCCATCGAATGATCGTCAGCGCCTACCTTCTGTGACGTTAGCACCCCGTCGGCGGTCAGCTTGGAGAAAGAGTCGCCGAGATCATGCCTTCCGTTGCGGCGAATGGTGTTTCCCGAAAAATACATGCGGCATATAGCCCCGCAAAGGATAGGCGTGCAGCCAGCCTCGCGCGTTTCGTTCACATATTTGCGCAGATATTCCTTGTAAGTGCCCGAGGGGGTGGTGCCGCGATAATCGGTCTTCGAAGCCTCCTCGGTGTTGCCGATAGAGGTATAGTAGTTCTTGAGCTCGTCGCCGTCCATGCCCTGAGTCTTTTCATCGTTATGGGCAAACTGTATCACTACATAGTCGCCGGGCTGAAGCTGCTTCTTGACCGAGGTCCAGAAAGCCGCCTCTTCATAAAAACTCTTGCTGGAAGCTCCCGCCTTCGCGCGATTGTTGACCTCCATTCCGTCAAAAAATTGCTGAAGATACTGACCCCATCCGCGAGTCACCGTCTTTGATTCATCATAGGTCTGCATCGTGCTGTCGCCGATTGTGTGCACCTTCTTTGCAGCGTCAGCATATGACGCGCCCATGAGAGTAGTCGCAATGAGGAGTGAATTTAAAATTTTCATGGTGAATATATTTTTACTGTGTTAAATCATGAAATTCGATGATGCAAAATTATCTCACCACTACCAAAAATAAAGGTAAAAACGATTCAATTTAATGGTAAAATTGAATCAAACGCATAATATATTAACACGTTAGCGAAATTCTNCCATTCAACTGCCGAGATGACGCAAATTCCTGAGGAGCCCGGCAAGCTTGGNGCGCTTTATAGCGGAATGGCGAAAGAGGGAATTGAATTTTTCAGGCGTCAGCCGGGAAATCNACTCGCAGTCGAGCTTTAGAAATTCATCGGAAGGAGTAAATTCAGGAATAGTCGTCGGCACGGCATTGCGGTTATGCGGACACACTGACTGACACACGTCGCACCCGTAGATGTGATTGCCGAGATTCACTTCACCGGTAAATTCGCCCCGATGCTCGATTGTGAGATANGACAGGCAGCGGCGGGCGTCGACACTCCCGTCATTGCGGATGGCGCCCCCGGGACAGGCGTGGACGCAAGCCATGCAGTCGCCGCAACTCAGNCGGCAAGGNTCNTCGGGNGCAAACTCTACCGTGGTGAGAATCTCCCCGAGAAAGAANCATGACCCCTTNCCGGGAATGATGAGCTGATTGTTTCTCCCTATGAAACCTAATCCCGNTTCACGAGCCCAATAGCGCTCACGCAACGGAGCCGTGTCGACACACACNCTCGTTGCTCCTCCGAAGCGCTCGCNCACCGTTGCGGCGAGACGTTCCAACCGCTCACGCGCCACCTCATGATAATCTCTGCCATAGGAATAAAGAGCGAATTCAGGCAACGACGCGTCGCGCCGCTCGGCGGGATAATAATTGAACGCGCAAACTATCAAGCTTTTTGCCCCGTCAAGGAGCAATGCGGGNTCTTCACGCACGTCATGGTAACGGTCAAGATAATCCATGCCGGCATTNCAGCCGTCGGCAATCCACCCTCGGTAGGCGGCAGCCGCATCNGGCTCAACGGGACGCACGGCGNCTATGCCGAGTTCCGAAATGCCGAGCTCCGNGCAATATTCGCGCAGAGTGTCGCTACATGGGGATAGAGGCAAACTCATAGCCNTGCTCTTTCAGCCACTCGATGGCTCGCGGCAATGCGTAACGCAAATTGCGTTCAGCCTTCAATGAATCGTGGAATACTATTATGGAGCCTTTCCTGACGAAGCGCTTCACATTTTTAAGCACCTGTTCGCCGGTGAGCTTTTTGGAATAGTCGCGCGTCACCAGGTCATACATCACGATATTGAAATGCTCCTTGATGACCTTAGCCTGTCCCCACCTCATCAGTCCGTGGGGCGGGCGATAGAGCGAGCTGTCGATCAGCTCGTCGGCAGCCATTATGTTGCGCAGATAAACCCTCGACCGCTCTTTAAACCCCTGAAGATGGTTCATGGTGTGATTGCCCCAGCTGTGGCCGCGGCGTTTTATCTCCTCAAGAAGGTGGGGATTGCGCTTCACATTGTCGCCCACAAGAAAGAATGTAGCCTTCACTCCGTAATAATCGAGCAAGTCCAATACCCAGGGCGTAACCTCGGGTATGGGACCGTCGTCAAATGTGAGATACACCACCTTCTGCTTCTTGCGCTTTATGCGCCATATCGCCTCCGGAAACAGGATACGATAGATCAGCGGCGGCTGCTCTATAAATTTCAAGTGGGGCAACTTCATCACTGCCGTTTCTGAGTTCCTTGGAAATAGCGGGAGAAGTTAACGCCTTCATCCTGCAATTTCCCGATGAGAGTCTGCGCGTCGCCTCCAAGCTCGGCGTAAGACTGAATCAGAGAGATGAAATAGGTGTCATATATATACCTGTCGGTAAGTGTGAGCGTCGAGAACTGAGCCGGAGTGAGACGCTGGAAATAGAGCACATACTCCTTGTGGCGGTCTATCTCGTTTTCCAGAATCTGCAACGCTGTCTCATGATCCTTCTCATTGCCGGTCACGTCGCCGAGGCGGTTATACAGGTTGGCGAGCTGATTGCCGAGCGGCACCATCAGCGGAGCCGTGTAGGTGGGCAGTTTCTCCATCATGAGGTCGACAACCTCCTGAGCCTTCGCATAGCGCTCGGCGGCAAACGCCTTGAGCTCAGCCACCTTGGCGGCATCCATCGACGCGCTGTCGCTCTCAAGCGTCATCTCGGCAACAACACCTTCATTATAAAGAGCCGTTGCGAGGTCCACCATCGTGTTGCGGGTGGTGTTGACCATGCGGCGTATAGTCTCGTCGAGATAGATGTCGTCGGCTGATTCCGCCTTGTCCAAGCCTCCCCATTTGAACTTGTTCACGATGTTGTCATAAGACCTGTCGGTGTCAACGGCTATGTGATAATTGTCATAGTCCTTGTTGAGGAACGGCGTAATCTCGTTAGCCATACCGGTCGATCTCATATAGGGCGACAGATTCAGATAGTAAGACTCTGGCACCGTCATTGCGAAATAGATGGGTCGCTCCCAACCCTTGGCAGCGTTGGTTGCAAGCATGTCAAGGGCGAGCACATTGCTCAGTCGGAGTCCGCCTTCAGCCTCGTCGCGCTGGTCGGCGTCGATATATTCGGCAACGGCGGGAAGCTCCTCCTCGGTGATTCGTCCCGATTTCAGCAACGCCTCCTTGTCGACAGGAATATACATGTTGGGGTACTTGAATTCATATAGACCCCAGTCATTCTTGTTGGCGTCGTCAGAGTAAAGCGCTTTCAACGCAGCCAGCGCGTTGACCTTGGTGGTGTCGGGCGTGAGGAAATAATTGAACTGGCGCTTGTCGTGGGCATAGAGGTCAGACGTAGCGAGCATGTCGATCGCCGCCGCGTCATAAGAGGGCATCTTCTGCTGGTCGGCATACCAGTCGGTGGTCAGATAAGACATATTCACCACCCTCACGTCGGTGCGGAATCCTTCAACCTCCTGGGCATACCACAAGGGGAAAGTGTCGTTGTCGCCGTTGGTGAAGATAATGGCGTTTGGCTCAAGGCTCGACAGATAGTTCATGCCGAAGTCACGGGTAGTGTATCTGCCGGCGCGGTCATGGTCATCCCATGTCTGCGACACCATCTGAAGCGGAACAAACACGCCTATCACAACGGCTATCACGGCAGCGACAACCGAATGCTTCTCGCTGCCCGCCTTGTTTTTCTTAGCCGAGTAGATTTTTATGAGCTGCCATATTCCGGCAACACCCATTCCCACCCAGATAGCGAAGGCGTAGAACGACCCGGCAAAGGCATAGTCGCGCTCACGGGGCTGGCTGGGGGTCTGGTTCAGGTAAAGCACAATCGCGATACCGGTCATGAAGAACAGGAACGCCACAACCCAGAACTGCTCGATGCCGCGCTTTGAGATAAACGACTGCCACAGCAATCCGATGATGCCGAGAATCAGCGGCAGCATGAAGAACACGTTATGACCCTTGTTCCCGCTGCCCAGTTCGGAGGGCAGGAGCGACTGGTCGCCAAGACGCATATTGTCGATAAACGGTATTCCCGAAATCCAGTTTCCGTGGGTCACCTCGCCGTTACCCTGAATGTCATTCTGCCTTCCCGCGAAATTCCACATGAAATAGCGCCAATACATGTGATTGAGCTGATAATTGAAGAAGTAGCGCAGGTTTTCAAGGAACGTGGGCTTGATTTTAGTAGTGGTTCCAGCAGGATAAACGCTGCCGTCAGCCGAGCGGTAGGGATTCACCTGAACGGGGGTGCCGGTCATCCCGGTCCACTCCTTATATTGTGAAGCATACTTTCCGTCATACATTCTCGGGAAAAGCATATTCAGCTCGGGATTCATCACATACTCGGTCTTGTTGCCGATCACCTCATAGCGGTCAGGCTCGTCGGGCGAGCTCTTCACGGTCTTGCCGTAGAGGGTCTTTCCGGTTTTCTTAAGCGCCTGGGGACGGCCCTGCGCGTCGACCTGATAAACGATGCCCGAGTTAAACGTCTGTCCGTAGAACAGAGGGCGGTCGCCATACTGCTCGCGGTTAAGATAGGAGCTCAGGGCAAACACATTGTCGGGCGCGTTCTGGTTCATCGGGGTGTGAGCCGTTGAACGTATCAGCAGCAATGCGTAGGACGAATATCCGATAAAAATAACGAAAATGCTGAGAATGACCACATTGAGAATCCTCACAGGCACACGCTTCATGAAGCGGAACAGATAGATGCACAAAGCGGCTATAAGCACCACCGGAATCCACATGCTGTCGCCGATAAACGGGATGCCCGAAAGGACGATGGTCAGCAGCGCCGACACCTTTATCATCATGGCGCTGCGCTGGCGGTAAAGCTCATATATGCTCCATCCCATCACGCCCAGAAGGATAATGGCATAAATAAGCGTGCCTGTGTTATAGCTCATTCCGAGCACATTGACGCAAAGCAGCTCAAAATACTGGGCGATTTCGATGAAGCCCGGAACAAGTCCGTAAAGAATCAATCCCACGATGACAAATGACACTCCGAGAGCCATCAGCGAGCCCTTGGCGGTGGGGTTGGAGAATTTCTTATAATAGAACACGAGCACTATCGCCGGGATACACAGCAAGTTGAGCAGGTGGACGGCGATAGAGATACCGATCACATAGGATATCAACACCAGGTAGCGGTCGCTGTGAGGCTGATCGGCGCGGTTCTCCCACTTGAGAATCAGCCAGAACACAAGCGCGGTGCAGAATGACGAGAACGCATACACCTCGCCCTCGACTGCCGAGAACCAGAAAGTGTCGCTCCAGGTGTAGACAAGAGCGCCACACACACCCGAACCGAAAATCACGAGCATCTGCGCGAGCGACACCTCGGTAGCGTCGTCGGCTACAACAAGACGTCTCACCAGATGAGTCACCGTCCAGAACAGCAGCAGGATGGTTCCGGCGCTGAGCAGAGCCGACATGGCGTTGACGGCGAGAGCCACGTGGGCGGCGTCGGGAGCGAAGTTGACGAAGAAACGCGCCGCGAGCATGAAGATGGGGTTGCCCGGCGGATGACCGATTTCGAGTTTATACCCTTGGGAAATGAACTCGGGACAGTCCCAGAAGCTGGCGGTGGGCTCAAGCGTCAGCAGATAAGTCACTGCCGCGATGACAAACATGAGCCATCCGAGCGAATTGTTTATTATGCGATATTTCTTCATCCTCTTGTATTTCTGTTTTTATTCAAATTTCCATGTTATTATGCCCACTTGCTCGGCGGGCGCGTCGAGGCTCACCGAGAAGCGCGAGTTGCGCGACGCTTCGACACAGCTCTGACGCACGGCGGAGTTTGATGCGGCGGGCGGAGTTCCGCCAACCACCTCAGGCGTTCCCACCACATATCCCTGGCGGTTCACGCGCACTTTCACCTGCACGGTGCCCGAAACGGTGCTCTTCGGGCGACCCCACGACTGAGCCGTGCGCCCTTTGAGTGTGTGACCCGGAGCTCCCGAAAGCGCTCCTGTCGACGAGTTGCCGTTTGGCGAGCCGGGGGTTCCCTCCCCCTTGTTGCTGCTGCTGAAGCCCGACTTCATCTTGTTCTTGATGCGCGCTTGCTTCTCAGCCTCCTCTTTCTGCTGCTTTATACGTTGCTGCTCGGCTATCTCTTCGGCGGTTGGTCCCGCTTTTTCAGGCTCGGGTTTCTTTTCGACTTTCATGGGCGACTCGGCTTCCGACGACACGAGGGGTTGCGCTGCCAACTCGGCGCTTCCGGCGTCGGCAAGGTCGACGCCATCCACCGCCGTCTCCTCGGGAGCCATTTCAGGCGCGGGCGACGAATCGTCCTGGCTGGAGGGGAGCGGCATGTCGCCGAGGCGCACGAATTCGCCGCCAAACACTATTTCGCTCGAGTCGACCGGCGGCCACGTGCGGTCCTCAAGCAATGTCGGGTCAACCCTATAATAAAGCATGGTGAGCCCCAGAAGCAACAGCAACGCTATCACCCCCGTGGAAACTCCAGCTATTATATGGTCTTTCTGCGCCCGGGTCATAGAGAATCCTGAGATTGCGCCACCGGAGTCTGAACCGGCTTGGTGGCGAGCACCATCTTCAAGTTGTTACGCGAACCCATGTCGAGCACCTCCACGATTTTTCCGTAGGGCACCTCCTCGTCGGCATATATGGCGATGAAGCCCTCGGGCTCGTTCTGCTGCGCGAGCCTCAGGAAAGCGAGAAGCGCGTCAGCTTGTATCGAAGCCGGCTCCTCGTCGCCGAATGATGCATACAGGTTGCTGTTCTTGTCTATATAGACGCGTGTTCCGGGCTTAAGGGCGGTCTGCACCGAACTCTGGGGCAGATTCACTTCAAGCGCTGTCGGGAACACGAATGTCGAAGTAATCATGAAAAAGATGAGCAAGAGGAAGATGACATCGGTCATCGACGCCATCGAAAACATTGCCATCATGTCATGGGGACGTTTTAAAGCCATCGTCAGTCAATTTATTAAGCCGGCTCGTTGAGCAGGTCCATAAACTCCATGGTTTTTCCCTCAAGAAGTTTCATCACTCCGTTTATGCGCGCCACCAGGGCATTGTAGGCGAAGAGCGCCACGATACCCACGGCAAGACCGGCAACGGTGGTGACAAGCGCTTCATAGATACCTCCGGCGAGCACGGTGACATTTGCCGACGAACCGGCGTTGGCAAGAGCGAAAAACGCCTCGACCATACCCACCACGGTGCCGAGGAAGCCGAGCATGGGAGCGCCGGCGGCGGTAGTCGCCAGCCAGGGAAGCCCCTTGCCGAGATCGGCTATCTCAAGATTGCCGGTATTCTCGATGGCGACGAGCACGTCGTTCATCGGACGGCCTATGCGGGTGATGCCCTTAAGGATAAGGCGGCTATAGGGGGTGTCGGTCTTTTTGCAAAGATTCTTGGCGCTCTCTATCTCGCCTTCATGGATATAATCCTTTATGCGCTTCATGAACGAAGCGTCCTGCTTGTCGGCGCGTGAAATCACGATATAGCGCTCGATGAAAATATAGATGCTTATCAGCAGCAGCACCGCGAGCGGAATCATGATGAAGCCGCCTTTCATGCACAGCTCCCACACCGACAGTTCGGCGGGCTGGGCGGCGACAGTGGTTGCTATCTCATTATCCATCACGGCGACAGTGTCGTTGATCGACTCGATTGTCTGGGCGGATATCAGGTTAAACAGTGACATATTGTGATTCTATGATTGATTACTTTTATTTCAAGCAAGACACTCCTTATATTGCTTTATAGCCTCCTTCAGCCCCAGATAGAGCGCGTCGGCGATAAGGGCGTGGCCTATCGACACCTCGTTGAGATAGGGGATGTGGTCATGGAAATACTTCAGGTTATGAAGATTCAGGTCATGTCCGGCGTTCACTCCGATGCCGGCGTTGTGGGCGGCGCGGCTCGCCTTGATATAAGGTTCGATAGCCTCTTCGGGATTGCGCGAGTAGTTGTCGGCATAGGGCTTGGTGTAGAGCTCCACGCGGTCGGCTCCGGTGGCGGCGGCGAGTTTCACCGTCTCAACGTCGGGGTCCACGAATATCGAGGTCCTTATGCCAGCCTCCTTGAAGCGGTCCACGATCTCCGACAGGAAAGCGTGATGAGCCTTCACGTCCCAGCCCGCGTTCGATGTGATAGCGTCGGGAGCGTCGGGCACCAAGGTGACCTGCTCGGGCTTCACTTTGAGCACAAGGTCGATGAAATCGGGCGACGGATAGCCCTCGATGTTGAATTCAGTCTTAACAAGAGGACGCAGGGCAAACACGTCGTCATGGCGTATGTGGCGCTCGTCGGGGCGCGGATGAATGGTGATTCCGTTTGCTCCGAAAGCTTCACAATCGACTGCGACATGCTCCACATTGGGCACGTTCTCCCCGCGGGCGTTGCGCAATGTGGCGATCTTGTTTATGTTAACACTTAAATTTGTCATCATTAAAAACCTCAAATTTAACTTCCAAATTGTTGTTATAATCTAATTGTTACCTGAAATATGGGGAAAAATCCCTATATTTGTAACCGTATACAACAAATATAACTGCAAAAATAGTCAGAAATAATAAAACAACGAAAAGTTTTGACAGCAAAAGATGCCATTTCCCCTCAAAATACTCTTTTAACATCGTCGCCCGAGGATAAAAAAGCTGATGCCGCGCGCAAAAAGCCGGTCAGCGCCTCGTCGCCGCTGACGATGGCGCTCGAGCGTATGGCGTCGGGAGAAGAGAGTGTGACCGTCATCGACGACGTGACCGAAACACCCATCGGAATCATCGACAGAGAGTCGATGATCAAAGCCGTGGCGGGACTATTCCCCCAGCTCGACGAAAGCGCCGAACTCACCATCACCTGCCCCCCCAGCCAATACAGCGCCTCGGCGATAGCCCACGCAGTCGAGGATGCCGACGCACATCTGCTCAATCTCAACGTCACGGCAGGGACCGAACCCAACTCCCTCACCACCGTGCTGCTGCGCGTCAATCATTCACGCGGCGAGTCGGTGGCGCGCTCACTCGCACGCTACGGCTACGAAACGGTGGAAATCGCCACTCCCGCGGGTATGCCCGCAAGCGACATGATCGAACGCGCCAGAGCGTTCATGAGATATCTTGAAGTTTAAAAAAATCACGGTCAATGAAGATAGCGGTTTTCGGCAACACTTATCAGGAACGATACATCGACGGCATCGAACGATTGCTCGACACTCTCGCGCGCCGCAACGCGCGCATTATTATGGAAGCGTCTTTCTTCGAGTATCTCGCCCAGATTCTTCCCGAGCCACCCGCGGTGGAAAAAGTGATCAGAAACCACAATTTCGACGCATCGCTCGCCCTCAGCATCGGCGGCGACGGAACATTCCTCAACACGGCGCGATGGATAGGCTCAAAGGAGATTCCCATTCTGGGCATCAACACCGGGCATCTCGGATATCTCGCCGACGCCTCAGCCGACAATCTCGAATCGTCGCTCAACGACATCTTCACCGGGCATTACCGCATCGAGCCGCGCGCCGTCATCGAAGCGCTCTGTCCCGACGGCGGCGGATTGTCGCGCCCACGATATGCCCTCAACGAGGTGGCTATCATGAAAAACGACACCTCGTCGATGGTCGACATGGAGGCGCTCATCGACGGAGTAAAACTCGCCAACTACCGCGCCGACGGGCTCATCATCTCCACCCCCACAGGATCCACAGCCTACAATCTCTCGGTGGGAGGCCCCATCGTGGAGCCCCTTGCCCCGGTGTGGATCATCTCGCCCATCGCCGCCCACTCGCTCACCATGCGCCCGCTCGTCGTGAGCGACAACAGCACCGTGACGGTCACCACCCGCTCCCGCAGCGAGTCCTACCGCATCAGTCTCGACGGCAACTCCTTCTCGATGGAGGAGGGCACCACGGTCATCATGCGCCGCGCTCCGTTCGTCACCAAAGTCGTGAAACTCACCGAGCATCAGTTCATCGAAACCCTGCGCTCAAAACTTCTATGGGGAGTCGACAAGCGATGAAACTGCTCCACCCCGTCATCGGTCCTGTCGAGGTCACTTTTCGCCGCAACTCGTCGCGCATCAGCGCCCGCTGGAAAAACGGTGTCGCCGTCTTCTCCTTCCCCGCCGTCATTGACCCGCGCGAGGTTGCCGGCTACATCGACCGAATGGCGCCCGCCGTGATGGCGCGAAAGCGCGAGGTGTCGTTCACCGAAAATCAGGAAATAGCCGTCGACGGCTTCACCTTTCTCATAGGCCGGCAGACTCATCAGCCCCGCAACGTGTGGGGAACCGTCAAGGGCGACAAGGCATATATCGAAGTCGGCTCCATGCTCGACCTCGATGACCTCAATGTGAAGCAAGGCATCTCGAAAGTCATCTGCAACATCGCGCGCTCAGTCGCTCCAGCCATCCTGCTCACCCGAGGTAAGGAGATAGCCGCCCGGCTGGGGCTCAAACCACGCTCATGGGCGATAATGAGCGGATTCAAGACCATGGGCAAATGCTCGTCGCGGGGCGACATACACCTTAGTTACATATGCCTCTTTCTCTCGCCCGAACTCAGGGACTACATCATCTGCCACGAACTCGCACACCTGAGCGAAATGTCCCACTCGCCCCGCTTCCATGCCATCTGCGACGCCTACTGCGGCGGCAGGGAAAAAGAGCTGATTCGCAAACTCAACAATTTCCAATTCCCCATTTTGCGCCGATAATCAGCCCGAGCCGGGTTGAACAAGCTGAATCTCAGCGTAGAAATATAGTTAATAAAAGTTAATATATTTGGTTGTCTGTGCATATATGTATACCTTAGCGGCGCTTTATGTTTAACCAAATTAATTTTTCTATGCGTAAATTTACTCTTTTGGCAGTCCTTGCTCTCGGAGCAATGACTCAGCTCAACGCGCAAAGCCGTTCTTGGGACTTCACCAACTGGAGCGACGAAACTGTAGCCAACCTCAAAGCGTCTAACGCAAATGGCGGAAACTGGTCAGATATCGAAAAGGCTGACGGCTCTACTGAATCAGTTGAAGGCAAGTGCTTCTGGCAGGTAAGCGCGACAGCGGAAATCAGCGCCGATGGCTATGTTATGGCTAACAATGTGGTAATCAAAGAGCTTGAAGGTCTTAAGTACACTAACACCACTGACCGTTCACTCGCTATCGCAGTTGATTATCCCGACGTATCCAACGCCGGTTTCGGTCCCTACAAAGGCGGCAAGTACCTTTGGTTGGGTAGCAAAGAGAAGGATTATTTCGTTATCCCCTCCGTTGCTCCCGGTTCTAC
>JAAVEM010000002.1:3320-41042 GCA_014801235.1 Bacteroides sp. | reverse complement strand
GCACTTTTTGTGTACCCCGGGACGGCGCCCTCTACGAGGACCCCGCCCCGGGGCTAACCTTAAATGCCGCCTACGGCGACTTTGCAGGCTTGGTTGCGGGGTGGGGTTATTGAGCGCGAGGGTGTTTTGGCGACATGGCGCGCCATGTCCGTACTGTTTGGTGTGGGAGGTGGGGGTTATTGAGGGTGTTGTGTTATAGGGTGTTAATTATTGGGTGGAAAATTTGAGTGAATGAATAAAATTGCTATATTTGCAGCTAATTACCCGTGAAACGCCATGAAAAGAGGTCGGATGGCGACTGTTCGTCTTGTCGTTTAACCTATGGAATTAATGCAATTTGCACCATTTGAAAAAAATTAATACCAAACAAAAATACCAACACTAAAAATTTCCTGCATGAAAAAGACTCTATTAGTATGTGCAGCTTTGATGGGCTCGGTCGCTATGAGCGCCCAGTACTCCCACGTGGTACAGGCTGAAAAGCTTGACCGTGGCGTGCTTGCCGTTAAGGCTGACAAAGGAGTGTTTGTTTCCTGGCGCGCATTTGCCAGCGATGACAAGAATCTTGCGTTTGACGTGTACCGCAACGGAACAAAGATTAACTCCGCCCCGATTAAGAAATGCACCAACTACACCGATGCCGCCGGTAGCGCCGGCGACAAGTATGTCGTTAAGGCTGTGCTTGACTCGGAGGTGAAAGAGACTTCCAAAGAGGTTGCCGCATGGGACACCTTCTACAAGAAAATCCATCTTGACCGTCCCGCAGGCGGAACATTCAAGGACAACAACAAGCTTAGCGACAGCAAGGGCAAAGTTGTGGACGACTACACCTATACTCCCGACGACGTTTCAGTCGCCGACGTTGACGGCGACGGCGAGTGGGAATATATCGTCAAGTGGTTCCCCAGCAACCAGGCAGACAACAGTTTCCAGTGGAAGACCGGAAAAACTTATCTTGACTGCTACAAGCTCGACGGAACAAAACTGTGGCGCATCGATCTCGGTATCAATATCCGTTCAGGTAACCACTACACCCAGTTCATGGTCTATGACTTCAACCGCGACGGAAAAGCCGAGCTTATCTGCAAGACCGCTCCCGGAACCATCGACGGTCAGGGTAAAGCAGTGTTGATGGGCGACGACAAGGCTGACGCCGACTACCGCACGGGCGGCAATGCCGACGGCGGCAAGGGAACCATCCTGAAGGGTTCGGAATATCTTACCGTGTTCAACGGCGAGACCGGAGCAGAAATCCATACCATCGCCTATAATCCTCCACGCACCGTCCAGAGCTCAAGCTCATGGGGCGACAGCTATGGCAACCGTTGCGAGCGTTATCTCGCCGGCGTGGCTTATCTTGACGGCAACGACAAGAACCCGAGCGCTATTTTCTGCCGCGGCTATTATACCCACTCTTATCTTTGGGCGGTTAATTTCGACGGCACCAAGCTGACTGAAAAATGGTTCCACGCGAGCACAACCAAGGGTCAGGGCGCATATGGCGAAGGCGCTCACAGCCTCACCATCGGCGACGTTGACGGCGACGGAAAGGACGAAATCGTCTATGGAGCTGCAAGTATCGACCATGACGGTAAGCTTCTTTACCGCACCGGCGCAGGCCACGGCGACGCTCTCCACTTGACCGACATGATTCCCGACCGCCAGGGTCTTGAGGTGTTCATGCCCCATGAAGAGAAGAGCTCTTCTTATAAATGGGACACTGAGTGCCGCGACGCGAGAACCGGTGAAATCATCTATGGCGAAGCGCAGTCAGGTGAAGACATCGGCCGCGGTCTTGCCGCTAACGTGACTTCAAAATATCCCGGCTACGAGACCTGGTCGTCGACCAACAAGATATTCAACAACGGTGTTGAGATCGGCTCGAGTCGTCCGTCGGTCAACTTCCGCATTTACTGGGACGGCGACCTTCTCGACGAGCTTCTTGACGGAACTACCATCACCAAGCCCAACAGCACAATGTCGTCAAACAGCACTTTGATGAACTTCAGTTCATATTCAAGCGCTGCGTCATGTAACACTACCAAGGCTACCCCCAACCTCCAGGCTGACCTTTTCGGTGACTGGCGCGAGGAGGTTATCCTCCACGACGGCTCGACTGAGAGCGATCTTATCATTTTCACCACTACCACTCCGAGCGACTACAAGGTGCCGACCCTCATGCAGGACCGCCAGTATCGCGTGGCTATCGCATGGCAGAACGTTGCCTACAACCAGCCTCCTCACTTGAGCTATAACCTCGAGGAGTCGTTCAACACCGCCGGCGCTGTCATGGTGACTGCCGGAAATCTCAATCAGGTGGTTGACCTCGGCGACGCGATGACTCCGATTGAATTCAACGTGATCCGCGCTACCGGCGCAACCGTTACCGGTCTGCCCGAAGGTGTGGAAATGACATTTGACGCGGCTACTCTCACCGGTAAGATTTCAGGTACTCCCGCTGCTGAGGGTGAATTTACGTTCACCATCACCACCACCGGCGCTGAAGAGGACAACAACGGTTACTCGGAAGGCGTGATCAAGGTGCGCCGCAACACTAATCTCAATCTCATCGCTCAATTTGAGTTTGAGAAGGCTGGTGAAACCACTGTCAACAATATCCACGGCGCGGCAACCGTAGCCGGCAACGACGCTGCCATCGTAGAGGGTAAGAAGGGCAACGCCATTTCTCTTGGCGGAAATTCTTACATGACTCAGGAAGGCTATGACGCTCTTGATTTCAAATCGAAGGATTTCACTATCGAAATGTGGCTCAAGTCAGCCGACGATGGCGCTTATATCCTCCAGAAGGGTACAATGAAGAATGACCCCGCTGCCGGAACTACCGGAAACTGGGTGGGTCTTGAGCTTAAGAACGGCGCTCTTCGCTTTGCTGTCGACGACGACGTGACCAAGAGCGAGGTTCAATGGAGCGAAGGTTCTTCTATCTTCAACAACGAGTGGCATCACGTTGTGCTCGTTCGCGACACCTACGCTAAGCAGCTGTTGATGTATGTCGACGGTGAGCTTAAGAATACCGCCGAGGATGCAACCGGAGCAGTTAACTGTCCTAACGAACTCCTCATCATCGGTAACAGCGCCGACCTTAACAACACTTTGAACGGCTCGCTTGATGAACTCGCCATCTATCAGGGCGCGATGTCGGCAGCTAAGGTTAAGGAGCGTTTCGAGACTACAGGCAAGGAACTCGCTTACTTCCCGATGGACGAGCTTGGCGAAACTACCCCCAACAAGGTGTTTGGCGAAGCTGCCGTAAACGGCACCGGCATTCAGGTTGTAGAGGGTCTTAAGGCAGGCGCTTTGAGCTTCAACGACAACGGTTATCTGACTCAGACCATCTATGACGCTATCAACATGGGCGAAAGCGACTTCACTATCGAAATGTGGATGAAGTCGACCGACGATGACGGCTATCTGCTTTGCATCGGTACTCACAACACTACCAACGTGTCGGGCGGAACAGGCAACTGGATCGGTCTTGAACGCAAGAACGGCTATCTTTGCTTCTCTATCGATGATGACGCTAAGAAGACTGACTGTAAGCTTGACGACGCAAGCGCAGCATTTGACGGCAACTGGCATCACATCGCCGCCGTTCGCGACTTCGCCGGCAAGACTATGACTCTCTATGTCGACGGTCAGGAGGTTCAGAAGGCTGAAGGCGTGACAACAGGCGCTCTCAATCAGTCGGCTACCGAGCTGATGTTTATCGGCGGCGACGATGAGTCGGGCAACCGCACTTTCGCCGGCGCTATCGACGAGCTTGTGATCACTCCCAAGGCGCTTTCTGCCGCTGAGGTTGAAGCTAACTATGACTTGCTGAAGCTTTCAGGCATCGAGGACGTGACCTTCAATAACGCTAACGCTACTTATACCGTGGTTGACGCTATGAGCGGTATTATCATCCGCACAGCAGTTGGTGTTGACCGCGAAGATATCCTTGACGGTCTTGACAAGGGTGTTTATATCCTTGTTGTTGAGGATGGAAAGACCTCAAACAATTATAAGTTCGTGAAGCAGTAAAGATTCACTGTGATTGATATCGACACCCCGAAACCATTCGGTTTCGGGGTGTTTTTTTGTGATTGGTTGATGTGGGGAATATGGGTAATTCAACATCTCCGATGTTGTTTTTGGAGGTGGGTTCGTATGCCCCATGCTAATTGCCTCGCAATTAGCGTGGGGTTTCGCATATTTGTAGCTCTCCGAGCTACCTTTTTTTGTGGGTGTTGGAGGCGGGGCGGATGGCGAGGTGGTTTTAGGGGGCACTCTTTGCAGAGTGCGATTCTTGTGGTACGCGTTTTCCGGGCACGGCTCATTTCATTCGCCGTACCCGGCTATCCATAGGGGCAAGCCTTTACAGGCTTGGTTTTGCATATTTGTAGCTCGGAGAGCTACCTTTTTTTGTGTGGGTTGGAGGCGGGGGAATGGCGGATTTTTTGTAACTTTGTGGAAATCCATAAATCTAAACCGATGAGATTTTTTGCTTCTTTGATGCTTTCCTCTTTTTTGTGTTTCGCTTCGCAGGCTCAGACTTTGTCGTGGGGCGACCAGGGGAACGGCACTTACATCAATCCGGTGCTTAACGCTGACTATTCGGATCCCGACGCTATAAGGGTGGGCGACAAGTATTATCTGGTTTGCTCGGAGTTTCATTTCATGGGAATGCCGGTGCTTGAATCAGACGATCTGGTGAACTGGCGCATAATAGGGAATGTGTATGACAGCATAGATTTTCCGGAATATGGCGATTTCAAGCGATATGCCGGCGGTTCTTGGGCTCCGGCTATAAGATATCACGACGGGCTTTTTTATGTTTATTTCTGCACTCCTCACGAGGGGCTTTTCATGACGACGGCAACTGACCCGGCGGGTCCGTGGGCTCCGCTCCACTGCGTGAAGCGTGTGGAGAAGTGGGAGGACCCTTGTCCGTTCTGGGACGAGGACGGGAACGCTTATCTGGGGCGCAGCCGCCACGGGGCGGGTCCTATCATCGTTCACCGCATGAGCCCCGACGGCAGGGAGCTGCTTGACGACGGTGTGACGGTCTACACGGGTCCCGTTGCCGAGGGAACGAAGATTCACAAGCTAAACGGATATTATTACATGAGCATCCCCGAGGGGGGCGTGGGCAAGGGCTGGCAGACGGTGCTGCGGTCGAAGAATATCTATGGTCCCTACACGAAGCGGGTGGTGCTTGAGCAGGGCTCGACCGACATAAACGGGGCGCATCAGGGCGCTCTGGTGGACACTCCCGACGGCGACTGGTGGTTTCTGCATTTTCAGAAGACCGAGAATCTGGGGCGCGTGGTGCATCTTCAGCCGGTGGTGTGGAAAAACGGCTGGCCTGAGGCTGGCGTAGATATTGACCGCAACGGTATCGGGGAGCCTGTGAGGGTGTGGACGAAACCTGCCTTGAAGCATCAGGGGGGAATTGAGCGTCCGGCGTCGTCAGATGAGTTTGACGGCGATTCGCTCGGATTGCAGTGGCGCGCCAACCATCGGTTCTACCGCGACAATATAAGCCTCGACAAGAAGCGCGGATACCTGACGCTGACCGCCATGAAGGGCGACTCGCTGAAGACAGCCCGAAACACTCTGGTGCAGAAGGTGATGGGCTATGGCGGCGAGGCGGTGGTGAAACTCGACGCGTCGAAGATGGCGGAGGGGCAGCGCGCGGGATTTGCCGCGCTATGCAAGGATTTTCTCGGAGCCGGCGTTGAGAAGGAGGGTAAAAAGCTCCATGTCTACACCGAAAAGAATGGCGTGGTGACCCGCCACGCGACTCTGAGCGGCAATGTGGTCTACTTCAAGACGGCGCTTGACGCTGTGAACAATGAGAACCGCTTTTATTACAGCACCGACGGGAAGAATTTCATGGCTATCGGCGAGCCGTTTGCCATGACGTTCGCTTTCTGGAAGGGTCCTCACATTGGATTGTTTTCCTATAATCCGGCGGGCGACGGCGGCGACGCTTCGTTTGACTGGTTCCGATATAACTATGACTAATATATAAACTCAATAATAATCACAATGAATGCAATCAAAACTATTCTTCTGACGGGGGCGCTGGCGCTGACGGGGGCGGGAATGCTCTCGGCGCAGCCTTATCCCTATCAGAATCCCAATCTGCCCGCCGAGGAGCGCGCGGCAGACCTCTGTTCGCGTCTCACACTCGAGGAGAAGGTGGCGCTGATGATGAACACTTCTCCGGCGATACCGCGTCTTGGCATCCCTCAGTTTGACTGGTGGAGCGAGGCTCTTCACGGAGTGGGACGAAACGGCTTGAGCACCGTTTTCCCGTCATGTATAGGTATGGCGTGCTCGTTTGACGACGGGCTTATCGAGGAGGTGTTTACCGCAGTGAGCGACGAGGCTCGCGCGAAAAACACTATAGCCCGCAAGAACGGCACCGTGGGTAAGTACAAGAGCCTCTCTTTCTGGACTCCGAATATCAACATTTTCCGCGATCCGCGATGGGGACGAGGTCAGGAAACCTATGGCGAGGACCCTTACATGAACGGTCAGATGGGAAAGACTGTGGTCAAGGCGCTTCAAGGTGGCGAAGGGAATAAATATTATAAGCTTCACGCCTGCGCGAAGCATTATGCGGTTCACAGCGGACCGGAGAAAACGCGCCACAGTTTTGACATCAACGATCTTCCCGAGCGCGACTTGTGGGAGACTTATCTGCCGGCGTTCAAGGAGCTGGTTCAGAACGGCAACGTGCAGCAGGTGATGTGCGCCTATCAGCGATTTGACGGTGAGCCTTGCTGCGGAAGCAATCAGTTGCTTCATCAGATACTCCGCGACAAGTGGGGCTTCCAGGGGCTTGTGGTGAGCGACTGCGGCGCCGTGGGCGATTTCTGGAAAAAGGGTCGCCACGGGGTGTCGAAGGACGAGGCTGCCGCATCGGCGCTGGGAGTGCTCAGCGGAACCGACGTGGAGTGTGGATCGTCTTACAAGAAACTTCCTGAGGCTGTGCGCCGCGGCGACATCTCGGAGGCTGACATCGACGTGAGCGTGAAGCGCCTGCTGAAGGGACGTTTCGAGCTTGGCGATCTTGACCCCGACGAGATTGTGGAGTGGACCAAGATTCCTGAGAGCGTGATAGCCTCAGCCGAGCACAAGGCGCTTGCCCGCAAGATGGCTCAGGAGCAGATGGTGTTGCTGAAGAATAACGGCATTCTTCCGCTTGCGAAGGATTCTTCGCGCATAATGGTGATGGGTCCTAACGCCGCCGACTCGACCATGCTTTGGGGCATTTATTACGGTCAGCCTTCGCACACGGTGACCGTGCTCGAAGGTATCACTGACAAGATTGGCGACGTAGCCTATGCTAAAGCGTGTGAAATCACCGCTATGACCGAGACCCGCAGCATATTTGACCGTCTGACGGCTCCCGACGGAAAGCCCGGGCTTAGAGCAGAATACTGGAATAACCTCGACATGGCGGGCGAACCGGTGGCGGTGGTGAACTATACCAGCCCCGTGAGCCTTGACAATGGCGGCAACACGGTGTTTGCCCCGGGCGTGAACCTCACCAATTTCACTACGAGAATGAAGGGCTCGTTTGTCGCCGACGCCGACGAGACTCTTGAAATCAGCTTCAATAATGACGACGGGGGCAGAATCATCGTGAACGGCGACACGATTCATAACCGCTGGCGCACGGATCCTTTCGATTTCCGCACATTCAAGCTTAAGGTGGAGAAGGGAAAGAAATATGACCTTGAATTTAACTACAAGCAGCAGCTTGACGACGCTACGCTGAGCATCGACGTGGCTCGCAACGCCGCCGTGACTCCCGCCGAGATAGTGGCACGCGCCGCCGACAAGGATGTGGTGGTGTTTGTGGGCGGCATTTCGCCCAATCTTGAACGCGAGGAGGCTCGAGTGACCGAACCGGGATTTGACAACGGCGACCGCACGAGCATCGAACTTCCCGCCGTTCAGCGCGAAATTCTTCAGGCTCTTCATGACGCCGGCAAGAAGATTGTGCTGGTGAACTGCAGCGGAAGCGCCGTGGCTCTGACTCCGGAGGACGGTATATGTGACGCTATACTCCAGGCATGGTATGCCGGCGAGCAGGGCGGACATGCCGTTGCCGACGTGCTTTTCGGCGACTATAACCCGTCGGGCAAGCTCGCCGTGACTTTCTATAAGGATGACGCTCAGCTGCCGCCGTTTGACGAATATCGCATGGCGGGAAGAACCTACCGCTACTTCCACGACGAGCCGCTTTATCCGTTTGGTCACGGATTGAGCTATACGACCTACAAGTATGGCAAGCCGAGCTACAAGAACGGCAAGGTGACCGTGGAGGTTAAAAATACCGGCAAGACCGACGGCACCGAGATTGTGCAGGTCTATATGCGCCGTCCAGCCGACACGGCAGGTCCGATCAAGACGCTTCGCGCCTATAAGCGAGTTGACCTTAAAGCGGGCGAGAGCAAGAAAGTGGAGATCGATTTCCCTCGTGACCGATTTGAGGCATGGGACGCCGCTGCGAAAGAGATGCGCGTAATTCCCGGAAACTATGAGCTGATGGTGGGACCGTCGAGCGCCGACTATTCTACCATAAAGGTGAAGATATAAGGAAGCAGCCGTCATGACGGCGGTTTGTTGCAATAGGCTGTGTCGTTTGGCACAGCCTTTTTTGTCGATTTTAATGTAGGGGATGTTTTGAATATGGGGCGTCCCCATAGGGGGCGTTAATGTTAGACTCGGGGCGATGTCGCCGTCAGGTGGCATCGTCCCGGGGTGATAGGTAATGGAGATTGGCTCCCTGTAAGGGGGCTTTAAATGGTGTAAAGTCCCCCTACGGGGAACATTGCCGGGCTTTGTGAATACCCCGGGACGGCGCCCTCTACGAGGACTCCGCCCCGGGGCTAACCTTAAATGCCGCCTACGGCGACTTTGCAGGCTTGGTTTGCGGGGACGTGTTTGGTGACATGGCGCGCTATGTCCGTCTGTTTGGAGTGCCATTTCGGGGGCGGTGGGGACGGGATTTTGAATATTTGGCGCGATTTTGACAGGCGGAAGGGCGCGGAGTTGCTAATTTTGTTGAAAACTTGATTTTATGCGATACGTTGACATGACTTTTAAACGACTTTTTCTGGCGGGGGCGCTTCTTTTAGCCTCCATGGCGGCATTTTGCCTTGACCGGGAGTTTACCCATCCGGGATTGCTTCATTCGGCATCCGACCTTGAGTTTATGCGCGCCAAGGCACTTTCGGGCGAGGAGCCTTGGAAGGGGGCGTGGGAGCAGCTTAAGGCTTCGCCGGTGGCTCAGCTCGATTATAGGGCAACTCCGTTCAGGGTGGTGTCAAACGGTCCGTATAACAAGCCCAACATAGGGGGCAACGAGTTTGTGCGCGACGGCACGGCTGCCTACACGATGGCGTTGCAGTGGTACATCGAGCGCGATTCGGCATACGCCGAGAAGGCTATCGAGATTTTCAACGACTGGGCGTGCACGCTCGACTCGGTGGTGAACCACAACAGGCAATTGAAGGTGGGCACCGGCGCGGTGAAATATCTTAATGCCGCCGAGATTCTTAAATACACTTATCCGGCATGGAAGGAGGCTGACCGCAAGGCGTTTGAAACAATGGTGATGGAGAAGCTTTATCCCGTGATCAAGGACTGGACTCCGCGCTACAACGGCAATTGGGACGCTGCCAACGGGCAGACCCTTCTGAGTATAGGCGTGTATATGGACCGCCCCGACATCTTTGAAGCGGCTTACCGGCAGATGGTGGACGGCGATTCCAACGGCGCCATCAAGAACTATTTTCTTGACAACGGGCAGTGTCAGGAGAGCGGACGCGACCAGCAGCACGTGCAGATGGGGATAGGCTATCTTGCCAATGCGGCTGAAATCGCATGGCATCAGGGACTTGACCTGTATGGCGCGTTTGACAACAGACTTTACAGAGGTTTTGAATATACGGCTCGCTATATGTCGGGCGAGGAGGTGCCCTATCAGCAGTATGAAACGTGGTATGGGCGCAAGGTGTTTGGTGACACTATTTCGCCGGGACAGCGCGACAAGGTGTTTCCCGTGTGGGAGCGCGCTTACAGGCATTTTCACGGTCGCAAGGGGATGGATATGCCTTACACCTGGAAAATGATTGAGAAGAGCCGTCCCGAGGGCTCAGAGGTGCATTCGTTTGTGCCGTGGTCGACGCTGACGTGCGCCGACTTCCCCGAGTGACCCCGCCTGAAATCTCACGGGGCGCTGATCGGCGATGCTGTTCCGGGCAAAAAATTCAATCAAATTATTTGTTGGATTGCGAAATAACCCTTAAATTTGCAACCAACAAAGAGGGGTATTAGCTCATCTGGCTAGAGCGCGACACTGGCAGTGTCGAGGTGAGCGGTTCGAGTCCGCTATACTCCACCATGCAGGCGAACCGAGATTTCGGTTCGCCTGCGTCGTTATTGCCTATTTTGTGCCCTATAACTGCGAATCAGTAGAAAATCAGGGGGCTAACATAAATGCCGCCAACGGCGACGGGGTTATGACTTGAAAAATAGCTATCTTTGCAGTCTTATTTAGGATAATTCAAGAAGATTTATGAGCAGACACAGTTTTAAGGAGTGGTTTCTTGCCACGCGTCCGTGGTCGTTTCCGGCGTCGGTGATGCCGGTGCTGGTGTCGATCGCCTATGTGGGATGGTTGGCGCATGGCGGCGAGTTTGAGAATGTGAGGTGGATCAACGGTGTTCTTGCCGTGTTGGCGATGGCGCTTTTTCAGGCGGCGGGAAACACTTGGAGCGATCTCCATGACTATCGCAGCGGTGTGGACACAGCCGAAGGTTATGGGGTGAAGATTCTGACCTCGGGCGATTTTTCGGAGAGGGAGGTGAAGCGTCTTTCACTGGGGCTGCTTGCCGGAGCCGTAGCGCTGGGGCTGTGTATCTGCGTGATGTCGGGTCCGTGGACTGGGGCTCTCGGAATTGCCGGAGTGGCTTTGACCGTGTTTTATCCGTGGCTTAAATACAGGGCGCTTGGCGATGTGGATATATTTCTTACTTACGGAGTTTTGCCAACGCTGGGTACCACCTATGTGCTCACCGGCTCGATGGTGTGGTCGGCTCTGTGGCTTTCAATCCCTGTAGGGCTTATTACGGTGGCGATTCTTCACGTGAACAATACGCGCGATGTGGTGACCGACGGGAACGCCAATATAACCACGTTTGCCATGCTAATAGGGCACAACGCTTCAAGGGCGGTGTATATCGCCGAGTTGCTGGTGCCTTTTGCGGCGGTGGCGCTGCTGGTGGTGTTTGGGGTGCTTCCGGCGTGGACGCTTCTGTCGTTGATAGCATTGGCTCCGGCGATGAAGAATGTGCGAGCCATGAACGGCTCTACCGCTACTGACCTGGGCGGCATACTCGCGCTTGACGGCGCCACGGCTCAGCTTCAGCTTGTGTTCAGCTTGCTGCTGTGTGTGTCTTTTATAATCGCGTCAATTATTTAATCTATTTCTCGAAGATGATGAAAAAAGTTTATCTGGCTATTCTGGTGGCATTGGTGTTGTGGACTGTGATGTTCTCGCCGCTGACGGCTCCTCATGTCAACCTGTGGCTCGTGATGACGATTGCCGCCGTCACGCTCACCACGATGGCGACCTGCTTCGGCGACTGGTACAAGCGTATTCACGTTTCGGCGATTGATGTTGTGATCGGCGTCGGTAGCGCCGCCGCGCTGTGGGGCGTGTTCTGGCTTGGCGACAAGCTGTCGCAGCTGATGTTTAATTTCGCGCGCCCTGAGGTGAACGCCATCTACTCGTTCAAGGAATCTATATCGCCGTGGTTGCTGTCGCTGCTGCTGTTGCTTATAATCGGTCCTGCCGAGGAGATTTTTTGGCGCGGTTTCGTGCAGCAGAAGATGACCGAGAAGTGGGGCGCCAATATGGGATTTGTGGTTGCTACGGCGGTCTATGCGCTTGTTCATGCCGGGTCTTGCAATTTTATGCTCGTGATGGCGGCGCTCGTAGCCGGAGGCTTCTGGGGGCTTATCTACCGGTTTTATCCCTCGCGTCTCGGCGCGTTGGTTATTTCCCACGCCGTGTGGGACGCGGCAGTGTTCGTGTGGTTCCCCATCTGATTGATTGCGGAGAATTGAAACAGGAAAAAGGCGGGGCTGTGTACGGAATGAAATGTACACAGCCCCGCTGCGGTTTTTTACCTTAGAGTGAATTGAAACCGGCTTGGAAGTTTAAGGTGAGGCTTATTTGTAGGTGAACTGCTCGGTGGCGCGGATGTCGGCGCTTGAGGAGCCGACGAGCACCTTGAATTTGCCGGGCTCAGCCACCCAGTCGTGAGCCTTGTCGTCGAAGAATTTGAGGGCGTCGGGGGTGATGGTGAATTTCACGACTTTGGTTTGTCCCGGAGCGAGTTCCACTTTCCGGAACTCTTTAAGCTCTTTCGCCGGGCGCGGGAGCGACGATTTTTCATCGGCGATGTAGACCTGCACAACCTCTTTTCCAGCTTTTCTGCCGATGTTTGACACCGGAACGGAGAGGGTTATCGAACCGTCGGCGGTCATCTCCTTGGCTGAGAGCGAGGGTATGCCATACTCGAAGTTGGTGTAGCTCAGTCCGTGTCCAAACGGGAAGAGCGCCGGGATGTTCTTGGTGTCGTGCCAGCGATAGCCCACGAGGATGTCTTCAAGATATTCCTGCTGAGGGTTCTTGCCCACGTTCACGTCGGCTCCGGCAAGGTCGGAGGCTGCGTTTCCGCCCTCGGTTTCCAGTTCGATTCCGGGATAGGATTTCTCACCGAAATAGTGGGCTCCGTTGTCCTCAAGACGGCGGGGGAACGAGAAGGGGAGCTTGCCGCTGGGGTTGACCGCTCCTGAAATGACATCAGCCATCGAGGGTCCTATCATGGTTCCGAGATACCAGCTCTGAAGCACTGCCGGCACTTTGTCGATCCAAGGCATCGCATAGGCGTTGCCCGAGACGTTTGCCACGATGAGGTTGGGATTAGCCTCGGCAAGTTGCTCGATGATGAGGTCCTGTCCCCAGGGGAGGTTGTACTCGCGGCGGTCAGAGGCTTCGCAGTCCTGGAAGCCGTTTTTGTTGAGTCCGCCTATATAGATGACCGCATCCATGCCCTTTGCCATCGCCACAGCCTCGTTGCGGAGCGAGTCGAGGACAGCCTGGGGAATGGTGTCTTCTTTTTCATACATGGCGCGTCCTGTGCGATATCCGGCGGCATATTTCACGCCGTCGCCGTAGACGGCTTTAATCGCGTCGAGCGGCGAGAACATGTCTTTCACTTTCAGCTCGGAGGAGCCGCCACCCTCGTTGAGGGGACGCACGGCGTTTTCGCCCACCACGAGGATGTTGCGGTATTTTGCGGGATCGAGCGGAAGAATGCCAGAGTTTTTCAGCAGCACGATAGCCTCGTCGCCAATCTGCTTGGCGGCGGCATAGTGCTCGGGCGAAGCGATTGAGCCAAAGGGCTTGTCGGAGTTCATGGCGGTGCGGAAGATGAGGCGGAGGATGTTTCGCGCTTTCGCATCGACGGTGGAGTCGGGGACTTCGCCGTTTTTGAGCATTTCGAGATAGGGTTTGCCGAGATAGTAATCGTCGAAGGTGAACTCGCTTTCGCTTGTCAAGCCGTTGGTGAACGAGCCCATCTCGATGTCGAGCCCGTTGAGCGCCGACTCCTTGGTGTCATGTGCTCCGCCCCAGTCGGTGATCACCACTCCGTCAAATCCCCACTCGTCGCGGAGGATTTTGTTGAGCAAGCGGTCGTTGTGGCAGCAGTGCTGGTTCCATATCTGGTTGTAGGCTCCCATTATCGACCATGCCTTTCCTTCCTGCACCGCTTTTTTGAATGCGGGCAGATAGATTTCATAGAGTGCCCGGTCAGAGAGGACGACGTTGACGTTGCCGCGCCATTTTTCCTGATTGTTGAGCGCGAAGTGCTTCACGCATGCCGCCACGCCGTTTTTCTGAAGCTCCTGAATGTAGGGCACCACCATTTCTCCGGCGAGATAGGGGTCTTCACCCATATATTCGAAATTGCGTCCGTTGAGCGGGGTGCGGTATATGTTGACCCCGGGACCGAGGAGCACGTTTTTGTTGCGGAAGCGGGCTTCTTCACCCACGCTTTTTCCGTAGATAGCCGACATCTCGGGGTTCCATGTTGCAGCGAGCGCCGTCAGCGCGGGGAATGCGGTGATGGAGTCGTTTTTCCAGTTGGAATATCCCCAGTCGTTCCAGTTGATTTCGGCGCGGACACCGTGGGGTCCGTCGCTCATCCATATTTCGGGAATTCCGAGACGCGGCACTCCCGGACTTGAGAATTTGCCCTGGGCATGGCACATTTTCACTTTTTCTTCAAGAGTCATGCGCGAAAGCGCGTCTTCGACACGGTCTTCTATCGGCTTGGTCTTGTCGAGATAGACCGGAGTCTGGGCGATAGCCGCCGCTGAGGAGGCGACTGCCAATGATAGCATTATGGTCTTAAGGTTCATGATAGAGATATTGTGGAAAGGGGTTAGTTGGCTGCTTTGATTGTAGCGGTTGCTGAGGCGAGGCTTGGCGAGGCGGCTTCGACGGTTATATCGCCCTTTTCGCCGTTGTTCTGCACGATGAGGAGGGCTTTTCCGTTGAACGCTTTGCGGCGGTCGGCTTTGAAGCGTTCGAGCGAGACTGGAGAGCCGTTGTCAACGCCTGCATTGGTCCCGGCGCCGTTCACCGTGAAGGTGACTTCATTGTCGGCGAGGGGACAGAGATTTCCGTCGCTATCGAGGATTTCGACAGTGAAGTAGGCGAGGTCTTTCCCGTCGGCGTTGATCACGCTTCGATCGGGCACGAGTTTTATTCGCGCTGGTTCGGATGCCGTTTTTATTTCACGCCGCGCCACTTCCTTGCCGTCTTTGCGGCTCACGATGCTGACGGTGCCGGGATGGAAGGTGACGCGCCATGCCGAGTGGTATTTTCCGGGCTCGGGGCGGCGGATGCCTTGTGACTCTCCGTTGATGAAGAGCTCAACCTCGTCGGCGTTGTTATAGTAAGCCCACATGTCAATCTCCTGTCCGTCGGTCCAGTTCCAGTGGGGGAAGAGGTGTAGAACGGTCTTGTCGGGGCGCCATTGGCTCTGATACATNTAGTAGATGTCCTTNGGGAANCCGGCGAGNTCGACNATNCCGAAGAAGGAGCTGCGNGCNGGCCAGCCATAGGGGGTGGGCTCGCCGATGTAGTCGAATCCGGTCCAGATGAANTGTCCCATNATGAAATCNTTNTCCTGNACGTGGCGCANNGTNCCNTCGTGGTTGTTGCCCCANGGGGCGTGGCANTTGTCGTAGGACGAGCATGAGAATGACTCGTCATGGAAGGGGATGTCCCATCTGACGGGCCAGAGGCGCATNCTGTCNGAGGGCATGAGGTANTAGCCNCGNGTCATNAGCGCCGANACNCTNTCGGTGATGATGAACGGCTTGCCGGGGAANTTNGCNGGNACATCCTTGAACCAGTCGTCGTGGTAGTTGTAGCCGATGATGTCGAGCGCTCCCGAGCGGAAGAGATGATTGCCGGGATTGGGCTCGTTGCAGCCGGCGGTGACNGGNCGCGANGGGTCGTAACGACGCACCATGTCGGCAAGTTTCCGGGTGAGAAGCGAGTTGACCGATGTTTCGCCCTCGGCGGCAAGCATCTCCTTGCTTTGACCAAAGTTGAGGATGAGGTTGGCTTGTTCGAGCGACAGGGTGTCGGCTTTGGCATCGCTCCANTGTTCAAGCACCTCGTTGCCGATGCTCCACATGAATATGGACGGGTGGTTGCGGTCGCGCTTGACGAGATCGGTNAGGTCGCGTTCATGCCACTCGTCGAAATAGCGGGCATAGTCATGGGCGGTTTTTTTCTTGCGCCACATGTCGAAGGTTTCATCCATCACGAGCAGCCCCATGCTNTCGCAGAGCTGAAGCAGNTCGGGCGCGGGTGGATTGTGGGAGCANCGGATGGCGTTGACTCCCATCTCTTTCATTATTTCAAGCTGANGCTCGATGGCGCGGCGGTTGACCACGGCGCCGAGAGCTCCGGCATCGTGNTGGAGACANACTCCGTTTATCTTCATCGCCTTGCCGTTGAGCGAGAATCCTTTTTCGGCGTCAAANTCAAAGGTGCGGAAGCCGGTGACGGTNCNGTAGGTGTCGAGCAGCGCGCCCGAGGCGGCATCNTTTATGTAGGTGACNAGNGTGTAGCANCNGTGGCGAGTCGATGTCCCAAAGGCGGGGATTATGGAGCGTCACGGTTGATTTCACTTCTGTNACGCTGTCGACGGGCGNGGCGTTCAGGTCGACGGTCTTTTCGGCTGNNTGAGCCACCTTTTTTCCGTCGGGGTCAAAGAGNGAGGAGCTGACCTTGACGCGCGCGTCTTTTCCGCTGCGGTTGNCTATTTCGGTCGTGATGTCGAGGATGCCCTTGTCGCCGTCGACAGTAGGCACGACAGCTTGTCCCCACCTGTCGACATGGACGGGATTGAGCGCGCGGAGCCACACATTGCGGTAGATTCCGCAACCTGAATACCATCGGGAGTTGGGTTGCTCGGCATTGTCGACCTTGACGGCGATGACGTTTTCGCCGTCAAAGTTAAGATAGGGGGTGAGGTCATAGCTGAACGAGGCGTAGCCGTAGGGGCGTGTTCCGAGATAATGACCGTTGATGTAGACCGATGAGTTCATGTAGGCTCCATCGAAGTCGATATAAACCTCTTTTCCTTTATATGACTGGGGGAGTGTGAAGCTCTTGCGGTACCATCCTATTCCGCCGGGGAGGGCTCCGCCGCCGGTGCCNGANGGNTTGCTCTCGCTGAAGTCGCCTTCAATNGCCCAGTCGTGGGGCAGATTCAGCTCTCTCCAGCCGCTGTCGTCGAAGTCGGGAGATGANGCGCTGTCATTGTCGACAAGCGCGAATCGCCAGCCGGAGTTGAANTCCGTTNCNCNGGAAAAGTCGGGGGTAGTATTGTCGTTGCCGCCACACCCTAAGAGGAGGGCGAGGGCGATGAATGACGCGATAAATACCAGTTTTCGCATAGACACTTATGTGATGGACTGATTAGAGTTGGATTGTTTTCTCGGAGCCGTCATATTCCACTGTTATGCCGGTTGCTTTCAGCGGATTTGCCACGGGATGCTTCTCGTCGATTTTCACGACATTGAAGCTGCGTTTCTGCTTCATGCCGGGATATTCGCCCTGACGGTTGCCGATGGTGAGCGAAGATGAGGCGTTGTCGAACGAGAGCGGGATTTTGGCAAATTGCCCTTTNTCGTAGTTGTAGTTCACGCCCTCGTCCTCATAGAGGGTGAAGCTGCCGTNCTTGCCGGCGTAGACGAGGATGGTGACGGGCTCAGCCGACTCTTGGGCTGTTGACTGGATGTCGCCCCCGACAGGGATGATAGANCCTGAGCGGACAAACAGAGGCATCTGCTCGTAGGGGGCGGCGATGTCAAGCGTCGCTCCGCCATCGACGGCTTTTCCGGTNTAGAAGTCATACCACACGTTGTCCTTGGGGAAATATACCTGGCGGCTGCGTTCGCCGTATTTGTAGACGGGTGCGACCAGGAATGAGGGTCCGAACATGTATTCGTCGCTGATGTCGCGCGTGGCGGCNTCGGCAGTGAAGTCCATGACGAGGGGACGCATGATGGTGTAGTCGTCAAAGTGGGTCATGNCGGCGAGCGAATAGATGTAGGGCATCAGGTTGTAACGCAAGCGCGTGTAGTAGAGAATCGAATTGTAGGCGGGGTGTCCNTCGGGGGCGATGTTGTAGATTTCGCGGAAGGGGTATTGACCGTGGGCGCGGAAGAGGGGCGAGAAGGCTCCGAACTGATACCAGCGGGTGTTCAGTTCNCGCCACTCCTTCAAGTCGTCGTTTTCCTTGCCTGTTTTTCGGAATTCTTTTTCAGCCGCAACGTAGCGGTCCTCGACGCAGAAGCCGCCGATGTCCATGGTCCACCAGGGAATGCCGCTTATTGAGAAGTTAAGTCCNGCCGCGATCTGCGCCTCCATGTCTTCCCAGCGGGTGGCGATGTCGCCGCTCCATGTCGCCGTGGAGTAACGCTGCAGTCCTGCGAAGCCCGAGCGGGTGAGGAGGAACACACGGTTGTCATTGCCNGTGGCGCGCTGTCCGTTGTAGATCGCATCGGCATTCATGAGGGCATAGGCGTTGAAGTATTTCGCCGTGGGACCCATTGCGGTGGGACCGGCGAGGTCTTTGCGATATTCGATGTCGGTGCAGTCGCGAATGTTGGGCTCGCTGGCGTCCATCCACCAGGCATCGATTCCGAGNGGAACGTAGTGGTCTTCAATCTGGCTCCAGAAGAGTTTGCGCGCGCCGGGCGAATATGCNTCATAGAATGAGCCGAGGTAGCCGGGTCCCACCCAGTCGNGGATGCTGTCTTTGACNGCCTGCTGATACATCCATCCGTTTTTGTCAAATTCTTTATAATGCTCGGTGGTGGTGTAGAATTTNGGCCACACGGANATCATNACGCGTCCGTTCATGCCGTGGATCGAGTCGACCATTCCTTTGGGGTCGGGGAANCGGGCGCGGTCAAATTCGTGGCTTCCCCATTCGTCCTGTTTCCAGTGGAGCCAGTCGATGACGATGTTGTCGATAGGGATGTTGCGGCGGCGGAACTCGGCGAGAGTGGAAAGCACTTCTTCCTGNGTGTTGTATTTCTCACGGCTCTGCCAGTAGCCCATCGCCCACTTGGGCATGATCGGGGCTTTTCCGGTGAGGGTGCGGTAACCTTTTATTACGTCGTCCATGTCGTCGCCATAGATAAAGTAGTAGTCGATCATGTCCTGCATCTCGCCCCACCATGTCATCTCTTTTCCGTTTGGTTCATAGACGCGCAGTCCGCAGTATGCTACCGCTCCGTTGGGTGTCCAGTCGATTTTTATGGGAACACGCTTTCCGGCTTCAAGATTGACCGAGAACTTATAGCTGTTGGGGTTCCACGCGGTGCGCCATCTTTCGGGCACCACTTCCTTGCCGTCGATAGTCACGGTTTGGTATCCTGAATAGTAGAGGATGAATTTGTATTCGCCTGATTCCTTAGGCTCGATTTCGCCTTCATAGGTGACATGGGAGCCGCTGTAAAGGAAGTCTTCGGGGAGGTTTACCACGTGGGCGAGGTCGCCGCGTTTGAGATGCTCGAAATAGAGNTGAGGTTCGCGACGCGACATCTCCTTNCCATCTTTNTGGACGTAGGTGCCGGTGAGGGCTCCTTCGTTGCCCTCCTTGTCATATAAGGTGAACGCTTCGTTGAGCTGCATGTAAGGGTCGGGATTGCCCCATCGCAGCAGCGAGTAGCTGTCCCACAGGATGCCATAGTTATTGGACGACACGATGAACGGAACCGACACCTTTGTGTTGTATTGNAACAGTTCTTCGTTCTTGTGCTTGTAGTTGAATTCGTTGCTCTGGTGCTGTCCNAGTCCGTAGAGACCTTCTTCGTCATCGATCGACTTGAAACTTTGGGTGACGGTGTAGCCGTCGGTACCCTGCACGTTGATGGGCTCGAATTTGCGTCCGTTGTCNTCTTCGACGAGAATCGGCTTTCCGTTTATGTCATAGAATGCCACGGAGCCGTTGTTGCGGTTTACGGTGGCTTTGAGCGCCGAGGTNGTNAGGGTGACGAGTGAATCGTCGGCGATGACGTCNAAGGCGGNTTTNTCCGGGTTGTTGACGATTATGAGGCTGCTGTCGGCAGAAAACTTGCCTGTCGCCGAGGCTGACACACGGATCAGNTTGTCGCCGATCACTTTCAGNCTCACCTTTGCGGCTCCGTTGTCNTCCTTGTNGTTGACACTGACGATTACTCCGTCGGAAATTTTTTGGTAGCCTTTAGAGCAGCCCGCGAGCGCCGTGATTGCGAGCGCCGATAGGAGGGCGGTGGAAAAAGCGGTTCTCATATAGTTAATGGTATTTCAAAATAAGATTACAAAAAAAGAAGCGACGCGCAGATGTCTTCGCTATTGCAAATTTACGAATTTTACGCGTCGCTTATGTTCTGAATAGGGGTATCAAATGTTATCTGCCCTCCTTCTTTTGATATTCCGANGGGGACATTCCGTATTCTTCCTGGAAATATCGGCTGAAATANTTNGGATTGTTNAANCCGAGTTTGTAGGCTACTTCCGNAACNGTGAGCTGNGANTGCCTCAGGTATTGCTCGGCTCGTTTCAGTCTCAGCAGCCTGATGAATTCGATGGGGGTTTTGCCCGTTATCCTCAGGATTTTCTTGTAGAGGTGGACGCGGCTCATGTTCATCGCCCGGCTGAGCTCTTCGACGCTCAGGTCGCTGCGCGAGATGTTGTCNTCGACATATTTCTTCGCCTTGTTGATGAACTGCTCGTCGAGCGGAGTTATTTCTATTGGCTCGGGNTCGGGGNTGATTGTGGCTCTTTTGTGGGGTTTCGATGCGGCGGTTTCGACGAGTTTCTTTATTTTGAGTTTGAGCACGTTGTTGTTGAACGGNTTGGTGACATAGTCGTCGGCTCCTCGGGTCAATCCTTCGATTTCTGACCCGGCGTCATGTTTTGCCGACAGCATCAGGACGGGGATGTTGCGTGTGGAGCGTTCGTTCTTCACGCGGCGGCACAGTTCGATGCCGTCCATTCTCGGCATCATGAGGTCGCTTAATATTATGTCGACATGATGGTCTTTGAGCAAGTCGAGCGCTTCGAGTCCGTCATATGCCTCGATCACGGTGTAGTCGCCCGACAGTTCCGACTTCAGGAAATTCACCATGTCGTAATTGTCGTCGACCACGAGCACCACCGGCTTGATTACGGGCGCCGGCGCTCCGGCGGGAATGTCGATAGCCGGCTCGGGGAAGGGTGAGGTCGATATCCCCGAGGGGGGTATGATTGGCAGCTCGATGGTGAACGTGGCGCCTCCTCCCGGGGTGTCGGTGACTGATATAGAGCCGTTGAGGATCTCGATGTATTCGCCGACAAGGCTGAGTCCGATGCCGGTTCCTGTCTCTCCGTCGCTTCCTTTTGAATGGCGGCTTTGATAGTAGCGCTGGAAAATGAGCGATTTCTCGTCGTCGGCTATTCCGCATCCGTTGTCGGCGACCGACACTCGCAAGCGGTTGCCGGCGGTGGAGATGCCGAGCGCTATGTTTCCGCCGCGTGGGGTGAATTTGATTGCGTTGGAAAGGAGGTTGGAGATTATTTTGTTGAGTTTGTCGTGGTCAAACTCCATGTCGAGCCGGCTTGCCGTGGATGAGAAATCCAATGTGATTTCCTTGCGTTCGGCAGTGGCGATGAACGAGTCGAGCACGGAGCGGATGAACTCGATGACGTCGCCTGTGGAGCCGGAATATTCCAGTTGGCTTTCTTCGTTTTTTCTGAAGTCGAGCAGCTGATTGACGAGGTTGAGCAGCCTGACGGCGTTTCCTTGTGCTATTTGGAGCCGGTCTTTTATGCGGCGGTCAGTCGACTCTCTCAGCAGCGACTCGATGGGCGAGATGATGAGTGTGAGCGGTGTGCGCAGTTCGTGGCTTATGTTGGTCATGAACTTGTCTTTCATTCGGGCGAGTTCTTCCTGCTTCTTTGCGAATTCGGCTTTTTGAATCTCTTCCATGCGCCGCTGTTCGGCTTTCCTTATCGCGCGGAACACGAGCCATGCCGCCAGGGCTATCAGGGCGATGTAGATGATCCACGCCCATATCGTCGCCCAGAAGGGTGGCGCCACGGTGATTGTGATGCTGCGTTCGCCGGCGCTTTCCGTTCCGTCGCAGTTGACTGCCTTGACGCGGAGGGTGTAGGTGCCGGGCGAAAGATTTGTGAAGGTGGCGTGGTGTGTTCCCGGGAGACATTCCACCCAGTCCTTGTCGATGCCGTCGAGCTTATAATAATAGGAGGTGGAGGCGGTCTGGACGTAGTTGTTGGTGGTGAATCCCACTGAGAAGCTGTTCTGATTGTGGTTCAGCGATATTTTGTCGGCATAGTTGAGGGCTTTTTCAAGAATGACCTTGCCGTCATATTTCTGCCCCGGTCTTATTTCGGTGTTGCCGAGATAGAGCGAGGTGAAGAGGATGTCGGGGCTTGTGGTGTTGTAGCGGATGTTGGCGGGCGAGATGAAGCTTAGTCCGTAGGGGCCTCCCACGACGATGTCGCCGTTGTTCATCTTGGCGAGGGAGCGCTGGTTGTAGGCGGCGTTTTGGAGTCCGTCGCTGGCGTTGTATATCTGGTTGCTGAATGTGTAGCCCTCGCCCGAGGGGTCTTTTTTCGGCGTTACGGCAATGACGGCGCCGTCGATAGCTACCCACATTTTTCCTGCGTTGTCTTCCATGAGTCCCAGCACATAGTTGGCGATAGTGTTGGGCAGCAGGGGGATTTCATAGATGGTTCCTTTGACGGGGTCGCACACGTCGAGCTCCTTGTCGTTGGCTATCCACAGCAGTCCCCGGCTGTCGTAGAACACCTGGCTGACGTAGTAGTTTTCACCTTTGCGGCGGGTGTTGTCGAAGGGGGTTATTTCGTCGGTGACGGGATTGTGGACGAATGTTCCGACAGTTGTGCCTATATAGGTTTTGCCGCTGTCGCCCCTGCAGAGCGAGATGATGTAGTTGGTGGTGAGTCCGCTGTTTTCGATTGAGTAGGTTTTGATTTCCCCCGTGGATTGGTTCATCAGTTGCAGCCCTTTGCCGAGGGTTCCTATCCATACTGTCTTGTCGGGGTTTTCGAGCACCGCCCACACATTTTTCGACGCTATTCCCTGCGCGTTTCCGTAGTGGGTGAAGGTTCCGTTTTTGAATTTTTTCAATCCGCCGTTGTAGGTTCCTATCCACAGTCCGCCGTCGCCGGATGGGGTGAGCGATGTGATTGCGGCGGGTCGGCTTCCTTCCGCGGGGTCGGGGAAGGTGGTGATTTTGCCCGACGAGCGGTCAAACAGTTTCAGCCCGTCGCTGTCGGTTCCGATCCAGCAGGTGTTGCCCGGACCCGGGGCGGCGCAGTTGACGTCTTCAAGGGGCACCAGCCCGAATTTGAATTCGCTGGGATTGTATGCCGATATTCCTTTTTTCTGGGTGCCTATCCACACGTTTCCGTCGTTGTCGGCGACTATGGCGCTGATTGAGTTGTTGCCGAGTCCGTCGGGGTCGGCGGGGTTTTTCTCCACGTGCTCCATGCCGCCGGCGCGGTCGATGATTATGATTCCTTCGTTGTCAAGTCCGAGCCAGATGTTTCCGTTGAGGTCCTGTGCGACGGCTCGCACGATGGGCGAGTTATTCATCGCCGCCAGCGGCGAGTCTTCCCACAGGTTGGAGGAGGTGTTGTAGACCCATAGCCCTTTGTCGCCGAAAATCCATATTTTTCCGTCGTTGTCGGCAGTCATCCTCAGTTCGACGTCGCCTCCTCCCGCTTCCCGCTTTATGCGGTCGTCGGAGTTCACAATCTCGTTGTTTTGGTTCACGAAAAACAGCTTGCCTTTTCCGTCGAGAACCGCCACGTTTTCTTTGCGGGGTATTCCCGTTATGTCGTTTATGTTGGTTCCGTCGTCGGCTATTCCGTCGACTTTTTCGGTCTCTCCTGTCGAGAAGCAGTATAGGCCGTCGTCGCGCATGTATATCCATAGGCAACCGTCGGCGATGTAGAGTGATTGCGGGGTTCCGCTGAGCCCCATTTTTTTGAATGTTTCAACGGGATTGTTGTCGAAGGTGTCGGTTTCGGGGTCATATTTGATGTAGGCGTCGCCCGAGTGTATCCAGATGAATCCCCTCGGGTCTTGCTTGATGGCGGTGATGTAGTTGTATTTTAGCGAGGTTGAGTCGCCGGGGATTTCGCGGTATAGCTTGACTGAATAGCCGTCATATCGGTTTAGCCCTGTCGCGGTTCCTATCCACAGGAATCCGTCGCGGTCTTTGAAAATGGAGTTGATTTTGTTGTGGGACAGCCCGTTTCCTGCTTCGATGTGGCTGAACCGGTAATTTCCGGCGCTTGCGGCTTCGAGCAGTATCAGTGACAGGATAGTTGTGATGAATCTTGTGTAGAACATTGTGGCGTTAGATTTAGGCTTCTGTCACAAAAGTAGTAATAACGGTTAATATTCCCAAATAAAGGATGGTATATTTTGAAGCCTTTACGGGGCTTGTTTTTATGTTTTATAACATGAATTTGCATTGAGTTAACATTTCGACCCTGTTAATGCAACATTTTCTGCCTCTTGTTTAGCAAAACATACCGTAGGGGGCTACTTTTAACGCAGGTGTTTTTGGGGATATCAGTTAAATTTGCGTATAAGCTATTCAGCGCCGCCATGAAGGACCGATGAGCTTGCATTATCACAGCTTAACGCGAAATCAATTAACTTTAATATCTACCTAACCTTAAAAACAAAAATCAATGGGAAAGAAACTAATGGATTATTGCCGGGAGTCACGACTCCTCAGGACTGCCTTGGTGACCTTGTGCCTCTTGACCTGCGTTGGGCTTGCTAAAGCCGAGCCGGTTACGGTGTCGGGCACAGTGACCTCAGCATCCGATGGCGAGCCTCTTATCGGGGTTACCGTTCAAGTGAAAGGCACCGCAGTGGGCACAACCACCGATTTTGACGGTAACTATGTCATTAAAGCTGAAATGGGTTCCACGCTTTCGTTCTCTTATGTCGGGATGCAGCCGCGCGAAGTAGAGGTGACCTCTGCGAAGCTTGACGTGGCTCTCCTTGAAAATCTTGAGGTTCTTGACGAGGTCGTGGTCGTGGGCTACGGCGTTCAGAAGAAGAAGCTCGTGACAGGCGCCACCGCCCAGGTCAAGGGTTCGGACATCGCCAAGCTGAATACCACGAGCCCTCTCCAGGCTATGCAGGGACAGCTTCCGGGTGTTTCTATCGCGTCGGAATCGGGACAGCCCGGCTCGTCGATGAAAGTGACCATCCGCGGTCTCGGCACTACCGGGAATGCTTCTCCGCTTTATCTTATAGACGGTATCGGGGGTGACATCTCAACATTGAATCCCGCCGACATCGAGTCGATCGACGTCCTTAAGGACGCAGCTTCCGCCGCCATTTATGGCGCGCAAGCTGCAAATGGTGTAGTGCTTATTACTACCAAGCAGGGCCGCGAGGGTAAAACCCGAGTGACGTTTGACGGCTACTATGGCTGGCAGAGCGCTCCCCGCAAAGCCAAGATGCTTGACGCGCAGGAGTATATGACCATCATGGACGAGCAGGCTGTGAACTCGGGATCGGCTCCGTTTAACTGGGGTGACATAAACAGTATTTGGCGCGTCAATGACGAGGGTGAGCGTCTCGGAGTGGTGGACACTGACTGGATCGACCGGATGTTTAAGGACAACGCCGTCACTCAGAGCTACACCATCGGCCTGACAGGAGGAAACGCAGTGAGCACCTATGCGATGTCGGTCGGTTATCTCAATCAGGAGGGTATCGTCGGGGGAAAGGATGTGTCGGACTATTCCCGCTATAATTTCCGCGTCAACTCCGAGCATAAGCTGTTTGACGGCTTGATTACCGTTGGCGAGCAGGCGAGCTTCGTGTATGTGAAGTCGACCGGAATCGGCGTCGGCAATCAGTATAACAACACTCTGCGCGGCGCTTTCGGCACTTCGCCTCTTTCTCCGGTCTACAATGCCGATGGCGAGTTTAACAGCACCGCCGACTCTGACTGGTATAAAGCCGACGGCAACCCTTATGGCTCGATGATGCTGCAGACCAATAACCGCACCAAAAACGCGACATTTTCAGGAAATGTCTACGCTCAGGTGGAACCTATAAAGAATCTGCGGGTTAAGACCGTGTTCGGAGCCGTTTACGGTTCAAGCGAGTATCGCTCGTTCAAGCCTTCATACAGGTTCTCGCTTTATGATTATCAGGACTATACCAGCGTCAACCAGAATATGAACCATTCTCTCGGAATGACATGGACCAATACCGCCTCTTATGATTTTGACATAAAGGATCACGCGCTGAGCGCGCTTATCGGTATGGAGGCTTACCGTTACAGCGGCACATATCTGGGAGGCGCCAACCGCAATCTTAAGGAGGGTTTTGACACGTGGCCTTACGCCTGGATTTCAAACGGCACCGCCGCAAGCACCGCCGACGGTCTTGGAGCGAGCGGCAATCCTCACGATGATTCGCGCAGCGTTTCTTATTTCGCCCGTCTCGGATGGAATTACAAGGAGACTTATATGGTCAACTTCACTATACGCCGTGACGGTTCGTCGAAGTTTGCCAGCGGTCACCGCTTCGGCACTTTCCCTTCGGTATCGGCAGGATGGAACATTTCCAACGAAAAGTTTATGGAGTCGGCCTCCGGATGGCTTGATTTCTTGAAACTTCGCGCGAGCTGGGGCCGTGTGGGTAATCAGAACATCGACAATTATCAGTATCTCGCTCCTATCAAGAACACCAATGTCCATTATTTCTTCGGTCAATATATGGGTCCTGCGGGAGAATATGGCGCTTATGCCGACAATCTTGCGAGCAACTGGGGCGCTTATCCCAACCGTCTTGGCAACTTCGATCTCACATGGGAGACTTCCGAGCAGTGGAACGTCGGTTTTGACGCCCGGATGCTTTCAGGACGCCTTGCCGCCAATCTTGACCTGTATATAAAGAACACTAAGGACTGGCTCGTGCCCGCGCCGATACTTGCCACTGCCGGAGCCGACGCTCCGTTCATCAATGGCGGTAACGTGAAGAACAAGGGTGTCGAGCTTAACCTCACCTGGAATGACGTGATAGGCCGCGATTTCTCCTACAGCGTAGGGGTGAACGGAGCTTATAACCACAATAAGGTGGGCTCTATACCGACGGAGGACGGCATGATCCACGGCGACACTAATGAGCTCTATGACAACTCGCTTGAGTTCTACCGCGCCGCCAACGGCAAGCCTATCGGATATTTCTGGGGCTTCAAGAGTGCCGGCATCTTCCAGAACCGTCAGGAAATCAATGACTGGGTGGCTGCCGGAAACGGTATCCTTCAGGCTGACCCTCAGCCGGGCGATGTGAAATATGTAGACATCAACGGCGACGGCAAGATCGATGACAGCGACAAGGTGAATCTTGGCAACGGTATGCCCAAGTTCAACTATGGCTTCAACATCAATCTCTACTGGCGCAATTTTGACCTTGGAATCGTGGCTACCGGCTCGGCCGGGTTCAAAATCGTTCAGAGCTATCGCAACCAGACCAATAAGCAGGCTAACTACACTACTGCCATTCTTGACCGCTGGACCGGCGAGGGCACTTCCAACAAGATGCCCCGCGTGACCGAGCAGAATGTCAACTGGCAGTTCTCTGACCTTTATATTCAGGACGGCGACTTCCTGAGGCTGAGCAACCTCACGATAGGTTATAATTTCGCTCCGCTCATCAATCAGAAGTGGTGCAGCCAGTGCCGCCTTTATTTCCAGGCTCAGAATCTGGTGACCTTCACCAAGTATGACGGAATGGATCCTGAGATCGGTTATGGCACCAAGTCGTGGGTGTCGGGTGTTGACCTCGGCTACTATCCGCGTCCGCGCACATTCCTCTTCGGCGTTAACCTCGCTTTCTAATGTTGAACCACGTAAAAACTTCATTATAAAATGAAACTATTCAAATCAAGCATATTATCGGTGAGTGTGGCGACTGCAGGGCTGCTGATGGGCTCCTGCTCCGACAGTTTTCTCGATGTCTCCTCCAAAACCGAATCCAATACCGAGACATTTTACAAAACAGAGACCGACGCATGGAGAGCGCTTCTGGGTTGCTATGACGGCTGGCGCCAAGTGTCGTCCAATCCCGGCGTGGGCTTTTATGTAGCTTCCACCGTGATGTCTGACGAGTGTTATGGAGCGACCGGGTTTACCGATTCCCGCAACTATCAGGTGATCGACCGTTTCGACCAAAGGGAGTCGCCTGCCGACCTCACGATCTATACCACTGACTGGAAGGTCTACTATGCGGGCGTTTACCGCTGTAACGAGATGATTGCTCATGAGGATGCTTTCGAGTGGTCGGAGACCAATTCGAAGCAGGGGCTGTATATGGGCGAGTGCCGCGCCATTCGCGCGTTGCTCTATTTCGACATGGTGCGCTGGTGGGGGAATATCCCCTTGTTTACCGAGCCGGTCAACGAGAATCGCGAGCAGGCTGACCCGAAAGAGGTGTATAATCTTATCATCGAGGATTTGAAATATGCGGCTGAGAATATTCCCGCCGACGCTTATCCGAAGTCTAACGCCACTCAGAATGACGGTCACGTCACCCGTTATGCCGCCGAGTCGATGTTGGCTCGCGTCTATCTGTACTATACAGGGTTGTTTGGCGAAGAGCCGGCAAATCTGACCAGGCAGGAGGTGCTTGACGGTCTTGAAGACGTGGTCAAGTCCAATGAATTCGCGCTTGTGGAGAGCTATAAGAACCTTTGGCCTGCCTCGTCGCTCGTTCCGCTTGCCGACAGCAAGGGATGGGACGCTGAAAAATCGACCTATGCCGGGGAAGCTAATTCGGAGGTGATTCTGCAAATGAAGTTTACTCCGTCTCAGGACTATAACGGAAATAATGACTCCAACCGCTGGCAGGTGATGATGGGTATGCGCAACCTGACTTCGTCGCCTTATGGAAAGGGCTGGGGATCTTGCACGGTTTGCCCGTCGTTCCTTGCAAAGTATGCCGCGGGCGATTTGCGCCGCGCCGCTTCGGTGATCGATATCGCCGGCGAGGGCATCGGCGGTTCGAGCGACTGGGAATCTTCGGTCAATGACTGGCGCGAATATACCGGCTACACTGTTAAGAAATATTCGCCGCTGGCATTTCCTGATGGAAACAGCGCGTCACAGGAGTCGGGCAACGGCGACTTCCAGATTACCAATCCCCAGAACTGGGTTATCATGCGTTATGCCGACGTTCTGCTCATGGTTTCAGAACTTGGAGGCGTGCCCTCGAAAACCGCTCAGGCGGCTCTTGACGAAGTGCGCGAACGCGCAGGTTTACAGTCGGTTCCGGCGACTAAGGACAATATTATGGCTGAGCGCGCCGTTGAATTAGCGTTCGAGGGTCACAGATATTGGGACCTCATGCGCCAGGGTGTTGATGTTCTCGCGAATGCCATTGTGGCATCGGGAGGAGAGGTAACTGACGGTGGCACACCGAGTTATGTTTCTTTCGAAAAGAGCCTCATCGTGGAAAAGAAGGGCTTGAGCCAGATTCCGAGAGATCAGATAATCCTCTCTAACGGAGTGCTTAAGCAGAACCCCGGATGGGATTAATGAGTGAAAACACACAAGTTTTATATATAATTAATGATTGCTATGAATTTTAAACAATTATGTTCATTTGCGGCTGTCGCAGGCATGCTGTTTGCCACGGCTTGCTCTCCTGATGACCATGAACTCGCCACCCCCGATGTCACTTCAGGTGACCTTGTTCAGGGTATAGCATATAAGGTTGAGGTGGACCAGGCGACCAATACCATCACTTTGTCACATAATCTTCCTGCGTCTTACACTGTCCAGTGGATTCATCCCCAGGGTGTGAGCAAGGAGAAGAACGTGGAGCTCCAATTGCCGTTTGCCGGCGACTATGAAGTGAAGCTCGGCGTGATGACCCGCGGCGGAATGGTATATGGGGAGCCTTATGTGTTCACTCTCGACAATACTAACGGGGAATTGCTAACCGACGACCTGTGGATTTATCTCACCGGCGGCGTGGGCAACTCAAAGACCTGGACTCTCGACTTTGACGCTGACGGCAAGTCAAAATATTTTGCAGGTCCCTCATTTTTCAAGGGGACTGACGATAACTGGAACACTATCACTCTCGGTCAGGAGGCTCCGGAAGGCGCCGACGTTTGGGCGTGGGACGCCGACTGGGCATCGGTGGGCAGCTGGATCGGTTTTGACGCCGCTTTGTTTCCCGACTTGACATTTGACCTTATCGACGGCGCTCATGTGACTACTTCCGACGGTTCCACCGGCGCTTATGTGATGGATGTTGCCAACCACACGATGTCGCTTCCCAAGACTCTTAAATGGTTTGACCAGTCGGCGATGGAGTTTACCGAAGATTGGTATAACGTGGCTGTGTTGTCGCTCACCGAGCATTACATGCAGATAGGCATCATCCGCAAGGCTGACCCCTGCATGATCACTTTCAACTATATAGCCGAGGGCTGGGACGGCGTGCTGCCGAGCGACGCTCCGTCGGAAAACGCTCCCGTGGAGCCTCCTTATGAAGGCGACCTCAATGACGACATGACGACCACTGTCACCACAACCAAGAACTATACGCTTAACGAGGATACTCCCTACACGTGGTATTGGTGGAACGGCGCGAAGGCTGAGTGGCAGGACAACGGTTTTGTCTCGGTCGACAGCTATGGCGCCAACTGGTGTCCTGCCGTGAGCGAAACCTGGACCGATGATTTCAAGCTCGCCCTGTCGAAATCTGACGCCGACAAGGGGACGTATACTCTTAAGACTCCCTCGGGCGAATTTATTGGCGGTTATACCGTGAGCGATAATGAGATCTTGTTTGACAAGACCCTCACATTCCTCGATGCCGGCGTGGTGAACATCACTACTGACCGTCTTACCGCCGTTAAGCGCGACACTGAGAAGCAGCAGATGTGGTTTGGCGTTCCCACTAAGTATAGCGCGGCGGGGAAGGCTACCGAATATCTGTGTATCGAGCTTAACGAGGTTGTCGCTGCCGGCGAGGAGAAGAACGGCACATTCATCGCGGTGGACAACTCCAAGATCAAGTGGGGCGACATTGAGGGTAACGGCAAAATCCGTATCGAGATTTTCAACGCCTATGGCTCGACCAGCGGAGACGCGCCCCTTGCCGTGAACCAGATTAATTATAAGAAGTCGATTAAAGTCACCTTCACCGTCAGCGGTCTCGGCGCATTGTCGGCTCCGACCACGGCATGGCTCATGAACAGCGCCGGAAATGTCTGGAATGCTACCGACGCGGGCAGCGTGCCTGTTGAATTTACCGGCGACGGCACTTACACGGTTGCCACCACCGGCAAGGGCGTTGTTTCAGACGCAGGCAGCTTCGTGTTTAATGTCGATATAGACAATGTGGCAGGCTTGACCGACGTTGACATCAATTGGGCTAATCCATCATCTTGCCCCAATTTCAGTGTCACGGTCGACTCTATATGGCTTGACAAAGAAGATTAACCTTAAAACCTGAACACTTACAAATGAAAACTAAAATATTCAACTCACTGTTGCTCGCCGTTATGGGAATGTTCGTGTTCTCGGCTTGTGACGATGACGATATTACCGTCAACACCACTCCTATAGTTAAGGAGGTGGTGACATCCGATGCTGAATTTACGGCTTGCTCCGCGACAATGAAGGGTCGCGTGAGCGGGTTGGAGAAGAGCGATCCGTCGTCCTATCAGGTTGGAGCGTTCTACTCGTTGACATCCGACCCTAAAAATGACGGCACAAAGGTGGTAGGAACACTTGCCGACGGCGTTATCTCGGCGACCACCGACCAGCTTGAGCCTAACCAGACTTATTATTTCTGTTCGTTCGTCACCCTTCAAGGCAAGGTCTCTTATTATGGCGAAGTGAAGTCGTTTGTGACTGTCGACGCTCAGGTGAACGCTGTCGCTGTCGACGGCATCACTGCCGTGAAAGCTGTCATCTCGGCTTCGGCTTCGGCGATCGACGGTGTGCCCGTGGAGCCGGTGGCAGGAGCGAAACTCGCTCTTTCTGCCGACGGCGTGAAGGATGGCTTCAATGTGACGGGAACCGTGAATGGCGGCGCTGTGAGCGTTCCCGTGGCAGGGTTGCTCCCGTCGACCACCTATTATTATGCTCCTTATGTTAAGCTTGGCGACGGAGTGGTGTTTGGCGAAACCAAGAGTTTCACCACTCTTGCCGACGCTACCGAATATGTCGACCTCGGTCTTTCGGTGATGTGGGCTGCGTCAAACCTCGGAGCGGAGGCTCCCGAAGAGCAGGGACTCTATGTGGGTTATGGCGAAGTCAATTCGCTGAACACTTCTACCAACGCTGACGACTATGCTACCGATGCCGATATTTTCGGAACTTCAGCCGATATAGCGTTTGTTAACGGCGTGGGACGCATGCCTGTCGCTGATGAAATACGCGAGCTCGTGATGATGACCACCCGCGAGTGGACCACCGTCAACGGAGTGCAGGGAATGAAGTTCACTGCCGAAAACGGCAATTCAATTTTCCTCCCGGCGGCTGGAAGCCGTTATGGCGAGGAAATCAGCGATGCCGGTTCGCTCGGAAACTACTGGATCGGTCAGAACGAGGGCGGAGGATTTGCCCGCACAGTTCAGATCAATTCCGCTTCAGCCGGTCTTGAAACCGCTCCGCGCAATGTGGCTCTCTCTATCCGTCCCGTTAAGAAGGTGCCGGTGGAATTCCACAAGGAATATCTCTACAACACGTGGTATATCGACCTTGACGAAACCGGAAGCTGCTTCTTCTATGACGGTCCCCATTATTACTATGGCGGCGCTAACTGGAACACCGTGAGCAACGGCGAGCTCAGCGCCGACTTCTGGTCGTGGCTTGCGGCTTGGAACGACATCTCGTCGTGGATCGGCTTTGACGCTCAGCGTCTCGGCAAGATGACTCTTAATGAGGACGGAACGGTTCATGTTGAGGATGCTGCCGCCAATCAGGTGTTTGACGGAACTTATACCGTCAATGAGGCTGACCGCACGATCTCGTTTGAGAATGCGCAGGCTCTTCACACCCCCGGCGCTTACTCCAACCTCACCACTAATCTTAACATCCTGTCGCTTACTCCCGATAAGTTCCAGCTTTGCGTGATTCGCGACGGCGATGACGCGCAGATGGGTATGAACTATATCTCGGAGCAGTTGTGGCTTCAGTACCGCGGCGCTTCCGATGCTATTGAATTTGACCAAGCCAAAGTGGCATACGGCATCGACGGCGACAATTATCGCATCACTGTGTTCAATCCGTGGGGCTGCGAGGGAATGGATCCCGCTCTTGTGAATTTCAAGAAATCGGTTGANGTGACTTTCGCTATCGAAGGGCTTCCCGCCGGGGAGTTNGACGCNGCNATCGGTTATGCTTGCAACGACTGGGGCATCAGCTCGTGGGNCNAGCAGAAGACTTGCAAGGTGAACGGCGACGGTACTTATACTGTGGTATGGAACGGAGCTACTAATGAAAGCGGCTCTATGTGTCTCGCTGTTGACATTCTCGGGCTCGGAACGGCTCTTGGCGGCGACGCGTCAGGCGTGACTGCGAAGCTNATCGAAGTCAAAACCGACAATAGCGATAAGAAACTTCCNTTCGACAACTCCAAGGTCAGCTATGGAGCTGAGGGTGACGGCTACCGCATCACTCTTGTNAACCCGTGGGGTTGCGAGGGAATGGATCCCACTTTAATCAACTTTGTCAAGAAAGTTGAGGTGGTATTCTCNATCGAAGGTGTTCCCGCCGGAGAGTTTGACGCTGCAATCGGCTATGCTTGCAACGATTGGGGCATCAGTTCATGGGGCGAGCAGAAGACTTGCAAGGTCAATGGCGACGGCGTTTACTCGGTATACTGGGAAGGCGCAACCAATGCCAGCGGGTCGATGTGTCTTGCTGTGGATATTCTCGGACTGGTTGCCGCAAACGGTAACAGCGCTGACGGAATCAAGGCTCAGGTGCACATTGTGCGTGTCGAATAGCAAACATTCATTTTGGAATCGGGGTGCGGAGGAAGCTCCCGATTCCAATCAATAAAATCAATGTATGAATCTTAAATCATTATTATCATTTTTTGTCATAGGCGCGTTGTTGTGTTTCGTTTCATGCGGCGATGACGACGATAAGCGCGGTCCCATCTCGGNCGACACCACTTTCACCGTGAGTGAAACCGCTCTTGAGTATCTCAAGACTGAGGCTTCGCGCTCAATCTATGTGCGTGCGGCAGCCAAGCCTTCGGCAACCTCCGANTCGGAATGGCTTCATGTGTCGGATTTTGAGCAGAATGGCGAAAGCGCCAATGTGTATGTGGCTGAGATTTCTGTCGACGAGAACGCCGGATATGACGAGCGGCGNGGCACGGTCAAGATCGTTTCGGGCGATGAGACGAAGACCATCAGCGTGAAGCAGTCCAGCAAGGATGGCGTNCTGGTTGATTCAAGCAANCTTACCGCCGCTCCTGAAGGGGGAATGCTTGAGATTGCTTATCAGGCTACGGGCGANGTGAAGGTCACCGCTCCGTCATGGATGGAACAGGTTGAGAGCCGCACTCTCGTGCCGGGNGCATTGCGTTTTTCGGTCGCTTCCAACCGCACCGGAATCGCGCGCCGTGGTGATGTTGTCATCACGCTNGTTTCCGACAACACGGTTTCGGCAACCGCCACTGTTTCGCAGGAATCGGTCGATATAACCGACATGCCGTCGGCGCTTGCGATCGCTTCGGACATTTATGTCGGCGTGAATATGGGCAACACTATGGAGGCGTGTGGCGATACCAATCCCGCTACCGGCGAAACCGCCTGGGGCGCCGCCCGCATCAACAGCGACTATGTCGCCGGCATAAAGAGCGCCGGTTTTAACGCCGTGCGCATCCCCTGCGCATGGAACCAGTATATCGTCGATCCCTCTACCCACAAAATCAATGAGCAGTGGCTTGACCGTGTCTATGAGGTGGTCAAGATGGTGGTTGTCGACAATGGTATGTATGCCATCCTCAACGCTCACTGGGACGGCGGGTGGCTTGAAGACCACATNTTNGACGGCNATAAGGCTGAACTTGTNGCCAAGCAGAAAGCNATCTGGACCCAGATTGCGACCCGATTTGCCGAGTTTGACCATCATCTCCTGTTTGCCGGTTCCAACGAGGTGGGCATGAACGAGATGAACGGCGGCAATAANTTNAACGCNGNNGCTTATNAGACNGTCACCGANTANGCNCAGGCGTTTATCGATGCCGTGCGCGCCACCGGCGGCAGCAATCTCAACCGCACTCTTGTGGTGCAGACGCCTGCCACCAATATCGACGAGGCTGTCAAGTGGGCGTCCTATCTGCCGGTTGACCCCAGCGAGGGACATCTCATGGTGGAGGCTCATTTCTATGATCCGTCAGATTTCTCGATNATGGACAAAGATGGAGCGTGGTCTCAGTATGTCAAATGGTTCTGGGGCGCTCAGTATCACGTCGAGGGTTCTGTGCGCAACTGTTCGTGGGGCGAGGAGAGCACCGTGGACCAGCAGATGGCTAAGCTAAAGAGCAGTTATGTCAGCAAGGGGATACCCGTTGTGCTCGGTGAATTCGGCGCTACCCGCCGCGGCATTTCCGANNCNGACCTGATGAGCCGTCATGAGGCTTCGCGNGCTTACTATCACTCTTATGTGGTGAAAACGGCTAAGACCAATGGCGTGGTTCCGTTCTATTGGGACACNCCGACCTATGGTGACGCATGGGCTATTTTCGACCGCAACAATGGAGCGGTCAAGGACAGGCAGAACCTTGAAGGAATCATGAAGGGCGCCGCCGAAGGCAATTATCCTTATTAATGCCCGTTCCTCCGATATTTGTGTTGAAGAAAATGAGGGCGTCAGGATGTCAAGATCTTGCCGCCCTCGATTTTTTTATTTGAGCAATTAGGTTGTTTTCTGTAAATTAATGCTTAAATTTGCAAATACACTTAATCCTTTTTATACTATCATTCATGGTAAATAGATTTATCCTTAACGAAGTATCTTATTTCGGTCCCGGCGCCCGCAAGGAGCTCCCCGCCGTTATCGAGCGGTTGGGCAAGAACAAGGCTCTCGTGGTGACCGATGCCGGTCTTGTCAAGTTTGGCGTAGCCAAGATGGTTACCGACGTTCTCGACGAGGCAAATATCCCTTATGAGATTTTCAGCGATGTGAAACCTAACCCGACCGTTTCCAACGTGCTTGCCGGAATCGAGGCTTACAAGCGCGCGGGAGCTGACTTTATCATAGCGATAGGCGGCGGTTCGTCGATAGACACCGCTAAGGCTGTCGGCATCGTTATCAACAATCCTGAATTTGGCGACATCGTTTCGCTTGAAGGCTGCGCTCCCACCAAGAACAAGAGTGTGCCTATGATAGCGCTCCCCACCACTGCCGGAACCGCAGCCGAGACAACCATCAACTATGTGATTATCGATGAGAAGAACCACAAGAAAATGGTTTGTGTAGACCCCAACGATATTCCCGCCGTTGCAGTCATCGACGCCGAGCTGATGTATTCGCTCCCTGCGAGCCTCACCGCAGCTACCGGTATGGACGCTTTGACCCATGCTATCGAAGGTTATATCACCAAGGCTGCCTGGGCATTGTCTGATATGTTTGAAATCGAGGCTATCCGCATGATAAGCCGCTATCTTCCCACCGCCGTAGCCGAGCCTTCAAACGCAGAGGCGCGCGACGGCATGGCTGTGGCTCAATATGTAGCCGGCATGGCGTTCTCCAATGTTGGTCTCGGACTTGTCCACGGCATGGCTCACCCGATGGGTTCGCTGTTTGACATCCCCCACGGCGTGGCAAACGCTCTTCTCCTTCCCGTCATCATGGAATGGAATATGCCCGCCTGCCTTGACAAATATCCCAAAATCGCCGAGGCTATGGGCGTCAATATCGAGGGCATGAGCAAGGAAGANGCTTCTCAAGCCGCTTGCGACGCCGTTAAGGCTCTCTCGATAAAAGTGGGCATTCCNCAGCATCTNAGCGAAATCGGAATTACTGAAAAAGATATTCCCGCTCTTGCGGCGCAGGCNCTTGCCGATGTCTGCACCCCCGGAAATCCGCGCGACGTAACCCTCGCCGACATCGAAGCGCTCTACAAGAAAGTGCTCTAATTTTTATAGTGTCACGGAGTCGGGTCCCGATTTATCGTCCCGACTCCGCANTTTTTCCCTATGAAAATAAAAATATATCGTATACCATTCTAACCAAATCAATTAAATTTTTTTTCCATCATGAAGAAGTATCTTGCAGAATTGTTTGGAACTATGTTCCTNGTGCTGCTTGCGTGCGGTAGCGCCGTGCTTGCCGGTCCCTCTATCGGAGTTCTCGGCATCGGCTTGTGTTTCGGNCTCGTTCTCGTGTGCCTGTGTTATTGTATCGGCAACATNTCAGGTTGCCATGTNAATCCCGCTGTNTCTTTCGCCATGTTGCTTTCATGCAAGATGTCGGCTAAGGATTTTTGCGGCTATGTTGTGGCTCAGCTTATCGGCGCCGCTNTCGGAGGCGCGTTGCTNTTCTGGTTCTGGAATATCGGCGGAGCTGATTTCNCTTTCGGCGGTGTCACTCCCCAGAGCGACAATTTCCTCGCTACCAACGTGTGTCAGCCGGGCGTAAGCCAGGGCATGGCTCTTTTGAGCGAGATACTTCTCACCATGTTCTTCGTTCTTATCATTCTCGGCGCCACCGATGAGAAAAAAGGTTTCGGCAANTTCGCCGGTCTTGCCATCGGTCTCGGACTCGGATTGGTCAACATCGTCGGCATCACAGTCGACAACTGCTCGGTAAACCCCGCCCGCAGCTTCGGTCCCGCCCTTTTCTCGCCCAATGCATGGGGCGACTTCTGGGTAATGGTCGTAGGNCCCCTCGCCGGCGCCGCTCTCGCAGTGCTGATCTGGTCGCTTGTAGCCGGCTGCAACTGCCGCAAAGAGGCTTAATCGTCAAGCTGACGACAGTCATGAAAAGAGACCGCCTGA
>JAAVEM010000002.1:0-3315 GCA_014801235.1 Bacteroides sp. | reverse complement strand
TCAGGNGGTCTCTTTCGTGTATTATNNCCATTCCTTAGAGGACATCGCNCGCNATGTCCCTACGTTTCGCTCATTCAGTTTTTAATCTCGGGGATCATTGTGTCGCCNACNAGNGTNAACNTATNGACAGTCGNTTNCNNTCCCTTNAANNNTGCNNTGNCGAAANNGNTTGCTTTGNNCCAATTGTAGCCGCCCACAACNTGNCCGTCATCATAAAAGGNATNNGCGTTCACGAGCGGGATGTCGGCATAAACAGGATTCNNCTGTTCTNTCCCCTCNCAACGGATCATCCTGAGCATAACNGAATTGCCAAGCTTGGNNGCGCCAAAGAGAAGAAATAGCAGAACCTTCTNTTCGGTGTTATCCGCAAAATCGGAAAAATCAGTAATGGATTGCAGCGGAGTCACCCATTCGCTATCATAGTCCAGGATCAATTGACAATAATAGGAATAATTCCCCTGAGTTAACCCAAATTCAGCTTTTGCACTGGAGTTGAAGCTCACGGAAGCTGACTNCCAGNCNNTTATCGACACTGGTGGATAGGATATAAGGAATTCTCCGTCATACACGGTTATAACCGACNANCGGGAATATATCTGGCTTCTGTTGTTGAAAGCCTCAGCCGGGCTGAAAGTTTCTCCGCCNTCCNTGCTGACGCCGATNGAAATACCTGCCATCATATTTCNCNCTATTTCACCGAATGGAGCGCGATAGCGCAATTCGTTGGATATGTTTATCACACATTGCGGAGAAGAATATCTCACAACATCGGCATTGTTTTCTNTTACAGTATATTTTTCTCCTGACACAGCGATGTCATAATCGCATATTCCGGTATCGGATTTNGGATTGTAAATATACTGATTGTTACTGAGATTGACNGCTGCGGAATCACCCCANGGGTTTGATTTTATCACCACGCTTGGATATTGCCCTTTTACAATGAAATTGTTGGAGACGGTTACGTCAGACTCTTCAATTGTGAGCTGCCTGCCGCCTTCCATGTGATTGTTTGAAAATGTAATGCCNTTGGNGGTTNTTATCNTNACNTCTNCNTTTATTATGTTTGACGTTAANATCCCCGAATTGCACGTTGNNATNAGTATNNCCCTNNGATTNCCCGTTCCGGTANCATCGCCATGAATGCCATTCCCCTGNAATATCAGGGCGTCGCCAAGATGTCCGAAATCCACGANATACTCGTCTTCATTGTCGGATNNNANCATATCGGCTGAAGCTNCATCGTGTTATTTTCTTCAAGTCGGCGTAATCTGNGGTCCANTTGATTGCNACCTTCAATTNTNNGAATGAGACATTGTCAATCTCAGCGTTAAACGCTATCTTGATGCCATACAGCGGTCTCTTGCTGTACTCAGTGTTGCCGATGTATTTATTGTCTATTTCTAAATGCGCCACTTTTGCTCCGGTTTTAATATATTCCTTAATTGGCGTATTACTGTCTTTCTTCAGATTAATCTTTATAATAAAGTTGTCGGAATAGTTTAATTCAGAGTCGGTATGCTCATTTGGCAGCAGCACGGTGCCATATCCGCCATCGCCATTCTCGCCTCCGTCACATCCTGTTAATTGCCCTACGGGGGGAATCCATATTGTCTCCTTGATTTTATAAACGCGGCTGTCAAGACGCACTTTGCCTGCCACCTCAAACGCACTGTTTATGGCAGGAGCCCAATTGTCGGTGTCGCCGTCGACAAACCATTCGGGATAAGCCACATTACTGACAAGTTTTCCTGTAAATGCAGTCCTGTCAAATATGTGTTTCTTGGGCGCGATGATTTCGACTCGTTCGGAAATAATCTCTCCGCCGATGACAGGGCAATTATCCAAATACAATTCGCCCGATGCCGCTCTCAATGTTGCATCGGTTAAATCGAGGCTTATATTTTCGGCACGGAGGCTTGAATCCCCGGTTATAGCGAAGTCGGAGATAATCTTCAATGTTCCACGTCCCGACAGCGTGAAATTCGCGCCGGCGCTTCCGCTGTCCACAATCAACGAACCATTGTCAAGATGAACTGTCACCCCCTCTCCGCAAACAAGGTTCTTTATACGTGTTGTGGTGCCGGGATCAACTGTCAGCGTAACATTGTCCTCGACTTGATAATTTTCTAATTCAATGGATTTTGAAAGATGTTTTTGAGTCATATTGCTTCGGTTTTAAATAGGGGATTATTAATATACAATTTTGGCGAGCAAAAAATTACCTGTTTGTTCTTGATTAACGATTTTTAACTATAAATCAGAGGTTTATGCTCCGAAGTTGTTGTATATTGCAAAAAAATAGTAGTTATGAAATTGAGGTTGTTATTTTGGGGCTGGATGACGATATTTTCTGTTTTGACATTAGGAGCGGAGACTGCATTGACGGGTTCTTGCGGAAATGGAACATATGGCGATGTATCTTGGGTGCTGTCGGATGACCGCAGTGTTTTGACATTTAGCGGCGAGGGCGCTATAATTAATTTGGGTCCCTATGCTGGTTATCCTTTTAGTACGTATCATGGTTACAACGGCGTCGGGTGGCGTGCGGCAATTTATTTAAATCCAATTCCATTTTCCGATGATGTTCCGGTCTCTGTCGTTTATGAAGACGGTGTGAAATCAACGGGAGGATTTTTTTTCTTGTCTGTGGTGGAAGAGGGTGAATTTTTTTTGTGGGGTCCGTATTTTGATCCAGTACCTGACGGAGAATATGACTGTATCACTTCGGTGAAATTTGGACGCACAATTTCAGAGATCAGTGACTACACGTTTTACGGATGCGTCGGCTTGACCGAAATAGATTTAGGAGAGCCGGAGCGGGTGACAATAGGTGACCGCGCTTTTGGCAGAACCTCGATCAAGAAGATGTTTATCCCCGACAATGTGATACTGAAACAGGAATCATTGATGAGATGCCCGTTGGAGCAGGTGATAATAACCAATCCGGTCCCTACCATAAAAAAGTCCTTTGTTGGGCAGTTTTTCAAACGCAAAGAACCAAATGTTTATGAAGGATTAATATATCTACAGGATGAGAGTGCGCCTGTCACTGATGTGTACGTTCCTGATGCGGACGCTTACTCGGCATGGGAGCCGACTCCGAAGCCGATGCTGAAGGAGGGAAAGTATTCGCTTGATGACGCCGCTCTCGGCAACATAACGATAGCGAGCAATATCCCGGGCTATGAGGCGACGACCGATTACCGGTTTGACCAACTGGACGAGGGTGTGTACACCGTTTGGCTTCCGGTGAAGTTCACCGGAGAACGTGATTTTGAAACCACGGTGAAATACACCTATACCGTAGGCAAT
>JAAVEM010000001.1 GCA_014801235.1 Bacteroides sp. | reverse complement strand
TCAATTTCTTTCGGTTATTACCGCCTTGGCGTTGGTGGGGAGGTGTCCCGGGAGTTGCTGGTTTCCATTTCGGTCATTACCGCCTTGGCGTTGGCGCGGGGTTGTCCCGGGAGGTGAGTGTCCCCATTTTTCACTATGGCGAGGCGGTAGCTCGGAGTTAGCTCGGGAGGTGCCGATTGCCTTTTCGGTTACTATTGTCCTGTCGGTAGCTCGGAGAGCTGCCAATGTGCGGAACCCCATGCTGACAAATCAGCATGGGGTACACGGTCTTGCTTCCACAATCCGCCAACATCGGAGATGTTGAATAAGGTGTGAGGTGTCCCCGTAGGGGGCGTTGATGGTTAGCCTCGGGGCGATGTCGCCGTCAGGTGGCATCGTCCCGGGGTAAGAGTGGATAAAGAGCTTGCTCCCTGTAAGGGGGCTTTAAATCGAGTAAAGTCCCCCTACGGGGAACTCTGCTGTGCTTTGCGTATTCCCCGGGACGTCGCCCTCTCCGAGGACTCCGCCCCGGGTCTAACATGAACGCCGCCTACGGCGACGGGATGCCCGGGGNGAGAGATNNAGCANNGNTNCCNNTNNNGATGACGTGATGTTCATGNGGCGTTGTCAGGGGGCTGACATGTCTCCGGCGGCAATCGGACATCGCGNGCGATGTCCCTNCNTTGGNGTGCGGATTGAATGTTGCGCGGTGACGGGAGTTTGCGATNTCNCTNCNTTNTTCAACATCTCCGATGTTGNGGGTTGTGATTGGATGTTNTTGCCCCACGNTGACAAATCAGCGTGGGGTTTCGCATATTNCGACATCTCCGATGTCGGNGGTGATGATGTGGCTTTGACATCGCANGCGATATTCTACATTATTCGACATCTCCGATGTCGGGGGGATGGATGTGGCTTTGACATTGCGTGCGANATTCTACATTGTTCGACATCTTTGATGTCGNCGGNGANGATGTGGTTTTGATATCGCGCGCTACCTACTTTAATTGATGTTGGCGGGTGGGGGGAGGNGGATTGGTNTGTTTGTAAAAATTCACATTTATACTGTTAAAATAGTTAATAAGTGCTAAAATGGGGGGGGGTAGTTAATGAATATTAAAAATTATTGTCGTACATTTGCGCACAGCTTGTTAAGTCCACTTGTGAAAGCATTGGAATTGACATTTTTTTAATATTTATTAATTACACATTTCATTATCAAAAAAAAGTATGAGAAAGTTGTTAGCATTATGTGTAGCAGTCACTGTTATGCTTTGTGCTCACGCCCAAGATGCAAGCAGAATCGTTACCGGTCAGGTAGTGTCTGCTGCTGATGGCGAGCCATTGGTGGGTGCTACTGTTGTGCCGTTTGGCGAAGGTCAAGGTACGGCAACAGATGTTGATGGAAAATTCCGTCTTTCAGTATCTAACAAAGTGAGTGAAATCCAGGTTTCATACGTTGGTATGATTACCAAGCGTGCTGAGATCACTCCTCGTTTCATGACAATCGCTCTTGAGAGCTCTGACCAGCAGCTTGAGGAAGTTATGGTTGTAGCTTATGGTACTGCAAAGAAATCTTCATTTACCGGAGCCGCATCTACCATTTCTTCTTCAACCATTGAAAAGCTTCAGGTGTCGAATGTCAGCAAGGCTCTTGAAGGCGCCGCTCCCGGTGTACAGGTGGCAATGCAGTCAGGACAGCCCGGAACAAGCGCGACAGTGCGTATCCGCGGTATCGGTTCTATCAATGCAAGCTCTAATCCTCTTTATGTTGTCGACGGTATGCCCTATGATGGAAATATCTCGGCTATTAACTCTGCCGACATCGAGTCGATCAGCATTTTGAAGGATGCCGCTTCTACAGCTCTTTACGGTTCGCGCGCAGCAAACGGTGTGATTGTGATCACTACCAAGAAGGGCTCTCAGCAGAAGAGCCGTGTTACTCTTGAAGCACGTGTCGGTGTGAACTCTCGAGCTATCTCCAACTATGATATCATGACCAGCGCAGGTCAGTACATGACAACCTGGTGGGGCATGCTCAACAACCAGCTCGGTTCTCCCGCTCAGGCTTCTGTTCAGCTTTACAATGACCTTGGTTACAATCCTTTCGACTGCGCGGACGATCAGATTGTGAATGCTAACGGTGAACTCACCAGCGCTCGTAAGTTGTGGAATGACAACTGGGAAGACGAAGCTATCCGCAACGGTATGCGTCAGGAATACAACCTTACCGTTCAGGGAGGAAATGACCGCAGCAACCACTTCCTTTCTCTTGGTTACCTTAACGACGAAGGTATNATCAAGAATTCTGATTTCACCCGCTTCTCTATGCGTGCAAGCGGTGACTATGACGTGAACCGTTATCTTTCAATCAACGGTAATTTGGCTTATTCTCGCGGCGAGCAGAATCAGCAGAACATCTCAANCTTGAGCNATTATACCAATACGTTCATGTTCATCCAGCAGGTGGCTCCTATCTATCCTGTTTATGCCTACAACCGTCAGGGCGAACGCCTGTACAACGAAGACGGCTCTCCCATCTATGACTTCGGTAACGGTGAATACGGTAACCGTGCATGGGCGTCAAATCAAAACGTAGTGGCAAGTGACAAGGCTAACCAGAACCGCTATATCACTGACAACTTGAGCAGCCGTTTCGGTGTCAACCTCAATATCTGGGACGGATTGAAGTTCAATGTCAACATGGGTTACGATGTCACCAACACTATGCGTGATACTTTCCAGACTCCTTCATTNGGTGACGCTCAGCAGTCAGGCGGTCGCGCTTACAAGTATCGCTATCGCAATGAGACTTACACAGTCAACGAGCTCTTCACTTACAACAAGACATTCAACAAGAAGCACAGCATTGATGTTCTTGCCGGACACGAGAACTACAAGATGAACTACAACTATCTCCGCAACNCAAAGACCAACTTCTATGATCCCACTGTTCCTGAATTTGACAATGCGATCACTATGGAGGACATGAGCTCTTATACTGAAGATTATGCAGTTGAATCATGGTTGGGTCGCATCAACTACGGATATGACGAAAAATACTATGCTTCGGCATCAGTTCGCGGTGACGGTTCTTCACGTTTCGCCAAAGGCAACAAGTGGGGTACATTCTGGTCGGTAGGCGCTTCATGGCGTTTCTCTAAGGAGGAATTCCTCAACGGTCTCACCTGGCTTGACAATGCTTCGCTCCGCGCAAGCTACGGTAGCGTGGGTAACGACGACATCTACTATCCCGGAACTTCAAGCAGCAACTACTATCCTGCAAAGACTCAGTTCCAGGTTATGAACTCTGACGGCGGCTTTGCTCTTGCGAGATACTATCAGGGTAACAAGGACATCACTTGGGAGACCTCTTATAACTTCAACGTAGGGTTGAGCGCTCTTCTTCTCAACAACCTTCTTAATGTTGACGTTGAATACTTCCACAAGCGCACCAAAGACATGCTCTATAACGTGCCCCAGCCTCCGTCGTCGGGCGTAAGCTATATTTCGGAGAACGCTTTGACCATGATCAACCGCGGTGTTGAATTCACTCTTACCGTCAATATCCCGATGCCCCGCGACTTCACCTGGAGCTGGACATTCACCGGAACTCACTATAAGAACAAAGTTACCGACATCCCCGCCAGCAAGCGTAAAGAGGGTATCACTCACGATGCTTACTACAACATCCGCGAGGGACGCAGCGTTTGGGATTTCTACTACTACAAGTATGCAGGTCTTGACGAAGAAGGTCATTCAACCTGGTACAAGGACGTGGTTGATGAAAACGGCAATGTCACCGGTCGTGAAACTACCAAAGACTATTCAACCGCTACAAAATATTATATCGGCACAGCTATTCCCGATTTCCAGGGCGGTATCACTACCAACTTCGCTTGGAAGGGTCTTGACTTCTCTATCGCAGCCAACTATCAGATCGGCGGTAAGATTTATGACGCAATGTATGCTAACCTGATGCACGCCGGTAGCGTTAAGGGTCAGAACTGGCACAAGGATATCCTTAATGCTTGGACTCCTGAAAATACTAACACCAATGTGCCTATCCTTGACGGCGACCAGAATGCCAACACATTCTCTGACCGCTTCCTTATCGGCGCTGATTTCTTCAATCTCCGCAACATCACTCTCGGCTACACTTTCCCCGGCGAATGGATGAGAAAGGCTGCTATCGAGAAAGCTCGCGTGTATGTCGCAGCCGACAATGTGGCTTTGTGGTCAAAGCGCAAAGGTCTGGATCCGCGTCAGTACATCTACGGACAGTCACAGGCTAACTACTCGGCTATCCGCACTGTATCATTCGGTCTTTCATTAACATTCTAATCAAAAGATTCACATGAAACTTAATAATATATTATTTAAAGGAGCTGCAGCATGCGCTATGTTGATGAGCGTATCATGCTCTGACAGCTATCTCGATACCGACCCCACCGAGTTCCTCGATGAAGACGCAGTGTCGGAGGTTTTGCAGCAGGACGAGAGCCGAGTTGTGGCTCTTATCACCGGCGCTTACATGAACTTCTATAACGGCGGCGACTATCACACCCGTCACGATGACTTCGGTTATCCCGCAATCGTCATCACTACCGATCTTCTGTGTGAGGATGTCGCATACTGGCGCGACGCTCACTTCTTCTGCTATGACTATCAGCTCGACAACCGTCTTGGAAACTATGCCCGCACAGTTTCAATGTGGCGTCAGCTTTACCAGGTAATTGACAACACCAATGATATTATCGAGATGTTGAAGCCCACCGACAGCCGTCCCGCTCCCACTTCGAGCTCATTGCAGTCGATGCTCGGACAGGCTTACGGACTTCGCGCTTACTGCTACTTCTGGCTTGTTAACCTGTGGCAGCAGCCTCTGAGCTGTGGCGCTGACCAGCTTGGCGTACCCTTGAAGACTGAGGATGTCTATCGTCCCGAACGTGTTCCCGTCGGTGAAATTTATGGCCAGATTGTAGAAGACCTTGACAACGCCTACGGTTATCTTCAGGGCGGCGGTATCAGCAACAAGGGTAATCTTTCGGAATACTCGGTTGCGGCTATTTATGCCAATGTGTTGATGTTCATGGGCGACTATGCGAATGCTGCAAAATATGCTGAAGAGGCAATCAAGGGCGGCGCGCTCAACTCTCCTGCTGAGATGCTGAGCGGTTTCAACTCTCTTGATATGTCGGAGGTGATCTGGGGTTACTCTGTAAACAATGAAACCACCGGATATTATGCTTCATTCTTCTCTCACATGGACTCTTACTTCATCGGTTACGGCGGTCAGGTGGGTTATCGTAAGCTTGTGGGTTCAAATCTTTATGATCAGATTGCCGATAACGACGTGCGTAAAGGCTGGTTTGGTTTGAACGACAATTATAACTTGCTTGACGTTAGCTATGCGTTTGAGCAGTCGGCGAACTTCCAGAATTATATCGCAGGTAAGTTCCGTGATAAGTACATGACTTCTGACGGTGCTGATGATCCGTTCACTTCTGACATCATCTATTTCCGCACAGCAGAAATGTATTATCTTGCAGCTGAGGCATATTACCTTAACAATGAACCTGCAAAGGCTCAGGCTAAGCTCAACGAAATCATGTCTACCCGTGTCAACGGATATAACTGCGGTTTGACCGGCGACGCTCTCTATGACGAAATCTGCTTGCAGAAGCGTATTGACATGTGGGGCGAAGGTTGCCGTTATCTTGACGCAAAACGTCGTGACGAGACTATCGACCGCTCAAAGAACGTGAACAATGCGGCTGACCTCGTTTATTATAACGCCATCAATTACTCGGCGCGCGACTACCGCATGATTTATCGTATCCCGACCGTGGAGATGCAGAACAACCCTGACATCCCCGAGAGCGATGACAACAAATAATTTGCCGGAGTGTAAACGGCAATAGTGGACTTGTTCCACAAAAATAAACACATACACAACTTTTTTATAGTAGCAGAGCCATGCTTGATGTGAATCAGGCATGGCTCGTTTTTTGCCACATATTTGGCTATTTTATTTTACATTTTGTAATTAATTGCGTATATTTGCAGCCTAACTTTTTAATATTAACCTAAAATGAAGAAGCATAATTTTTATGCAGGCCCCTCAATTCTGAGTGAGTATACAATAAACAATACGGCAGAAGCAATCAAGGATTTCGCCGGCACCGGTCTTTCGATTCTTGAAGTGTCACACCGCAGTAAAGAATTTGTTGCCGTCATGGACGAGGCTCAGGCACTGGTCAAAGAGTTGCTTGACGTTCCTGAAGGTTATTCTGTTTTGTTCCTCGGCGGAGGCGCCTCTATGCAATTCTGCATGGTTCCCTATAACTTGTTGAAGAAGAAAGCGGCTTATATCGACACCGGCACATGGGCTTCAAACGCCATCAAAGAAGCCAAGCTCTTTGGCGAAGTCGACGTTGTGGCTTCAAGCAAGGACAAGAACTATACCTATATTCCCAAGGGATATGTGGTTCCGGAAGATGCCGACTATTTCCATTATACGACCAACAATACCATCTACGGGACAGAAACTCGTTTTGATCCCGACGTGAAAGTTCCGTTGGTTGCCGACATGTCGAGCGATATCTTCTCTCGTCCCATCGACGTTTCAAAATATGATATCATCTATGCCGGCGCTCAGAAGAATCTTGCTCCCGCCGGAGTGACTATCGTTATTGTCAAAGACAGCGCTCTTGGCAACGTGGACCGCGCGATTCCCACCATGCTTGACTACCGCACCCACATCAAGAAGGGTTCGATGTTCAACACTCCTCCGGTGCTCCCCATCTACTCGGCTTTGCAGACCTTGAAGTATTACAAGGAGCTTGGAGGTGTCAAGGAGATGGAGCGTCGCGACCTCGCCAAGGCTGAACTCCTTTACAGCGCTATCGACTCAAGCCGCATGTTTGTGGGCACTGTCGTTCCCGAAGACCGCTCAATCATGAACGTTTGCTTCGTGATGAAGCCCGAGTATGCCGAACTTGAGAAGGATTTTGCTGATTTTGCCGCAAGCAAGGGCATGATCGGAATCAAGGGACACCGTTCAGTGGGCGGTTTCCGCGCTTCTCTCTACAACGCTCTCCCCATGGAAAGCGTGAAAGCTCTTGTTGAGACAATGAACGAATTTGAAAAGAAACACTAATCAGGATGAAAGTTCTTGTAGCTACTGAAAAACCGTTTGCCGCGATAGCTGTGAACGGTATCCGCGAGGTGATCGAAAATGCCGGTTATGAACTTGAACTTCTTGAAAAGTATTCATCAAAGGCTGATCTTCTTGCCGCAGCTGCTGACGCTGACGCAATCATAATCCGCAGCGACGTGATAGACACCGAGGTGTTTGACGCCGCAAAAAAACTCAAGATCGTGGTGCGCGCCGGAGCCGGATATGACAATGTGGATCTGAAAGCTGCAACTGACCATAATGTGGTTGTGGAGAATACCCCGGGTCAGAATTCCAACGCCGTTGCCGAGCTCGTCTTTGGCATGGTTATCATGGCTGCCCGCAATATGTATAACGGAACTTCGGGAACTGAGCTTAAGGGCAAGCGTCTCGGACTTCAGGCTTACGGACAAGTGGGTAGAAACGTGGCTCGTATAGCCAAGGGTATCGGCATGGAAATCTCGGCTTTCGACCCCTATTGCCCAGTCGATGTTATGGCGGAAGAGGGCATAACCGCTGTTGGAAGCGTTGATGAACTGTATGCCAACAACGACATCGTTTCGATTCATATCCCTGCCACTCCCGAAACCAAGAAAAGCATCGGCTATGACTTGATCACAAAGATGCCTAAGGGTGGTGTGCTCGTCAATACCGCGCGCAAGGAGGTGATCGACGAAGAGGGTCTTGAAAAGGCTCTTGAAGCTCGCGCTGACTTGAAGTATGTGGCTGATGTGAAGCCCGACAATGCTGCGGCGCTTGAAGAGAAGTTTGCCGGACGCGTGTTCTTCACTCCCAAAAAAATGGGCGCTCAGACAGCTGAAGCTAATATCAATGCCGGTATTGCCGCCGCAAAACAAGTTGTGGCATATCTGCGCGATGGCGTAAATAAGTATCAGGTGAATAAGTAATTACTTACCACATATCAATGAGGCGGGGAGATTCGGAAGCGGATCTCCCCGCTTTGTTTTGCATTATTTAACATAATTAACTGCCGCATTATTTGGCGGAAACGTAAAAACTCCGTACCTTTGCACACGTAAAACATCGCGGGATGGAGCAGTGGTAGCTCGTTGGGCTCATAACCCAAAGGTCACAGGTTCGAGTCCTGTTCCCGCCACTAAGACGAAGGAGTTCTTGCATTGAGCAAGGACTCCTTTTTTGTGCGAAATTTCCGTATTATCAAGGGGGCTCCATGTCCCTGCGGTTGCAATGTGCCGAACACATTGCGCTTCAACATCTCCGATGTTGTGGTGTAGGATGGTTGACTCTTGCATCTGTGTGGATTGGGGTGCAATCCCCGCGATCCTGTGGGGCAGGGGATGTTATCGTTTGCTTTTGAAGAAGCGTTGCATGAGGGCGGCAGCTTCTTCTGCCATTACGCCGCTGATGATTTGGGCTTTGGGGTGGAAGGGCGGTTTTACGGCAAATGTGTGGTAGCCGCGTTTGTCATCGGAAGCGCCGTAGACGATGCGTCTTATCTGGCTCCATCCAATGGCTCCGGCACACATTATGCATGGTTCTACCGTGACGTAGAGCGTACATTCGGGCAGGTATTTCCCGCCGAGGGTGTTTGCCGCCGCGGTTATTGCCTGCATTTCGGCGTGGGCGGTGACATCATTGAGCGTCTCGGTGAGGTTGTGGGCGCGAGCCACTATCTGACCTTTGCAGGTAATCACTGCTCCGATGGGTATTTCGTCTTCTTCGTAAGCTTTGCGCGCCTCTTCGAGCGCGATTTTCATGAATCGGGTATCGTCGTCCTGTATTGTCATAGCAAATCAAGTTTCAACCCCTCGTAGGAGAGGATGGTGTTTGGGAAAATCGCGCGCGCTTCCGCCAGGTGCTCCTCCTCGTTGCGATATCTTTTAGAGTAGTGCCCGAGCACGAGTCGGCTGGCTCCGGCAAGACGGGCGATAGTTGCCGCTTCGGCGGCGGTGGAGTGTCCGCGCGAGCGGGCTTTTTCGTGATAGCTTTCGGTGTAGGTGGCTTCATGATAAATCGTGTCGACACCTTCGACAGCTTTAGCCACTCTCTCGTCAAACATCGTGTCGCTGCAATAGGCGTAGCTCACGCATGGGTCAGGCGGCGAGGTGAGCATCGAGTTGGCTATGATTTTCCCGTCGGGGTTGATGAAGTCGGCTCCGGCTTTTATCGACTGATATTCGCGCAGGGGCACATTGTGGAATTTCAGCATATCCCCTTTGAGATGCCTTGGCTTGGGCTTTTCCCGGAATATGTATCCCGTGCATGGCACGCGGTGATAGAGCGGGAACGCCGTAACTTCAAGCGAATCGTTTTCAAACACTCGCTCGGTCGCTCCGTGGGGGATGATGTTGTATTTTATTTCAAACGGACGCTCCTTGCAGAAGAAGTCGAGCATGCGTGAGAATATCTCGGCGCCCTCCTTGAAGGTGTGTATGGTGATTGTGCCGCCTTCCCTGCCGGTGAGGGCGAGGGTGGACAGCATCCCGGTCAGTCCGAGGCAATGGTCGCCGTGGAGGTGGGAGATGAAAATGTGGTTCAAGCGCGAAAACTTCAACTGCATGCGCCGCAATGACAACTGCGCGCACTCGCCGCAGTCGATCATGAACAGATTGTCGCGGAAGTCTACCACTTGACAGCTGGGCAGATGCCGCATAGTAGGGGTGGCTGATCCACACCCGAGATAGTTTATCTGGAATTGAGCCATGATGCAAATATACCGTTTTTATTTATAACTGCGGTTCATTGCCGTGATAAAAGATGGGGGAGGAGAGGGTATTTGTTTCATACTTGCACGGAATTATATTTTTATATAACTTTGTGCGGTTATTAAACCTCAATGAAGTGAAGCTACGTTATTTAATCATAATTCCGGGAATGCTGTTCTCGTCAGCGCTTTCCTACGGTCAGACCGATGCGGGAACCACTGTGGTGGAAAGCATCGAGAGCTCAGGACACATACGGGTGAACATGCCTTCACAATTGAAAGCGCGTCTTGGCTCCGTTCAGGAGAAGGCGCTGCCTTCATCGGTCCCGGCGGTTGTGGCTGAAGAGCAAAAGGAGACGAAACCGGCTGTGTCGCACGCTACCGGCAAGATGGGGGGATACAGGATTCAGGTGTTTTCCGACAGCAACCCGAGCACTGCTAAGGCAGAAGCCCGCGCCCGTGCCCGCAACATAAACGCGAGGTTTCCTCAGTTTGGCACTTATGTGGTGTACAGTTCTCCTTACTGGAGGCTGCGGGTGGGAAACTTCCGCACTCATGAAGAGGCTAATGCGGCTGCACATGAGCTCAAGGACGCTTTCCCGTCCTATAGCCGCGAGATAAGGGTTGTCAAGGACCGCATAACAATAAACAATTAAGGCTCTCTAAAAAAAACAGGGTTTTGATGGAAGAGAATCAGATAATTGAACAGCTTGCCTCGCATTACGAAAGTATTATAAGGCTGCTGGGTGATGATCCGGCTCGTCAAGGGCTTGAGAAAACACCGATGAGGGCGGCTAAAGCCATGTACTATGCCACTTCGGGCTATCGCCAGAATCCGGAACAGATTCTGAGATCGGCGGTTTTTGACTATGCCGGCTCCAAGATTGTAATTGTAAAGGACATAGAGTTTTATTCTTTGTGTGAACACCACATCCTGCCGTTTTTCGGAAAAGTTTCAATAGGCTACGTCCCCGACGGTGAAATGATAGGGCTTTCAAAACTAGCCCGGCTTGTCAACGTGTTTGCCCGCCGTCTTCAGGTTCAGGAGCGTCTATGCGCCGATATATGCCGCTCGTTGACCGAGGCGCTGAGCACGAAGGGCGTTATCGTGTCATGCACCGCAGAGCATCTTTGCATGAAAATGAGGGGAGTCGAAAAGCAGGATTCTGCCACGACCACCCTTGAATATTCAGGGCTGTTTGCCGAAGACGCCTCCCTGCGCGAGGAGTTCTTCCACCTTATCGGTTCCTGACCGCGCGTTTCAAGCGCCAATCTCGCCGCCGTCAGGGCGGCTTGCGAACTATATAAAAAACTTTCCGGGGAAAGCGACTCCCGGAAAGTTTTTAACTTTTAACAGGCTCATCGAGCGGAATTATCATCTAAGTTTTGTAACTTTGCAAAAATTATTTTGTAACTACATTACAGCAACATAAATCAGTCAATTGTGATGAAGAAAAAATTCAACGAGTACGATAAGTTCAATCTTTCCGACATAAACCGTCAGGTGCTTGAACAATGGAATAAAGATCATCTTTTCGAACAGAGCATGAAGGTGCGCGAAGGCGCTCCCTCGTTTGTGTTTTTTGAAGGTCCCCCCTCGGCAAACGGTATGCCGGGCATTCACCATGTGATGGCTCGTACGATCAAGGATATTTTCTGCCGTTACAAGACTATGAAAGGCTTCCACGTGAAGCGCAAAGCCGGTTGGGACACTCACGGACTTCCCGTTGAACTCGGAGTGGAGAAGTCGCTCGGCATCACCAAGGAGGATATCGGCAAAAAAATCTCGGTTGATGATTATAATGCCGCTTGCCGCCGCGAGGTGATGAAATATACCCGCGAATGGGAAAACCTCACCAACTCGATGGGCTATTGGGTTGACATGAATGATCCTTACATCACCTATGACAACCGCTATATCGAATCGGTGTGGTGGTTGCTGAGCCGCCTTCATGAAAAGGGCTATCTCTACAAGGGCTACACCATTCAGCCTTATTCGCCTGCAGCCGGAACCGGACTGAGCACCCATGAGCTTAATCAGCCGGGATGTTACCGCGACGTGAAGGACACTACAGTCACCGCGATATTCAAGGCTGTCGACACCAAGCCCGAGATGGAAGGATGGGGAACTCCTTGCTTTATCGCTTGGACCACGACTCCGTGGACATTGCCGTCGAACACCGCTCTTTGCGTGGGACCGAAGTATGAATATGCTGTAATTCGCACTTACAATCCTTATAATGGGGAGAAAATCTCACTGGTTATTGCCAAGGATCGCATCAGCGCCTATTTCAAAGCCGAGGGTGAGACTCTGCCGTTGGAAGAATATAAACCGGGCGACAAGATTGTGCCTTACCGCATTGTCGGCACTTATCTCGGCTCGGAACTCGTGGGTATGTCCTATAAGCAATTGATGCCTTGGGTTAAACCTACTGAAAAATTGACTGATAATGCTCCGGGCTTTGTGCAGGATTATGCCGCAAGCCATCCCGAGCACGTGTTTGCCGTGGGAAGCGACAAATTTGTGGAACTTGAAGCAGAGGCATTCCGTGTGATCGGCGGCGACTATGTGACCACCGACGACGGAACCGGAATCGTGCATATCGCTCCGACTTTCGGCGCCGACGACGCCCGTGTGGCGAAAGCGGCAGGAATACCGTCGCTGTTCATGATCAATCAGCGCGGCGAGACTCGCCCAATGGTGGATTTGACCGGTAAATACTACACTCTTGACGAGTGCGCTCCTGAGTTTGTGAAACATTGTGTCGACGTGGCTCTCTATGAGCATCATGCCGGCGACTATGTGAAAAACGCCTACGACCCGAAATTCAACGAGGGTGGCAAATATGATGATAAGGCTGCCGAAAAAGCCGAGGATCTGAACGTGGTTATCGCCATGGAGATGAAGCATGCCGGCGAAGCGTTCAAGATTGAGAAGCATGTGCATAACTATCCTCACTGCTGGCGCACTGACAAGCCGGTGCTCTATTATCCGCTTGACAGCTGGTTTATCCGCACTACCGCCGCCCGTGAAAAACTGATGGCTGCGAATGAGACCATCAAATGGAAACCTGCGGCAACCGGTAGCGGACGATTTGGCAAATGGCTTGAAAATCTTCAGGACTGGAACCTTTCGCGCAGCCGTTACTGGGGAACTCCGCTCCCGATTTGGCGCACCGAGGACGGCAAAGAGGAAATCTGCATAGGCAGCGTTGAGCAGCTTTATAATGAGATGGAAAAGGCTGTGGCTGCCGGAGTGATGGCTTCTAATCCTTACAAGGATAAGGGATTTGTGCCCGGCGATTATTCTAAGGAAAACTATGACAAAATCGACCTTCACCGTCCCTATGTCGACGACATAATTCTTGTTTCTTCGAAGGGCGAGCCAATGCGCCGCGAGCTTGATCTTATCGACGTGTGGTTTGACTCGGGCTCGATGCCTTATGCGCAGATTCATTATCCCTTTGAAAACAAAGAGAAGTTTGATGCCGGCGAGCTTTATCCCGCCGACTTTATCGCTGAAGGTGTCGACCAGACACGAGGATGGTTCTTCACCCTCCATGCCATAGCCGGAATGGTGTTTGACTCAGTGGCTTATAAAGCGGTGATTTCTAACGGTCTTGTACTTGACCGCTTCGGCAACAAGATGTCTAAGCGTCTCGGTAACGCCGTTAACCCGTTTGAGGCGATTGCCGAATTTGGCTCTGACCCGTTGCGTTGGTACATGATTGCCAATTCATCGCCGTGGGACAACTTGAAATATGACTCGGAGGGTGTGCGTGAAACATCGCGCAAACTCTTCTCGACACTTTATAACACTTATTCGTTCTTTGCGCTCTATGCCAATGTGGACGGCTTTGACAACAGCGCGCCTCAGGTGCCGATGGAAGAGCGTCCTGAAATCGACCGCTGGATTCTGTCGTTGCTTTCGACCCTCATCCGCGAGGTAGAGGAGGCTCTGGACGACTATGAGCCCACCAAAGCAGCACGCGCGATAAATGATTTTGTCAACGACAATCTCAGCAACTGGTATGTGCGTCTCAACCGCAAACGCTTCTGGGGCGGCGACATGAACAAGGACAAGCTTTCGGCTTATCAGACTCTCTATTCTTGTCTTGAGACAGTGGCGTTGCTGATGGCTCCGATATCTCCCTTCTTTGCCGATCGCCTTTATACCGACCTTACTTCAGTCACGCTCGGCGATAAAGCGACTTCGGTCCATCTTGCTCTGTTCCCTGAAGCAGGCGAGAGCGACGCTTATCTTGAAGAGCGCATGAAGCTCGCTCAGGATATCACTTCGATGGTGCTCGCTTTGCGCCGCAAGGTCAATATCCGTGTGCGTCAGCCGCTTGCCACACTGATGATTCCCGTGCTCGACGAGCGCCAGAAGGAGATGATTTCATCGGTGGCTCCGCTTGTGCTGAACGAGGTAAATGTGAAAGAAATCAAGTTTGTTGGAAATGAAGAGGGCGTGCTTGTCAAGAGAGTGAAGCCCGACTTCAAGAAACTTGGACCGAAATATGGTAAAATCATGAAGGCTCTTGCCGCTGAGGTGGCTAAGATGTCGCAGCACGATATTATCGAGCTTGAACGCAACGGTCAGTTTACTTTTGATATTGCCGGAACTCCCGCAACGGTTGAACTTGGCGATGTGGAAATTATCTCGGAAGATATCCCCGGATGGCAGGTTGCCAATGACGGTAATCTCACCGTGGCGCTCGACATCACTATTTCCGACGAGTTGCGCCAGGAGGGTATTGCCCGCGAGATTGTGAACCGCATTCAGAATATACGTAAGAGCCGCGATTATGATATCGTTGATAAGATTTCAATAACATTCGCCCCCAACGAGGCAACCGACGCTGCAATCGAAGCCTTCAAGGGCTACATCTCCTCACAGGTGCTTGCTACCGAGGTCAACATTGCTCCTGTTGCGGCTGATGACGCCGAATGTGAAGTGCTTGACATCGACGATATAAAGCTCAATACATTGATCTCAAGAAATCTATAACCTAATAACCATTACAACACAAAAACACTATGAGCGAAAAGACCCGTTACACTGATGAGGAGCTTCAGGAGTTCAAAGAAGTGATACTTCAGAAGCTTGAAAAGGCGCAGCGAGACTATGAGCTGTTGAAAGCCAACATTATGAATAATGACGGCAATGACACTGCCGACACGTCGCCGACGTTTAAGGTTCTTGAAGAGGGCGCGAGCACTCTCGGCAAGGAGGAGGCGGGACAGCTCGCCCAGCGTCAGATGAAATTCATCAATCATCTTCAGGCGGCATTGGTGAGAATCGAGAATAAGACCTACGGTATCTGCCGGCAGACCGGAAAGCTTATTCCCAAAGAAAGATTGCTTGCGGTGCCCCACGCCACTCTAAGTGTAGAGGCGAAAGAGGGTAATAAAAAACGCTGATAGGAATAAGTTTAAGACTTAACAAGTACACCGTAGACACGACTCAGAATCAGATTATGAAATTGTCGAGAGGACTGCTCGCCACTATAATCATAGTGGGAGTGCTGTTGATAGACCAGATTGTGAAGATATGGATTAAGACCCATCTTTATCTTGGAGAGGAAATAGTGATAACCGACTGGTTCCGCATATATTTCATTGAAAACAATGGAATGGCTTTCGGAATGGAGATCGGTAGCAAATTGTTTCTCACTCTGTTTCGCATCGTTGCGGTCTCTCTGTTGATATATTACATAATAAAGATTCGCAACCGAAGCTACATCAAGACCGGCTACATAGTGTGCTGCGCATTGATAACGGCGGGAGCCGCCGGCAATATCTTCGATTCGTTGTTCTACGGAGTGCTGTTCAACAATCCTTATCCTCCCGAAATCGCAACGATGTTTCCCGATGGAGGCGGATATGCCCCGCTGTTTCACGGGAAAGTGGTGGATATGCTCTATTTTCCGTTGTTCAGCTTTTATTGGCCTGACTGGATGCCCTTTGTAGGAGGGCAGTACTTCCTGTTCTTCCAGCCTATATTCAATATAGCCGATGCTGCGATAACGGTTGGCATATTCATCTTGATTCTGTTTTACTCGCGTTATCTGTCATCGCCGGTGGCGGTTGATGAACACGCAGCTCATGAAGAAGGCACTTCGTCAGGAAAAAGCGATGAATAAGTGGATTATAATTGTGTTGCTGGCATTTGTCGTCATGTCATGTGACCGCACTCCTGATTATGTCATAAAGCCTAAGGACATGGCTGCATTGCTTGCCGATATCCATAAAGGCGAGGGTGTTGTCGACTTGCAGAGTTCCCGCTATCGCGACGATTCGGTCAAAAAAGCGTTGAAGCAGTCGGTCCTTATGCGTCATGGCGTGACACAAGAGCAGTTAGACACTTCGCTCGTGTGGTACGGACACAATATAGACGTCTATAAGGAGGTCTATGAAATGGTGATAAAGCAGCTTGAAGACGAGTTGAGCACTGCCGACATTGCCGCCGCCGGAAAAAGCGTTCAGGTTTCGGTGGTGGGCGACTCGGTGAATGTGTGGAGCGATGTGCCCTTCCGCCGTTTTTCAATGGAAAACCCCTCTGATTTCGTGAGATTCAAGCTCTCTGCCGACGAGAATTGGGACAAAGGCGACACCTATTCGTGGAAGCTATTCGCCAATAGCCACATGTTGCCGGCTCAATGGACCATCTGCGCTGATTACAGTGACGGCACCACTGACTATGTTTCGTCAAAATTTTATGGCGGAGGATGGCAGGAACTTAAATTGTGTACTGACACGGCTAAGCTGTTGAGGAACGTTTATGGTGTTCTGGAGCTCCCTTCGGCTAAGGGAGAGGCAGCCTACATGGATAGCATAAGCCTTACCCGCACCCGCTTCAGCCCCGACAATTATTCGCGTCATTCAGTGTTGAGTTTCAATTCCGCAAAATGACACGTTATCTTGCCCATGCCGTCATACATGACGGCAAAATTTATCGCAATTCCATTGTCGGCATAGACAACGGCGTGCTGTCAATCGAGCGGTTTGAGCGGGAAGTCCATTCCACCATCTTTGTCTCAGGGGTGATTATTGTCGCCGCCGAGAACAAGATAATGCTTAGCGACCGACAGCAGCTCAACAATATTTTTAAGAAAGAATCATTGATTGAGACCGGCTTGAAGCGAGTGATGCGTTATCTGGAGCGTCGTGACATCTATGCGGTTGATAAGGAAGACACCCCGTTATTGGTGATTATTGAGCGATAAAATCAGTTCTTAGCCCTAAAAAGACCGAGTTTTTTTGGCAAAGTGGCATTTTTCATGCCGCTTTAGGCTGAGATACGAAAAATTTTGTGCAACTTTGCATAATAATTAATTGTACAATAATTTTATATACATGGAGTTTTCCGCTTCTCAAATCGCGGCTCTCGTTTCGGGAAAAGTAGAAGGTGACGGCAACGTCACTGTCAGCACTTTTGCCAAAATTGAAGAGGGTCATAAGGGTGCGATTTCTTTCCTCGCAAATCCAAAATACACTCATTATATATATGACACCAAGAGTTCGATAGTCCTTGTCAGCAATGACTTCGAGCCTGAACATCCCGTTTCGTGTACGCTTATCAGGGTCGCCGATCCTTATGCCACGGTAGCGTCGCTGCTCGAGATGGTGAGCAAAATGGCGTCGCAGCAGCNTGTCGGCGTTGAACAGCCGTCATATATCTCAGAAGGAGTGGCTCTTCCCGATGATTGCTATGTGGGCGCGTTTGCCTATATCGGGAAAGGTGTGGTTCTTGGAAAAAACGTAAAAATCTATCCGCAGTCTTATGTTGGNGCGGGCGTGGTGATTGGCGATAATTCAATCATCTATCCCGGNGTGAAAATATATCACGGTTGCAAAATCGGGAAGAACTGTATTTTGCATTCCGGAGTCGTCGTCGGAGCCGATGGATTTGGTTTCGCTCCGGTTAACGGCGAGTACAATAAAATNCCTCAGATGGGTATTGTCGAAATCGAAGACAATGTCGAGATTGGAGCCAACACNACTATTGACCGTGCGATGATGGGAGCTACCCGCATCCGTCACGGTGTCAAATTGGATAATTTGATTCAGGTGGCTCATAACTGCGAGGTCGGAGCGAATACCGTTATCGCAGCCCAGGCAGGCGTTGCCGGCTCAACCAAGATAGGCGCGGGCTGCATGATCGGCGGACAGGTAGGCTTTGCAGGTCACATTCATGTGGGCGACGGTTCAGTCATCGGCGCTCAGTCAGGAATCCCCAATGATGTCAAGCCNGGAAGCCGTTTGATGGGATATCCCGCGGTAAATGCCGGCGAGTTCGCCCGTCAGGCTGTATATACTAAAAATCTCGGCAAGCTCTTTGACCGGGTAAAGAATATTGAAAAGGAATTAAACAAATAAACCATCATAATGAAACAATTGACACTAAAGGAGCCGTTTAAGGTTCATGGAAAAGGTCTTCACACAGGGCTGATGATTGATGCGGAATTTTGCCCCGCGCCTGAAAATCACGGCTATAAAATTCAACGCACCGATCTTGAAGGTGAGCCGGTGATTGATGCCCTTGCCGAGTATGTCACAGCCACTACACGCGGAACCGTGTTGAGCAAAGGCGACGTGCGTGTAAGCACCGTTGAACATGCTCTTGCCGCTCTCTATGGAGCCGGCATCGACAACTGCCTTATAAAGGTGAACGCTCCCGAGCTTCCCATTCTTGACGGAAGCGCTAAATTATATTGCGAGAACATCCTTAATGTGGGTGTCGTAGAGCAGAATGCCGACAAGGATTTCTACGTAGTGAAGCAGAAAATCGAGGTTCGCGACGACACTTCGGGCTCGTCAATAATTGTTCTCCCTGATGATGAATTCAGCATCGATGTGATGGTGTCATTCGATTCTCCCGTTTTGAAGAATCAATATGCGTCGCTTGACCATCTTGAAGATTTCGGCAAGGAAGTGGGAAGCAGCCGCACCTTTGTGTTCGTGCGCGAAGTCGAGCCCCTNGTGAAAGGCAATCTTATAAAGGGCGGCGACCTCGACAACGCTATCGTTATCTATGACAGCCCCATGGAACAGAGCGAGCTTGACCGCATAGCCGATCTNATGGGAGTNCCCCGCAAGAATGTGGCTGAATTCGGCTACATAAACGATTTCCCCTTGTTTGCCGACAACGAACCTGCGCGCCACAAACTGCTCGACGTGATGGGCGACATTGCTTTGATTGGACGNCCTCTCAAAGGNAAGATTATCGCAACACGCCCCGGACACTCTATCAACACCGCATTCTCCAAGAAAATCCGCAAGGAGATAAAGCATCAGGAATTGCAGGCTCCCGTCTACAATCCTAATGTGACTCCCATCATGGACATAAACCGCATCAAGGAATTGCTTCCCCACCGCTATCCGTTCCTGATGGTCGACAAGATCATTGAGAAAGGCAGCAACTACATCGTGGGTGTCAAGAATGTTACCGGCAATGAGCCTTACTTCCAGGGTCACTTCCCCCAGGAGCCGGTTATGCCCGGTGTGCTCCACATCGAGGCTATGGCTCAGACTGGTGGTCTTCTCGTGCTCGGACAGGTTGAGGAACCCGAAAAATACTCTACCTACTTCATGAAAATCGACAATGTGAAGTTCNGGCAGCAAAGTNGTTCCNGGCGACACNNTGNTNTTCCANGTNTCGTTCATGACCNNNCTNCGNCGCGGATGNGCNGTGATGAAGGGCNNTGCNTTNGTTGGTGAGAANATTGTNNCTGANTGNGANTTNATGGCTCAGATNATTAAGAACAAATAAATGANNTGAAATGAAACAACCNNTNGCNTATATNCANCCNGCCGCNAANATNGCNTCCAAGTGTGGTGATCGATCCTTTTGTNACCATNGACGCAGAATGTNGAAATNGGNGAGGGAACNCGCATCGGCAGCAANGTNACTATCATGGANGGTGCCCGNATCGGNAAAAACTGNGTNATNTTTCCCGGNGCCGTCATNGNNGNNGTNCCNCAGGATTTGAANTTCCGTGGCGAGGACACTCTTGCTATAATCGGCGACAACACCACTATCCGTGAATGTGTCACCGTTCACCGAGGAACCGCTTCTAAAGGAAAGACCGTGGTGGGCAGCAACTGCTTGATTATGGCTTATTGCCACGTGGCTCATGACTGTGTGGTCGGCGACAACGTGATTATGTCAAATGCCACTCAGCTTGCCGGAGAAGTGGTGGTCGATAACTTCGCTATCATTGGCGGCGGCACACTCGTTCACCAGTTCTGTCACATCGGTCCCCATGTCATGATTCAGGGCGGTTCGCTTATCAATAAGGACATTCCTCCTTATGTCAAGGCTGCGCGCAATCCCATCGCCTATGCTGGAGTCAATTCTATCGGTTTGCGTCGTCGCAATTTCTCCAACGAGCAGATCCGCGAGATTCAGGAAATCTACCGTTATCTCTACCTGTCGGGATATAACATTTCTGACTCGGTGGAGCGCATAGAGGCTGAATTACCCGCCACTAAAGAACGCGATGAAATCATCATGTTTGTCCGCAATTCAAAGCGCGGCATCATCAAGGGATACGTGTAAATCATCCTTGCAATAAGATAAATAAAGAACCGGACTCGGATTATGCTTAATTCGGGTCCGGTTTTATTTTCACGGAGAAAGGGGGGAGGGTCAATTTATTTCCGAGGCGGTGCGCATTTCGTCATACTCACACCAATCAGGATCATTTTCAGTGTAAATGCTTATCGGCAGGAGGTCAAACGGAGCAAGCGCCTCATTGATTTTTTTACCGAAAATATGCACCGAGAGTGTGTAGAACACCCAGTTGCGTTCGTCGTCGCCGGTATATACTCCGGTCATGACGGCTACCGGATCTTTTTTGAACGCATTTTCAAGCGCGTCTTGCACCGCCTCCATCACCGTGGCTGTCGGCTCGTCGGGCATCCCGGCTGCGTTTCCCTCATATTTCCACGTTATTTCAACTCTGATTTTATATTTCCCCGATGACCTGAACTTTTCCACGTCTTTTCGCCCGGTCACCATTATCAGGCGTCCTGATTCGCTTTCGGTGGGAGAGGTCCACCAATCCAATTCTTCTGACATAATTAATCTAATTTAAGGGCTAATTTACATAAAAAAGAATGAATGTTGAGTTAAAACTGCCTATAAATTTTGACTAAAAATCCAATTTGCTTATTTTCGTATAAGATTTCCTGTCTATGCTTATTAGAATTTTCATTATCTCGTTATATATAATTTTTTCCATCGTTCCCGGATTTGCCGAAGTCAGGGGAGTGTGGCTCACCACCAATGCCGGGCTTGACTGGCCCTGCGGCAATTATGATGAGGCTCGGCAAAAACGCTCCATGATCGAGATTCTCGATAAACTCCGGAAAGCTCATTTCAATCTGATCCTGTTTCAGGTGCAGGCAAACGGTGATGTGGCGTGGAATAGCTCTTTGCAGCCGGCGATGGCTTCGATCACCGGCGATGGCTCTTCCGGACTTTCCTATGACGTGTGTCGTTTTGTTATCGACGAGTGCCACCGCCGCGGCATGAAGTGCCATGCCTGGATAGTGCCTTATCGTGTCGGTGATGCCAAGAAGGCGTCGGCTTACGAGTCAAACAAGGTGAGCCACGTCATCAAAAGCCATCCCGAGTGGTGCCTGCGTTACTCGGGCGCTTATTATATCGATCCTGCCAACCCTCAGGCGCGTGAATATCTCGTTAAATTGTATTCCGAACTGATTGACCGGTATGACTTCGATGGCATTAATCTTGACTATACCCGCTATCCGGGCGACAAATTCCCCGACGAGGAATCTTTCCGCAAATATGGGAGCGGGAAACAGGATAAGGCTGATTGGCGTCGGAATAACATCAACAGTTTTGTCGCCGACCTCTACAACGCTCTTAAAAAGAAACGCCCTGACCTCGTGTTGGGGAGCGCGCCGATCGGAACATACAAAAATGTCAACGGCACCAAAAACTCGACCGCCTATGATTCTTTTCAGCAAGATCCTGTACAGTGGGTCAGAAGCGGGCATCATGACATAGTGATTCCCCAGATGTATTGGGACGAAACGTTTGGTTTCTCCACCCATTTGTCGACATGGACCTCCCACTGCGCGCAGGTTCCGGTGCTTGTCGGGCTTGCTCCCTATAAGTTGGTAGAAGGGGGATGGGATGTCGATGTTGTGAGCGATTTGATGGAGAAGGCGCGTAAGGCTGAGGGGGTTGGCGGTGTATGCTTCTTCCGAGCCCGGCATGTGATAGGCGACCATCCCAAAGTGAAGGAATTATATCGCCGGCTTGTCGACTTGCCGCTTCTTAATAACGACGGCGCCCCATACGGATGTCGGGAAGAGGAGTTTGTTGTGGAAAAATTTATGGAGTAAAATTTGGCAAACCACTCCCGATTGTCTATCTTTGATAAAAAATTACAATACAGTATACATAACATGGAAATTGAAGGAAAAATTATCCTCGCTTTGCCTGAACAGTCAGGAACTTCTAAAGCAGGAAATGAGTGGAAGAAACGCGAATATGTACTTGAAACTCATGAATCCTATCCCAGAAAAGTTCACTTCGACCTTTTCGGTGCGAAGGCTGACCAATACCCTTTGAATGTAGGTGATGAAATCGTGCTTAGCTTTGATATAAACAGCCGTGAATACAATGGTCGCTGGTTCACCTCGATCAGCGGATGGAAAGTGGAGAAAGCCGGTGAGCGCAACATGGGTGGTGCCGCTGCTCCTGTTCAGGATTATCCCGGCGCTGTTCCGCCTCCTCCTGCTGTTGCCGACCTCGGCAATGGTGCCACTGACGACCTGCCTTTCTAAGCCGGCGCCTTACGAATTTAAACCGCAAGGGAAGTCGATTTCCGACTTGCTTTGCGGTTATTTTATTAAATGTGTCACCATGGACTGCTGCTAATGTTTACTCTGATTCTTTGGACTCTGTTTATTGCCGGCATTGTGGTCGGCAGGCTTTTTCGCCGCCGGCGCGGAGTGAGGCTTGTCGGGACATGGACCATGCCCACCGTCCTGCTGCTCTTGTTCCTGTTTGGCGCTCAGATCGGCTCCGATGAGGTGCTCATGGAGTCGTTGCCCCGGCTTGGAGCCGGAGCGGCTCTCATCGCCGTGGCTTGTGTGTCAGGCAGTGTTGTTTTCTCAGCACTGGTTTATAGGCTTGTGAAGAATAAGATTAAGGCTGGTCGATGAAAGATATTGTTTTCGTTTTACTCGCATTTTGCCTGGGGCTTTTTTCCGGCAAGTTGGGCTTGATTCCTGATGTCGTCCCGCTGGAAAAAGTGTCGGCTCTTGTCCTGTTGGCGCTCATGACCCAGGTTGGACTTGGCTTCGGCTCGGGCGAGAGCTTCGATATGCTCCGTCGCGATTTCCGCCCTCAATGGCTCCTGTTGCCCTTCGCCACTGTCGCCGGTACTCTTCTTGCCGCCCTGTTGGTCGGTGTTTTCTGGTCATTGGGCAATGTTGCCGACGCTCTTGCCGTGGGTAGCGGATTAGGCTATTACTCCCTGTCGTCGTTGCTCATAACTCAACTAAAGGCGCTTGTCGTCGCTCCTGACATTGCCGCCCGTCTCGGCATCGTGGCTTTGTTGGCAAATGTTCTGCGCGAGCTTTTGGCAATAGTCGGCGCTCCGCTGCTCGCTCGCATCAGCCCCTTGTCGCCCATCGCTGCGGCAGGCTGCTCGTCGTGCGACATCTCGCTCCCTGTCATAGCCCGCTGGTCGGGCGAGGGGATGGTGCCCCTCGCCATCCTCCACGGTGTGCTTCTCGACATGTCGGTTCCTGTATTAGTCACCTTCTTTTGCTCGTTGTAAGAATTATATGGTAGTAAGGATAAAAAACATGGTTTGTGACCGTTGTGTCAAGGTCGTGCGCGACACTGTCGATAGCCTTGGGATACCCGATGCCAAGGTAGGTCTTGGATTCATCGAGGTTCCACGCGTGCTCGATTCGGCAGCGATGCGCTCGCTTGGCGATGCATTGGCGGTCGAGGGGTTTGAGATAATAAAATCGCGCGAAGAGGAGATAGTGGAGCAGATAAAAAGCCTGTTGATAAAACTTGCGCGAGCCATGGAAAACACCTCAATGAAACTGTCGGTCTATCTCTCTGGGGAGCTCGGAATGGACTACACCTCATTAAGCCGCATTTTTTCAGCTGCCGAGGGACGTTCCATAGAGCGTTATTATATTCTCCAGAAGATAGAATATGTGAAAGAACTGATCGATTACGGCGGCAAGACTCTTTCCGAAATATCTCACATTGCCGGCTATTCCAGCGTGGCGCATCTCTCAAGACAATTCAAGGAAGTGACCGGAATGACCCCTACGGCTTACAAAGAGTCAGGGCAGTCCCACATGCCTTTGGACAAAATATAACGCAAGCTTTTTAGCGTGGGTTGAAATGCAATATTTTGTCAGAATTGTGTAACGCGCGTTCTCCTATGCAGTTGTAATTTTGTATAAAAATTACAGCTATGAAAGATATCCTTATAATACTTTTTAATATGCTCAATGAAATGTCGCCCTACATTTTATTGGGATTCTTAATCGCCGGCGCTCTTCATGCTTTCGTCTCGCCGCAGCTCATGAGCCGTCATCTTTCTGGGACAGGCGCCGGCTCGGTTGTTAAAGCGGCATTGTTTGGCATCCCCTTGCCCCTTTGTTCATGCGGAGTGCTCCCCACGGCGGTAGCCCTTCGACGCAACGGAGCGTCACGCGCCGCCTCGTCATCATTCCTGATTGCCACGCCCCAAACAGGTGTCGACAGCATCGCCGCCACCTACTCGCTTTTAGGTCCGGCATTTGCCGTCATTCGCCCGGTTGCGGCGCTCGTCACCGCATTTTTCGGTGGGCTTGCCGTCGGAGCGGCAGAGCGAGGCAACCTTGCCATTGACACGGAAAGCGGCGCCCAATGCGAAGTCGAGTCGCCTCAAAACAGGAGCTTCATGGGAAAACTCTGGGAAATGCTTCGCTACGGATTCTTCGACATGGTGCGCAGCATCGGCAAGTGGCTCATAATCGGATTGGTGATTGCATCGCTCATAACCCTTTTCGTGCCCGGCGATTTCTTTGTCGCGCTTAGCAGCCGTCCGCTTCTCGCCATGATCGCGGTAGTTGTTGTGGCGATACCCATGTATGTGTGTGCCACCGGATCCATCCCCATCGCCCTCTCGCTCATGCTCAAAGGGCTTTCGCCCGGAGCGGCTTTCGTGTTGCTCATGGCGGGACCCGCGGCTAACTTCGCCTCCGCAACCGTGATTTCACGCGCCATGGGGCGTAAATGCGCCGCTGTCTATATCGGTTCCATTGTTTTGAGCGCCATCGCCTTCGGACTCGTCATCGACTACCTCTTGCCCTCACGATGGTTCCTTGCCCCCATGGCTCAGATGCACGGCGCGTGCCATGTCGGCGATGTCTCCCTCTTCAGTCTCATTTGCACTGTGATCCTCGCCATTCTGTTGGTCGTGGCGATGATTGCCAACTATATGCCAACATCAAAAAAACAACTTACAGCTATGAATAAAGAATACAAAATCAAAGGTATGGCTTGCGCTCACTGCAAAGCTACCGTAGAAAAAAATCTGGCAAAATTGCCCGGAGTCACCTCTGTCGCAGTAGACCTCACGCAAGGCGTGGCTTATGTCGAAGGTGAGCATGATGAAAAAGCTGCAATCGAGATGATAAGCTCATTAGGATTTGAGCCGGTAATCTAAAGGCTCAGTTGCTCCCGGATTTTCCAATTCCGAAGAAATGCTAATTGACATCAAAAATCATCGGCAAAGATTTGGATTATTAAAAACAAATCCCTAACTTTGCACCGCTAAGTCAGAATTGACCCACGCAAGGAGAGGTGGGTGAGTGGCTGAAACCACCAGTTTGCTAAACTGACGTAGGAGCAATCCTACCACGAGTTCGAATCTCGTCCTCTCCGCTCAAAGTCTTGCAACCATCCGGTTGCAAGAC